>JBAXNW010000024.1:0-55327 GCA_037133555.1 Bacteroidota bacterium
TCAGTCCATTTAAAATTTATTTATTAATCCGTCCAACTTTTTGGGGGCAGATCACAATGGATGCAGGCTTTTTTTTGGATGCAATAAGATTATAAAATAAATTATTTTTTATATACGATAGCTTCATTAATCAACGTTGAATATTTGGTAAAACTGCAAAATAATGATATTTTTGTAAAAAATTATAAGATTAATAACTTAATAACTCAATCATCCAATCATCCAATAAATCAATCACCTAATAAACAATCACCCATGCCAGATATCATCCATTTACTTCCTGATAATGTAGCCAACCAGATTGCTGCTGGAGAGGTGATTCAGCGCCCGGCTTCAGTAGTTAAAGAATTGCTTGAAAATGCATTGGATGCTGGCGCAACACATATTCAACTCATCGTAAAAGATGCTGGGAAAACCTTGATACAAATCATCGACAATGGGAGTGGGATGTCCGATACAGATGCCCGTTTGAGTTTTGAACGTCATGCTACTTCTAAAATTAATCAGGCAAACGATTTGTTTTGTATACGTACCATGGGGTTCAGGGGTGAAGCCTTAGCTTCCATTGCAGCGATTGCTCATCTGGAGTTAAAAACCAGATTACATGATGCAAGTTTGGGTTGCCAGATCATTATCGAAGGCAGTGAAGTTAAAAGCCAGCAAGTTTGTCAGTTTTCAGGAGGTACTTCCATCTCTGTGAAAAACTTATTCTTCAATGTACCTGCCCGTCGCAATTTCTTAAAATCTGATGTTCTGGAAGCCAATCATATCTTGGAAGAATTCTACAGGGTTACATTGATACATCCTGATATTGCTTTTACCTATCATCATAATGGGAAACTCATTTATCAGTTGGAAAAGTCGAATCAAAAACAACGTATCGTAAATGTTTTTGGAAAGTCGTATGCAGAACGATTGATTCCCATTGAACAGGATACCAATATTGCCAAATTCAGCGGATTTATAGGTAAACCAGAGTTTGCAAGAAAAACACGAGGAGAACAGTATTTTTTTGTAAATAAACGCTTTTTTAAACATCCTTACCTGCATCATGCAGTGGATAATGCTTTTCAGGAATTGCTTCCTGAAAAATCATTTCCTTCTTACTTCATTAATTTTGATATAGATCCAAAGGAAATAGATATCAATATTCATCCTACTAAAACCGAAATCAAATTTCAGGACGAAAAAACAATATATGCCTTGCTTCGTTCAGTGGTCAAACAAAGTATCGGTAAATTCAACATTGCTCCCAGTATAGATTTTGAGTTGGAACAAAGCTTAAATTTGATGCCTCCACCTAAGGGTTATGATGTAAGGCCTCCTACAGTTAAAGTTGATCCGGCTTTTAATCCATTCGACGACAAAAACAAGATAAGCTATACTCCTCCTAAACCTACTGAAAGAGAACAGCACAATCTTCAAAACTGGGATAAAATCTATAATGATACGAAAGCAGCAGCAGCTTCACATTTTGAATTTACCCCTCAAGCGAAGCAGGAATCTATGGCTGAAGCATTGGCTGTTGGCAATACTGCTTTGTTGAATTTTAATTTCTTTCAACTTCAAAACCGTTACATTGTATCTTCTGTGAAATCGGGCTTAATCATTATTGACCAGCAAAGTGCTCACGAACGGATATTGTTTGAACAGTTTATTGAAACTATCGAACACCACCAAAGTGTCTCTCAACAACAACTTTTTCCTCAAACTATTGTTTTTACACCATCCGATAGCGAATTGCTCAAGGAATTGAAAAATGAATTGGCATTATTGGGATTCGATATCAATGCAGCTGGATTGAATACTTTTGTTGTAAATGGAATCCCGGCCAATATGGCTGACGAAAATATCAATGCTGTAATTGAAGGAATGTTGGAAAATTTCAAAAAAAACCTGATGAGTTTAAAGCTGGATAAAAAAAATAACTTAGCTTTGTCGATGGCTAGAAACATGGCCATCAAACAAGGTAAAATGCTGATGCAGGAAGAAATGCAGAATCTTATTGATCAGCTGTTTGCGTGTAAACTGCCTTATCAGTCACCATCTGGAAAGAAAATACTGATATCCATCACCCTCGATGAGCTATCTGAAAAATTCAAATAAAAATATAAAATGGCATTAGAACAATTTCGCCCGAGAGGATTTACTTTATTACCACCGATCGTTAAAAATCTGTTGATTATCAATGGACTCTTCTTTTTGGCTACCATTACTTTCGACAGTGTTTATCATATTGACCTTGACAGATTCCTGGGATTGCACTATTTTGAATCGGAATATTTCCGCCCCTGGCAATACATTACCTATATGTTTATGCATGGTGGTATCGAACATATTCTGTTCAATATGTTTGCTTTGTGGATGTTTGGTTACACACTTGAAAATTATTGGGGTGCTAAGAAATTTCTTTTTTATTACCTGATCACCGGGGTAGGGGCAGCATTTGTTCAAACCTTGGTCAACTGGTACGAAATTTCAGCAATCAAAGATGCTGCAATGATTTTTCAGGGAGCTCCTTCTCCAGAAGCATTGGCTGCATTTTTAAGAGATCATTTCAATGGTGCTTATAACCCTGAGAAATTACAGGAGTTTATTTCCAATTGGTCGCTTTCACCCCATAATCAAGGCTTTATTCAGCAGTCTTATGGCATAGTAAATGATTTTATTACAACTAAAATTGATGTTCCTACCATTGGTGCATCGGGCAGTGTTTTTGGAATTTTACTGGCATTTGGGATGATGTTCCCTAATCAGCTATTGTATATTTACTTTTTGTTTCCAATCAAGGCAAAATGGTTTGTAATATTGTATGGCGGTGCCGAATTGTTTTTTGGAATTACCAATTCACAAACTGGAGTAGCACATTTTGCTCATCTTGGAGGCATGCTTTTCGGCCTCATTTTAATTTTATACTGGAAGAAAAATAACACCCATCATAATTATTACGACTAATGATCAATTCACCTTTAGACCAATTCAAATATTTTTTTAAACAGAAAACCATTTTGGTTCAGCTGATTAAGATCAATGTATTTATATGGTTGTTTATAACCTTTGTATCATTATTTTCGTTTTTATTTCGTTTTGAAATAACGGATGATTTGATAAAATGGCTGGCACTTCCTTCAGGTATCGATTCATATATAAGTCGCCCCTGGACAATAATTACCTATATGTTTCTGCATCAGGATTTCTTTCATATTTTCTTCAACATGATGATGTTGTTCTTTGGAGGTTATTTGTTTACACAATATATAGGGAGTAAAAAACTTTTACCAACCTATATTTGGGGCGGTATTTTTGGTGGAATCTTTTATGTGCTATCTTTCAATATATTTCCAGCATTTAATCAATTAGTTTCTTTTTCTGTTGCCTTGGGCGCTTCAGCCTCGGTAATAGCCATTGTGATAGCCATTGCAACATTCAAACCCGAAACTGAAGTTCAATTAATGTTTTTAGGAAATGTAAAATTAAAATACATCGGTATTGGATTGCTAATTATTGACTTAGTTAGTATTCAAAAAGAAAATCCTGGAGGTCATATTGCTCATTTAGGTGGTGCATTGTATGGTTTTCTGTTTGCTTTAAACCTTAAAAATAAGTTTGTGAAGTTTCCTGATTTTACGATTAAAAATCCTTTTCAACGTAAGCCTAAATTAAAATTTTATAAAAACGAAAATCCAGGACGTCCGCTTACGGATGATGAATTCAATCGTCAAAAAGCAGAGAAACAAAAACGCATCGATTTGATATTGGATAAAATTTCAAAATCGGGCTACGATCAGCTGAGTAAAGAAGAAAAAGAATTTTTGTTTAAATCTTCTAACTGATAAACTTCAATTTAGAAAACTATGGCAAAAAAATCACAACATTCAATATTAAGGACATTTGCTTTTATTTTGAATTTAATATTTGCAGTTTGTTTATTGATTTCCTATTTAGCAATTTATATCAGCCCTGATCAATATTGGTACATCGCGTTTTTTGGACTTGCCTATCCGTTTTTACTCCTCATTAACCTCTTTTTTGTTCTTGGCTGGCTGATTTTATTTAAAAAACAGCTTTTGTTATCGTTGATTGTAATCCTTATTGGATTTAACTATTTAAATTCAAGTTTTCAAATTTCAGCTAAGCATTTGAAAGACAATGATAAATCAATAAAAGTCTTATCCTACAATGTAAGGTTGTTTAATGTGTATAAATACAAAAAGCTTAACAAAGAAAGATACAATGAACGCAATAAAATATTTGGTTTCATCAAAGCAGCAGCAGCCGATATATTGTGCTTCCAAGAGTTTTATTATGATAGATCTGGAAAGTTTATAACCCTTGACAGTATTGTGAAATTCCAGGATGCAATTTTTTATCATACGGCCTATACTTCAGAAATTGAGACCAATATGTATTTTTCTGGCATAGCTACTTTTTCAAAATATCCAATTATTAACAAAGGGAAGCTGAAGTTTGACCAAAAATCTGACAATCTATGTATTTTTTCTGATATTGTAAAAGGAGAAGATACTATCAGAGTGTATAATATTCATTTAGAGTCTATTCGCTTAAGCAAGGAAGATGAAATGTTTTACGATGATATTGGAAATCAGAATGAACAGGATGGAATTAAAATGGGTAGCAGGAAGATACTTTCCAAGCTAAAACATGCTTTTATTAAAAGAGCTTCACAGGCCCGGACTATAGCAGATCACATCAAGCAGTCGCCCTATCCGGTTCTTGTTTGTGGCGATTTTAACGATCCTCCTGTTTCTTACGCTTATCATATTGTTTCTCAAAATTTAAAAGATGCATTTATTGAAAGTGGTCGAGGAATAGGTAATTCTTACAATGGAAAATTTCCTTCTTTTAGGATTGATTATATTTTGCATTCAAGTGAATTTTCGGCTTATGATTTTGAAGTGAAAAAGGCAGATTATTCTGATCATTTCCCTGTAGTGGCAAGAATAGTTAAAAAGTCAAAAGATTAAAAAAGTTAATAAGATCTAAGATTTTAATTCCAGCTTACTTTCCCAACTTTATTCATGGCTTGCAATATCTTCTGTTGTTTATGTAAAATATAAGCAGAAGGATGATCAGGATGCCAGATACGGGGATTGGGTAAGACCGCAGCAATTAAAGCAGCTTCGGAACGGTTGAGATACCTGGCTGATTTTTTGAAGAAAATTTGAGAAGCCATTTCGGAACCATAAATGCCATCACCCATTTCAATAACATTCAGATAGACTTCCATGATGCGTTTCTTGCTCCAGCAAAGTTCTATCATTGCTGTAAAATAGACTTCAATACCTTTGCGAACCCAGCTACGGTCGGGCCAAAGGAAAACATTTTTAGCAGTTTGTTGCGAAATGGTGCTTGCACCTCTCATTTTCTCACCCTTTTGATTGAGTTTATTGGCTTTTTGAATGGCCTCAAAATCAAAACCCCAATGGTCCTGAAAATTATTGTCCTCTGAAGCAACTACAGCCTGTATTAAAAAAGGAGAAATTGAATCAATGCCAATCCATTTTTTTTGCAATTCCATATTTTCATTAGAAAACAATTGACCCGCACTTCTTACTACCATCAAAGGCGTCAAAGGCGGATTAAGGAAAATATATGCCAGTGTGACCAATAAAGAAGAGACAAAAAAGAATATCATTCCTCTTTTGATATATAGGAATATTGTTTTAAATGTAAATTTGTTCTTGGCCATCGAAGACTATTATTTATGGCAAAATTATAAAAAATATTGACACTTTGAAAATCTGCTATTTTGATAATAATAAAATGAATAAAAAGGATAGTACTAAAACCACAGAAAAGCTTAGGAGTTGTGAAGCGAAATTTAAAAAAAAGTTTCAATTAGATTTTTAGACAATTTAATCCTTAATAGAAATGCATTTTTTTGAATTAATTCATAAAAATCAATTTTCAGGAATAAATAATAGTATATTTGTAATACAGATTGATTGAAGGATTTTAAATTTAATATCAATACAATATATTGATAATCAATAATTATTAGGTTTTTTTTAATTTTTACCTATGGATAAAATCAAATCCATTTACTTCACCATCATCATCATTATAGTCGTTATTGTTGTGAATTTTGGTTTGAATCTTTTTAATAAGAATGAAATCAGTAAGGCCAAGGATGATATTAAAATGGCCAAGGATAAAATTGAAAATGCCATCACCAGAATTGACAGTGCACAATCAGAAATTTATAA
This sequence comes from Bacteroidota bacterium, assembly GCA_037133555.1. GTDB lineage: Bacteria > Bacteroidota > Bacteroidia > Bacteroidales > JACABE01 > JACABE01. Next base: position 6,228 of record JBAXNW010000024.1, read on the forward strand.
CGTTATGGTTCAGCTGAATGCAACTGAGATCAAATTAACTGAATTGAACGCCTCTGTCAATCATTTGAATTTTTCGATGGAAAACAAGATGAGCAATGTTGTTGCAAAAATTAAACTACTATTGGATAGTTTAAAATCAGACCAGCAAAACTTGCAAGTATTAAAAAAAGAATTGGGGCATTTAAAATAAAAGAAAAAAATACAATAATTATAATACTGAAAAACAATCATATAAATGCAAATGGAACAGGTATTATTAATTAAAATCTATCGTTAAAATGGGGAAAATAAACATTTCAATTTTATTATTACTTTTGTTTTCGCTGATACTTATAAAAAATGTTTCATGTCAGTCTGTACATACTATAGATATGAATACGTTAGAAAAGCCATTCTTTTCAATTAAAGGCCAAACACTTAAAATTCGATGTGATACAGCAGTATTAATAAGTACTTACCGCTACATGCTATACGAAAAGGCTCGAATGACCATATTAACCACAGGATTTGATAAATATAGCGAACTCATTGATGCTTATGATACTCAGTTGAGATGCTACAAACAGTGGAATGATTCCTTACAGCTTAAATACACAGCTATTAATACGCTCTTTAAAAATACAATTGAAAATACAAAAAGCAGCATGACTTCTATTGATAACAATCTTTCTTCAGCTAAAGATACACTTGGTGTTGCTAATTCAAATCTCGACCAAGTTCTGCAACACCTAAAAGTTGCCAAACGTGAGAAATGGTATTTTGCAGCAATCGGTTGTTTTGTAGGATCATTGTTTACTATACTGCTCTTTTCAAAATAATTTATTAATTAGGTGAATTGAGTTGATTTTAAAATTTAAATTATAGATTGATTTTGGGATGTGTATTTTTGAAACATTATTTTCTGTATTAATACAATACTTTTTTCCCAACGCAAAAGATCATTAATACTTATATCCGTTTTTATAAATCAACTTTATTTAATAAAATAAATGAAATAAAATATTGTTTTTTAAAATCATTTCGTAATTTTGCGAAATGATAAAACGTTTTAAGAATAGTATGATGGAGATAAAAATTTTAGGAACCGGATGTTCGAATTGCAAAACATTGGAAAAAGGCGTAAACATTGCTGTAGCTGAAATGGAAATTGAGGCCAACGTTGAAAAAATTGAAGATATTCAAAAGATTATGGCATATGGAATTATGAGAACGCCTGGTCTTGTCATCAACGAAAAGGTGGTTTTAAGTGGCAGAGTCCCTTCTGTAACTGAGTTGAAGGAAATAATAGCCAAGTATTAATAGTATGGCAACAAAACCTAAATTTACAGCTCAGCACGAACAAATAGCCCGTATTGCTAAAGCATTGAGCCATCCGGCCAGGGTATATATATTAGAAAAATTGAGCGGTTTAAATAGCTGCTGTACCAGTGGCGAAATGATAGGAGATATACCGATTGCAAGGTCCACATTATCGCAACATTTAAAAGAACTTAAGTATGCTGGTTTGATACAAGGCGAAATAGAACCACCCACCATAAAGTATTGTATCAACCGCAACAACTGGGAGATAGCCAAGATGCTTTTATTGGAATTTATGAAATAAGCTGTAAGTTAAATAGAATCATTTCGTAAATAGTAAAAATAGTATTAATAATCAAAAATAAACGAATGAAAACAATTAAAATTTTATTCTTTTCAAGCTTGGTCGTATTGTTTGCAGCTTGTAATTCAAATTCTAATAATTTATCTTCGAGCAAGTTGAATTCAAAGGATACTGTTCAAATGAGCTCTAAGCAGCCTATTGTAATGATATATAATTTTCATCTTACCAACCGTTGTCCCACTTGCAGGGCTATTGAAGCTGCAGCCAGAAAAACCTTGGACACTTATTTCAAAACAGAAGTCAAGGAAGGTCGTATAAAATTCTCAGTGCTTAATGTGGATGATAAAACAAATGCTAAAATTTCAGAAAAATATCAGGCTGCAGGTTCTGGTTTGTTTGTTACCCGTTTTTTTCAGGGAAAAGAACTTACAAAAGACTTTACTGAAGATGGCTTTAGTTATGCCAGGAATGATGAAGCTAAATTTGTTGAAATGTTGAAATTACAAATAACAGAATATTTGAAGTAGGGTAAGTCTCTATTTATTTTTTATCTAATGTAATAGCTAAATTGGTGTTCAAAAGTGCTCACCAATTTTAAATTTTAAAATTATATGGAATTTCTGCAAAATTTACTGGATAGTAATAACATTCCTTTTTTATCTGCTTTTCTCCTTGGAATTATGACAGCCATTAGTCCTTGTCCATTGGCCACTAATATTACTGCCATTGGTTTTATCAGCAAAGACCTTGAAAACCGCAAAAAGATATTCTACAATGGACTTTGGTATACGTTAGGAAGAGCCATCAGCTATACAATTTTAGGAGTCATTCTTTATTTTGGTGCAAGTAAGTTTCAGGTTGCTAAGCTTTTTCAATCAAATGGTGAAAAATTATTAGGTCCTTTACTCATACTAATTGGCTTTTTAATGCTGGATTTTGTAAAAATCAAATTTCCTGGCTTTCATGGTTTGAGTGAGAAAATTGAAAAAAACAGTAAAAATAACTGGTGGACTGCATTGATGCTTGGAATAGTATTTGCATTGGCATTTTGTCCTTACAGTGGTGTTCTCTATTTTGGTATGCTGATTCCAATGACTATAAGTAGCCCATCCGGCTTGTTTCTACCCTTTGTTTTTGCCATTGCCACAGGCTTACCTGTCATTGTCATTGCTTATTTACTTGCATTCAGTATTTCAAGTGTTGGTGGTTTCTACAATAAAGTAAAAATATTTGAGAAATGGTTCAGAAGATTAGTTGCGGTGGCGTTTATTTTGGTCGGATTGTATTATTTGTACATTTTCTATTTGTAATCTAAAACATTTTTAAAATTGAGACATTTCCAAATTCCCAAATTTTCAAATTTTCAAATTATTTTATTACCACTTTGGTTCTTCATTTATTATTATTTACAGCCGGTAACAGAATGGTTTGTGTTTTCTGCTTTAGGAATGAGCAAAGGTGAACATCTGGCTGAAACCTTGTGGTTTTTTATTTTTGAGTTTCCCAAAGTATTATTATTGCTAACCTTGATTATTTTCTTTGTTGGTATCATAAGAAGTTTTTTTACACCAGAACGCACCCGCAAAGCATTGGAAGGCAAAAGAACTTTTACAGGAAATGTCATGGCAGCTATGTTAGGCATCGTTACTCCTTTTTGTTCCTGTTCTGCGATTCCTTTATTTCTGGGATTTGTTGAAACGGGAGTTCCTTTAGGCGTTACTTTCTCGTTTCTGATTGCAGCACCTATGATCAACGAAGTTGCAGTTGTTCTGCTTTACAGTATGTTTGGAGTGAAAGTAGCTGTGATTTATATTGGCACAGGTTTAAGTATTGCAATATCAGCAGGCTGGGCAATAGGCAAGCTTAAACTGGAAAAATGGGTTGAACCCTGGGTTTATGAAACTAAAGTGGGACATCATGCTTTGGGTGAAGAAAAACTGTATTTTGCTGACAGAATAAAATCTGGATATGATGCTATAAAAGAAATTGTTGGAAAAGTTTGGATATATGTAGCATTGGGAATTGCAGTTGGTGCAGGAGCTCATGGCTATATACCTGCTGAATTTATGGCTTCTTTTATGGGAAAAGACGTATGGTATGCTGTACCACTTTCTGTATTAATAGGAATTCCTTTGTATTCCAATGCAGCCGGTATAATTCCAATTGTTGCTGTATTAATTGAAAAAGGAGCATCGCTGGGAACTGCACTGGCCTTTATGATGTCTGTAATTGCTTTGTCATTACCAGAAATGATTATCCTTCGCAAAGTACTCAAGTTACCACTTATCTTTACTTTTATTGCCATAGTAGGAGTGGGGATAATAATAGTAGGCTTACTGTTTAATTTAATTTTTTAAAAATGGTGTTTAAGAATTTCTTTCATAATTATGTTATGATTATCAATGGAGTACAACATATTTCGCCCAATGAAGCTTACAAATTATGTATGAAAGGAGCCATTATTGTGGATGTAAGAGAGGATTACCTGAATACTTTCAAGACATTTGATGTACCTCTATTGATTTGTTTTCCTTTTAGTGAATTAAAAAACAGATGGAATGAACTTTCAGTTGATCTGCCCTTGATATTTGCCGATTCTGTGGGATTATACAGTCACGAAGCCGTGGATTTTATGTTAGAAAAGGGATTTGTGCAAGTGGCCAATATGGCTGGTGGTATAGTTGATTGGGAAAAAGATGGATTGCCTTTGAAAATAAATACAAAAGAAAGGTTATCAGGAAGTTGTATGTGTCAATTAAAGCCAAGAGAAAAATAAGAGAATATTTTTATTTTTTATCAAATTTATGTCGTATGTTTGCAACATTAAACATTAGATAATGACAAACAATAAAACAGAGCAATTTAACAACAAACAAAAAGAATTAGCTTCTTATGCTAAGGTGCTATCACATCCTGCCAGGATTGCTATTATTCAGTTATTGGCTGAAAAAAAAGAAATCAAAACTTGTACAATCTCTGACGATTTACCCATTAGCAGAACAACCGTTTCTCAGCATTTGAAAATCCTAAAAAATGCAGGTATCATACAGGGAACTATTGACGGACTTAAAATTCATTATTGTTTAGATATGATAAAACTCAACGAAATAAAGGAAAATTACAATAATTTTCTAACTGCAGCTATTTCGGATTATATGTGTAAATGTTAAACCCTTAATACTTTTAAATATGAAAAAAATTTCTATGATTATTTTATGTGTAATGTTTGTTATGGCAAACATTTTTGCACAAGGTGTTAATAAAGACCTTGAAAAAGCCCAGAAATCTGGAAAAACTATTTTTTTGATAGTAACAGACAAAACTTCTAAAGGAACAGATGCCCTTTTAAAAATAGCAGAAAATGGAAAGAAAACTGCAAGAAATTCAGAAGTTATCAAGCTAGATCGTGATGATAAAGGCAATACCGCATTGGTTTCAAAATACCGACTAGCTGGTGCTCCATTACCTTTAATTTTGGTTGTTGCGTCTAATGGGGTTGTTTCTGGATCGCTCACAGTAGGAGATGCTACTTCTGCAAAGCTGCTGACATTTATTCCTTCAAAAAATCAGGCTGATGTATTATTGGGTTTTGAAAACGGAAAGGCTGCATTTATCATTTGCGGAAAGAAAAATGCTAAAGATAAAATTGCTTTGATAACTGAATGTAAATCAGCTGCTGTAAGTATAGGAAATAAAACCAGCATTGTATTTATAGATATTGATAGTAAAGATGAAGCTAATTTTATTGCATTGTTAAATCCTGATAAAACAAAAACCACGGTTTTGATTTTTAATGGAAAAGGCCAATATACAGGAACCCTCAATGCTACAGCAAAGTCTGATGAACTTGTGAAAACTGTGTCTAAAAAAGTAGGTGGTTGTGCCCCAGGTAGTTGTGGAAGTGGTAAAAAATGTTAATAATACTTTTATGAATTTAATAAAATTAGTCTGGATTGAGCTTTGGAATAAAAAGACTCAGCTTATATCCAGCTTGATGGCTATTGTCATTGGAATTGGTGTTATAGTTGGTATTCGAACCATTAATGTATATTCCGAAAAAGCTGTAGCTGTTAAACTGGATAATCTTGGAGCAAATATACTCGTTTTGCCTCAAGCTACAAGCATTGATGATTATTACACATCTGATATTGATGCCCCTACAATTCCAATGGAATATGTTGAAAGAATTCTAACCTCAGATATAAAAGGTGTTGATAATTTATCTCCAAAATTAAGCCGTCGAATTAGCATTGGCAATAAGAAATTCGTCCTTACTGGTATTCAGCCTAAAAATGAAATAGCTTCCAAACCCCTATGGCAAAACACAGGTTTTGGAAAGGAATTACAGGCAAGTTGTGCTCCATCCACGGAAGCAAATACAAGCCATGGCTATGAAGATGAAAAGCTAAAACGCAAAGGAGTTGATAGTTTAGATTATTCTGAATGTTTGTTGGGTGCTCAGGTAGCAAAAGTACTTAATCTGAAAGTAAAAGATAAACTAAAAATTCAGGATAAAGATCTTACAGTTGCTAAATTACTTGATGAAACTGGAACTGTTGATGATGACAGAATATTTGTGAATTTAAAAGCTGCACAGGAAATTTTAGGTATTAAAGATCAAATCAGTGCTATTGAAATTATGGGTTGCTGCAATGCTATTTCAGATGGCTTGTTGGGGAAATTGAGAAATATCTTACCTGATACGCGGATAACGACCATCAATCAGATTGTTTCCACCCAGGTTGAAACCAATAAAATGATGAAAAAAACATCCATCATTTTTCTGATCATCATTCTCTTTGTGGGTAGTATATCTATCGGTAATTATATGTGGGCCAATGTGAATGAACGTAAAAAAGAAATTGGTATTTTACGAATGATAGGAAGTTATAAATCTGAAATATACAAGATATTATTACTGAAAGCCTGTATTTTAGGATTAATAGGTGGGATACTTGGTTATGCTTTAGGTACAATAACCGCTTATTATATGGGGCCTATTTTTGCTCAAATACAGGTTGCTGCCATCCCTTTGTTTTTAGTATGGGCTGTAGTCATTTCAATTGGAATTTCAATTACAGCTTCGTTGCTACCTGCTTATTTTGCAGCCAGATTCGAACCGTTTTCAAACATGCAGGAGGAATAAAATGAATATTTTACATATAGAAAACCTATCAAAAATATATCATCATAAAGATGGTAAAGTAGATGCCCTGAAAAATATTTCGTTTACTGCTGAAAAAGGCAACTTTGTTACCATTACCGGTCCTTCCGGTTCGGGCAAAACAACGCTGTTGTTGACATTAGCGGGATTAATCAGACCCAGCTCAGGCAGTTTCAGCCTGATGGGAAAAAATCTGAGCCGTGTAAGTGACAGTGAACTGGCGCTTTTCAGAAGGCAAAATGTGGGCTTTATCATGCAGAGCTTTGCATTGATTCCTTATCTTACAGCTATACAAAATGTAAAACTGCCTTTGACCTTGATTAAAATAAACAAAACGATGCAGCAGGCCAAAGCAGTGGAAGTATTGAAAACTGTGGGAATGGGAGAAAGAATGAATCATTTGCCCAGGGAGTTATCTGCAGGACAGCAGCAAAGAGTGGCCATTGCCCGGGCATTGGTAAATTCGCCTTCCATCATTTTTGCAGATGAACCAACAGGTAATCTTGATCCAAAACTTTCAGTCGAAATATTGGATTTCCTGAAAGCAATCAATCAAAAAAACAATATTACTGTAGTTATGGTTACCCATAGTCCTGTAGCTGCTGAATATGGCAATGTGAGAATACATCTCGACAACGGAGAAATTAATACGATTACAAATAAAAATTAATACAATGGACTCAATAAAAATCCTGATATTATGTACGGGCAACAGTTGCCGTAGCCAAATGGCCCATGGCTTCTTGCAATCATTTGATAAAACCCTTACAGTATGTTCGGCCGGTACTGAAGCATCAGGAAAATTAAATGAAAAAGCTATTGCCGTTATGAAAGAAATCGGCATTGATATCAGTCAGCACACTTCTGATTCGGTAGATTTATATCTGGATCAGGAATGGGATTATGTAATTACAGTTTGTGGTGGTGCCAACGAAGCTTGCCCTGCTTTTATCGGTAAAGTGCAACATCGCCTTCATATTGGTTTCGATGATCCTTCCCATTCAACTGGTTCGGATGAATTTGTTATGAGCGAATTCGGAAGAGTTCGTGACGAGATAAAAGTCGGATTTATGGAATTTTATATGAATAACATTAATAATAAATAATATGGAAAATAACGAATTAAAAAAAATAGTCAAAGAAAAATACGGTGAAATTGCCATGCAAAGCAAAGAGGAAAACGAAGCTAGCTGTTGTGGTGCTACCGGCTGTTGCAGTGGCGTTGATTATACCATCTTCAGTGAAAGCTATACTGATCTGGATGGTTACAATCCAACTGCAGATCTGGGTTTGGGTTGTGGAATTCCTACTGAATTTGCCCTAATAAAAAAAGGAGATACGGTTGTTGATCTGGGTTCAGGCGCAGGAAATGATTGTTTTGTTGCAAGAGCATTGGTTGGAGAAACAGGTAAAGTGATAGGCGTGGATTTTACTGAAAATATGATAACTAAAGCAAGAACAAATGCTGAAAAATTAGGTTTTAACAATGTAGAGTTTCGTTTTGGCGATATTGAAAAAATGCCACTCACAGCCACTAAAGCAGATGTAGTTATCAGCAATTGTGTATTGAATCTTGTGCCCGATAAAAAGAAAGCATTTGATGAAATTTACAGAATTTTAAAAATGAACGGACATTTTTCGATTTCAGATGTTGTATTGGAAGGTAAATTGCCGGCTAAACTGGAACAGGCTGCTGAAATGTATGCTGGTTGTGTATCGGGAGCTGTTCAGAAACAGGAATATCTAGACATCATTACATCCTGTGGGTTTAAGAATATCAGCGTTCAGAAAGAAAAGAAGATTACTATTCCGGATGAAATTCTGTTGAATTATATTTCTGCGGCTGAATTAATTGCACTGAAGCAAAAAAATATTGGCATTTACAGCATTACTGTATATGCAGAGAAGTCTGATTGTGGTTGCGAAGGCAATTGCTGATCAAAAGGATAATAAGTTGTGTAGGCAACTTATTTGTATAGTTTTATTTTTTAAACAAATCTAAATTTAATAACAAATGGAAAACAACAAAATGAATATGAATGTAAACGAAAATGATAGTACAAATACTCATCATGATCATTCCGAAAGCGAATCTTCATGCTGTGGAGCTAGTACTTCCTGTTGCAAAGAGGATGATAACACCTTGGTCAATAATATAATAAAAGAAGTTTTGGTTTCAGAGCCTATTGTTGAAAAGGCTGAAGGTGGATGTGGTTGCGGTTGTAATTGCTAATAGTTAAGAATACATTTATCATTTATAAATGACAAATTTTTTTAAATAATTGCGAACTCCTGACACTGTTTCTTAAGCGTCAGGAGTTTTTTCTAAATTTTAACGATACAAAAAACAAATATGAAAACCAGATTGAACTTTTTAGACCGTTACTTGACGCTTTGGATTTTCCTTGCAATGTTTATTGGTGTATTTTCTGGATATTTTTTTCCTGTAATTGCACAATTTTGGGAATCCCTGAAGTCTTCTCCTGAAAGTACCACCAATATCCCCATTGCCATCGGACTCATTGTAATGATGTATCCGCCATTGGCAAAAGTAAAGTATGAGGAGTTGGGAGATGTTTTTCGTAACTGGAAAGTATTGACCTTGTCCTTGGTGCAAAACTGGCTGATTGGGCCTGTATTGATGTTTGCCTTGGCCATTGCATTTTTTAAGCTTTTCCCGGGCGAAAACAATGCCAATCTGCCTTATATGTATGGCATCATCATGATAGGTTTGGCACGTTGTATTGCCATGGTGATAGTATGGAACGATCTGGCAAAAGGTGACACACAATATGCCGCTGGTTTGGTAGCATTTAATTCTATCTTTCAGGTATTGTTTTTTTCGTTATATGCCTATATTTTTCTTGCAATTTTACCGGGCTGGTTTGGAATTCCAACTACCGATGCAGTGGCTAAAATTACCATAGGACAAATAGCCAAAAGTGTATTTATTTACCTGGGTATTCCTTTCCTTGCCGGCTTTCTCACGCGTTTTATTTTGATCCGTGTAAAAAGTAAACAATGGTATCATACGAAATTTATACCCAAAATAAGCCCGCTAACACTGATAGCTTTGCTGTTTACCATTGTAGTGATGTTCTCGCTCAAGGGCGAATACATTGTAAAGATTCCTTTGGATGTGGTAATGATTGCCATTCCACTACTGATTTATTTTGTAGTGATGTTCTTTGGCTCTTTTTATATGAGCAAACGCACGGGTGCCACTTACGGACAAACAGTGACCTTTTCATTTACCGCTGCCAGCAATAATTTTGAATTAGCCATTGCAGTGGCCATTGCCATTTTTGGTATGAATTCCGGTGAAGCTTTTGCAGCAGTAATTGGTCCTTTGGTGGAAGTTCCGGTGATGATAGCATTGGTAAATGCTGCGTTTTGGATGAAGAAGAAGTATTTTAACGAAAACAGTTTATAATATATCACGACCTTTACTGGAAAATAGCTTCATATATTAATGAACTGCTTTTCCTTGTCTACCGGTAGTTAAGTGCTTGGATTTAATTATAGTGGAGTGAGTGGTTCTCATTTTCAGTGCAGTCCTTAATTTTAATTCTAGGAATTTTATATGCTTTACCTGACCAATTGAAAAGTTCGCAACTCATCCCTCCGTTTGGGTCACCGTCAATGAGGAATATTTTTATTGTCTTACCGAAATTCATATTTAGTTATCTGTCTTTTTATAATGAATTATTAATTGTATAATGTTCAAAAAATTATCCTTACCTTCTCGATGTATCGTGCTGATAAATTTCATATTTATTGATTCTACAAATATACAATAATTCTATTCTCTTATATTTTATTTAATATATCTCCAATCCTATATACTTACCTGCTTACAACCAGTTTTTTTGTAATTGTACCATACAAACCTTGCAAGCGGACAAAATAGATGCCTTCCATTTCCAGACTAAGCATAATTTTTTTCTCATTCCGGGTTTTGATGCTACTTACGGTTTGGCCTAATGCACTGTAAATATTCAGTTGTTGGGTATTATCGGGGAGCTGGATTACAAATTCGCCGTTGCAGGGGTTGGGATAGATAAGCAAATTGTTTGCATTCTCTTTGTCCGCCAGGCCAAGTCCTCCGCAAATAATTTCTACATCATCAAAAGCAAGGTTACCGGCACTTTGAATGTATAAAAACTTAAACCTGGAATAGGTGGCAAGATTGGTATAGGTTTTAATAGTCCCTGCAGCAGGCAGGTTGGAGATATTATCAATGGTTGTCCATGAACTTCCGTTATAGCCCTGTATCAATAAAGCAGAAGCAGGGTCGCTTGTAACACCCTTGATCCAGAAACTTAGTTTTGAAACATCGTGTACTGGGGCTGTTTCCACAGCATCGCCGCTGGCATCAAAGCTTAAGGAAGGAACTGCATTTCCTGCATTGGCAGCAGTGTTATAAACCATTGTAATATTGGTAAAAGTCCAGGATGATGGGGCAGTAGTTCCATTATTGAATGCCTGGATTCCACAGGCAGAATCGGCAGGAATTACCTGATTTACTACTACAGATGTGGATGCTGCCAGGCTAACACATGAGTTTACGTTTGCTGTTACATAATATATGCCTGCCATGACAAGTGTAGCACTGTTGCTTACCAAAGGGTTTTGCAGGCCCGAAACAAAACCTTCAGGACCTGTCCACGAATAGCTGGCACCGCTTATGGTGGATGCATATAATGTCAGCATTGATCCCACTGTTACAGCACCGTTGTTTCCTGCTATCGGGGCCGATGGTATAGCTTTTACGGTTGCAGTGGTCGTTCCTGCTGTATTGCTGCATCCATTGACGCTTGCTGTAACACTATAGATGCCTGACATGGCAGTAGTAGCATTGCTGCTGACCGTTGGATTTTGTTGGGTGGATGTAAATCCATTGGGGCCTGTCCATGAATAGACAGCCCCGCTGATAGTTGAGGCTGTAAGTGATAATAAAGAGCCGGTACAAAGCGGTCCATTATTTCCTGCAACAGGGGTTGATGGTAATGCTTTTACGGTAACCGTCGTTGTTCCGGCTGCACTTAAACATGCGTTGATACTTGCAGTAACACTATAAATGCCTGACATGGCAGCAGTAGCATTGCTGCTGACAGTTGGATTTTGTTGGGTGGATGTAAATCCATTGGGGCCGGTCCAGGAATACACTGCTCCGCTTATAGTTGAAGCTGTGAGTGATAAAACTGATGCAGCACATACCGGGCCGTTATTAGAAGCTGTCGGGGCTGATGGAATTGAATTCACAGTTGCCGTTGTTGTTCCGGCTGTATTTGTACATCCATTCACGGTAGCAGTAACACTATAGCTTCCTGACATCGTTTGAACAGCATTGCTGCTGACGCTAGGGTTTTGTTGGGTTGATGTAAATCCAAGTGGGCCAGTCCATGAATACAAAGCTCCGCTCAATGATGAAGCTATAAGTGATAATAACGAGCCGGCACAAAGCGGACCATTGTTTCCGGCAACAGGGGCTGATGGTGTAGCTTTTATGGTTACAAGGCATGATACTGGAACACTACTACATCCGTTGACAATAGATGTAACACTATAACTTCCTGTCATGGCAGCAGTAGCATTCAGACTAACAGTAGGGTTTTGCTGGGTTGATATAAACCCATTTGGGCCTACCCATGAATAGGTAGCTCCAGTTATTAAAGCTGCAGTAAGAGACAATGGCATGCCTGAACAAATTGAAGTGTCATTTCCTACTGTAGGAGCCGTAGGTAGTGGATTTACCACAACCACTGTAGTTGCAGCAGGACTGCTGATGCCGTTCACCGTTGCTGTTACAGCATAACTTCCGCTCATCTGTAAAGTTGCATTCATACTCACCGTCGGATTTTGCTGTGTTGAGGTAAAACCGTTGGGTCCTGTCCAGTTATAGCTTGCATTGGTGATGGATGAAGCTGTGAGCGATAGTGCTGATCCAACACAAACAGGGCCATTATTAGCAGCAGTCGGAGCCAGTGGAGGCGTTCCACAAACTACTTCCAGGTCATCAAAAGCAAGATTGCCTGCACTTTTAAAATAAGTGAATTTAAATCGTTGGTATGCAGCAACATTGGTATAGATTTTTGTCGTTCCAATAGCAGAGATGTTGGTAATATTATCAACCGTAGCCCATGTTGAGCCGGTATATCCTTGTATCAGAAGTGCTGAGGTAATATCTGTCGAATTTCCTTTTATCCAGAACGATAGCTTTGAAACATTGTGTACAGGTGCTGTTTCCACAATGTCTCCTGTAGCATCCAGCATAAGCGAAGGGATTAGATTGCCACAATTGATGGCAGTGGTATAAGTTGTATTTATATTAGTATAGGTCCAGCCTAAAGGCGCCGTTATACCATTATTAAATTCTTCGGTTCCACAGGCTGAATCGTAGGGGGTAAAATTATTAACGGTTACCAGAGTACTATCTATGCTGCTGCTGCATCCGTTTTTAGTTACCCATACTTTGTAATATCCTGTCATCGCAAGCGTAGCATTACTGATGGAGGGGTTTTGCAAAGTAGAAGAAAAACTGTTGGGTCCTGTCCAGTTATAGCTTGCTCCCGCAATTGTGGAAGCTAAAAGTAATATGGAGGTTGATGTAACGACAGGACTGTTGCTTGAGGCAATTGCCTTGGGTGGAATGGGATATACCACAACTGATGTAGGACCGGCAGGGCTTGTATTCCCATTAAATGTTGAGGTTACATAATAGATGCCATTCATGGCTAAGTTGGCACTTGTGATGACAGGGTTTTGAAATGTTGAGGTGAAACCATTGGGACCTGTCCAGCTATAAGTTGCCCCTGCAATAGTTGATGCTGTAAGGTATATGGTTGAACCTTCGCAAACGGCACCATTATTTCCAGCTGTTGGGGCACTACCTATGGTTGTTTTTAAAATAATCCCACTGTCGCCAACTGCATAGCCAATATTAGGGTTGGTAAAATAAACCGCATTAAGATTCGCAGTTGTTCCACTTTGTTCTTCAGCCCAGTTGACTCCTCCATTTTGCGTATGCATAATTATTCCATGATAACCTACTGCAAAACCTGTACTGGTATCCGTAAAATAAACTGAATTTAAAAGATTCGAAGTAAAAGTCTCATTCCAGTTATTTCCTGCATTTGATGTTTTTACTATTTTCCCTACACCAACTGCATAAGCAGTATTATTATCTGGAAAGCTTAAGGAATACAGATAATTGTAACTAATCGTATTGTAATTTTTTTGTGTCCATTGCGTTCCTCCGTTGATGGTTTTATAAATTGCACCATAGTAGCCGGATGCATAACCGGTAATTGAATCTGCAAAATAAATGGATCTTATTTCAACACTAGTCCCACTTGCCTGTGAGGTCCAGGTAGTTCCTCCATTCGTGGTTTTCCTGATAACAGAATAACTGCTGCCATTATAGTAAAAGCCACCTGCAATATAACCTGAATTGGCATCTGTAAAATAAATTGAATATATACTACGGATAGTACCACTTGATAAATAGGTCCAATTTGTTCCGCCATTGGTTGTTTTCAATAGGTCTCCTCCATCTCCGGCAGCAAAACCTATATTTGCATCGATAAAAAATATAGTATTCAATGTGTTATTCGTTCCACTGGTCTGAGCTGTCCAGGTGCTTCCTCCATTGGTAGTTTTAAGTATAGTTCCATTAACTCCGACAGCATAGCCTGTATTGGCTCCGGTAAAGAAAACAGATTTTAAATTGTACAAAGTGCCACTGTTTTGAGGTGTCCATGCCGTTTGGGCATTCACAAAAATGCCATAAGCAGTCAGGATAATAATACTAAGTATTCTGTTCATTTTTTATTTTTTTTCAAATTGTAGTAATTGTAATTTTTAGATGATTCAAATTTACAATTTTTTTACTTTTTTTACACTAGCTTCGCCATTAGAATGTCCATGATACATTCGTCTTATATGCATCTTCAGAACATGGACATTTCATATGTTTTTATTAACTTAATAGATAAATAATCTTTTAATACTGCAGGAAAAAAGAATGTTTTTACCTGTCAGCAGCTACTAAACCTCTATATAGTATTTTGATATAAAAAGAATACTATTTACATAACAAAACAGCTTATAGCAATATTTATAAAAAACCCGGGATTTTCAAATAGTAATACCTGACGGTTGCTATATTTATCCGACAAATGTACAATAATTCTATTATCACTTTATTTTATTTAACAAAAGTAAAAGTCTTTGATTCAGATAGTGAATATTTAGTATCTTTGTTCTAACTTTCATAATTGAATGAAGCAGCGGATAATAGGATCAATGCATTATAATACAGGAAAGCTTTGCTGATAATTCAAAAATAGTGCTGACTTCAATTTACAATACTAAAAATGTTGAAAATTTTATTTTTTATAGTTTTATTCATTTTGTTTTCACCCATCATTTTCGGTCAGCATTTTGCTGCCGGTAATCCTGTTTTAAGTGATTTAGAGCAGTCTTATTTATCAGAGAAAGAGTTTATTCTTTCAATGACTTATCAACATTCCTATTCAAACAAATATAGTAAAGAAGATTATGTTTATAGTGATACAAGATTTGTAAATTTTAATTCAAACTATGCTGAATTTAGGACAGCTTATGCATTTACATCAAAATTTTCTGCTTTTTTTAATTTGGGCTATTTCTTTAACAAGACCTTAAATTATGATACTATAACATATAAAGGTTATGGTTTGGGTGATGCAGCCATCTATTTAAAATACAGACTCTATTATAGCAAAAATGCAAAATTCACGCTGCTTCCCGCTATTGGAATCCTACTCCCAGTCGGTGTTTTTGACCAAAAAGACGGCAATCTTAATTTGCCAATCTCAGTTCAACCATCTTCCGGAAATTTTAAAATTCATGGGAGTATTTATATGTCGAAAGTGATGAATGATAAGCTGAGTATCTCTAGCATATGTTCCTATGAATATGCTCAATTAATTGATTCTCGGAATTTTTACTATAAATATGGAGATCAGTGGAAGCTATCTTTTTTTACTACTTATAAATTTTCGGAAAGAATAAAAGCTGCTGTTCAATTTCGATTTGAGAACAAAGATAAATCACACCTCGCTATCGATAAAATAGTAGAATCTTCTGGTTATAAAATTATTATGTTTAGTCCTCAGCTTAGCTATCGTTTCAATGATGATTGGCAGGTTGCTGTTTTTGCCGATCTTCCTGTTTATCGGTATTATAATGGAGTTCAGTTTGCTCCCAGTTATTCCCTTTCAATAAAGCTGTTTAAAAAATTAGATTTTAATTTTTGATTTTCAATTGATTTTTGAATTGGATAAGCCATTTTCATTACTTCAACAATATGTTGAAAAAATGATAGGTGTGAGAGTAGTTTGTTTTAGCTAATATCTTAGAAATTTTTAATAAGTTCATTTATTCAGGAAAAAGCACAGAATAAATAGAAAACATACTTTCCTTACTGCCAAAATAAGAAAATCTGTTATTATTATATATTTTACTATTTTTGTGGTATTAAAATATACGAATTTAATACGATAGCTCTTGAAAACAACAATTATTAGAAATCAGACAGCAGATACGCTCAAAGGACTGGCCGTAATTTTTATGATTCAGGTTCATATCATGGAACAGTTTAGTTCCATTTCAGCGAATAACAGTATTCTCGGTAAAATTTCATTTTTTATCGGTGGTCCGTTTTGTGCTCCGGTTTTTATTGCAGTAATGGGCTATTTTTTAGCTTCTTCCAATCAAAACTTTCTGTTAACTTTAAAAAGGGGCATCCGTTTGTTCTTCCTAGGAATATTATTGAATATCGGCCGTTCTATTCATCTTTTTATTGCAATTTTCCAGGGGAAATTTGATTATGATTTGTATCATTTTGTTTTTGGTGCCGATATATTAACGTTGGCTGGATTGAGTATAATTTTATTAGCATTCCTACAATTGATTTCAAAAAAGAGCCTGTTTTTTTATTTTCCTATTTTAATATTGTTTGTTGTTTCAGCAAATTTTCTAATGGATACAAATCAGACAGAAGGTGTTTTTTTAGCCTTTATTATGGGGAATATCGATCATTCCTATTTTCCTTTATTCCCATGGTTTTCCTATGTTTTAGCCGGTTATATTTTCAGGATTATATACGAAAAATACCAGGTCTATTTTAAACCTTTTAACTATTTACATTGGATTTTCATTGGAATACTTAGTGCGATTATTTTATTTTTTACTCCTTATGCATTCAATTTATCTTTTGATCTTGCTGCTTATTATCATCATGGCTTTAATTTCTTCGTTTGGGTAATCGGATTTATGTTGATTTATCTTTTGGTAATCAGTTATTTAACTAAATTATTTAGCAATACAATAATTGTTAATTTTTTAAGCTGGTGTGGTAAAAATGTAACGGTTATATACATTATTCAATGGTTAATAATAGGGAATATTGCAACAGCCATTTATCGTACCCAAAACCTTCTTTATAGCGAATTATGGTTTGTTGGAGTCGTATTAATATCCTGCTTTTTTACGATAATATTTTTAAAAATGGATGAATACTTTAAAAATAAGAATGAAAGTCTTTTATAATTAAAATGAATCATTCCTGCGAAAAAATTAATATAAGTTGTTAATTTTCCATTCAATAGAAAAATAACTCAATTAATATTAATTAAACCGGATTGCCTTTACTACAGTAATCTTAGAAACGATGTAGGAGGGAATCATTAAAGCCAACGTACAAACAACAAAACAGCCAGTATTGATTAGGAGAATATTGAATAAGTTGAGGTTGATGGGAACTGTTTTAACATAATAGGAAGCTTGGTCAAGTTTAAAAATGCCGAATTTATCTTGCAGTAAACCCAGCGATAGTGCTATTAAATTACCCCAAAACATCCCCAACATGCAAATGTAAAGAGCATTGTAGATAAATATTTTACGAATGCTCAGATTATTGCTACCCATAGCTTTCAGTGTGCCAATTAATTTGGTTTTTTCGAGTATCAAAATCAGCAAGGTTGATATCATGGTTACCGAAGAAATCAAAGCAATAATTACGATAATTACAACTACATTCATATTTGTAAGCCCAAGCCAGTCGAATATTTCAGGATGAAGTTCTTTAATGGTTTTGGCATTTAAATTATATCCTATTGTTTGATACACCTGATTGCTGACTATATCCAACTGATCAAAGTCTTTGATAAGCACTTCATATCCATCAACTTTCATAGCATCCCATTGGTTCAGTTTCTGTATGTGTGCAATGTCAGCAAAAACAAACTTCTTGTCAAATTCTTCCAGACCAGTTTCGTAAATACCTTTGATGATAAATGGCCTAGCTTTAAGTCCTTCATCACTAATAAAATAGGTTTTTAGTTTGTCATTCAGCTTCAGTTTCAGTTTATCAGCAAGAAATTTAGAAACCATCACATCATTCGTCTTTTCACTGTCATTTATAGGTATAATCCTTCCTTGAAGGATGTTAGTTTTCATAAATGACCAATCGAAATCACTGCCTACACCTTTTAAGATAAAACCCTGAATTTGTTCGTCGGTTTTGATCATACCAGCTTTATTAGCAGCTATTTGTACATGCTCAACACCCTTTATTTTTTGCAAATCACTTTCCATCTGTTTGTTTTTTTCGATGGGAAGAGATTCGAAAGAGTGATTGAGCCCGAAGTTGCCAATTTGGATATGTCCTCCAAAACCAATCACTTTTTCTGTAATTTTTTGTTGAAAGCCAGTGACCACAGCTACTGATAGTATCATCACGGCTACTCCTAAGGCAATACCAGTAATAGCAACCCTAATGATAGGTTGTGAAATATTTTTCTTATTTTTGCTTAAAAATCGTCTGGCGATGAATAATTCTAAATTCAATGGAATATTTATTTAATTTTACAAATCTACATAATTTTTCTTGAATGTAAGGAAAGCTAAGCTGAGAAAAATTTATCAGTTGAAATCTAGTCACTTTCAATATTAAGATACAACAAAGGCAACTAAACGAAGAGATTCATTGTCTAAAAATTGCAAACTAAATTTTATAGAAATGCCGATAACTGTTAAAAAAACGATCATAGTAATATTTTTATTTACTGTTTCATATGCAAGTGCACAAGAATATAGTGATTCCAAAAGGCGTATAAAAAATTCAGGTTTTCAAACTGCTGCAGAGCAAACCGAAAAATACCTTTCCTTAATAAAGAACAAGAAAATTGCCATTGTAGCCAATCCAACTTCAACAATAGGCAATACACATTTGGTAGATAGTTTAATGAATCTGGGGATACAAATTAAAAAGGTTTTTTGCCCAGAACATGGATTCAGAGGAGATCAGGAAGCTGGAGAAACAGTTAAAAATTTTATTGATGCAAAGACAAAGCTAGCTGTAATTTCTTTATATGGTGATCAAAAGAAACCAAAACCAGCTGATTTAAGCGGAATAGATATTGTTATTTTCGACATTCAGGATGTTGGGGCAAGATTTTATACTTATATTTCTACATTGCATTATGTTATGGAAGCCTGTGCTGAGAATAATATTGAACTTTTGGTGCTGGATCGTCCTAATCCAAATGGCTTTTATGTGGATGGACCTGTATTGGATATGAAATTTGCTTCTTTTGTGGGTATGCATGCTGTTCCTCTTGTTCATGGTATGACGATTGCTGAATATGCCAGGATGATCAACGGAGAAAAATGGCTCAACAACGGTATACAATGCAAATTGCAAACAATTTGTGTAAAAAATTACAATCACACTGATTATTATTCACTTCCTGTAAAACCATCTCCGAATTTACTGACGATGAGTGCTGTTTACCTCTATCCAAGCTTATGCTTATTTGAAGGAAGCATTGTAAGTGTTGGCAGAGGAACCTTGAAACCCTTTCAGTTACTGGGTCATCCAAAACTAGATAGTGTTATGTTTTCCTTTATACCCGTAAGCATCAAAGGCATGAGTGCCGAACCTCCCTATAAAAATCAGCAATGTTTTGGATACGATTTAAGCAATTATTCTTTGATGATTCTAAGAAATGAAAAGAGACTCAATTTGTTCTGGCTGATTGATTTATATCAAAGACTTTCGCCAAAAACGGAGTTTTTTACACCTTTTTTTGATAAATTAGCGGGTACAGATCAACTTAGGAAACAAATCATAGCCGGGAAAACGGAAGAAGAAATCAGACAAAGCTGGCAGGCAGATTTGATAAATTTTAAGAAGATACGCAAAAACTATCTTTTGTATGGCGATTTTGAATGATACTCTTATTTTCTTTTAATGATTTAAGAGATGTTCATCAGAAACTCCATTACATCCACGCCATCAGCATAATCCATTAAACTAGGTGACTGAGCATTGCCAAAAGGAATGCTGCCTTTCACCGCTGGGTTGCTGGAAACGATGCATTGAATCTGATTTCTATTTTCTGATAAAAACTGATTAACAGTTTCAATTTGGTCGTAAAACTCATAATAAACGACAGAAATAGGGGAGGCAATCAGCTTTTCTTCTTTCAGAATAGTGGAACCGTTGTCGTAGAATGGCAATAAGTTGATGAGGTAAATGGATCTGAAATATTCATAATTATTATAATATTTTGTAGTATCAAGTATATAGTCGTGTTTTGTTAAAGCATCTAAAAAATCAATAAAATTAAAATCTTTTGGTACAAATAATTTGGATACATTGCGGCAACCCATTCCGAAATATCTGGTAATATCAAAGCAAAGGGCTGATAGTTCATCTTTAGTTTCATTTCCACTGAGTACTGCCACTCCATTTCGGTTTTGTCTGATAATATGGGGGCATTTTCCGAAATAGTATTCAAAATAGCGAGCTGTATTATTGCTGCCGGTTGCTATGATAGCTTCAAAATTTTCAAGTTTATGCTCTGTAAATTTAATACAATCAGCAAATTCAGGTTCAATCGCAATTAACTGATCTGCTAAGGCAGGTAAAAGATATTTATCGTCTGATGAAAGTTTGGCAATAATATGGTTTCCAGCTATTAATACATAAAAGAAATCGTGAAATCCAACCAAAGGGATATTCCCAGCCATTACCACCCCTATTTGTTTTGGCTTATCATTATTTTGAAGAAGCTTATAATTTTGTATCCAGTTTTCAATGGATGTTTTTTTTATGCTATCAGCTATGGAAGAGATTGAATATAAGATATTTTCGATAGTAAACCAACGATTATAAAGACAAGCTGAATCAATAGCAATTGTCAGCTGATTATTGGCTGCTGTATTATTTTTCTGAAAATTTGTCAAGTAATCAGAAAGTTTTGCAAATGCTTCTATTCTTTTTTGGAGATTCATATGTTGGAAATTGTTTAATGGTGGTGTTTTCTTACCTTTGTAAAAACTCTGCTAAAATAAATATAATATTTCAACGTTTAGGAATATAGTATTGTAAAAAATTAAAAAATATTGAAAAAGAACATTTTAATAACAATTGCATTTATTTTTTTGCTTTCTGCGTCTTCGTTTTCTCAAAAGCGGGAAAATTTTGGTGTTTATGAAGATTCATTAGCAATTTTAGGCAATATAATGAGAAATGGCGAGAACGACAGACTTAAGTTTGAGGCCAATGAAAAATTTCTCGCATTGTTGGAAGAAGCCTTGTATATCAATAAATCTTTTGATTATCCTTTTGATTCAATAAAAACCATAGCACGTTTAATTTCTCCTGATCATAAAATAAAGATTTATAATTGGGTCATCGCAAAAATTGACGGAAGTTTTGATTATTATGCTATTTTACAATCGTATAATGAAAAGAAAAAGAAATATGATGTATTCAAGTTAATGGATAAATCGAGTGAAATAATAGCCCCTGAATTTCAAACATTGGATGCAAACAATTGGTATGGAGCCTTGTATTATAAAATCATTCATACACAAAATGGGGAAGTTGATTTTTATACTTTGCTAGGCTGGAACGGAAATAATGGCTTGTCTTTTATAAAGCTGATAGATGTACTGAGTTTTAAATCCGGGAACAAACCCGTTTTTGGTGCAACGATATTCAGAAAAGGAAAAGATAAACCTAAAAGGATTATTTTTGAATATTCGGCTAAAGCAATTATGAATTTGAAATATGATAATCAGGAATATCAGGAAAAATTAAAGTTGAAAAAACCTAAAAAAGGCAAACGATTTGAAATAACTTATGTTAAATCACCGATGATACTTTTCGATAGGTTAGCTCCCTTGAGCCCATCCCTTGAAGGTCAGAAACAGTTTTATGTTCCTGAAACCAATATCTACGATGCTTTTATATTTGAAAATGGGAAATGGATTTTTAAAGAAGATATTGATGCCCGAAACCATCCGAAACCATCGGAGGTAAACCGCCTCAAAAGAGCTGCTGAACATCCTTTGTATTCACCAAAGTGATAAAGTAGAGAATTCAAAGCATTTTACCTGGCTTGCCATTCGATTATAGCCCGATAATTGATATTTAGGTAAATTATTTATTAACGGATTCTGATTCTTGTTCCTGCTCTTATCAAACTAGATTTCTTTAAATGATTTAATTTACGTAAAGTAGTGATGGAAGTGTGGTGTTTTCGTGCAATTGTACCCAGGGATTCACCTTTTTTAACTTTATAGAAACAAGCTTCTTTTAGTTTGGCAATTTCTTTTTGATACCTAAAGTGATATGCAGTCAGATTCAATTTGTTAGAAATAAGTTTTCTGTTTTCAAAATCAATAATATCTTCTGGGTTGATGGGTGCACCTAGGTATCTGATTTCAAAATGGAGATGACTTCCGTGTGAATGTCCAGTATTGCCTCCTAAACCTATTAAGTCGCCGGCTTTAACCAATTGATCGTTCGAAACATTTATCTGGGATAAATGAGCATATAAAGTTTCCAAACCGTTCAGATGTCGAATTACAATAACGTAACCATAAGAATTGCTGAGTTTTGTAATTCTAATCCTGCCATCAAAAGCACTTAGTACACTATCTCCAGTTTCAAGGTTTATATCAGTCCCATAATGATAACGACGGTGGCGCAAGCCAAAACGAGAGGTTATTTCTCCAATACGAGGGACTACAAATAAACTATTTTTTGAAACATCGGTTAAATATATGATTGTAGTGTCTGTCTTTTTAGAAAAATCAACTTTAGGATAGTGAATAATTTCATTGTCAAAAGAGTTATAAAGGGTATCGTCTTCAAAAAAAACGGCCAAAGAGTCGTAAAAAGAATAAAAATTTGAAACAATGTCAATGCTATCATTCGTAGTTTCAAATACATAAACAGTTTCCAGCTTTTTGTAAACATCTTCTTGCGCTTGAGAAATAATACCAATGCTCAATAAAAATAGGGTAGTGAGAATTTTTTTTGCGTTGAAAAATTTCATATAATAAGGAAACTAAAAAGGTTGATAGTGTAATAAATTAGCTACAAAGGACGATTTTTATTTTTAAAATGAATAATTTTTAACTAATTTTAACGCAGCTAAATAAAGATTATTTTATTTTTTTTCAGACAAAAGATTTTTATTTATAATTTAGCAAAAAGTTATAAGCAAACCAAACAAACGCAATTATGCTTAATTTTAAAAATTATAGAAGTATTTACATTCTTTCATTTATACTGATTTTCACAGTATTAATGATTTCATGTGCGGCTCCAAGAAGTGGAAAATACAGGAGTCATCGACATATAGGGAGTTCGTCCTATTACAGAAAAAGTTCTTCTAATCGATTGAAATACAGGCGTAATGTTATTCCTATTTCGAAAAATTACAGAATTAAAAATAAAAGGACAAGCGGCAATTATTAATTTGCTGAATGAATTCTTTTTCAAAATCAATTTTGTTTTTATTTCAATTTTTAAGCAATTTTTTAATTTTTGCTTTTTTGCTTATACTTAAAGCTTCGAAATATCTTATTAATTATAAAAAATACTACAATGTCAATTGAAATTAAAGAAGTTATCTCCAATTCAGATATAAATAAATTTATTAGATTTCCCTACACCTTATACAAGAACAACCCAAATTGGGTTCCTGTTTTAGATATGGACGAGAAAATGAGTTTATCTAAAACTAAAAATCCTGCTTTTGAGTTTTGTGAAGCATGTTATTGGCTTGCTTATATTGATGGTAAAATAGTCGGACGCATTGGTGGAATTATTAACCACCATGCCAATGAATGTTGGAAAGAAAAAAGAGTGCGTTTTGGATGGATTGATTATATAGACAGTGAAGAAGTTGCAAAAACGCTATTGGATACCGTCGAAAAATGGGGGAAAGAGAAAGGATGTGATGAAATCCATGGACCTTTAGGTTTTACGGATATGGATCGTGAAGGCATGTTGGTTTTTGGATTTGATGAACTGGGAACTTATGCAACCTTTTATAATCATGCTTATTATCCTGCTATTATCGAAAAATTAGGCTTTGAAAAAGACATTGATTGGTTGCAATTTGAATTTCAGGTGCCCAAAGAAGAGCCTGAAAAACTTAGAAAAATAGCTGAAATGGTTGCTAAAAGGTATAAAGTTCATACTCTTAAAGTAAAATCGGCTAAAGAACTAAAAGCATATGCTACTGAAATATTTTCGTTATTAAATCAAAGCTTTTTACCTCTTTATGGTTTTGCACCCTTGTCGGTAAAACAAATTGAATTATTTACTAAACAATACATTTCATATGTGAATCCCGAATATGTTTCTTGTGTAATGAGTGATGAAACCAATGAAATGTTAGGGTTTGGAATTACCTTGCCTTCATTATCAGAAGCTGTTATAAAGGCAAAGGGAAGGATTTTTCCATTTGGTTGGTGGCATTTGCTAAAAGCAATGAAAAATTGTAAAGTAATTGATATGTATTTGATTGCTATTCGTCCTGACTGGCAGAATAAAGGCTTGAATGCTTTGATGTTTGACGAGTTAATGAGAAATTATATTAAAAATGGAGTTCAAAAAACAATACAAAATCCTGTTTTAGAGCTTAATAATAAAAATATTGATATCTGGAAAGATTATAATCCTCGTCAACATATCCGAAGAAGATGCTATATTAAAAAAATAAAATAAATTTCTTATAAAGCCGTCTTTTCTATATGGGACGGCTTTTTTTAAATTTTATTTAAAATGTTTATTATCTTTACAATATAAAATATTCAATAAACTCAGTTAAAAATGAACATCCAAATTAAAGAAGTTGCATCAAAAAAAGATTTGATGAAGTTTATCAGATTTCCTTATACTTTATATGAAAATAATCCTTTTTGGGTTCCTGCATTGGATTTAGATGAAAAAGTTTCATTGAGCAGAACTAAAAACCCTGCTTTTGAATTTTGTATTGCTAAATATTGGTTGGCCTATAAAGATGGGGAAATCGTTGGTAGAATTGCAGGGATATTCAACAAAAGGGCCAATGAATGCTGGAAAGAAAACAGAGTACGTTTTGGTTGGTTCGATTTTATTGATGATGTTGAAGTAGCAGAAACACTGCTTAAAACAGTTGAAAACTGGGGGAAAGACTTAGGCTGTGTCGAGATTCACGGACCATTAGGTTTTACTGATATGGACAGAGAAGGTATGTTGGTCTACGGTTTTGATCAACTGGCAACTTATGCGACCCTCTATAATCATGAATATTACCCTAAAATTATAGAACAGTTAGGCTATAATAAGGATGTTGACTGGATACAGTTTGAATATGACATACCTAAAGAACGTCCTGAAAGACTTAGAAAAATGGCAGGTTTAATTGCTAAAAGATATAATCTTCATACATTAAGCGCAACAAAAACAAAACAATTGATAAAATATGCTCATCAGATATTTGAAGTATTGAATCAAAGCTATGCTTCATTGTATGGGTTTTATCCACTATCGGAAAAGCAAATTGAACTTTTTACAAAACAATATATTGGTTACGTTAAACCTGAATTTGTATCAGTTGTATTAAATGATAATGATGAAGTTGTCGCTTTTGGTATTACCATGCCTTCGCTTTCAAAAGCAGTACAAAAGGCCAAAGGAAGATTACTGCCTTTTGGATGGTGGGATATTTTAAAATCATTAAATAATCCTGAAATACTTGATATGTATTTGATAGCAGTAAGGCCTGATATGCAGAATAAAGGTGTAAATGCTATGATTTTTGATGAAATAATGACGAATTGTATTAAAAAGGGTGTTAAAACAAATGTGATCAATCCTGTATTGGAGGAAAACAAGAAGATGCATTTACTTTGGGAAGATTATCAGTCAAGAGAACCTCATATCCGCCGCAGATGCTTTATCAAGAAAATTGATTAATGCATTATTTTGCATTTTGAGAACTCCGTATTATAAATTGAAAAATAAAAGCTTAAAAAAAAGTCTCGCTTTGACGAGACTTTTTTTATTGCATCTTTCTCTGAATTAGAAAGCTAAGATAGAATTTTTAATGATTTCAATAGCTTCTCTTAATTGAGATTCTGTAATTACCAATGGTGGTGCAAAACGAATGATATGACCATGAGTTGGTTTAGCCAATAACCCATTTTCAGCCATTTTTAAACATACATCCCAGGCTTCTTTTCCGTTTCTGGGTTTAATGATAATTGCGTTTAACAAACCTTTTCCTCTAACCAATTCAATCATTTCAGAATCAATCTTGCCAATTTCTTCTCTGAAGATTTTTCCTAGATATTCTGCTTTTTCTGCTAATTTTTCATCTGTTACTACTTGTAAAGCTGCAATAGCAACTTTTGCAGCCAATGGATTGCCACCAAAAGTAGATCCGTGTTCGCCAGGTTTAATACAAAGCATAACATCATCGTTGGCTAATACCGCAGAAACTGGGATAACACCTCCTGACAAAGCTTTTCCTAAGATTAATATATCAGGATGAACACCTTCGTGATCACAGGCCAATAATTTGCCGGTACGGGCAATTCCAGTCTGAACTTCGTCTGCAACAAACAATACATTTTTAGCTTTACAAATATCGTAAGCTTTTTTAAGATAACCTGCATCTGGGACAAAAACGCCGGCTTCACCTTGAATAGGTTCAACAAGGAATCCAGCAACGGTTGGATCTTCCAATGCTTTTTCCAATGCTGGAATATCATTGTAAGGAATTTTAATAAAGCCAGGCGTAAATGGACCAAAGCCATTGTATGCATCTGGGTCTGTCGACATAGAGATGATGCTGATGGTGCGACCATGAAAATTGTCGTTGCAAACTACTATTTTTGCTTGATTTTCAGCAACGCCTTTTTTCATATAGGCCCATTTGCGGATTAATTTCAAAGCAGTTTCATCAGCTTCTGCACCTGTATTCATGGGCAAAACTTTGTCGAAACCAAAATATTCAGTGACAAATTTTTCGTAAGGACCTAAGCAATCGTTATAGAAAGCACGTGAAGTCAAGGTCATTGTTTTGGCTTGTTCAATCAGCGCATTTACGATTTTTGGATGACAATGTCCTTGGTTTACAGCTGAGTAAGCTGATAAAAAGTCGAAATATTTTTTTCCTTCAACATCCCATACAAAAGGGCCTTCGCCTTTTGCCAATACAACAGGAAGTGGATGATAATTGTGAGCACCATAGTGATGCTCTAATTCCATGATTTGTTCTGATTTTGTCATATATTATGTTTTTTTTATGAATATTTTCAAATGGGCATGCAAAATTACAAATTTAAGTCATCCAAAAAAATATTTACAGCTGAATAAACTTTGAATATTACATTGAAAGCGGAAATTCTGAAAAAAATAATTATTTTTGCACTGTATAGCAAAATGATATTTTTAGTTTATTGTTCAAAATTTTAATTAAATAAAAGCTATCTTATTCATCTTTAATTATATCATGATAAAAAAAACGACATTCTTTTCTCTTTTTCTCTTAATGCTTTGTTGTTCTTCAAAATATATCCATGCTCAGGATTCAAGAATACAATATCCTTCTTTTCTCTCAAAAGCTTATTTCGGAATAAATATTGGGTATATCAATTATCCTTTTTCCAATTCGCATCTTGAACCGGGATATACTGCCGAGGAAATTACAGTTCCTCACGCAGCAGTTAGAATTACTTTATTCGGTTATAGGTTTAATGATTATTTAACGGCACAAATAACGTATATGCGACCTGTAGATTGGGTTGTATATAGAAATATAACAGGAGACATAGCAAATAATAAGCATTCAGTGTGGATGAATGTTGGTGGATTGACACTTACTTCTCAGTTTCCGTTATCAAAGAAAGTCTCACTATTTGCAGAAGCAGGACTTGGATTGATTACTCGCCAGGGTTTCAAAGATCCAAATGATCCTTCGAAAGAGCTAATAAAAAGTAGCAATTATGCCAGTTTTTTATTAGGCGGAGGTTTGAAATATCATTGTAATGATAAATGGGATCTTCTACTCAGTACGGTTTATTCACCTGCCAATAATAGCGAAAAACAACCTTACACTATTTTTCATTCATTGGGTTTTACCTATCAGATACATCCTTTATCCATTGAACGTATCAACGAAAAATCCAAATCAGCTGCGTTTTTTCCGCATCGCTTGTTACAAATAGGCTATTCTAGCAATATTTTTGATTATGGTGTGAACAATGTTTTTACAAATGGCCCTATACCTGTTTTCTGGGCAGGTATGGTGTATGTAAAGAATGGAATATCTGTTACCTATCAACAAAATATATATCATACTAAAAAAGTATTTTCCTTAGATTGGGGTGCTAATGTTTCAATTTGGCAAAGTAATCAAAACAAAGAAACTTTCTTTACCATGTCATTGTTCCCTTTAATGAGGTTTAGCTTTTTACGAAGTAAAATAGCAGATTTTTATTTCAACTATTCTGTAGCAGGGCCTACTTTTATTTCAAATGCTACAATTGATAACTGGAATACAGGTAAGGTTTTTACATTTCAGGATTTTATGGGCTTAGGATTTTATGCTGGACTTCACCGGAAATTTAATGCAGAATTCAGGATTACACATTATTCTAACGGAAATATTTTTACACATAATCCAGGAATTACTATTCCGCTGACTTTAAATATCGGATATACTTTCCTTTAAAACTGCTTCTTTTTTTATTTTGGCTTGTTATTGCTATAGATGCAATTAAAATTTTAAGGCAGCTGAAAGAATGAAACCTCTGGGTGTTTGCGTATCAATAACTTTACGATGACCTTCGTTGGTAGCTGGTGCAAAATTGTCTTCAGCTAGTTGAAATCCAAGATCAAACAGATTGTATATACTCAGGTTAATATCCAGTATTTTATTATCAAAATATAAACTATACTTACATCTTAGCTCAGTATTATAAAAGCAATCTTCCCTTCGTGATGTTTCACCGGAATAAAAATTATCACCTTTTACATTATTGTTCCAGATAGCTATTTGCGTGTTCCCAATATTATCTGAAATGTTTTTAACTCCAAATGAATTAAGAACTTGACCATCTTTGTATTTATATTGGAATGCCATGCATAAATGTCTGTTGATTGCATAAGAAACAAGCAAACGTCCTATATAGGATCGGTCACCATCGAGTCGCCCAAGATAATAAATATAAGAATTGGGATTAGCCATGGTTTCGGAAAGTACACCCAGATTATTATGTATCACTCCATTTCCCATCGATCCAAATCCAACCAGGTTATAAGCTGTAATTGAAGCAGACAAATAAAGTTTCCTTCCTCTGTATTCATATTTAAATGTCCAGCCTTCATAATGAGGATTTTCTGTTAAAAACGTTGAATTGGGAGCACCTGCTTTGATCAAAGAAGTATAATTATTTACAGCTACATAATTTACTTCATTATTATTCAGAAAAAAAATTTGTCGGTATACAGGTTCGCTTGAATAAATGCTGACATTTTCAGGTTGTGAA
The DNA here is from genome assembly GCA_037133555.1 of Bacteroidota bacterium. Lineage (GTDB taxonomy): Bacteria > Bacteroidota > Bacteroidia > Bacteroidales > JACABE01 > JACABE01. The sequence continues at coordinate 35,888 of JBAXNW010000024.1, forward strand.
TAATAGCCATAGGAAGAAGCAGGTTTATCGTAAGCTATTCCCCATAAATCGCGAAACTGTCGGTAACATCCGCTTAAGGTAAATAAACTGCGTTTTCCTGCTTTAAGCACAATCGGGATTTCCATGTAGATTTCGTAAGGTTGCCGCAAATCATCACTCAGATGATGGTATTTTCCTCCGGTAGTGGTGAAAAAAGATGCTTTTTCGGAAGCTTGAAATGCTTTATCTCCATTTGCATCTTGCCAGTAATATAATTTTCCGTTCATATAATCAGCAGAAAAAAATCGCAGGTAATCAGCATCAAAAGGCAGTTGTTTCTTGCCCATAAAAATTGAAATTGCAGCAAAAGAACTAAGCTTAACTTCCAGATCCAGATTAAATTGCCAGTTAGGTTTAATAAAAGTATTGCTTTTTACACTAAATCCATCAAGACTTATACCCAAATCAGCTTTTATTGCTAGGGTATTTGAGGAATTAGCGTGATGGAGTTCTATGCTAGCTGTATTTTGAAGTAAGGCAGCAGCAAATGAATTGTATTGCCATTCGGTAAAATACAATGATCGGTAGTTAGTATCTGTAGATTGAAAATAGGTAGTATTATAAGAAGATTGCTGACGCGGATTGTAAAATTGAAGGCCATCATACAATTCAGCTTTAAATGAAAATAAATCATTTAATTTAATATCCTGTTTGTGATAATATGAAAATGCTGTAATATTCTCATCAGCATACCAAGGCTCTAATCCTTCACCGTCGATATCTACAAAATTACGAGAGAAATTGGGTGTATTGTGTTCTATGTTTTTAAATGAAATATTCAATCCGCTGGTATACTTTTCATATTTCTTGCCATACAATGATAAGTCGAATGACTTCATTTTAGCTGTTTCATTTTGTCCATAAAAATATTCGCTAAACAAATGATCTCTTTCCTGATATGAAAAGATATAACCATTGTAATCAAATAATTTTGATGAAATTGGATGAAGGTTCCCACTAATATGTAACTGAAGATAATTTTCAGGAAAATAGGCATTAATCCCTTTGTAATCAAATGTAGTGAGCATGTGTTCACCTACATTAAAATAAATACTTTGATTTAAATTCCCATGGCGGTTTTCAATAATATTGTGGAGCATAATCAGCACATTACCTTCAACTCTCTTGCGATATTCTATAGGTGTTCCATACAAACGCTGATATGGTGATACATGTCCTGTAATGGTATTGATTAAATAATCGGCATTCCATAATCGGTCTCCTAATTTACCGTTGTTCCATTGAATAATTGCTTTTTGTTCGGTAGTAGCGGGTAGGAAATTAACGGATGAGTTAATAAAATCAATGTCCACATTATTGTCAAATAAAAAAGGTTTATGCATGGCACTACCGGGAAAATATGGGTCATTGATCTTGAAATCATTGAAATAATATTGATTCCATTTATAACTTCCACCCATAATAGAAAAAGTATAGGGTGCGGGTTGCGAAAAATCACCAGCAGTTTCTATCTGTTGTATGCTATAATCATGGTAGTTGTCCAGGAAGTGTTCGAAATTTGTATGAAGGTAAAATTTATCGAAAAATTTTTCTCCATAAAATGTTTTGCTGGGATAAGTTAGAGAATCTATTTCCTGAGCATACAAATTAGGATGTATTACTACAAAGAGGCAAGTTATGAATATACTGAGCTTTCTCATTCAATTGCAATAATTAATTTGCAAAGCTATAAAAATTCAGATATCTCAGGATTTTTTTATTCTCCCAATCCTTGAGATTGTTATCTCAAATATCTTATTTTCTTATTCATTAATTGGGAAAAAGGTCTGTGAGAAAAACTAATTTCTCAGAAATCAAACCAACTGCTATTTTCTTCATATTCTGCTACAATATTTGCGGTGTTCGCAAACTTATAAGTGTTGATGAGAAATGATACTTCATGTTTTAATACAATCAATGCATTTTCTATCATATCTTTCCGGAAGCCTTTTTCTTGGAGGTAGATAACATGATCCATCGCTACAATTCTACTGATAACTTTTCCTAAATCAACTAATTTTCGTTGAGATACAGGTAGCTGGATTTCAAAATTTACCATTTCGTGGATGCTGCTGGCAACCCGGGATGTATAGGTTTTAAGGAAATGATAAAGGTTTTTGTTCTTGGCTGTTTTCATCAGTTTCAATACCGAATCAGCAATCTGATGGTACAATATATCGTTAGAGCCTTCGAATATTTGAAAAGGACGGCTGTCCACTACAGACCTGCCCGCAAAGTTATTGATTTTGTATCCTTTAGCGCCTACCAGCTGAAGCAATGACTGAGCAGATTCTTGCATCAAATCTGAAGTTATTGTCTTGACAACATTGGCGTCTAGCCCTAAAGGAGATAAATCATTTTCTATACCTGCTATGGTGCTTGATTTGTGGCAAAAAGCTGATAATATGGTAAAATTAGCTTGTAAACGGGAGAGGCGATTCTGAACCTGGTCATAATCGAAAAGGTTTTTCTTTCCAATGATGCGAGAATTAGCATGAATGATAGCTTCGTCCATAATACGTTTAACAAAACCAAGTCCCATGGCTGGAAACTGGAAACGGCTCCTGTGCAATAAATCAAGCAACATTTGAACACCAGTTGTATGTGGAATTAGTTTTTGCTCTTCAGGTATATAAACGTCTATAATATTTCTTCCATAAGGAATCTGATAAAGCCCAAGGTTTTCGAAATATTCTTCAACTACTATCTTTTGACGAGGAGCATTTACATCACAAACAAACATATCAATATCACGGAGCAAATGACCTGAATCAGATTTTTTGCGGGCTGTTAATAACCAGAAATCAGCCATGCCTGTCAGGCCTGCCCAATGTTTGGTTCCTTTCAAATGAAACTGACCGTTTTTTTCTGAATGGGAGGTAAGCATACTCAAGGCATCGCTGCCAAATTTAGGTTCTGTTATCATTAAACCACCCATAGCACTATTTTTCATGAATTCACCGAATACTTTTGCTTTGGTGGCTTCCTGTCCGTATTTACTCAAAGGTTGAATGAACAAGCCATTATTGATACCCAGGGTTAAAGCAAGGGCCAGCGATTCGTAGGCAGCTGCTGATATAAAAGTAATATTTTCCTTGATACTGCAACCAAAGCCACCATATTCCTTAGGAATGCATAGTGCAAGTGGGTTTTCTGACATCAGTTCTTTTAAAACAGAAGGTGGAATTCCTCTGGTACTGCAAAAATCATCTATTTTGTTTTCTTCGTGAAAAGCACGTTGCATACTTTGTTTAAAAGCTCCTAAGAATTCCTGAAATGGTTTATTAGTAAATTCCTGATTTGGAGATTGATTAGGTGCTGGGTTATGATGTTGCTGCATTTTTGCGTTTTTAAATTTGAGAAATAACATTGAAATATTTGTAATAACTACTTTAACAAAATATCAAGATATGATATAATACGGCTGCGAATGTTATTTTTACTAAATAAATTAACAAGCTTTTCTCCTTTTTGTTTCAGCACTTAATTGAAATGTTTTGTATCAGTAAATACTTTTGTATTTAGAAACTATTATTATTCAAATTGATATTTGAAGGATTTTTTTTGATTCTTAAGTTTTTAAACAATCCAGCAATGAATGATTCCCTTCATATACTTTTCGGGCAAGGCTTTGTAATGTTTCTTCTGTGACTAATTTGTCTATAGATTCCCGAATAGGTTTATATTGCTCATGCAAAGGACATGGATTGTTTTCGTCACAGGATTTTAATCCAAAACAACAACCAGAAACGTTGTTAACGCCTTCTGTAAATGAAATAATGTCTTTAAGTTGAATTTCAGCCTTGTCTTTGTCAAAATAAAAACCACCTCCTCTGCCTTTCATCGAAAGCAAAAAACCCTGTTTTGCCAGTTTTTGTAATATTTTAGCTGTATAAAAAGCAGGGGCTTCAATTTCTTTTGCTATTTCTGCTAGTCCGGGGCGCATACCTTTATAATTCTGAACCTGTATATAAACCAAGCCTCTGAGGGCATATTCTGTTTCTTTATAAAACATAATTTTTGGGTTTGTTTTTAAAAATGCAAAGATATAAAAAATATTTTAAAATATAAAAAGACCTTTTGGTATTTATATTAAATATTTGTTATACATTTGCAGCGTAAAATAATTAGAAACTTAAATCAAACAATTATGTCAACAAAAAAACTATGGTTAGGCTTTATTGCCGTAATGACTATTTCCTTTGCTGTATTAATTTATTATGGTGTGGAAATTTACAAACAGGCACCACCAATTCCCGATAAGGTTGTGACTACTGATGGGACAGTATTATTTACCGGACAGGATATCAAAGATGGTCAGAATGTATGGCAATCATTGGGCGGTCAGGAATTAGGAACAGTGTGGGGGCATGGTGCTTACCAGGCTCCTGACTGGAGTGCAGATTGGCTGCACAAAGAAGCTGTTTGTATTTTGAATGAGCTATCATTGAAAACCGACAGCATTCCTTTTAATCAATTAACGGCTGAACGTAAAGCTTCATTTACGGTAACGCTTCAAAAAGAATTAAGAACGAATACTTACAACAAAGCATCCAGTACGATTTTAGTATCTAAAATCAGAGCGAATGCTATTGCCAGTAACAGTGCATTTTACGGAGGATTATTTACCAATAATCCAGAACTTTCCAATCTGAGAGAAGCTTACAGCATCCCTTTGAATTCATTAAAAAACAAAGAAAGAGTAAGATTGCTCAATGCTTTCTTTTTCTGGATTTCCTGGGCATGTGTTACCGAAAGACCCAATCAGGAAATTTCTTATACCAATAACTGGCCCTCAGATGAATTGGTAGGTAATCGTCCGACGAGTTCGCTGATTTTATGGACGGGATTCAGTGTCATGATGTTGTTGGCAGGTATCGGTCTCATGGTATGGTATTATGCTAAGAAACGAAGATCTGATGAAGGAATTGTTTCCACTATTAATTTGCTTCAGAATGATGTACAAACACCTTCTCAGAAAGCAACGCTTAAATATTTCTGGATTGTATCTGCTTTACTGCTGGTTCAGGTTATTTTAGGGGTAATTACTGCTCATTTTGGTGTTGAAGGTTTGGCATTTTATGGCTTACCCTTATCAAACATATTACCTTACGCCATTTCAAGAACCTGGCATATTCAACTTGCAATATTCTGGATTGCCACCTCATGGTTGGCTACTGGTTTATATTATGCACCTGCCATTTCAGGCCACGAACCTAAATTCCAACGATTGGGTGTAAATTTCCTTTTTGGTGCTTTATTGGTCATTGTTATTGGTTCATTGGCTGGTCAATGGATGGGTGTAATGCAAAAACTGGGTCTGATGCAAAACTTCTGGTTTGGACATCAGGGTTATGAATATGTAGATCTTGGAAGATTCTGGCAAATATTCCTCTTTGTAGGATTGATGATTTGGTTGGCACTGATGGCAAGAGCTATATGGCCTGCATTGCGCAAAAAATCAGAAAGCAAGAATCTTTTGGTATTGATTTTAATTTCTACCATTGCCATCGGTGCATTTTATGGTGCTGGTTTGATGTGGGGTCAACAAACCAACCTGGCAATTGCTGAATACTGGCGCTGGTGGGTAGTGCATTTATGGGTAGAAGGTTTCTTTGAAGTATTTGCTGCAGTAGTAACTGCCTTCCTTTTTGTAAAATTGCAAATCATCAAAGCTTCTACAGCTACTACGGCTGTTTTATTTTCTACCATTGTCTTCCTTTCGGGAGGGATACTCGGTACTTTCCATCACCTTTATTTTACAGGTACCCCAACGGCGGTTATGGCTCTGGGGGCAACTTTTAGTGCATTGGAAGTTGTTCCATTGGTATTGATGGGTTTTGAAGCTTACGATAATTTAAAACTCAGTCAGAGCAACGAATGGATCAAAGCTTACAAATGGCCCATCTATAGTTTCATTGCTGTGGCTTTTTGGAACCTTGTAGGTGCTGGTATCTTTGGCTTCCTGATCAATCCTCCCATTGCATTGTATTATATGCAAGGACTCAACACTACTGCTGTTCACGGACATACCGCATTGTTCGGTGTATACGGAATGCTGGGTATTGGTTTGATGTTGTTCGTGTTGCGCGATATGGACAAAGAAAAAGTTTGGAACGAAAAGTGGGTAAAATTTGCTTTCTGGGCTATCAATATTGGATTGGCAGCTATGGTATTTATCAGCGTCCTTCCAATTGGCTTATTACAAACTGTAGCCAGTGTGAGTAAAGGTTTATGGTATGCCCGTTCTGCTGAATTCCTCCACCAACCTTATATGCAAACTTTGAAATGGTTGCGTGTATTCGGTGATACTATTTTTGCTGCAGGAACACTAGCCTTGGTTTATTTTATCTTTGGACTTAAAGGTGGCTGGAGTATTAAAAAATAATAATGCAATAGCATTTTAGAACTAAATTAATAAAAAGGAAACCTCTGAATTTTCAGGGGTTTCCTTTTTTGTATGTCCTATTTTCCTTTTGCAGAAATAGATAATTTGTATTGAGAATACAAGCTAATTTGTATTTAAGATACAAACTGTGATGAATAATGATATATGTTTGTCTGTTAATTACAAAATTATAAAAGAAAGTAAAGATTTTTTAGCATTTCATTTTATCATTTGATTTACAAATTCATATTAATATCAGCTATCTTGCGATTTTCGTACTTCTATACTTTATGGACTTTATGAACTTTTTTAAATCAATTTCATTTATCCAATTAAAAACCCTATCTTTGCAAAAAAATTAACTTACGGACATTTCCCACCCTACAAAAATATAGTCAGGTTTTGGTTCTCTAAAACATCTACCTTAATAAAAATTATGCCATTTCAATCATTAAACATCATTGAACCTATTCTTAGATCAATCAAACAAGAAGGTTATGAAATCCCTACGCCCATTCAAAAAGAAGCAATTCCTATTGTTTTGCGTGGAACAGATTTACTGGGTTGTGCCCAGACAGGAACCGGAAAAACCGCAGCTTTTGCGATTCCTATCCTGCAATTGTTACATGCCTCAAAAACATTCGACAGAAAAAGGAAAATCAGAAGTCTGATTATCACTCCAACCCGCGAACTGGCGATCCAGATCAACGAAAGCTTCGAAGCCTATGGTCGCTTTACCGGATTAACTACTACCGTTATTTATGGCGGTGTCAATCAAAATCCTCAAACAAATACACTTCAAAGAGGTGTAGATATTCTGGTGGCAACACCCGGCCGTCTGCTCGATCTGATGAACCAGGGGTTTATTTCACTGCGTGATATCGAAATCTTTGTATTGGACGAAGCCGATTGTATGCTCGATATGGGCTTTATACACGATGTAAAAAGAATCATTGCAGCATTGCCCCATAAACGTCAATCCTTGTTTTTCTCGGCTACCATGCCTCAGGAAATTATAAAACTTTCGAATACTATTTTGTTTCAGCCTTCAAAGGTTGAAATTACACCTTCTGCTACTCCGGTCGATATCATCAAACAATATGTTTATTTTGTCGACAATGGAAATAAAACAGCTTTGTTGATAGATATTCTTAAGAACGAGGATATCAAAACTGCCTTGGTTTTTACGCGTACCAAACATGGAGCCGACAAAGTGGTGAAAATGCTGGAGAAAAACAAAGTCAGCGCCGAGGCCATTCATGGCAATAAATCTCAGAATGCCCGTCAACGTGCATTAGCTAACTTCAAAGATAAAGTCACAAGGGTTTTGGTAGCCACCGATATTGCAGCCCGTGGAATTGATATCGATGATATGGAATTTGTTATCAATTTCGAAATTTCAAACATTGCTGAAACCTATGTTCACCGTATTGGTCGTACCGGTAGGGCAGGAGCCAAAGGTACCGCTTATTCTTTCTGCGATGCTGACGAAAAAGCTTATTTACGCGATATCGAAAAACTGATTGGGAAAAAAATTCCTGTTGTAAGCGATCATCCGTTTCCATTAATCGATCATCATCCTGTAAAAGCACCCAAACAACAAAGAAATAATTCAGGCCGTCCTCATAGGAATGCCAATGAATCTACTTCTGATGTTAATAGTAACAAAAAGAAGTGGTTCGTAAAAACTGGCAATACTGCCAGATAACTTAAATTGAAATCAATCCATCATACTCTAATTTTAATTGCTAAAAAATAATCATCAGTAAAAAGCTGTGTAAGTTTTTTGAGCAAAAAAGCGATATTCTCTTTTTAAAGAGCATGTCGCTTTTTTTTATTTAATATAGATACGTTTTGCTTTTTTAAAGCTTATTTTTGAAATAAAATTTGAAACGATTTATATTTCTATTGAATCTTAGCTTTAAAGTAAGTCAATTGCCTTTGAATGAAATACTTAGCCTGATTTATTCGAAATTTGTTTCATAATCTTATCAATAAATGTTTCATCATTAAAATTTAAAATATGGGATTTGCTAAAGAATTTAGAGAATTTGCCATGAAAGGCAATGTAATGGATTTAGCCGTTGGGGTTATTATTGGGGCTGCATTTGGTAAAATCATTGCCTCTCTGGTAAGCAATATACTGATGCCTTTTATCGGGATATTATTACAGGGTATTAACTTTGAGGATTTATCTGCCAAAGTAGGAGCAGCTGAAATTAAATATGGTATGTTTATTAGTGCCATCATAGATTTTTTCATCATCGCTATCGTGTTGTTTTTAATTATTAAAGCGATGAACAATATGAATAAAAAAGTGCTACGGAATACTCCTATACCTCCTGTTACTCCACCAGCTCCAAGTCCGGAACTATTAATGCTGACCGAAATTCGCGATTTGCTGAAGAAGTAATATTCATATTTTAAGCTGTTAATTTGGAAGCAAGGCTTTGTTTTTATTAAAACAATTAAAACGATTTACTAAGGTTCAACTATTTAATAATCATTGATATGAAAAAATTAATATTTGTTTTGTTTGCTTTTTTCTCTTTAGGCTCAATTTATGCACAACAGGATACTATCTGGAAAAGAGGTGGTTTGTTTGCCCTGAATTTTAGTCAGGTTTCTTTAACAAACTGGGCTGCAGGAGGTCAAAACTCCATTGCAGGCAATGCTATTGTAAATTATTTTTTTAATTACGCTGAAGGGAAAAATGCCTGGGATAATAACCTGGATTTAGGATTTGGGTTGGTGATGCAAGGTGCAAAAGGTGAAGTGATAAAAAATGATGATAAAATAGATTTTTCGTCCAAGTACGGAAGAAAAGCAAGCAATCACTGGTTTTATTCTGCACTTTTAAATTTCAGGAGTCAGTTTATGCCCGGTTATAATTACCCGAACGATACTGTTGCGATTTCTAAATTTTTTGCACCTGCATATGTGCTGTTTGCATTAGGGATGGATTACAAACCCAGAGATAATTTTTCATTGTTCCTTTCTCCTGCTACAGCACGCTTTATTTTTGTAAATGATAAGCAGCTTTCCGATGCAGCTGCCTTCGGGGTTGATTCTGGAAAAACCTTTAAACCTGAAGTAGGTGCTTATTTAAAAGTGGCTTTTAAAAAAGACATCAATCCTAATCTGAATTTTCAAACAACGTTGGGTTTATTCAGCAATTACTTTGATCATCCAGAATACTTAGTCGTCAACTGGCAATTCCTAATGTCACTCAAAATAAGCAGGTTTATTTCTGCAAGTTTATCCACTCAATTGATTTATGATAATAAAACAAAACTAACTTTTTACAAAAGTGATGGTATTACTGTTGATCATGTAGGTCCGGGTATTCAGTTTAAAGAAGTCATTGGAATTGGGTTTGCCTATAAATTTTCGGGAGTAACCTTGAAAAAATAAGTAAGTTAGCAGCAATAAATAAAAAATGAAAAAAACATTACTCATAATCATTGTATTATTTATTAGTTCAAATAGTATAAAAAGTCAGGTTGATACTATGGCTTTTGCTAAAATTTCAATAAAAAAACCTTGTTATCAGAAAAATGCATTTCTTGAATATATGAATTGGGAATTGCAAGGTGGACTTAGTAAAAGTGTCACAAGGACAAAAATTTGGTTTGTGAAAGATAAAAAAACAGATCAATTTCTAAAGATGCGTGCTGAAACTGTCGCTTTTGCAAAAGATTCAGCAAAGACCCTTGCAATATTCGATGGCAAACAAAGCCTGCATATGAATAAAATCAGAAAATCCTGTTTTCTCTTTACATTCAGCAATAAAACAGGTGAAGATGAAACTGAAAGGATTAAGCAGTTGAAACTTGATTATTTGCCAAGTTTTATGATTTCAGATAACAATAAATCATCTGCTGTAAAAGAGTTTTATAACTGGATTAAATCAAAGGAAGTAAGTCTGAGTTTTTTACCGGATACTATACTAAATGGCATGAAATGTTTTGGAGCTAAGATAGTGGATACTACCTGTCATATCAATGATTTTAATATTGATATGACACCCGGAGAAGAAATATATACTCTAAGGAGAGAAGAAATCACTTATTTTAATAAAACTGATTCTGTTATGGTGTACAGGAGAACCAATATGGTTTATCCAGATGGCTATGCAACTTCCTCAACTGTAGAGGAGATACTAAGTTATTCTTTCAATAAAAAGGATAATATGGACGACAGACTTTATCTCATTAAAACAGATACTTTGAAAGATTATTTTCTGACGTTTCAGAAACTCATAAACAGTAAAATAATTTCTGAAGTAAGAAACATTCCCTTTGTGAAAGCTCCCAATATTACCGGTATTTCTTATCAGGGGGAGTCCTTTGAATTATACAATGTTAAAGCAAAACTGATTTTGCTGGATTTTTGGGCTAAGTTTTGTGGCTCCTGTCTGTTGCAGATGGAAGAATTTAAGAAATATCATAAGGAATTAGAACAAAGGGGACTTTCAAGTTTTGGGATAAATTCAACAGATACATTATCAGATAAGATGCTGCAGTTTCTTAAAGCAAGAAATTATGCCCATCCATTAATCTATTCCAAAGCTGCCGGAAATATCTACCGGGTAGTTGTTTTACCACTTTATTTTCTTTTAGATGAAAAATTTAATATTATAGAATCCTTTTATAAATTGGATGAATCAAAAATTAATGAAATAAAAAAACGTTTGGAGGAAATATCAAAATAGAATCATTCTTTAAATAGTTTTTTGCTTTAATTTAAAAAATAAATTTAGCAAATATTTAATATTCTATCAATTAGAAAGCTATGAACATTGAAAAGATTATAGCGATGATAGATTCCTTAAATGAATAAAAATTTATAGCTAATAACAGCACCATGCTTCAAGTTGGGTTTATCAACAAAGTGAAATAAACAACAAGTAATAAACAAAGCAGCTGGCTGAAAGGAACGGTACTTTACAAACTCCGCATGAAAGCAAACTGCTGAACGTTATCGATGGAAAGTTTCTTTTCTGAAGATTAAATTCATCCTTATTTCAGGTGATTACAATTTTAACGATGCAGGGTGTATTATGTTATTCTTAATTGTAAGTCTCAATTATGAATAATTAATACTTCCTTTTTAGTTAAATTCTCGAATGTATTAAAATAATTCATTTCCATAAATTACAATGGTTTTGAGTTGATTCTATTTACAGATCTCAATCCATAAATTTTCATATCAATTAATCATTAAATCACCCATTCACAATATCTCCAAATCAATAAATATCCTTATCTTTGTAGCACTATTTTTAATCGTTGTTTCAAATCTACGCAATGCAATTTGTTAATCCATTTTTCCTTTGGGGACTTATAGCTATAGGGCTGCCTGTTGTTATTCATCTCTTTAATTTCAGAAGGTTTAAGAAAGTATATTTCTCCAACGTAAGTTTTTTGGAAGAACTGAAAGTTCAAACCCAAAAGTATTCTAAGCTAAAGCATTTATTGATTCTTGCAATGCGGATACTTGCTATTCTTTTTCTGGTTTTGGCTTTTGCTCAGCCTTATCTGCCTTTTGCCGGCAATAAAAAAGCCATACAAGGTAAAAATGTAGTAAGCATATATGTAGATAACTCTTTCAGTATGGAGGCGATTTCTGACGAAGCAAAATTGCTCGATATAGCCAAACTAAAAGCCCGTGAAATCGTTTCGGCTTATCCTAATACGGATTTATTTCAGTTGCTTACCAATGATTTTGAAGGCAGGCACCAGCGAATGTTCAGCAAAGAAGAATTCTTACAACTCTTGGATGAAGTGGCGATTTCACCCTCGGTTCGTAAACTTCCCGAAATTCTCAAACGCCAGCAGGATGTCTTGAATCTTACGCCTCAAACCAATAAAGCCGCCTACCTTATCAGTGATTTTCAAAAGAGTATCAGCCAGTTTGAAGGTATACAGAAAGATAGCAATATTTCATCTTATCTGATTCCTATACTGCCTCAAAAAAGCAATAATTTATACATTGACAGTTGCTGGTTCGATTCCCCTGTTTTGCAACTCAATAAAAATGTAAAGCTCAATGTTAAAATTAAAAATGCTTCTGATATAGCCTGCGAAAAAATTCCTTTAAAATTGGTCATCAACGGAAATCAACGAGCAGTAGCAAGTTTTGACATCAAAGAAAAAGATGAGCTAACGATGAGCATTTCTTATCGCATTACAGAAAGTGGAATTCAAAGCGGATATGTGGAACTTGCAGATTATCCGATTGTTTATGATGATAAATTTTATTTCTCTTACAATGTTGCCAATAAAATACCGATTTTAATCATCAATGGCGGAGACGAAAGTGCTTATCTTAATAAAATCTATCAGCTTGATTCTGTTTTTGCTTTAAAAAATAGGAGCGAACAAAATATCGATTTTGCTGCTTTCCGAAACAATAATCTCATTGTTTTAAACGGATTAAAAACAATATCAACAGGTTTGAGTCAGGAATTAAAAAAGTTTGTTGACAATGGAGGTAGTATTCTCGTATTTCCGGCTACAACTATTGATTTTGAATCCTATCGACAATTTTCTATGGCATTAAATATCAACACATACGAAGCCAAAGATACTACCGATACCAAAGTAGACCAACTCAATTTACAACATCCCATTTTTGTCGATGTATTTGAGAAACTACCAGAGAACATGGATTTTCCCAATGTGTTTTCATTTTATTCTTTTGCAAAGAATCAGCTAAATCTTAAAGAATACTTATTAAAAATGCTGAACGGCAAGGATTTTCTGAATGCATGCATAAGTGGCAAAGGTATGGTATATCAATCTGCAGTACCTTTGGATGTCAGTTGGAGTAATTTTCCAAAACACGCAATATTTGTTCCGGCTATGTTCAATATTGCATTACAAAGTCAATCCAATTCCAAATTGTTTTATACCATTGGCAACGATGAGTCTGTCACTTTAAAAAATATAGAGATTGTTGGTGAAGATGTGCTAAGGCTTAAAGGAGAACAACTTGGTTTCGAAATTATACCTGAACACAAATACGTTAATTCTCATTTAGAAGTATTGTTTCACAACCAGATAAAGCAAGCAGGCAATTACCAGCTGCTGGCTGATAAAAAAACAGTTGCTGCTGTATCGTTTAATTACGACCGCAACGAATCGCGTCTCGACTTTTTTACCATCAAGGAATTGGAACATGAAATTAAAGATAAACAGCTTGCTAATTTTAACCTTATCGAAACTGGAAAAAAACACCTGGGATTGTTGATAAAAGAAATTAATCAAGGTGTCAGGTTATGGAAATTGTTTGTAATTTTAGCCCTGATTTTCCTATTGGGTGAAGTCGTTTTGATACGATTGTGGAAATAATATATTTAATTTATAATGAGCTCATTAAATCTGAAATTACCTATCGGTATAATTGAATTTAGAAAGATTGATGGAAGAAAATAATGAAATAAACGAAAGTGGTTTTGTAACGGATGACTCTAACAAAGAAATCCGCAAAACTTTGCATTTAAGTGGCATGTACAAAGATTGGTTTTTGGACTATGCTTCTTACGTGATTCTTGAGCGTGCAGTTCCTGAAGTAAATGATGGCTTGAAGCCCGTACAACGGAGAATATTGCATGCAATGAAAGAGTTGGATGATGGTCGTTACAACAAAGTTGCCAATATTATTGGTCATACGATGAAATATCACCCACATGGAGATGCTTCTATTGGAGATGCTTTGGTACAGCTGGGTCAAAAAGATTTATTGATTGATTGCCAGGGCAACTGGGGGAATGTTCACACCGGTGATAGTGCAGCTGCACCCAGGTATATCGAAGCCCGCTTGTCGAAATTTGCTCTCGATGTAGTTTTTAATCCAAAAACAACCCGCTGGAAGCCTTCTTATGACGGAAGAAATAAGGAACCCATTACCTTGCCAGTTAAATTTCCTTTATTGCTCAATCAGGGTGTTGAAGGTATTGCCGTTGGGCTGGCCTCCAAAATATTACCTCATAATTTTAATGAGTTGATAGAAGCCTCCATCAATATCCTCCAGGGTAAAGATTTTGAATTGCTACCCGATTTTATGACCGGTGGCATGGCTGATGTAACCAAGTACAACGATGGTTTAAGAGGAGGGAAAGTAAGGGTAAGAGCTAAAATCAACCAGTTAGATAAGAAAACGCTGGTAATTACAGAATTGCCTTTTGGTGTAAATACTACTTCTTTAATTGAATCCATCATAGTTGCCAACGACAAAGGTAAGATAAAAATCCGCAAAATTGATGATAATACAGCGCGTGATGTTGAAATACTGATACATCTTGCCCCCGGAATTTCGCCCGATACAACCATCGATGCATTGTATGCTTTTACCAATTGTGAGGTCTCTATCTCTCCCAATTCATGTATCATTGATAGTGGAAGACCCCGATTTATCGGTGCAAGAGAAATCCTGAAAATATCAACTGACAATACGGTTGCTTTACTCAAACTTGAACTGGAAATCGAAAAAGGAGAACTCCTCGAACAATGGCATTTTGTATCTTTAGAACGCATCTTTATCGAAAAAGAAGTGTATCAGGATATGAAAAAATGTAAGACGGATATTGAAATCAACGAAGCCATCGATGCTGGACTTAAACCCTATACCCAAAATTTAGTAAGACCAGTTTCACTGGAAGATATATTACGTTTGAGAAAAATTCCGATTGACCGTATTTCGAAATTTAACTCAAACAAAGCCGATGACGTTATCAAAGCCATTGAAGACGACATCAAGCAAGTTGAATACGATCTTGCACATTTGACCCAATATGTAATCGATTTTTTTACACGTATTCAGAAAAAATACGGAAA
Source organism: Bacteroidota bacterium (assembly GCA_037133555.1). Classification (GTDB taxonomy): domain Bacteria; phylum Bacteroidota; class Bacteroidia; order Bacteroidales; family JACABE01; genus JACABE01. The sequence continues at coordinate 51,155 of JBAXNW010000024.1, forward strand.
AGGCAAAGAACGTAAAACGGAATTGCGTAATTTTGAAGTGATTGAAGCTACCATGGTAGCCGTAGCCAACGAAAAATTATATGTCAACAAAATCGAAGGTTTTGCTGGAACCGGTCTCAAAAAAGACGAATATGTAGGTGAGTGTTCTGATATCGATGATATTATCGTTTTCAGAGAAGATGGTAGTTTTATTGTTACCAAGGTTGTAGATAAAGTATTTGTCGGACAAAATATTTTGCACATTGCTGTATTTAGACGCAACGATGAACGTACAATTTACAATATGGTTTATCAGGACGGATTAAAAGGAAGTGCATATATAAAAAGATTTGCTGTAGTTGGTGTAACCCGCGACAAAGAATACGATTTAACCAAAGGAAGTAAATCTAGCAAAGTACTTTATTTTACAGCCAATCAAAACGGTGAAGCCGAAGTAGTTAAAATAATTCTAAAACCTAAGCCAAAGCTCAAAAAGACAATTTTTGATTTTGATTTCAGCGAATTAGCTATCAAGGGTAGAAGTTCTCAGGGCAATATTCTGACTAAACATCTGGTAAAAAAAGTAGCGCTGAAAGACGAAGGCGTTTCTACATTGGGTGCCCGTAATATCTGGTACGACGAAACCGTAATGCGTTTAAATACTGAAAGCAGAGGTATTTATCTGGGTGCATTTAAACCAACAGATAAAATATTGACTGTCATGAAATCAGGATATTACCGATTGTTGAGTTTCGATTTATCCAATCATTTTGATGAAGATATGATGATTATCGAAAAGTACAATCCTGAAAAGGTAATTTCAGCTGTATATTATGATGGTGAAGCTCAAAAACCCTATGTTAAAAGATTCCAAATTGAAGAATCAGACAAAAAACAGGATTTCTTGGGCGAACATCCTAATTCGGTGATGTATGCAATTTCTAATGATTGGTTACCTCAGGCAGAAATTGTTTTTGATGATAAAAAAAATGGGAAACACATTGACAACGAAGTTATTCTCTTGGCCGACTTTATTGCTGTTAAAGGCTTTAAGGCAAGAGGAAAACGCTTGTCGAATCATTTTGTAAAAGAAGTGGTGCTATTGGAAGCTTTGCCTTACGAAAATGAAAATACTATCGAATTGTCAACAGAGATTGAAGAAATTGAATCAAAACCCGATCCTTTTGAAAACTTTGGGAAAACATCTGATCGAAAACCAGATGATGAAGACGGAGAAGAAGCCGTTCAGATGACACTTTTTTAAAAAAAATATATATTATTTAAAATATGACTGATACTAAAATATTAAAAGTTACAGATGACGTTAAATGGATAGGCGTACTTGATCCGGATTTGATTACATTTGATGTAGTTATGGAAACCAAGTATGGTACAACTTATAACTCCTATTTTATCAATGCCGACAAGAAAACAATTGTAGAAACTACCAAGGAAAGATTTTGGGATACTTATTTGAAAAAAATTACTACACTTTGTAATCCAAGCGAAATAGAGTATATCATTTTAAATCACACAGAACCTGACCATTCCGGAAACTTAAAAAATTTATTAAAAATTGCGCCCAAGGCTTGTGTAGTAGGAAGTGGTAATGCCATACGGTATTTAAATGATTTATTGGGTGAAGAATTTAAGCATCTTATTGTAAAAGATGGGGATGTATTGGATTTAGGAAATAAAAAAATTAAATTTATCAGTGCGCCTCATTTACATTGGCCCGATACGATGTATTCCTATTTGGAGGAAGACAAGGTGTTGTTTACCTGCGATTCTTTCGGTGCACACTTTTGCGACGAAAGAATGTACGATACTGAAGTAGGGAATTGGGACGAAGCATTCAAATATTATTTCGATGTAATTATGAAGCCTTACAGTCGATTTCTGTTAAAAGCCATCGAAAAAATACGTCCACTGGAAATTTATGCAATATGCAATGGGCATGGTCCATTGCTTATCGAAACCTGGAAACGCTATGTTGATCTTTCTGAGGAACTGGCTAAGTCAGCGATATCATTACCTGAAGAGAATCGGGTCTTGGTAGCTTATGTTTCAGCATATCAGAATACAGCCATATTGGCTGATAAAATTGCGGAAGGTCTCAGGCAAAATCCTGAACTAATTGTAGATGTTTGTGATATTGAAACCATGCCACTTGAGAAATTAGAAGAAAAAATTGCAAAGAGCAATGCACTTATCATTGGATGCCCTACGATTAATCAAAATATTTTACTGCAAGTATACACTATGTTTTCAATTATCAACCCTTTACGCGAAAAAGGGAAATTAGCCGGTGCTTTTGGTTCGTATGGTTGGAGTGGCGAAGGTGCAAAAATTATTGAAAACAATTTAAGAAGCTTAAAGCTAAATTTCTTTAATGAAAGTTTATTTGTAAAGTTTACACCTCATGATGAGCAACTTAATAAATGCTTAGCATATGGATATGCATTCGGACAAAAAATGCTTGAACCAAAATAAATTTACTTTAATAGCGTTAGTTAGTATTCTTGGATACATAAATAATTAAACACTTGAAATTTAATAATTTAAACATATTCATTTTTGTTGCCATATTAATCACTTTGCTTACTTCTTGTACAGCCGAACGTGAATTGGCAAGGGAATTTGTGAAAACTAAAAAATCAATCCCTGTTTTATTACTTACAACCAATCGCTTGATACTTACGAATGATAAGTTAAAGAAAATTCCAAATTATGATTCTTTAAATGTTTTAACTCAAGATTCTATTTGGTTGGCCAAAACTTTGTATTTAGATTCTGTGAGTGATGTCAGATTCATACACATGTTTTACAGTAAATTGAAAACGGAGCTTCAATTTTATGGTTTTATAGTATATGAACAAGATAGCTTGCAAAGTTTTAATGCTCTTGAAAGTACCAAATACACGCTTAACCTTGCTCAGGTTGAAATGAGCGAAGATGATTATAATTACAGAGATCAGGAAGTGTTTTTTAATTCATTGGTATATTATCAGGATAATACGCTGAATGCTGTCAATTTGAATTTTTGGTTCGAATTCTCATCATCAGGATTTAAAAATGAAAAACTATTTTACACTACTTTTTCGGTAAACGATAAACTGGAAAGTCGCTTTCTGTTGGATAATTCGACCAATAAAGTAAGCTATCAATTTAAAATAACTCCTATTGTTTTAAATGAAATTTATCAATTATCAGAATATGCTGCTGTAAAGAGTTCCAATTATTTTTATAACTATTTGATGAACAGTTATGTGAAAGAAAATATGCCTTCAAATGCTGGCATTCCCAAGTATTTTTCATACGATCGTTATACAGGATTCCTTTTTAACAATGAAAATGATAGTTTTATTGAGTTAAATTCAAAATAGAATATCCATTCTGCGCTTTATTAAATTTTAATTTTACCTTTTAATATCAAATGGTAAACGATTGATTCTGCAATTTCTTCTTTGCTAAAAGACTGGCAGTTGTATGTTAAATCAAAAAAGGTGTCCTTATAAGAGTTGTCGCTCATTATTTTTAATAGCTCGGTGCGTTTAAAATCAATTTCCTCAGCCAGTTTTTTTGCATCCGCAATGCTTGTTGCTTTCTTCATTTGAATAATACTGTCAGCTCTCCAATCAATAGGTGCTGTGAGCCTTATATGAATTCCATTCTTCAGATTGTTTGTCACACAAACGCCACCTCTACCAACTATCACAACATTTCCGGTTTTTGCAAAATCCGTAATAATTACAGTAAGTGTTTTCTTGATTTTTTTGTTGGAATGGTAATATTTTTCAGATAATGATGTTAATATTTCCTCAATCGTACTTCTATTCTCAATATTAAAAAACTTTTGAATACGTTTCGTATCAACTTTTAACTCTTTTGATGTTTCTTCCAGTATTTCTTTGTTGATCATTCGCCAGGATGGCAAATGATTTTTTAACTTTAAATGGCTGTTCAACTTTTGAACGATTAATAAAGCTATATCTTTCGACGGACAACCATATTCTCTTGAAATTGTTATAAAAGGAAAATTATGAATTTGCGTTTGATTCACATGCTCAGCTTCATTGAAGCGTTCGACCATGTATTTTAATAAAATGTTTTCCATAATAAATAAATTTAATTCATTAATACTAAGTACATGACAAAAATTTATAATATTGATTAATTTTACTTATATCTCTA
>JBAXNW010000025.1:0-54984 GCA_037133555.1 Bacteroidota bacterium
ATAGATATACAATGATTTCAAAGAACTTTTTAATTTTAAAGTGGACACTAGTGATAAATTTTAGTATAATTCTAAATTAGTTTTGATTTACAGTCTTTTAGAGTACTATGAATTATTTTTGAAGCTGACGTTAAAAATTTGTTAAATGATAATCGTTGTCTAAATATGCTTTATATTTGCATAAAATATTTTCTTAATTAAATTATTCATCAAATTCATTCAAATCTATGAAAAAAATTACATTTTTTACATTATTAATTTTGTTTGCTGCTGGTTTATTTGCTCAAACAGCGGAAGTGGCTCCTTATGTTGGCGTTGCTACAAATCCTAGTTTAAAACAAACAAACGCTGCCTGGACTTACCAGTTTACAAACAGTATCTCTTCACTAGTTTGGGGTCCTGCCTCTTATGGCATTGAATCTGATGGGACCTATTTATATACCACAAAATACACTGCAAATAAATTCTATAAATTAACTACTGCTGGAGCATTGGTTGATAGTTTTGCGATTACCGGTGCTACTTTCACAGGAGGTATCCGCGATTTAGCTTATGATGGTACTTATTTTTATGGTAGCAATTTTACGAATGTTGTCTATAAAATGGACTTTACTGCTAAAACGCAAGTTTCTACCATTACTTTGCCAACAGGTTTCTTGGTTCGTCATATCGCTTTTGATCCTCTTGCAAATAGTGGAGCAGGTGGTTTATGGTGTGGCCCATGGAATGTAACGGGTCCGAGACTGTATAGTATGACAGGTGCTTATTTGGATTCTATTCCTGCTGCTAATATTAGTGGAGGTGCTTATGCTGCTGCTGGTTCAGCTTATGATAATGTTACACCTGGAGGTCCTTATTTATGGTTACAGTCTTATACTGGTTCTACAACACCAACCAATATTAATCTGATTCAAATTAAATTATCTACAAAACTTGTAAGCTTAGTACATGACATTATGCCTGATAATGCTGTATTCACTTCTACTCCTGGCGGATTGTTCCAAAAAACAAATTTAATTTCTGGAACTACTACGATAGGTGGATTGCTTCAGGGAACTTATATTTGGGGTGCGAATTTGGCATCTACAATTCTTGTTGCAGATGGTATGCATATTGCTAGTTTAAACATGCAAAGTGTAGTTCAAACGAATACTCCTCAAACTTTAACTGGAACTCTTAATAATACAGGTTCTAATACAATTACTGCCTTTAACTTAAATTATTCAATCAATGGAGGTGCAACTGTAACTCAAAATGTTACCGGCGCAAGCATTCTTGGTCAAACAGCTTATACCTATTCTCATACAACTGCCTGGACTCCTGCTACGAATAGTACTTATACCATAAAATTATGGGCTTCAAGTGTTAATGGCACTTATAACAGTGATACTTTAACCAAAGTAGTTTCCTCTATGGCCACTTTATATTATAAAAAAGCTGTATTAGAAGAATATACTGGTATTCATTGCCAATATTGCCCAGACGGTCATAAAAAAGCCAATGATTACAAAGCATTACATCCTAATGATGTTTTTATTATCAATCTTCACCAGGGTGGATACGCAACTCCAGGAGCTGGAGAACCTGATTTCAGAACTACTTTCGGTGATGCTTTAGCTGCTCAGACCGGATTAACAGGATACCCTGCTGCTACAATAAACAGACATGTATTTTCTCCATTAACTGTAACTGCTACCAGTGATAGAACCCAATGGCCTACTTTTGGTGATCAGGTTTTAGCTACGCCTACTTATGCAACTATGAATATTGATTCTGCAAAATTGGATGTTCAAACCAGAGTTTTAACGGTTAAAGTAAGTGCTCATTACTATGCCAATAGTCCATTAGTTAATATGATGAATGTTGCATTAATTCAGAATAATGTTGAAGGTCCTCAAACTGGAGCAGCTACCTGGAATCCAACTCAGATTTTACCTAATGGAAGTTACAACCATGGTCATATGTTGCGTCATTTATTAACCGGACAATGGGGTGATACTATTTTAACGACTACTTCAGGTACAAATTTCCTAAAAACTTATACCTATACTTTACCTGCCAGTATTAATCTGGTTGATTTAGATTTAGGTAATGTTGGACTCGTTGGTTTTATAGCTGAAGGTAAACAGGAAATTATTACCGGTGCTGAAAAAACACCTGTTTTAACCAATATTTTATATGCTAAAGATATTTCACTTGTAAGTATTACAACTGCAAACGAAATTTGTGCTCCAAATTTAGTTCCTGTTGTTAAGGTTACAAGTTTAGGTTCAGATACTGTAACTTCAATTGCTTTCTCTTATACGGTTAATGGTGGAACAGCTGCAACTTATACCTGGACTGGTACTATGTTGCCATTTTCTTCAAAAACTATTACATTCCCTGCTATTACTGGATTTACTGTATTGGCATCCAATGCAATTACTATTGGTGTAACCACAGTAAATGGTGTTGCTGATCAAAATACTGCCAATAACAGTCAAACAAAATCAAATATTTTAAAGACTTCAAATACCACCAGTGGTGCAACCGGACATGTATTTACATTTACTCAGGATCAATATGGTTCTGAATCAACTTGGAAAATTACGGACGACGCAGCTAATATTATTGCTTCAGGTGGTCCTTATGCAGATTTAACTGCAGCTGGTGTTTTGGCTCATCCAGTGAATCTAACATTTTCAGCTACTGGTTGCTATACTTTAACTGTAGTAGATGCATATGGCGATGGTATCAATGCTGGCTATGGTGCTGGTAGCTATCAATTGGTAAACGCAGCTAATCAGGTTGTTGTTTCTTCCAATGGTCAATATGGTACAGGTGAACAAAAATTGTTCCAGCTTTTATCTTTAATTGGAATTGATGAAAATGCAGGTTTAACTGAATTTTCACTAACTCCAAATCCAGCCAGAGACAATGTTCAGCTTTCATTCAACACTAAAGGCAGTCAACAAGTTAATGTTAGTATATACAATAACTTAGGTGCATTAGTTTACAATCACAATGAAGGTGTTTTAACTTCAGGTAATCATACATTGAATGTAAGATTTGGTAATCTTTCAAGTGGGATTTATTACATGAATTTAAAAGCTGGTGAAAACAATATCTCTAAGAAAATTGTTATAGAATAATACAATAATCAATAATAGATTTGAGGGGGATCCCTCAAATCTATTTATTAATAAAATAAAAATGAAAAAATCTTTCATCTTTCTGGTTTGCTTAATCATAAATGTTTCTTTTGTATTTTCTCAGAATTTACAAATTTATAGAAATGGTAGTTTATTAACCAATAACCAAGTTCTAACATTGACTGGTGGAACCAGCGAAATAATTAAACTGCCTTTGCATGTAAAAAATACATCTTCTGCAACCCTTAGTGTTAAAGCCAAGAAAATACAAAATAGCCTGGTTACAGGTTCCGAAAACTCTTTTTGCTTTGCAGGTACTTGTTACGATCCCTCAACTATAACATCGTTGGCTTCTGCAACTATTGCTTCCAATGTCTTTGATACTACTTTTGAAGCAGATTACAATGCAAATGGAAGATCTGGAAATTCTAACATTAGGTATGTGTTTTTCAATACGGCCAATCCTTCTGATTCAATAAGTGTGATTGTTAATTATACAACTTCTGTTGGTATCAATGATATAAACAAATCTGATGTTTCTTTTTCGAATGCTTATCCTAATCCAGCTTCTAGTGTAATTACATTCACTTATGCTTTGCCAAAACAATGCGCATCTGCTAAAATTGCTATACGTAATATTTTGGGAGCCTCCATCGAAGAAGTCCTGTTAAATAACTTAAACGGAGAAAAGACTATAAATATAAGTGAATTTAAAAATGGTATTTACTTCTATTCATTGATAGTGGATGATAAGATTTTTTATACACGTAAATTAGTCATCAGACACTAATGAGTTTATAAAGTTTAAAAGTTAAAAACTAAAAAAAGAGAATCATAGGTTCTCTTTTTTTTTATGCCAAATACTTGACTGTGTAATCGATTATAAAGTAATAAGTGATGAGGCAAAAGGGGTTTTAGTTAATTCATTTCGCTAGGAGGCTGTTTATTCTGTAAGTGCAAATCCAACATTTTGCAGATCTTCCCAAAACCCAGGATATGATTTTTTAACGACATCGATATTATCAAAATCAAGTTTTCCTAGTATGATTGCCAAAGGTGCAAAACTCATGGCCATTCTATGGTCGTTATAGGTAAAAATAGGGGCGTTGGCTTTTATTTTTGAAGGAACAATGAGTAAGGTATTATCATTGTCGATAATTGTATGGCAATTTATCTTATTGAGCTCTTTTTCCAAAGCAGTTAAACGATTACTTTCCTTAATTTTAAGACCTTCCAAGCCTTTTAATTTAGCCTGTATGCCCAAACCTGCACAGCAAACTGCTATACTGGGTGCAATATCTGGGAAATCAGAAAAATCGTAAGATAAATTTTGCGCAGATATTTGGGTTTTTGTTAATCGAACGCCATCTTTTAGAAATTCTGATTTAACACCCAATTCATTAAATAATTCAACAATAATTGCATCACCTTGCCATCCACTGTTTGTCAATCCATTTAGCTTTAAATCAACTGAATCTGCAAAACTTGCCATTTCGTACCAATAACTGGCAGCACTCCAATCGGACTCAATATAAATATCTTTGGGACAAAATACTTGATGGGATATGTGAATCCCATTTTCTGATTGAGTATAAGTAATCCCAAAATATTTCAGGATCTTCAATGTCATAATTATATAGGGTTTTGAAACAGTTTCCCCCATTAAATTTATTGCCAACCCATTTTCTAAAAATGCAGCTATTAATAAAACTGAAGTTATAAACTGACTACTTGTATTTGCTTCAATCGATAGAATGCCACCTTTGAGGGTTTTTCCTTTAATGAATAATGGAGGAAATCCCTTGTTTTCTGTATAAGATATAGTTGCTCCAATTTGATTCAGTGCATCTACTAAGCCCGCAATAGGTCTTTCTTTCATTCGATCGCTACCCGAAAGTAACCAATTTCCTTTTTTAATTGAAAGTAAGGATGTGAGAAAACGCATGGCAGTTCCAGCATTGTCAACAAAGATTTCTTGAGTGGCTGACTTATCTTTTAATAAGCTAAAGTTGCTTAAGATTTTATCCAATAAAATACTATCTTCAGCCAATGATTGGTTTAAAATCGAAAAGCTATCATTAGCAATATGTTTGAGAATCAAAGCTCTATTTGAAATGCTTTTGGATGCAGGCAGATTGATTTCGCCGCATAAAACTTTTTTTGAGGTGTTAAATTGAAGAATAGCCAAAATTTAAAGAATATTGGAGTAAAACATAATACTTTCGGTAATTAGATTTTCATCACAATTGTTGTCGATAAGCGATTTACCTGTTTCTGTTAACAATGTAAAGTTGAGCTTTTTGTTTTTATTTTTTTTATCCTGTTTAATAATATCAATGAGTGCCGGAATTGTTTGTGGAAGTATAGTGTAAGCTGAGAATAAATTTCGGATATAGGAATAGATTTTTTCAGCCTCTTTTTCGTCGAAACCGTTATTTTTAACTGAAATATACGTTTCGCAAATCATTCCAATTGCCACTGCTTCACCATGTAATAAGGGATTCTCGTCATTTGATAATGAATAACTTTCAATTGCGTGAGCGATGGTATGTCCAAAATTTAAAATTTTACGAATATTTTTTTCATAAGGGTCTTCATTTACAATATTACTTTTTACAATGACAGCTCTTTTTATTATTTCAGCATTTTCCAATATATTTTCCGGCTTTATTTCTAATATTAGCTTCCATAAAACAACATCCATGATCAGGGCATATTTGATTATTTCGGAAAATCCTGAATAAAGTTCGCGTTTTGGTAAAGTCTTTAAAAAAACACTATCAATAAATACAACTTCAGGGTCAGAAAATACGCCCAGCTGATTTTTATATCCTTTGTAATTGACGCCTGTCTTGCCTCCAATAGAAGCATCTACCATGGCCAAGAGTGTTGTGGGGATGTTGATATAGTGCAATCCACGTTTGAAGACCGTTGCTACAAAACCACCTAAATCGCTGATTACTCCACCCCCTAAGTTTACTATCAAAGAATTCCTATCCAGGTTCAATTCGGTAAATTTCCCCCAAATATCTATCGCATTTTCAATATTTTTACCTGCTTCACCGCTCTTTATTTCTATTAATTTTGCTGTTTTAAATGACGGGATACTCATTAACTTAGGTAAACAGTACATTTTGGAATGCTCATCAACTATAATTATGAGTTGCGAAAATGCTTTAATAATTTGTTGAAACCGCTCAAAATCAAAAGCATTGATTTCTCCAATATAAATGGGATAAGGATTTTCTATTATTTTTGTTATTTTCTCCATAAGCTTACAAATTTAACATATTTTTAAAGTCAGATGGCAAAATAATTCATATTTTTGTATTATTAACATATTTTACTGAATGCAACTATTTATAGATTCTGAAATTGCTTTTTCATCTAAATCGATAAAGGAGCTAAAACAAGCGTTTTGGCTTTTCAAAACCTTACAATATCCCTTAATTGTAAACATTGGAAATAAAATGCTGTCTTTTGCCATTTTTGTTAAGTTTCCAATAAATTGGATTATAAAACCTACTATTTTTAAACATTTTTGCGGGGGTGAAACCATTACTGACTGCAACAAAACAATTAATCTTCTTGGCAACAATAAAATTGCATCTATTCTCGATTATTCTGTTGAAGGAAACGAGGAAGAAGCAGATTTTGATTTTGTTATGAATGAAGTGCTTCAGGTAATCGAAAAATCAAAGTCTTCTCCTTTTATTCCCTTTGCTGTTTTTAAAGTTACAGGCCTAGCTAGACTTAATCTATTGGAAAAGATCAATGCAAAACTTGAACTTACTGCATCAGAAAAAACGGAATTTATAAAAGTGCAACAAAGAATCGATTGTATTTGTAATGCTGCATATCAAGCAGATATACCCGTTCTGATTGATGCTGAAGAAAGTTGGATACAGCAACCTATCGATGATATGTCAATACAGATGATGCAAAAGTACAACCTCAAACGAGCTATTGTTTACAATACTTTACAAATGTATAGAAACGACAGAATAGACTTCTTGCATCAAAACATCGTAAAATCGAAAGAACAGAACTATTTTATTGGCTTTAAATTAGTAAGAGGTGCATATATGGAAAAAGAGAGAGAGCGTGCTTTACTTAAAGGCTATCCATCTCCAATTCATATAAATAAAGAATTTACCGATCTTGATTACAATAAAGCAGTTGAGATTTGTTTTGCAAATGCTGACAGTATATCTATATGTGCTGGAAGTCACAATGAAGAAAGCAATGCTTTACTTGCAACCCTAATTGAAGAAAATAAAATAAATAAAGATGATAAAAGATTTTATTTTGCTCAACTATTAGGAATGAGTGATCATATTAGTTATAATTTATCAAACAATGGCTATAATGTTGCAAAATATGTTCCATTTGGTCCTGTAAAATCTGTGATGCCCTATTTAATCAGACGGGCTCAGGAAAATACTTCTATAGCAGGACAATCTTTGAGAGAATTGGACTTAATAAGGACTGAAATAAAAAGAAGGAAATCATTAATAAATTAAGAAATTTCATAACATTTTTCCTCATTTTTTTTGTACTTTTGCATTCAAATTAATACATCTATATCTATTATGAAATTGAAAACAGTAATGATCTTATTATCAGTATTTACAATTTTTTCATTGTATTCATGTAAATGCCAAAAAACCCAAGAAAAAGCAATCTTGTCAAAGAGTAATATTATTTCAGAAAGCACAAAGGTGATTGCTCCAGTTATTATTTATAAAACCAATGGTGATTTCTATAACAATGTTCCAGTTTTGCTATCTGAAGACAAAACAGATATTATAGCTTACCCTGATATCAAAGATGTTTTTTATAACGGAAAACTGGCATATCCCACTCGTTTAGAAAACGGTTATTTGCTCGATAACAGAGGTATTGGTAAAAATGTAGCTTTTTTAAAATTTACTTATGAAGAATACAGTAAGTTAGCTGCGACTCCTACAAAAGAAGAACTTTATAAAATGATACTCAATAAAAATCCTTTAACAGAACTCTACAAATGTGATAAATTTTTTAAAAACAATGTAGAATTACTCAATGAAACCATCAAAAAAGGCTTGCCAAATGTTTGTGAAAATTTAATAAAATAAACTTATATTAATCAAATAGTTATTGAAAATGAAAAAGAAAATTACCTTTTTATTTACGTTAATTTCAGTTTTTCTCATAATGGGACAACTGTCTTTTGCAGAAATTGTCAGCTTAGAAAAAGCAAAATTGGTTGCTAAAAATGTTTATTTTGAGCGAGCTAATTTAGCAAAAGAAAATGTAACTTACCAAAGCATCAGATTTAACGATGCTATTGTCGTTACACGCAATTCAGTACCCATGTATTATGTTTTTAATTGTGTTGCTGAAATAGGTTTTGTTATTATTACTGCAGAAAGCAATGCCATGCCCATTCTTGCTTATTCATTTGAAAACTATTTTTATCCTGAAAATCTCAATGAATCAGTAAAAGAAACAATGGACAATTATGAAAATGAAATTGCTTCTATCAGAGATCAGAATTTGAATGCCAACGAGGAAATTATAAATGCATGGAATAAATATTCGGCTACTTCTTCTCAGAAATCAGGAAACGAAATTACTATGGTTGGACCCTTAATTAAAACATTATGGGATCAGGGTTGCTATTTTAACACCCTATGTCCTGTAGCTGCAGGTGGTGATTGTAATCATGCTGCTACGGGATGTGTAGCTACTGCAATGGCACAATTGATGAAATATTGGGCTTATCCATCTACAGGTGTAGGTTCTAGTACTGGCGGTTCTGGAAATCCTATTGTCAATTTTTCAACACAGACCTATAACTGGGCTGCAATGCCACTAACTGGTTTAACATCAGCGAATAGTGCTGAAGTCGCAAAAATTATATATCATGCAGGTTTATCCGTTGATATGTCTTATGGAGCAGGTGGATCAAGTGCATCAACACAACAGGGTGCAGATGAATTGAAAAATCATTTTAAATATTCCACTACTACTCAATATGTCAGCAAAGCATCTTATGCAAATGTTCAACTTTGGCATATATTAATCCGTTCAAATATAATAGATGGAAGACCTGTGATTTACAGAGGTACAGGCACTTCCGGCGGACATTCATTTATACTGGATGGTTTCCAATACCCTGAATATTATCATTTCAACTGGGGATGGAGTGGCAGCAATAATGGCTATTTTTATTTAAGTAGTTTAAATACTGGAAATGGGAATTTTACTACAGACCAAGGAGCTATTGTAAATTGTTATCCTTCTACTTCAGCTTCAAATCCAATGGGTATCGAAGAAAATAAGTCAATTAATGAAGTAAGTATTTGGCCTAATCCCAATAACGGACAATTTTCATTGCTTATCAACAATACAATAAAAGGTGACTTAACAGCAACTGTTTTGGATATTGCCGGCAGAGTTATTCTTAAAAAAATAATCAATAAACAGTATGATTTAATTACCGAATCAATTACTGTTCCTGAACTTTGCAACGGATTTTACATCGTTACAGTTGAAGGAAATCAATTTAAATCAACCAACAAATTTATTGTTAAATAATTAAATTTAAACACATGAAAAAAATAATATTTTTAGCAATACTTTTCGGCTCAACATTTACGTTCAGCAATTGCAAAAAGGATGATACAACCACTAATAAACCATCCTCAGCTAATATTTCAGTTTCACTTAAAAAATTAGCAAGCGAAACAGGAACTGTAAACTGTAATGGAATGTCAGTAGAACTTCATTCAAATGCACTCTATACTGCAAAAGTTAAAAGTGCAATATCCGCTGGAACTTCTACAGCCGGTACCGCATTATTGTCTACCGTTCCAAATGGGAAATATTACTTAATGGCATGGAAAGATGTTGATGCAAGTAATAGTTATACAGCAGGTGATTATTTTGGTTTTGTTGAAGTTCCTGTTGTTTTAGACGGAGCTGCTAAAACGTATTCAATTGATATTTATCTGCTTAAAAATTAAAAACATTAGTATACAATGAAAAAATATTCATTAATTATTATCTTTCTTTTCATCAGCATCATCAGTTTTGCAGGTATCGTACCTATTGAAACTGCCAGAAAAGTTGCGGTAAATTTCTATTACGAAAGAGCCAATGCTGAAAAACCTGTATCTCTTGCCTCTATTAAAATTACGCAAGAATTTACTGAATTAGAAAATACAACTGCAGTTTATTATATTTTTAATATCGGGCTTGACAAAGGTTATATTATAGTTTCTGCTGAAAGCAACACTATTCCTGTTTTAGCATATTCTTTTGAAAAGAATTATTATACCGAAAATATTTCTCCTGCTTTTAAATGGATATTAAAGTCCTATAAGAATGAAATTCTTGAAACACGTGATAAAAATTTATCAGCCAACGAAGAAATAAATAGCTTATGGTCATCATATTCCAATTTCACCAAAACTACTTCTTCTATTTCAGTAGTAGCTCCTTTGTTAAGTAGTATAAGCTGGGATCAAAGTTGCTATTACAATGCTTTATGTCCTGTAGATGTTGATCCGGGTTATTGTAATCATGTCCCTACAGGTTGTGTAGCTACTGCTATGGCAATGATAATGAAATACCATGTCTGGCCTGCACAAGGACAGGGTTCTTATACTTATGTCCATGCTGGTTCAGGTTTTACGAATAATTATGGTACTTTAACTGCAAATTTCGGGACTGCAACTTATAATTGGGCTTCTATACCCGACAATGTCATTTCTGCCAATGCTGAAGTTGCAAAAGTGATGTTTCATTGTGGAGTAGCCGTTGAAATGTCTTATGATATAAATGGATCTGGTGCAGCTGTTGGACCTGCGAATGCGTCGTGGCCAACTGCTCAAAAGGCATTTGTCAATTATTTCAAATACCCTACTGCTGCTTATTTCGCAAAAGCATCTTATACTGATGCAGCCTGGAAAACTAAAATTAAAACTGACATCGATGCTTCTCGTCCAATTTTTTATGGTGGTGATGATGGCTCTGCAGGACATGCTTTTGTTTTAGATGGTTATCAAGGTACATTAAATGATTTCTATCATTTTAACTTTGGCTGGAGTGGTTATAGTAATGGCTATTTTTATATTACAAGTATCAATCCAGGAACAGGTGGAGCTGGTGGTGGAACGTATAATTTTACGTTAAATCAGGAAGGTATCTTTAGTATTGCAAAAGCTACATCTGGTATTGAAGATATTCAGTCTAATGCAAGTATTGATATTTACCCTAATCCATCCAATGGTTTGTTTACTTTAAACCTCTCAAACATTTCGGATTCAAAATTAAAACTTGAAGTCTTTAATTTAATGGGTGAAAAGGTTTGGCAAAGTAGTTTCAACAGAGAAAATTCAATCATCAATTTGACTTCTCTTTCAAAAGGAATTTATTATTTGTCGGTAAAATCTTCTAATACGACTATTACTAAGAAAATTACAATTCTATAGTAAGCAGATTTTTTAGCATTAAAAAACCTTTATTCGAGATTCGGATAAAGGTTTTTTTTATTAGCGTAAAACAGCCATCAATAATTCAATATCCTGGAAGGGGAATTGATAAGTCTCAGCAATATATTTGTTGGTAATGGTCCCATTGAAAATATAAACACCTTGCCTAACTCCATAATCGGATTTTAGCATGCTTTCAACACCACCTGCTTCACCAATATTGAGAATAATGGGTGAAAAACAGTTGCTTAATGCATAGGAGGCTGTTTGTGGTACTTTTGAAGATATATTAGGTACACAGTAATGCGTTACACCATGTTTTACAAATACAGGATTGCTATGAGAAGTAACCTGAGAAGTCTCTATACAACCACCCTGGTCGATACTTACATCAATAATAACAGAACCATGTTTCATTTGCATGACCATTTCTTCAGTTACAATACATGGGGTTCGCCCATTATTTGAATGTATAGCACCAACTACTACATGAGCTGTTTTTAACGCTTTTAACAATACTTTTGGCTGTATAATAGAAGTAAATATCCTTTCATTTAAATTATTCTGTAATCTTCGTAATTTATAGATTGAATTATCAAACACTTTTACATAAGCTCCCAGTCCTATTGCAGCTCTGGCAGCATATTCACCCACAGTGCCGGCACCAATAATAACAACTTCGCTGGGTGTAATTCCAGAAACGCCCCCTAGCATGATTCCTTTGCCATAATTTAAATCGCTCAAATAATCAGCAGCAAGCAATATTGAAGTATTTCCAGCTATTTCACTTATTGATCGAGTTACTGGATAGGTCTTGGTTTTATCTTTAATGTATTCAAAAGCCAAAGCTGTCACTCTTTTTGAAGATAAATCTTTAAAGTAATCTTTGCTTCTGTTGGCAATATTTAATGCGGAAATAATCGTTTGACGAGGCTTCAAGAGAGCCATTTCAGAAGCATCTAATGGTGCTACTTTTAAAAGGATGTCAGCTTTAAAAACTTCTTGGTGACTAGTTACGATGTTAGCTCCTGCTTCTGCATATTCTTTGTCCTCAAAATGAGCAGCTATACCTGCGTCATTTTCAATAATTACCTTATGACCGTTTGCAATAAGTAAACTTACAGCTTCAGGAACTAAAGCTACACGATTTTCACTTATTAAAACTTCTTTGGGTATCCCTATCGTTAATGATACTTCTTGTTTTCTAATTTCAAGCATTTCTTCCTGAGGTAAAAGCCCATCGGAATATTTTACAAAAGTATTTTGCTTTGTATCCATATTTTAAAAATTTTCGCAAATAATTATACGACTCCCGTCCGATTCATCTTCTTCAATCTGTATTTTTACGAAATTTTGAGGTAAAAGTTCTGGAATTTTTTCGGACCATTCAATAAAACAATAATTTCCACTAAAAAAATAATCTTCATAACCAATGTCAAAAGCTTCTTTTTGTGTTTTTATTCGGTAAAAATCGAAGTGAAAAATACTATCATCTTCCTGTGTATGGTATTCATTTACAATAGCAAAAGTAGGACTGCAAACATTGTCTTCAACTTTTAAATAACTGCAGATTTCCTTAATGAGGGTAGTTTTTCCAGCACCCATTTTACCGAAAAATGCAAAAATTCTTTCTTCTTTAAATAAATCAATAATTTCCTTAGCTATTCGAGGAAGTTCATTTACGGTAGTTTGTTGAAAAGAAAGTGTCATATTTTTTGTAAGTTTATTTGTTTTTCAACGAAATGATAGGAATTAGGATTTCTTCCATCGATATACCTCCATGTTGAAAGGTATTCAGATAGTAGCTTACATAATAATTGTAGTTGTTAGGATAAGCAAAGAAATCATTACTCCTTGAGAAAATATAGGAAGAACTTACATTTAGCTTTGGTAAATAAGCATCTTGTGGATTTTTTATTACGAAGACATCTTTTTCGTTGTAATCCAACATTTTTCCAATTTTAAAACGCAGATTGGTATTGGTAGTTTTATCTCCTTTCACTTTGATAGGATTGTTAACTTTTATTGAACCGTGATCGGTGGTAATTACAACATTCACATTCTTTCCTCCTAAAAATTTTATGATATCAAATAAGGGAGAATGCTCAAACCATGAAAGTGTTAAAGAACGATATGCTGACTCATCATCAGCAAGTTCACGGATAATATCCATTTCGGTACGAGCATGTGAAAGCATATCTACAAAATTATAAACGATCACATTCAGCTTATTACTCATTAAATTTGGAAGGTTATCAACCAATTTTCTGCCGAAGTTTAAATTCAGAACTTTATGATAGGAAGTCTTGATGTCAATTCCAAATCTTCTTAAATATTCATTGATTAAATCAGGTTCAAATTGATTTTTAGTTCCTTCTTCGTCTTCGTTAAGCCATAATTGAGGGTATTTTTTTTCAATTTCTGAAGGTAAAAGGCCTGCAAATAATGAATTTCGAGCATATTGTGTTACAGAAGGTAAGATGCTATAATAAATTTCGTCTTCTTCAACACGTAAATATTCTTCAATTTTAGGTTGTAGTGTTTTCCATTGGTCGTATCTCAAATTATCCACAACCAATAAAAAAGTGGGTTTGTCATCTTTAAGTAAAGGGAAAACTTTCTCTCTAAGAATTGTATGAGATTGAAGTGGTTTTTCGTTGGTCGAAGGTTTTAGCCAATCTAAATAATTACGTTCAATGTATTTGCAAAACTGATGATTGGCTTCATTCTTTTGCATCTTTAAAATTTCAATAATACCAGGGTCTTGCGATTTTCCTAATTCTAACTCCCAGTAAACAAGTTTTTTATATACATTTATCCATTCTTCGAAATTTAACCTGCCCGAAACATCCATGCTTATTTTGCGAAATTCCTGTTGGTAAGAAAAACTTGCTTTTTCACTTTGCAATCGTTTGGTTTCCAGGTTTTTTTTAAGACATAGCAATATTTGATTAGGATTAACAGGTTTTATTAAATAATCAGATATTTTTGACCCGATAGCATCTTCCATGATGGATTCTTCTTCACTTTTGGTAATCATCACAACAGGTATATTTGGGACAATGTTCTTCATCTGAATTAATGTGTCGATACCAGATAAACCAGGCATTTGTTCATCTAAGAAAATAATATCTACATCGTTAGATTTTACTAAATCTATGGCTTCACCACCACTATTTGATGTAATTACGTTGTAACCTTTTGCTGTTAAAAACATTACATGAGGCTTTAGTAAATCGATTTCATCATCTGCCCACAGGATTGTTATTTTGTCTGCCATTTTTAAGTATTATTGTTGTATGATACTGAACGTGTAAAAACAAAATATGTTATAAACTTTTTGAAATAAAATTAATAAAAAATTAAACAACTCAATATAATAAATCATAGCTGAACATTTTATTTTCAGTAAATCTATCGTAAAATTTCGTTATTTTGCAAAAAAATGTAAAATGAATATTCTCCTTTTAGGTTCCGGAGGCAGAGAACATACTTTAGCCTGGAAAATAAAGCAAAGTGTAAAAATCAATCAGTTATATATTGCACCAGGGAATGCTGGAACTGCTTTACATGGCATCAATGTCGATATAGATCCTTTGAATTTTGGATATATTAAATCATTTGTGATTGAAAAAGATATTCAGATGGTTGTAGTTGGACCTGAAACACCCTTAGTAGAAGGTATTCATGATTTCTTTCTAAATGATCCATCTATTCAACATATAGCAGTAATAGGTTCTCAAAAAGCTGGTGCAATGCTTGAAGGGAGCAAGGATTTTTCTAAGAAATTTATGTTTAAGCATGGTATTCCTACAGCTGCTTATAAGACTTTTACAAAAAATCAACTTTTGGATGGAGAGGTTTTTATCAACTCATTGCAACCTCCTTATGTATTGAAAGCCGATGGACTTGCTGCAGGAAAAGGTGTTATTATTACCGAAAATCAGGGTGAAGCAGTACAAATTTTAAATTATATGTTGGCTGATGCTATGTTTGGCGAAGCTTCTTCTAAAGTGGTAATTGAAGCCTTTTTAGAAGGGATTGAATTGTCAGTATTTGTAGCTACTGATGGGAATACCTATAAAATATTACCTGTAGCTAAAGATTATAAACGAATTGGAGATGGTGATTCTGGCCCAAATACAGGAGGCATGGGTTCTGTAAGTCATGTTCCTTTTGCTGATAAATCTTTTATGCATAAAGTTGAACAAAAAATTATCATTCCAACGTTGAACGGTCTTAAAAAAGATAATATTCCTTACAAAGGTTTTCTCTTTATTGGATTGATGAATGTAAAAGGTGAGCCTTTTGTGATAGAATACAATGCCCGTCTTGGAGATCCTGAAACTGAAACTGTAATTCCCCGAATCAAAAGTGATATTGTTGATATATTTGAAGGAATCGCCAATGGAAATCTTGCTGAAAAAGAAATTCTTATAGATAATCGTACTGCAGTTTGTATCATGTTGGTTGCTAAAGGATATCCAGATAGTTATGAAAAAGGAAAGATTATTAAAAATCTCGACAAAATAACAGATAGCCTTGTGTTTCATGCTGGAACTTCAACCGATACCAATGGAAATATTCTAACCAACGGTGGAAGAGTAATTGCCATTACTTCTTTTGGCAATTCTATTGAGGAAGCTAGAGCTATTTCTATGAAAAATGCCGAGATTGTTGATTTTGAAGGAAAATATTACAGGAAGGATATTGGAAAAGACTTAGTAAATGGCTAAAACTAATTTAATAATTATGTCAGTGAATCATGCATAATTTATTAGTATTAATTGTTTTAGGAATTCTTAATTCCTAATTCTTAATTTATAATTTTCAAAAATGTACTATTTACTACTTTCAATCATTACTTCTACTGTTATTTTGGTTTTATTTAAAATATTTCCAAAATATGATGTCCACATTTTACAATCTATTGTCATTAATTATATTACAGCAACTACGCTTGGATTCTTTATTCAAAGGCATTCGATCAATGTAAATATTATTACTCACGAAGCCTGGTTTCCTTATGCAATTTTAATTGGATGCGTTTTTATACTTACTTTTCAGCTATTTGCCTTTTCATCGCAAACAGCTGGAGTTGCCATTACTGCCATTTCGAGTAAAATATCTGTTGTCATTCCTGTTTTTGTTGGAACTTTATTATATGTAAATGAAAGCTTAAGTACTTTAAAATTACTTGGTTTAGCATTTGCAATATTATCTTTCTTATTGGTATTCAACAACAATGCGAATATAAAAATTAACCCTCGATTTATCTTTTTGCCAATTATTTTATTTCTAGCCAATGGATTGAATGATACCATGATGACTTTTGCACAACGAAAATTTGATGGGTTCAATACCATGTTGTTTGTCAGTTGTATTTTTTTCTTTTCAATGCTTGTTGGTGTTATTTGGCTTACCGTTAATTATGTTGTTCTTAAACAAAAAATATTGCTGAGGAATATCGTTGCAGGTATTTTATTAGGTGTTTTTAATTTTTTGTCAACCTATTATTTTTTTAAAGGTGTTGCAAAAGTTGAAAGTGCGGTTTTCTTTCCTGTACTGAATACTGGGATTGTCGGTTTATCAGCCATTTTGGGATATTTTGTTTTTAAAGAAAAGTTGAATCTTATCAATTGGATAGGAATCCTTTTTGCATTGGGAACAATCGTATTTATTGCTTATATATAAAATAAAGAGTCATGTTATTTGAAGATACATATAAAACAATAAAAGCCAGATCAGAAGGAGTTTACAAGGAAAAAGGCAGCAAATTCATTGCAATTGCTTTACCTGTAACTTCAGAAAATGACGTAAAGGAAGCATTGGCATTGTTACGTAAGGAATATTTTGACGCACGTCACCATTGCTATGCATATATTTTAGGTTTTGATAAATCTGCTTATCGTATCAATGATGACGGAGAGCCATCAGGAACTGCCGGACGTCCGATTCACGGACAATTGATGTCGAAAGATTTAACCAATACGTTAATTGTTGTCATTCGCTATTTTGGAGGAACCAAATTAGGCGTAAGTGGTTTAATTAATGCTTATAAAACTGCTGCTAAAGAAGCTTTGGAAGCATCAGAAATCAATGAAAGAATCGTATATGATATCTATGAAATAAGCTTCAACTATTTGCAAATGAAAGATGTAATGAAACTTTTAAAAGATGAGAACTTGCATCAATTCAATCAGGAATTTGAAACCATTTGTAAATTACAATTTTCAGTTCGTAAAAACAATTCCTCTCGCATATTCGAAAGCTTTATGAAAATTGAGAATCTGAATATTAACTTTGTCAGGAAAGAATAAAATGTATTTGATTCACGAATGAGTTTTAGATTTTTAAGCTAATATTCGAAAAAAAAATTTAATTCTATAACGTGATTATTTTCCTAAATTCTTGAAATTCTTAAGGATAATCCCAATATCATTCATCGTTTTGTAGTCACGGGAGTAAAGAAGGTTTAGTTTTTCAGTGGTTTCACTATTGAGCGATTTGTTTGGCAACACATCGCAGGGTGTTAATACCCCTTTCTTGATAGAAGGAAGTTTTTTAAGATCTGCATTATCTGAAATGTAATATCCGACCCAGGTTTTTTGTGCAAATGTTATTTTAAAAATATTAGCCAAGAAACCCAGCGGCTGTTTTTGAAAAAAGATCAGCAAAGGGGAGGAGGCAAGGAAAATTAAAGTAAATGCAACATCCAGCAATCTTTTATTTCTTAGGTTATGGGCTTTGTTGATGGCGTTGATGTCAATAATGTATAAGTCACCGGAAGTATTGATTGAATTGCTGCCAATCAGGAATAAACTTTCGGGAGGCGCTATTTTGTAAGCGATGGTTTTGTGTTTAAGCTCCGACATATTGCTGATAATGGCTGAAGCAGATAAGCTTTTTGCACAAAAAATAACTTCATCAATTTTGTAAATTTCAATAATATCGTTGATTTGGGAAAGCTTCCCAATAAAATTCGGATTCATGTTTTGTTCAGTAGTATTGATAAGACCAATAAATCCTGGATTAATATTGGTTTTCCTTAATAAGTCTGCCACTCTTTCCGCTTCTTCTGCATCACCAACGATAACAAATCTTTTATTGATGTTCTCACCCAGTCGATAGGCTTTTATCTTCGTTAGGTGCATTATAAAACGGATGATTATCATGGAGAGTAAACTCCAAATAGCGCCCAGTAAAATCATTGCCCTTGAAAACCTGAAGGAAGTATTGAGCAAAGCGTAAATAACCAGAATAATGACGGTCCCAATTGCAATTCCCTGAAATACTTTGCTCAATTTATGGGGTTTTTCATAACCTCCGTTAAAAAAGAAACTCAACAACCAGATTAAAATATAAACAGGAACCACCAGTAATATATATTCCGATGGATAATATTCATAATCTGTTGATAAGAAATAGTGAGACCAATAATTTTTTATAAGATAAATACCACCCCAGATGATTAAAAAGTCTAGGACTGGAAGCAAAAGATTGCTAAAAAATCGTCTGATGATAGATAAAGTTGCTCTGAGATAAATAGCCGAATTAATCATCAAAGAAAAAAGACGGGCGTTTTTTTGCGAAAAATGCTTTTGAGCAAAGATTATCATGGCATTGTAAAAAACAAATACATAATTGATGCTACTTTTCTTAGTGCTTTCACCTTTGTAATGAATAATTCGGGTATCAGGGAAATAAATATTTTTATACCCGGCTTTGATGATGCGATACGAAAGGTCAATGTCTTCACCGTACATAAAAAAGGCTTCATCCAGCAATCCAATTTCATCCAATACTTTTTTACGCATTAGCATAAAAGCACCTGCCAGCACTTCTACTTCATGAATTTGATGATGGTCCAAATAGCTTAAATGGTATTTTCCGAATTTTTTTGATTGAGGGAATAATTTTGATAAGCCAGCTATTTTGTAAAAGGCAACTTCCGGTGTTGGTAATCCCCTTTTTGATTCGGCTAGAAAATTACCTTCGCCATCTATCATTTTAACACCCAAGCCACCTGTAGTTGGATGCGAGTCCATATACTGTAGTGTTTTTTCGAAGGTGTCGCTTTCTACCACGGTATCAGGATTAAGCAACAGAATATACTCGCCTTTTGCAAGTAAAATCGCCTGATTGTTTGCTTTTGAAAAACCTTTGTTTTCTTTGTTTTCAATTAATAGAACAGAAGGAAACTTCTCTTTTACCATTTTTACAGAAGCATCTACCGATTGATTGTCAACAACAAATATTTCATTTTCAATGTTTTTGCATGCAATTTGAACAGAATGTAAACATTGTTCAAGGAAATATTCAACGTTGTAATTAACAATAATAACCGATAGTTTCATAGCTTTTGGTCATTATTCAGGGATGACCAACCCTTTTTGAAGTTTGATAGTACTTAATGTACTTTGAGTGCCTAAAGTACTTAGAGTACATAAAGTGCCATAGTACTTAAAATGTTTGTTATACTTGGGGTTCTAAAGAACGGTATGTTTAAATTATAAATTTAAATGAGTTGACCTTTAAAACTTAAAACATACTCCAATAACCCAATAACCTAATTACTTAATTACTTAATAACCAACTTTCAATGCATTGGAATCAAAAAAGCAATCCCAATACCCAGTAAAACTGTAATAAATTTTTGTATGTTGTATTGATGGTTTTCGCTGGTTTCAAATAATATGGAGGTAGAAACGTGGAGAAAAATACCTACAACCACACCCAATATCATGTCAAAGTAAATACTCAGATTGCCTGTCATTTCAGAACTGATCAGATTGCTCACCATAGAACCTGCAGGTGTCATCAATGCGAAAAAAGCCAGATATACAATAGCTCTTCTTCTACTCATACCTCTTTGCAGAAAAATACTCATCAGTACTATTGAAATAGGTATGTTGTGAATAATTATACCAACTGTGAGTGAGTGTTGGACCTGCTGATTAAAACTTGCAACAATGGGCATTCCTTCTAAAAATGCATGTATACAAATACCTAACATTAAACCTATTGGAGCCACTTTTGGGAAATGATCGTGATGGTCATGTTTCTCATTACAATCGTGTGCATGTCCGTGACCATGTTCAATTCCTTTTGTCAGTAATTCAAGCAAAAGTTGAAGCACGAAGCCCATCAAAATAAAAGCACCAATACTTGCATTTCCTTTTGTAAAAATTTCGGGGACTAAGTTTAAAAAACTGATGGCCAATAAGAAAGCACCACTAAAAGCCAATAATAATTTCAGCACTTTAGGATTTTCAGTTTTAAATAGAAAAAGGGTAGAACCACTGATAATTACGGTGATAAATAGGAAAAAGTAGAGAATAAGATGTTCCATAAAGCATTGGATTGAATTGCAAAAATAGTCATTAAATTTTAATGTTGAGCAAGCTTCAGTTTATAATTACTACAAAGCTAAAAAACAAATAAGTAACTGAAGTAATGAGAGTGAATTATTTACTTAAGTTATAATATAGCTTTTTATCCATATAAGTCTTATCCTCTGATTTTGTTCCATGCTTTGCCTAGTTTTCTAATTATATCTCCGGCTACTAAAGATTCTTCCGAAAATTCATGAGCATAGATGTCTCCGGCTAAACCATGCAGGTAAACGCCTAAAATAGAGGCCTGTAATGAATCGTATTTTTGAGCCATGAGGCCAGTAATAATCCCTGTTAATACATCACCACTCCCTGCAGTTGCCATGCCAGGATTGCCGGTATTGTTAAAATAACAATCCCCTTGAGGTGTAGTGATAGCTGTGTGTGCTCCTTTTAAAACAATGTAAATCTGATGTCTAACAGAAAGTTCTCTTTGAGCTTGGTTGCGTTCGAAATCATTGTCAAACTTTTTACAAATCCTTTCAAATTCTTTAAAATGAGGTGTTAAAATACTGTTTGCTGGAATCAGTTCCAGCCATTCTTTATTTTCACCTAAGATATTAATAGCGTCTGCATCTATCAACATTGGTTTCTCTGATTGGAGAAGCAAATCTTTCATTGCTTTCTGCGTTTGGATATCAGTTCCAATACCTGATCCTATTCCAATAACATCGTAATTGCTAATACTATGAATGCAACTAAAGAATTTGTCATGAATATCAGTTTCTGTCATGGCTTCAGGGACTGCAGTCTGTAGTATAACTTCTCCATTTTTTGGACAATGTATGCTAAGTAAGCCTACACCACTTCTTAAACACGATTTTGCTGCCAATATGGCAGCTCCCATTTTACCCATGCTACCGCATATCAACAATGCATGTCCATAATCGCCTTTGTGTGCAGTTTTCTTACGGGACTTATAAATGCTTTTAATGAGACTGTCATCTGTCAGAAAATTCTTTGTATCAGTTTTTTCAATAAAAACGGATGATAATTTAATAGGTAAAACTTTCCATTCTCCGACATATTGGTAGTTTTGAGGGAACATGAATGCTAGTTTTGTCAATTCAAAACTCAGCGTAGTGTTCGCTTTAACAATTGCATCTGTTTTTGAATTGCTTTGATCACAAAACAGCCCTGAAGGAATATCGATGGAAATGACTTCGTTTTCCAATTCGTTGATATGATGAATCACAGCTGCGAGCATTCCTTCGGTGGCTTGATTCAAACCAGAACCAATTATTGCATCAATAATCAGGCTTTCTTTTTTTATTTCAGGGATTTCGTCAACTGAAAACACTTCAATATAGGGAATATTGGAAGTTTTTATTTTCTGAAAATTGATTTCAAAATCTTTCGATTTATTAACTGAATGGTGAATGATTATAACTTTTACAGGAGAACCTATAGCATTCCACATTCTTGCAATGGCAAGCCCATCACCACCATTATTTCCCATTCCACAAAAGACGGTTAGTTCTGTAAAAACATCATAATGATCATTCAGCCAATTCAAACAAGCATTGGCTGCTCTTTCCATTAAATCAGCAGATTCAATTTCTTCGCTTTTAATGGTATAAGCATCTGCTGCTCTGATTAAATCTAAGGCTAATATTTTCATTGCTATTTAATTAAAGATTAAAGTTTTGGAATCTCATTTTCTTCTTCAATAATGTCTTCTGTTAAATAATAATCATCCTCTTCGTTATCATCATTCCATTGGTATTCAATTTTTTGCGGGCCTTCTTTTTTAAAATAGATGGCATAAACTACGCCCGCAATGAGACCCATTAAATGAGATTCCCAAGATATTTCTTGTTGGAAATTATTAGGAAAAATACCCCATACCAAACCTCCGTAAATAAAAATAACAAACATCGAAAGTGCCATTAGACGCGTGTTTTTCCTTACTATGCCACTCACAAAAATAAATGCAGCCAATCCATAAATAATACCACTTGCGCCAATGTGCCAGGCTGGACGTGCGATGATCCAAACCCAGGTATTTGTGGTTAAGTAAATGTATACAAATATTTTGAACCCTATTTCTTTGTAAAAATAGAAAAGTGCAGTGCTGAGGACCAATAGCGGAATAGAATTTGCATACAAATGATTCATATCAGCATGAATGAAAGGAGAAAACAAAATGCCAGGCAACCCCTCCAATTTTAATGGATAAATACCCAGAAAATCGAAATGTGTATGTAGCATAAATTCCACAAACTTTACCAACCAGATGAGGATGAGCATTGCCAATGGAAAGATGATGCTATTTACAAATCTTTTCTTTTCTGCATTCATTGTTTTTTCCTTTGTTTTCGAATAGCAAATCTAATTCAAATAAAACTATAAATCTATTTTATTACCGATATTATCGATTTTTTTTATAAACGTAATGGAGGGTGAATTGTTTTAATGAATAAAAAAATTGATAGTTTTCACTTATAGGTATTTCAGACAATCGATTACTGTAAGCATTTTAAAAACGTATTTTGTTTTTGTCTGAATTCTAATTCGACTTTGATTCTTCTAACTTAAACATTTATTGGAACTTAACAATTCTTAACAAAAATAGAGACTGTGTTTGTCGAAAAAAAGAGGAGGAGTGGCATATTATCACTAATTTTGGCTTTTAAAATTAATATACGATGATAAAAAATAAATTCATATTTCTTGCTTTTTTGCTTTTGCTGGTATTCAATGTAAATACGAATCTTAAAGCCCAAAATTACGACCCTAAAAACACTGAACAAAAAATTAATTATGCCATGCAGCTCTTTCGTTTGGCTTATGTTGACAAAGTAGATGCCCCTAAGTTGGTTCAGGATGCCATTGTTCAGATGTTGAAAGAACTTGATCCACATTCAGTTTATATTTCTAAGGAAGAGCTCGACAAAATGAATGAGCCTTTGGTAGGAAATTTTGATGGCGTTGGTATTCAATTTCAGGTTATCAAAGATACGATAGTTGTTGTAGATGTAATATCCGGAGGCCCTTCCGAAAAAGTTGGAATTATTGCAGGCGATAAAATCGTTGCCATAGATGGCAAAGCTGCAACCGGTGATACCATCAATTCTAATTTTGTATTGAGTAAGTTAAGGGGTAAAAAAGGAACCATCGTAAATGTTTCTATATTCAGAAGAGCTAAAAATAAAGTGCTTGACTTTACCATCACACGTGATAAAATTCCATTAACCAGTATTGATGCTATTCTGATGGCAACGCCTGAGGTTGGGTATATTCGATTAGATCGTTTCTCAAGAACTTCAATGGATGAATTCCATAAAGCCTTGTCCGATTTAAAAACACAGGGGATGAAAGATTTAATACTCGATCTACGTGGCAATGGAGGTGGTTTTATGGATATTGCCATTGAATTAGCGGATGAATTTTTAACTACTGATAAACTCATCGTATATACAGAAGGACTTTCCAGTCCAAAACAAAGCTTTAATTCTACCACTAAAGGTGGTTTCGAAAAAGGGAAACTGGTATTGTTGATTGATGAAGGGTCTGCCTCTGCAAGCGAAATTGTTTCGGGTGCTATTCAAGACTGGGACAGAGGATTGGTAGTTGGGCGCCGTTCGTTTGGAAAGGGCCTAGTGCAACGACCTTTCGATTTACCCGATGGTTCTGTTATTAGATTGACCACAGCTCGTTATCACACACCTTCCGGTCGATGTATTCAGAAATCATACAGCGATGGCCTGGACGATTATTATGGTGATTTTGCCAAACGTTATAATAATGGTGAACTTAGTAGTGCTGATAAAATTCATTTTCCTGATTCACTGAAATATTTTACCAATAACAAACGCATAGTTTATGGTGGTGGGGGCATTATGCCTGACATTTTTATACCGATGGATACCTCTAAAATCAGCGATTATTATGTTGATTTGCGTCGTAAAAATGTTTTCAACGATTATATCATGGATTATATTGATAAAAACAGAGAGTCTTTGAAAATAAAATTTCCCGATTTTAAAAAATTTCAGTCAGGATTTATATTAGATGATGTTTTTATGGATGATTTTGCCAAAGCAGCTGCAAAAGCGGGTGTAAAGAAATACAATGTAAATCCGGAAAAGCTAAGTGCAATGATGGCTCAATATCTTCAGAAAGTAAAATCAGATACAGCTATGTTTGCAAAACTCAATAAATACAGCGATCTGGCTGCTTATCTTTCTAAAGATAACGAAACGTTGAACAAGGAAATGCAAAAATATGCTTCCAATGAAGATGCCACCTCTGTCAAAGCAGTTGATAATTCATATAGATACATCCATTATCAGTTAAAAGCATTGCTTGCCCGTAATTTATACGATACCAATGCCTATTATGAGGTTATAAAAGATATTGACGATGCTTATCTGAAAGCCGTTGAAATTATCAAAAATGACAAACTTTTTGATAAATTGAAAGGGAAATAATAAATAAAAAGAGCTTGCAATATGAACTGCACCCCAAAAGTTAGACCAAAAACTTTTGAGGTGTTTTTTTATTGGTAAATTGAAAGCTTCTTATACTCCTTTTTTAAAATGATACTTGATACCTAGACTCAAAATTTGTGAATTGAATTTAACCTTGTCGTAGATAAAAGTATCGCTTGAGATTTTTGCAGCTTGATTGATCATATAATTGAAGCTGTAAAAATATTGATATTCAACAATTATGCTGATAGTATGTAAACTATAAGAGATTCCTATTCCGTAATTGATGCCCCATAAAGTTTTAGATACTTCAGTTTTGAAAAAATTTGCACCATCATTGCTCAAGCCCGATATAAAATTATCCATACGGGGACCAAAGCATAAATAGGGGGTAAAAGAATGGAAGCTGGTTTTGAATTTTACAATAGGACTCAACGTAATAAAGCCATATTTCATGTCAAATTCTTCTCCAATTTCAGTTAATTTGTAGGGTGTTATTTCATTAACTACTCTTCCGAAATTTTGATAATAACCTAAATCTACCGAAAGTTCCCAATGTGGTTTAGTGATAAAATCAGCAGTGATTACACCATAAAAACCTGTGTGGTTTTCAACTTTAAACAATTGATCGAATTGGGAGTATTGCCATTTTTGATTAGATAGAGCCATCCCACTTTTAATACCAATGCTTTTAACTACCTGAGCAGAAATAAAGCTTGTGCTTAATAAAATAAGTATAAAAATTAATTTTGTTTTCATCATTATTTCATTTGTTTAATTTCGTTCCTGGAAAATAAATAAGCTGATTACCAATCATCTTTTATGATTTTCTTTCCTTGCATAACTGCTTTGAGTGAATCAATCAACTTGCTGATTTGTGTGTCAATAATTGTCAGATATTCATCCCATAAAGGAGAGTAGCCTTGTTTTTTCTTATCCAGCCAGTTTTCGACAGCATACCTTGATTTGTCTTTTAAATAGAAATTTGAAAAATTATATCTGTATTTATTGTCTTTAAATTGTAAGAGAAAGGAGTATTCTACCAAACCTGTCTTTACAATAATTCCATCCTTATCTTTAAAAGAGAGTTGAATACGATGTTGCCCTTCAATTTCACCATTTACTGCATCCCGCCTATGGGTAACATCTATAGCATTTTTATAATTGGCATTTATCCATTCTATCGCTCTTTTGTACAACTCATCTTTGGTTCCGGCTACATTGATGGCTCCTTTGTAGGTAACCAACTTGGTATTTGTATCTACTGGAATTCTGTCTCTGATGGAATCCTGAGCATTCAGCTGTGAATAAATAATCATTCCCAATAATATGAAAATTGCTTTTTTAACCATAATTTCCTTTTTTATAAATGTAAATAACTGCTGCAAAAATACAATTTATTTATAGCAAAATATTGCCAAATAATGTATGTATATTAATTTTTATCCTGATTCAGCTTAAAAATCTATTCATGTTTATTGCATTTTTTCAAATTTTGAAATTGTATGCTTAATTCTTCCGTCTCCCGACCTCTGTCTTCTGACTTCCGTCATCCATCTCTTAGCTTAAACTCCTTCATCCTTTATCAGCTGCTTGTACTTATTGTAAAGGAAAGAAATAATCAACAAAAGAACTCCCAACAAAACAAAAACGATGGTTTTTGAAATCGTGTCAAGGTCTCTAATATCATAAGCAAAAAGTTTGATGAGGGTCAAGGCGAATACTATAATGGCTCCAACGCGGAGGTGTTTTTTCTTTTTCCAGATGCCCAACATTATCATCAATAATGCGTAAAAACCCCATAATATACTTAATCCGAGTTTGTATGATTGAGTGGAATGCATGATATCCATCCAGTTGATCAGCTCGCTGCTTGTAATCCATAGCAATGAGATATAAAGCAAGGCATCAAAAGAAATATTGAATGTAAAACCAATATTTTTCATAAAATCCTGCTTTATACTTTTGTAAACAGAAATAATCAACAATGCAACAAAAGCAAAAGAGACATATCTAATCCCTATATGAAAATAGTTGTGCTGATAATGTTGTGGTAAACTGATATTCAGATAGCTAGATCTGAGTTCGCCCAAATCATATAATCCAATACTGAGAAAAATAAGCAATACGAAACTACTTAATATAAGACTGACAATACCTAGATTGTTGTTTTTGATTTTATTAGAATTCAAAATATTTAAGATTGTAAAAAAAAACAAAGAATAATTGATAATCCACAAAGATTTAAAACCCATAATATCTTCATTCCATATTTGTTCTGAAGTATTGCTTTTCGCATTTTGTATATTAATCACAGAATTATGGTACAATTGATCCCAGTAATTGGCAATTTCAATACGGAAACTTATATAAACTGCAATGATGAATACAGCAGGAATTGAAAAACTGATAAAAGCATTGAGTTGTTTTTTTGAATAGATTGCAGTTCTACGTTTTATGCTTGCATTCACGTAATTGATACAAGCAAAGGCAAGTATAAACAAAAAGGAAGTCAGGAAATTAATGTTGAATAGGGGTGTGCTTTCAACGTAAAGCGCTTTTGTATAATAGTAATGATCAAAAAATATCCAGTCCTGAACAATACTTATAAATGCCAGCAACATCAATGGGTAGGACAGCTTTTCGTAAAAACTAAGACTTTTACTTCTTCCAATCCAAAACAACAATGCAGCTTCACCTGCCCATAGTAAGGTAACCCAGTTTCCATCCAATTGAACAGGGATGGCAATGGTAATAAATATCAATACAAGTCCAGCTACCAGTAAGAATAAATTGCGGTCGGCGAGTTTTTGTTTGTAAATGAAGATGCTTACCATCAAGTGAATCATTGCATTGCATAAAGTGAATAATCCCAAGAGATTTTTCGCTGTAGGATGTGCAAATAAAACTGCATAAGCTATGCCATAAAAGATAAATGAATTAGACAATAAGAGTATTATATCTCCTTTCTCAAACTTTTCTTTTTGTAGTAGTTTGTAAGCCAAAAAAATGGCATAAAAAGTGAGAAAGAAAACAGCAAGGAAACTCAAGGCCAGCATAAAATGTTCATTCATTTGATAATCTGATTGCTGCCACGAAATAAAAATAAGCCAGGTCAGCAAAAAAGATGAATAGTAAAGTGGTTTCCAGTATTTTTTTATAGCAATTATAAGTATCCCTATGTTGATAATGGCCATATAGCTGAACAATATTCCCACATTTCCTGAGCCATCGCTCAGCAAAAATGGGACAGCATACGCACCCACCAGTCCAATATGTGCAATTACTTGTTTATTGTATTGGATAGCCGTAACTACAGTAGAAGCAGTAAAGGCAAGCATTAAAAGAAAAGCAACTCCTTGTGGAAATAAAGCATAAAAGCTATAAGCTGCATAGGTCATGAAAAAAAGTATAGCCATAGCACCACTCACCAAAACAGCACTGTAATTTTCGTAATTTTTCTTTAAACGGATGCCTACTCCCAGCAATCCCAATCCCATCAAATAGCCCAATATAATTCTCATGAGCGGACTGATGAGCTGGTGTTCGATGGAATATTTAGCTCCAATGGCAACTCCAATCACGGTAATGATGATACCTATCTTGTTGATGAGGTTTTCTCCAATAAACTTTTCCAAATCCGATTTAATAGCAGATGATTTAGGCGATATAGTAGCTGAATGCTTAGGTGGAATTGCAGTAGGTTCTATAACAGCAGTTTCAAACCTAAGGTTTTTTGATGTTGTCTCATTCTCAAAGTTAGTTTTTATTTCTTGTTTTTCTTGCAAGTTCTCAATGGGAGAAGTTGTTGTGAGCTTCTTGATTGCTAACCTCAATTCGTTGATTTCTTCCGAAAAAATCGCTTGTTTTTTCAAAAGTATCTCTAGCTTTTCATTGAGCTGATGGATGTTTTTGTCATTTTCTGTCATGCAATAATGGAATTAATTGTTTTGTTTGTTCATCAGAAAATTTACTGATTAATGCAATTTTTTAAAATTAAATTTATATTTTTCTGAATTTGTATTTTATATTGATTTTTATATTTTAAATAATTTATAGATTTTCTTTAATCAATCTATTTTTTGCGGAATATTATAAACTGATACTTTGAATTGTCCCCATAGGGACAATATATCGATAGTAAAAACATTTAATCATATATTAAAGTCCTGTAGGGACGGAATCTTGTATTAAATCTTTGAAAATATATTTTTCATCATATTCAATCCCAAATTTTTCTAAAAATTTTAAATATTCTTCTTTAAAAGATTCTTTTTTGTGATGACTTTCTTGATTTTCAATATAATAACAAACTTCTTTTATTTGTGATTTACTATATGAAAATCCACCAAATCCTTCTTGCCATACAAATTTCCCTTTTACCAACTTCTTTTCATTGATCCATTTTGAAGAACTTCCTTTAATATCTTGCATTAAGTCAGAAATGGATTGCGTAGGATGCATTCCTATCAATACATGAATATGATCAGTTACTCCATTGATACAAATCATTTTATGTTTTTGATTCTGAACTATACCTGTTATATATTTAAATAATTCATCTTTCCATGAGTTATGAATAATTCCAGCTTTGAATTTTACTGCAAAGACAAATTGAATATAAATTTGTGTGTAAGTATTTGCCATATTTTCTTAATCCGTTCCTACAGGACTTTGATATTTAATTGTTTAAATGCGATTGTAGTTGAATTCCAAAGAAGAATTATTAAAAAATAAAAAACAAATTTAATACAATTTATTTCTACATCGGTTTATTATTCATAAATATTTGTTTCTATTCTAAATTTCTTAATGGTATTAATATAGGCTTGGTGAAATATCATGTAGATAGAAGAAAATTGCAGGATGAAACATAAACAATCACTAACTATAAAACTTTTATATGCTAACGTTGTTTATGTATAATAAAGGTTTTTAAGCTTTTATATAAAATTCATCTTTAAGCCTTAGGAGGGTTTACTTAATTAAAAATTAATTCAAATGAAAATAAAAATCATGTTAATTGCATTGTTAATTCTGTCTTTGGGTGTATTTGCCCAAGAAAATAAAAAAAACTTTTACAGTTTTAAAGTTAAAACCATAGATGGTAAAGATTTTGACTTATCATCCTTAAAAGGGAAGAAAGTATTGGTGGTAAATACAGCTTCTAAATGTGGATTAACGCCTCAGTATAAAGAGTTGGAAGAACTTAATAAAATGTATGGCAATAGTCCTCGTTTTGTTATCATCGGATTTCCTGCCAATAATTTTTTAAGTCAGGAACCTGGTAGCAATGCTGAAATCAAAACTTTCTGCGAAAAAAATTATGGAGTCACTTTTCAAATGATGGAAAAAATTTCGGTCAAAGGAGAGGATATGCATCCCTTGTACAAATGGTTGACCCAGAAAAGCGAAAATGGGAAAATGGATGCCGAAGTACAATGGAATTTTCAGAAATTTATGATTGATGAGAATGGTAATCTGTATGATATGCTAACTCCCAAAGAAAGCCCACTCAGCGAAAAAATAATCAGCTGGATTAAAACAGCTAAATAATTTTAAATTAAAGACGTAAATTGATTCTTCTTTTTACCGTTCACATACATCTTTCAATGCATTTTCAAGATCAGGATAGCAGAAATGATAGCCTGATTTTGTTATTTTAGCTGAAGATATGCGGCTCCCTTTTAAGAATATTTCAGACAAATCACCAAAGATAAGTTTTAGTATAAATGCTGGAACATTTGGGAAAAAGTAAGGCTTTTTAAGTAATTTAGCCAACGTGAAGGTGAATGCTTCGTTTGTAATATGTTCGGGAGCTACTCCGTTGAATGCGCCTTTCATCTCTTCATCTTCAATGGCTTTGATATAAATTCCACACAAATCGTCAATATGTATCCATGGCATGTATTGTTTACCATTGCCTAGGGCTGAGCCAATTCCCATTTTTACCGGAATTATCATTTTTCCTAAAGCTCCACCTTTTTTTGTAAGCACAACACCTGTTCTTATTTTAACCGTTCTGATGTCCGATGCCTTAAAAAGATCAGCGGCTTCTTCCCATTTCCTGCAGCAACCTCCTTGAAAATCATTAGCAGGTGGATCTGTTTCAGTAAATATTGTATCGCAACTAACACTTCCGTAATAGCCTATTGCAGAAGCTGTTATGAAAGCTCTGATTTTGTGATTGTTAACATTAATGTTGTCGTAAATTAATTTGGCAGTATTGACACGGCTATCGATAATACGCTGTTTTCTATCTTTTGTCCATTTCTTCTCTCCAATACCAAGTCCTGCAAGGTGAATAATATAGTCAGTATTAGCTGTAGCTTCATTATCCATTTCGTGTTTTTCTGGATTCCAGAAAAAGCTTGGAATGGCAGCGTTTTGATTGCCTGACCTAGTTAAAATTGCCACATTGTATCCTTTTTCTTTTAGTTTCTGACAAAGATGGCTGCCAATCAAGCCGCTTCCCCCACTAATTAATACTGTTGTCATATTTTTAGATTTTAATTAGTTGAAGTTTTAGTGCCGATGATTTTCCCGAAGTTTAACCCCATAGAAGTTGACATATATTGATATTTCACAATCTTAAATTGATGCTTGATTAATAATCTCACTAAAAAATCTCCGTTGTATTTTTTGTTTTTTAAATCGTGAAATTCTAAGGATAAGGTAGTAATCTTTTTGAAAGTTTCCGGACTCAGGCTCTCTAATATTGAATATTCAGCACCTTCACAATCCATTTTCATGAAATCAATATTTTCTATATGATGCTCATTTAGTATTGTTTCCAGTGTTTTTAACTCAATTTCTTCAGTATTGCTTTCTTTCTCTAAAAATGAGTAATCACTGATGAGCGAATTGTTTGAAGTTCGACCAAGATATAGTTTTGAGACTTCATTTTTATTTCCCAAAGCTGCATGTACAGGGATAATATTGTTGATTTTATTTTCCTCAATATTATCATTTAAGCATTTGAAATTCAAACTGCTCGGTTCAATTGCCAGTATTTTTGATGCTTCATCTGTATTTTTGCTGGCAAAAATAGAAAAATAACCATAATGCGCTCCGATATCCAAAACCGTAATTTTTTGATAAAATGGAAAATAATCGGAATATTCCCTCTTCTCGAAAATATCTGACAGTATGGCTAACTCATTTTTATTTAAGCTGTAATCAAGACTAAGTCGGTTAGCCCTGCAAATCGTATTGAATTTATTGCGTTTAGTTTTACTGAAAAGTAAATTCATTATGCTCTTAAACATTGATTTTTTTTATACTACAAACTTACAATCAATTCCTGTCATCACCAAATAAATGTTTTTATTACTTATTGCTAATAATTGTAATATATTTGCTAAAAATTTAAAATATTTTACATGACTTTTAACGAATATTTATATACAGATGCTCAGGATATTGAAGTGATTTTTAATTATTACTTGGGATTTCTTGGCGATTTATCTTCTGCAAACTTTCCACAAGAAAAGCAACTCCAGTTAAAAGGATGCTGCGATAAGTTTCTTAATTCAATAGAACGCTTTACTTATTTTGAAACCTATAAACGTGAAGATTATCAGGAATTAATAAATGACCTTGAAAAGGAGCTGCAGGAATTGAAAAACATTGAACGTAAATCTTTTGTAATGAAATTGCTTCCGTTTATTAACAGTAGGAAGAAACAGATGTATCAGATTCAGGATGCATTTCATGAGGTTTACTCCGCTACCATGTCGTTAGTGAATGATGCCATACAAAAAGAATACATTTACGATAAACTCGAATTGGGTGATTTTTATGATCCCACCAAATCAAACAAAACTGAAATAACAGAAATTATTAAAGAAGCTATTGAATTGATTGCTGAAGATGTGTCAATTACCGACACCAGCAAGAAAACGCTGATAAATCATTTAGATAAAGCCATACGCGATTTAAACAGTGAACGCACCAACTGGACTCGCTTCTTTGGAAAACTTAAAGAAACCTCCGTTGTACTGGCTGCATTGGCCTCGTTGGCTGGTGATGCCAATTCTTTGTATGAGGCCATTACTAAACTCGATAAAGCAGCTATTGTTGTACGCAAGACTTCAATAAATATTAGTTACAATGTTCTCAATGAAGTTTTTAATGTGCAAAATATTCAAAATATAGGCTTGTTAAAAAACACGATATTAAAGATAGATGACCGTAATTTACAACACGACATTATTAACGATGAGGTTTCTGAATAGATAAACTTTATTGTTGTTAATACATGTACTAAAGAACTATGATGAAAAAAGCAATTGTTATTGGTGCATCTTCCGGAATAGGGAGGGGGTTAGCGAAAATATTGGTTACAAATAATTATAAAGTTGGAATCACTGGTAGAAGATTGAACTTACTAGAAGAATTAAAAGCTGAAAATCCCAAAAGTTATATAGTCCGTTCATTCAATTTAAATGATTTTAGTTCCGATATTGAAAACCTTGAAGAACTCTGTAAAGAGATAGGCGGGTTCGATTTAATCATTATCAGTTCAGGTTGGAGCGAAGGGGGCGAACACCTGGATTATAAAATTGAAAAGCAAACGGTGGATACCAATGTCAATGCATTTATTTTGCTTGCCGATTGGGCTTTTAACTATTTTGAACAGCAAAAAAAAGGACATTTAGTGGCTATCAGTTCAATTGCTGGGTTGAGAGGAAATCATCATTCGCCTGCTTATAGTGCTTCAAAAGCATTTCAGATTATCTATCTGGAAGGATTAAGACATAAAGCCAGGCACTTAAAACTACCCATCACCATTACCGATATTCGTCCAGGATTTGTTAAAACTGAATTAGTCTTAAATGGGAGAACATTTTGGATGGCAACTGTTGAAAAAGCTTGTATGCAAATTTATAATGCTATAAAAAATAAACGAAAGGTTGTTTATGTAACAAAGCGTTGGGTGATTGTTGCACTTTTGGTAAAGATAATACCCAGGTCTTTATTGGACAGATTGTAAAAAGCTGATATTAATTTAATGGAAATTTAAAGAGGCTTTAAAAAAAGAAGAGGCTGTATCAAAAAAATACAGCCTCTTCTTTTTATAAGATTGAAAATATTATTGAACTTTAACTTTTACACCATTTAAAATTTCACCTTGACCTCTTGAAACAAAAACGGCAACATCGCAATTTGCAATTGTTACTGCACCACCACCTGGAGGAATGGTTGCACCGTTATAATTAGCAGGAACAGTATAAGTATAGGTTTTTGTGTATTTTGAACCTATTTTAGTAGATGCTGCAGGAACTACTTCACCCCATTGTCCGGTTATTAAATGTCGAAGAACATTGTTTTCTGCATAGTTGGCAGGATCGGGTGTTCCACCTGATTGCTGACAAATTAAATTGTTTTGTAAGAAGGCAACGTTAATACTATTTGCTGCAGTTTCTGCTGAAGTATAGTATAAATCAACTTTGACAGTAAGCACTTTCGTAGAAGCATTGTAAGTTGCTTTGGTTCCAATATTAACAGGTGCATTTTCAGCCATTACCTGAGTGGCAGCACTTGACCAGTTACCTCTGCCCATTGCACTTCCACCAGCTGTCATGCCAAGTCCTGAGAAAACCCGACGATTCATTGTTCCGGCTGGATAGCCTGTTAAAGCTGTTTGACCAGCAATTGCAGCTCCGAATGAGGTGGTGAAATTTGCCCAACCAGCTGATGGGTCTGCATA
This sequence comes from Bacteroidota bacterium, assembly GCA_037133555.1. GTDB lineage: Bacteria > Bacteroidota > Bacteroidia > Bacteroidales > JACABE01 > JACABE01. Next base: position 35,152 of record JBAXNW010000025.1, read on the forward strand.
AGAACCTGTGTGAACACATAAAACAACAACTTTTCCAGGATAGGTAGTTTCCAATGTTTTTGCAATGGCGTGGCCATCTGGGCAATATCCGCAACGAACACCTGTAAAATCTTCCAATACAGCAGACTTTTTCATAACTGTAGTTGAAGCTAAAAATACAGTCGTATTCGACGTTGGAGTGACTGTGTCAGTTTTTTTACATGAATTAAAGCCAATAAATAATGATGCTAAAAGCAAAATTGTAGTAATCTTTTTCATATTTTTAAATTGTTTAAATTTTCCGTAAAAATAAAATAAAAAATAATAGAATGCGAATAAATTTTGTTAAAAATATCACAAATGATTAATAATAATGTAATTGGAAATTTAAATAGCATTTTTTGTAATTAAAATCTTCGAAATTAACGAATCTTTTAAATAGATGATAATTCATACAAAAATATAGATCTACACTTAGTTATTCGAAAATTTCAGTTTAAGAAAAAAATAAAATGCAAAAAAAAAAAGAGGTTAATATGCACCATATTAACCTCTTTCGGATAAAATAAAAAAATAATATTACTTTTTTACGTTGATAGCTTTTTTGCCTCTGTTATCTTCAGCAATATCATAAGAAACTTGATCATTATCTCTGATTTTATCTAGAATTCCAGATACGTGAACAAAGATTTCTTGTTTAGATTCGTCATCAAGAATAAATCCAAAACCTTTTTTTTCGTTGAAAAATTTAACTGTGCCAGTTGACATAATATAAAAAATTAATAATTAATATGCTACAAAGATAATATTATTTTTAATAGATTGATATTTTTTTTAAAAAAAAGTAAATTTATTTTTTCCTATCTGTTTTTTTTGTACTTTAGCCACCTACATATTTTTGAAAATTATGATTGAGAAAATAAATTTTGGAGAAGTTGTCATTAATAATCAACTATTTTTATTTGTCAGCATTTTCTTTATATTATTATTAATTTACGGAGGCTTTAAACTCATACAATTGATTAAAAAAGTTAAAAAACAAAAAGCGAATATGCATAATTTGGTGAAAGAATACGAAAGTTTTTTAAACCAAAACAGCAAAAAGTAATGCCATTAGTTGATTAAATTTTAATAATTACTTCACTTCAGTCGCTCATTCTTGCTAAAATGTTTCTAAAAAATCTATTAATTAGTTTATAAACAGCTTTTTTGTATAAACATTCTTTTCCGTTATCACTTTTACTAAATAATATGCTGCCGAATTTTCGATAGGGATGTTGCGTATTGTATTTGTATTACCTGTTTGTTTGAGTATAAGCTGTCCTAACAAAGAAAAGACTTTAATTTCATCAATATTTTCCTGGGTATTGATATAGATGGTGCTATTATTTGTATAAATTTGGATGTCAGAATTTTGTATACCATTTATATTGTTAGCAACTGAAGTAAAATGCAAAATAAATCTTTCTGCATTATCCGTTGTTTGAGCCACAAAAGTATAGCTGGAAGATGTGAACATATTTTTTTGAATATTTGTTTGAAGGTCTTCAAGTATAAGTTGGTTAAATTGTTCATTCCCTGTAAAATGCAAAGTGTAAATTCCATTCACTCCTGCTTTAAATCCTAATGGGACTGTAGGATGCTCATTGATAGTAGTCAGGTAATTGATACTCCAGTTTTTATTCAATTTGGTAGTATATAAACTGGGTGCTGATGCTTCCATGCTAAACATTTTTTCGGCACCAAACTGATCGTTTGTTTTTCCATAGTTTATAATGATTTCGTCACTATACGTATTTCCATTTCCGCTAACATTGATACGAAGCATATCAGGACTTGCCGTGCTGGCTTTTAACCAGGACTGGCTGGCATGAACTCTCACGCTGTCGTTCATTTTAAATGTACCAGAACTCACTGCTTTTACCCAGAATCCTTGTGATGCAGCGATATACTGACTTACACCATTTGTGCCAGGATCTATTGATTCTGAAAGATAACATCCATAATTAGCTGAATCCGGGTTCCATATCCAGATTGCTTTGCTTGTAGATCCAACGTTTGCAAGCATTGCTCTTGTGAATCCGCTGGCTGAGTTCCAGTTGATGGCAGAGGGATAAGGATTGGCAATATAATTCCAGCCACTGAAATTTCCAGTTGTAAAGCTTAGTGGAATATTTACAATTCCATGATTGAGGGCACCTGAAAAGTTTTTGGTAACAACAGAAGGAAAGGAAACAGCATAGGCTTTGCCGGTTTGAAAATTCATTCCTCCATTCATAGTTGCGAAATTATTAGCGGTATAGCTGGTCCAGGTTTCGCTGGGTTCGTTCCAGAGGTAGAGGCTGTCGTTGGAAGAAACAATAGAGCTGATTGCCTGATTAGCAACTGCTGATGCCAGCATGTGGAACTGATCGGGGTTGGCAATGTAACGCTGAACAATGGCATTGAGGCCATTGCTCTCGATGATAGATCCGGTACCGGTTGAATCAGATTGAATGGTTAAACTGCCTTCAATTGTTAGAACTGAACCGTTGTTAATTGTCATTTTTTCGGTAGGAGCGATGCTTAAGTTCAGTAGGTTAGTGTTTTGGCTGATAACTGAGGATGAGGAAACTGAAAAAACCCATGATGATGGCCAGGTTTGAAAAGCATTGCTTGTAATCCAATTTAAAGAATCATTTATTGCTGCTCTTAGAAAATTTATTGTTCCTGAAGTAGTACCAACATAATATCCATTGTATTTTACTGTTGCAAAACTAATTGCATCTGATTTATTATTTAAAACTGAAGGTAAGTAGGATGTACTTGCTGATACTATTCCTAAATTAATAAAAGGATTAGAAGAGATTGATGTAATAAAAACAGGAAACGACGAACTGCCCTGAAAAGCAATAATTTGATCTCCATCTTGATTGAATTGCATCGAATTACTATTTACAGTACCTCCTCCGGATGCTATTGTCCCTTCAATTTTAATAAGCGTTCCAGCAATAAGTCCACCTGGAGGTGCTGTCCAAGTTGCTGAGCCTTCTGATGTCTTAAATGCATTTCCATCCCAGGCATTGTCGGTAAAAGTTATAGTTGTATTTGAAGATACATCCTTTAATAAAACAAATGCAAATTTATCAGGATTAGCAAATTGATATCCTACAAATGCAATATCTCCTTCCTGTAATGCTGTTCCGGATGATGAGGTTGAATCGACTACTGAAGGTATTGTTCCATTTGTTTTGTAATCGATGTTATTACCTGTATTAGTAAATGGGAAGATTTTAAAATAGTATAACGTTCCGGCAGTCAAATTTGTAAAAACAGCTGATTGTACTCCAGAACTTATCATTTTTTGCATTGTAGTAATAGATTCAGGTGTTCCATCTGTTGGATTCTGGATTTGACTGAAGCCAACACTACTTGCCCGAATCAGATAACCATCTGGGGTTACAGTTCCTGTTGCATCTGTCCAGCTCACAGTGATAGTTGTTTTTAAAGGGGATGTGTTTGCTGCTAGGATATTTGTGTTAAAATTACTTGGTTCTTGTTTTATTACTGCTGGGCCTCCCCAAATGGCTTGTACATATTCAGGATGATCGACAAAGGGATTTCTGTTTTTTTGATTTGTATTGTATATAGCATTGTTTCTGTTGATTTCTTTGGCACTTACAGTATCAGCAGCATGCCAAGCCAGTAACATATCAATAAACCATTGTTTGTAGTTATTGGTTAGAGTGTCAATGACAAATCTTGAATCATAAGTTGGAAAGTTTTTTACCCAAGTTCCCAAACTATCCATATAGCGGGTGGCCATGTATAAATAAGCCCTGGCAAAGTCACCTTTATATTCATTAATAGGCTCAAACACCAGACCGGTATAACCAGGATAAGAACAAGGACCTAATTTACTCCCGTTATTGGAAGTATAGGTGGGTGCATTAGTTTGGCCAATAGGATAATTGCTTTTATGTAGGTTAACATACTGATCTGCTGGGAATAAATGATGCAAATCAGTGTACTGAGGATGTGCTGCATCATTATAATGACCCCACCAGGAATTGGGCAAGCAGTGTTCGCGCGAATAACAAATACCTTCAGCAGATCCGCTGGTGCCACATTGACCGCTTGAAAGTATTAGCGTAGTTATTGGTGTTCCTGAAGGAATGTCTGTATACATATCCCATATAATTGTATTGTTTGTTGATGGTTTTACATCTGTAGTCGCATAAGCAATCCAAACATCGGCATAAGACAATTTAACATGTCCGGTTGTTGTAATCGTTTTTAATGCTGATCTCAGACTCTCTCCCGATAACCCAGTCGCAGTATTGTAATAACCAGCTGGAATCTGGGCAAATACAGTGGATGTAATAAATAATAAAAGGGATATAAGAGTAAAAATTCTTTTCATTTTTTAATCAATTGTATTAATAAATAGATTTAACTGAATTCCAATTATTTATTGTACAAATACTTTTTTAGTAAATACATTCTTATCTGTTGTAATTTTTACAATATAATAAGCAGTAGCTTCTTCAATATGAGCTGTATACATCTTTTTATCATGCATTGCTTTTTGGAGGATGGGCTGGCCCAATATATTATAAATACTGATTTCTTTTATTTTTTCGCTGGAATTGATAAAAATGTCTTTGCAATAAGCATAAATACTAATAACCGGATTTATGGAGGCATTTGCCGAAATAGATGATGCAGGCGCATGATAATCAGATATCATAATGTCATCGATATTTACTCTTAAGGTAGTTGAAGTGGTCTCAATATTTAAACGTAGATTTCCGGCTTGATTGATCACAAAAACAGCAGGACTTAAGCTGTCAGTGGAGGTAATAGGGTTGCCAATATAATTCCAGCTGACTCCACCATCCGTGGAAAGTTGAAGCCGCCATACAGCCGCCAGATCATTTCCGTATTTTGCATGATAAATTACAACCGTATCTCCACCATTCGCCTTGTCGAAATTCATGGTTAAATTGGCATTTCTTAGCCTTGCACTTTTTAATCCATTCTTTTTATCGGAAGCAGAGGTGCCAATTAAAGCATCGCTGAAGGTCCAGTTTCCCATCGTACAGTTAACCGAATTGCTGGCATACGTAGTTTTGCTCCCAGTTTCAAAATCTTCTTTCCAGACGGAAACAGACGTTGAATCAACGGCTGAGGGGATTGTTCCATCAATTTTGTAATTTATGTTATTGCCATTGTTTGTAAAAGGGAAAATTTTAAAGTAGTATAAAGTGTTGGGTGTAAGACTCGTAAAAGCCGATGTTTGAACACCTGGAATAACTATTTTTTGCATAATGCTGTTGACTTCAGCTACGCTGTCTGTTGGATGCTGAATTTGGCTGAAACCCAAAGAACTGGCACGAATCAGATATCCATCAGGTATAACTCCTCCAGTAGCGTCAGTCCAGCTTACCGTAATCGTCGTATTTAAAGGGGCTGTATTTGTTGCCTGAAAATTAGTGGCAGGATTTGATGGTTCCTGTTTGATTACTAATGATGCTCCCCAAATAGCCTGCACATATTCAGGATGATCGATAAAGGGATTTCTGTTGTGTTGAGCCGTATTGTAATAAATGGCATTGTTCCTGTTGATTTCTTTGGAACTTACAGCATCGTTGGTATGCCAGCTAAGCAACATATCAATATACCATTGTTTGTAGTTATTGGTAACGGTGTCAATAATGTACCTTGATTCATAATTTGGATAATTTTTCACCCAGTCACCTATACTGTCCATATATCTGGTAGCCATGTATAAATAGGCTCTTGCAAAATCACCTTTGTAATCGTTGATAGGTTCAAATACAGTACCTGTAAAGCCTGGAACAGAACTTGGCCCAACCTTGCTACCATTATTGGATGTATAAGTAGGTGAATTTGTTTGTCCGGGCAGATTATTGCTCTTGTGTAAATTTACATATTGATCGGAAGGGAATAAATGATGTAAATCTGAATATTGTTCATGCGTTGAATCATCAAAATGTCCCCACCAGGAATTTGGAAAACAATGTTCCCTTGAATAACAGAGACCTTCGGCACTGGCACCTCCACTCCCACATTGACCTGTAAATATTGTAAGCGTGGTAAGTGGCGTTCCAGAGGGGATATCTGTATACATATCCCAAATGATATTATTATTTATGGATGGTTTTATATCCGTAAAGGCATAAGCATTCCATACATCGGGTGTGTAAAATAATTTTACATGCCCGGTTTTGATAATTGTTTTTAAAGCAGTCCTAAGGCTATCACCCGATAATCCATTTGCAGCATCATAGTATCCTGTTGGAATCTGAGCGAATGCTGAGAATAGCAAACATAATAACAGCGGTATGAAAATTAATATTTTTCTCATCTTCAGGGTACAACAATTTTATAAAAAGGTTTGCAAATTTACAATAAAATTGAATACTGGTAAAATAAACAGTTGAATTGCAAAATGGATTTAAAATTATTTTTTTACAAATTGAAAACGGAATTTAAGATACATATATTCAATAAAATACATTTCTAAAATAATGTTTTATTAAATTTCTTATCTAAAATAATTGATTATCAACAAGTTGTTTTTTTTCATTTGATAGTTGACATTATTAACAAAAGAATAATGTTAAAAAGAAAGATTTTGGATGTTTTTATTGTATTTTTATGGTGGGAAATTTAATAAATTATCGCTGCCTTCATAATCTGAAACTAAAAAAAGACTCTGTTTTTTAATTGAAAATATTTATTAATTGCTAATTTACAATATTTTGACTGCTTTTTTTTGAAAGCAAATAAGTTCAATTGATTTTTTTTTATTCACATTGTAAAAATAGAAAATTCATTGATAAATTTTTACTTATTTAAACTGTAAGCTATAGATTATGAGGGATGTATACCTGGTATTTGTTTTGTTTTTTTCTTGTTTTTTTCTTAGTTCGATTTCTCAATCACAAACGATTACAATAGGTGCAATTTCACCTGCTACATATTGTGCAGGAACTTCCATCAGCATTCCTTTTTCTGTAAGTGCTGCTTTTGGGAATGGAAACGTATTTATAGCTCAGCTATCGAATGCAAGTGGAAGTTTTGTTTCACCCACACAAATAGGATTATTATCGACAGATACTTCTGGGATATTAACTGGAACGATTACTAGCACTGTTAGTTTTGGTAATGCATATAAAATAAGAATTATTAGCTCTTCACCTATAGATACATCTAATAACTCAGTTGCACTTACAATTAATCCCTTACCAGCCAATGCAGGAACAATAACAGGTACTGCTACGGTTTGTCAGGGTCAGAATTCATTCACATATAAGGTTGCTGTTATTAATAATGCGCTTTCCTATTTATGGACACTCCCTTCTGGTGCATCCGGAACAAGTACAGTTGATAGTATCGTTGTGAGTTATAGTCTCACTGCAGTGTCCGGAAATATTATCGTAAAGGGCAATAATGCTTGTGGTGATGGAATTGCATCTAATTTAATGCTTGTTGTTAATCCAACACCTGATGTTCCAACAGCTTTATCATCTGTTTCCTTTTGCCAGAATTCTCCAGCAACACCTCTTATCGTGAGCGGCAGTAATTTATTATGGTATACAGCTTCTACTGGAGGAATAGGAAGCAATATGGCTCCAATCCTTTCGACCTCAATTACAGGAACCACAAATTATTATGTAACTCAAACAAATTCTTTTGGATGTGAAAGTGCAAGAAAGCAAATAGATGTCATTATAAATACATTACCAATAGCGAATTTTAGTTTCTCACCTATCACAGCCCAATGCTCAGGATCTTCGATTTCTTTTACAAATTCCAGTTCCAATGCTACTAATTACAACTGGAGATTTGGCGACAGATTAACTGCCTCCATTGCAAGTCCTATTCATATTTTTGATACCATAGGAAATGGCTCGAATATATTTTCAATATGGTTAATTGCAATCAGTCAGTATGCATGTAAAGATTCAATTTCTCATCCTATTACTGTTATACAAAGACCTGATCCAAGTTTGAAATCTGACGGTAGCGGAGGTTTTGAAAATTCGCCTCCGATTGGGACACCTAGCGTATTGAAAAAATGTGCTTTACTTCCTCCTAATACACTTGCACTGACCAATATTTTTTCACCTATTCCAACTTATTCTACATTAACTTCAGACTCGATCTATGATATTACTTTTGGTACTGGGACTCCTTCAAATTGGACAGGCTCTGCTTTTACGCCACTTCCTCATGATTTTCCGCTCGGATCTTATACCTTAATATATAAAGTTACCGGTAAAAATAGATGTATATCCACCAGGCAATACCAGGTTTATGCTGGGACCAACCCAGGAGGTGGAATAAACTTACCACCCGGAACAACGATGCAATGTGCTCCTCAAACCTATAATTTCCCTTTATCGAACAATGTGTTTAATAATACACCCAGCACACAATATACATTGAGCTTTAATGATGGAACACCTGATGCTATTTATGATCAAAGTCAGATGCAATCATCCCCATTCTTTTACGATGTTGTGGATGCAACCTGGAAATATCCTCATACATTTAATACAGGTTCCTGTGGGAAAGTATCTACATTGTATACTAATTCCTTTTATATTAAATTAAGAATCAACAATGCCTGTGCAGAAGCACCTTCCGAAGCACAACCCATCGTATTGCTTAGCAAACCTACTGCAGGCTTTTCTTTTTCATCAGGACCTTATTGTGTAAGCCCTTCAAATGTTATCCTTACTGATACTTCAATGGGTACATGCAATATTTATTATGATGCAGCTGTTGCCGGGAAATATGTCAGCTTCGCAAGTATGAACCGTAATTGGACTATTACCCCATCAACTTATCAAATCGTCTCTGGAACATTAACTTCCACGCCTTTAACTGTAAGATTCACGCAAGCTGGAAGTTATGCCATTAAATATGTATCATCCGGAAATAATCAATGCGGAAACGATTCTGTGACGAAAACCATTTGTGTAAGTCCAGTTCCAAATCCTGGATTTACAATCAATAAAAATATATTCTGCTTACCCGACACTGTGAAGATTACAGATACAACCAATACTTCATTTTTTTGCAGTACACCGGTATATACATGGAACATCAGTTGTATAAATAATGTCTGTGATGGGTCTAATTGTAATACCGGTTATAGTTTTATTAATAGTACAACTTCGAGTTCAAAGAATCCTGAAATTAAGTTCACCAAACCAGGTATTTACTCTTTGTCATTAACGGTTAATAACGCATGCGCTATCATTACTTCAAGTATACAGACAATTACTGTAAAAGATAAACCAATTGCTAATTTTAACCTTCCGCTTTCAGTTTGTATGAATGCTAATATTTGTCCATCTGCTGTTATGGTTGCCAATTGTTATAGTTCATCAACTCTCAGCTATTTATGGTCATCTGTACTTGGGGCGTTTACAAATCCAGCATCTCAAACACCAGGCTGTGTTTTAGCTTCTTCTGTGGGAATTCAGACTGTAACTTTAACAATTAACAATGAATGCGGGCTCACTGTTGTTAATAAGTCTGTTACTGTAAATCCTTTACCTATTGTTAATCAATTAAGTAATATTTTGGTTTGTCCAGGAGATAATATCTCAACCCAAACATTTACCAGTAATCCTTCAGGCGCTAATTATTCATGGACAAATTCAAATGTCAATATCGGGAAACCTACGTCAGGAAATGGCAATATTATAAGTTGGTTAGCACCTATCAATTCAAGTGGTGTAAATGTAGTTGGAACAATAACGGTTACTCCGACATTGGCTGGTTGTCCGGGAACTCCCATGATTTTTACTGTGACAATTAAACCAAGTCCCCTAACAAATCCGCTTTCAAACCTTAATTTTTGTCCAGCTGATTCTATTCCATTGCAATCGTTTACAAGTAATCCTTCAGGTGCAAGTTTTACATGGTCAAATTCAAATATAGGGATTGGTATTGGAAGTAGCGGATCAGTTAACATCCCGGCATGGATTGCGCCCAGTAATAACGGAAGTTTAAATATTAGCGGTAATATTTCCGTAACACCCAGCCTGAATAGCTGTATTGGAAATGCGATGAGTTATACTGTAAATATTTACCCAACACCCACTGTGAATCCAATCAGCAATATAAGCGTTTGCCCAGGAAGTAGTATTTCTATCGGAAATTTTATGAGTACACCCCCTGGTGCTACCTTCAGTTGGACAAATACAAATACTGCGATTGGTTTAGCATCAAGTGGAAACGGAAATATTACCAACTGGATAGCACTTGATAATACTAGCGGTTCTGATTACACTGCCACTATAACTGTAACTCCTTTATTAAATGGATGTAGTGGGATTCCTCGAAATTTTACAATTACTGTAAAATCTAAACCCGTTTTGACAGCAATGCTAAATCAGACAATATGTTCAGGTCAATCTACGACAGCTGTTAGCTTAAATTCGAATATAAGCGGGACTTCTTTCAACTGGAGTTCAAGTGTGAGTGGTTCTGTTACACCAATTCCTGGAATTGGTATTTCTAATCCTATACCTGCAACTATTTTTATAAATAATAATTCAACGCTTGCTTTAATTACCTATACCGTCACACCTACTTCAAATCTTTGTGTTGGGAGTCCTGGGAATTTTACAATTACAGTAAATCCAGCACCCATAATTGTTACTCAACCATCGTCCAGTACAGTCTGTTTGGGAGGTAACCCTACACAATTGGAAGTAACTTATACCAATAGTACTGCTACTCCTACCTATCAATGGTATTCCAATACAATTAATAATACATCAAGCGGGAGTTTAATTGGCGGAGCTACAACTTCAACTTATACGCCATTGGCTTCAACTGCAGGCATTGTTTATTATTATTGTATCTTAACGTATTCATCCGGAGGATGTGCAAACATTACTTCAAATACCGCAATGGTCAATGTAAAAGCAGACCCGGCTATTAGCATTCAACCTGCTGCAAATCAGAGCTTCTGTGTGGGTGGGGTTTTGCCCACAGCATTAACTGTTAGTTATTCAGCTGGAACAGGAACGCCAACTTATCAATGGTACTCCAATACAACTGCATCTACTACAGGAGGCATTATTATTCCTTCTGCAATCAATGCAAGCTATATACCTCCGGCATTTGTATCTACAGGCAATTACTATTATTATTTAACAATAAATTTAAGTGGAAGTGGATGCGATGCTACTATCAGCAACATAGCCCAGATAAACGTAGTTGCTGATCCTGTTATTGATACACAAGCTGTTACCAGTCAATCTTTGTGTCAGAATGCGATACCTTCTAATTTGCAGATTTCGGTAATCGGTGGAGTAGGTAGTTTTTTATATCAATGGTATACGAATACTTTCAATAATAATACCGGAGGTAGTCTTATAAGTGGAGCAACAGCCGCTTCATATACTCCACTAACCACAATTATAGGGACAAAATATTATTATTGTGTTGTAACACAATCAGCTGCCGGATGTTCGGTAGTGAGTGACGTATCAGCTGTAGTTATAAATTCAGCACCTATCATTGTTACACAACCATCGCCCAGCACAGTCTGTGTGGGCGGAAATCCAACTCAACTTACGGTAACTTATACCAATGGAAATGGAAGCCCAGCTTATCAGTGGTATTCAAATACAGTAAATAATACAACAAGCGGAAGCTCAATAGGTGGAGCTACCACTTCAACTTATAATCCACCAGCAACCACTGCAGGCCTTACCTATTATTATTGTGTTTTAACGTTTTCAACTGGTGGATGTTCAAATATTACCTCTAATACAGCCATGGTAGATGTAAAAGCCGATCCTGCAATTGACAGTCAACCTACTGTCAATCAGAGTATTTGTGTGGGTGGAATACTGCCAACTGCCTTGTCTGTCAGTTATGCTGCAGGAACAGGAACCCCCTCTTATCAATGGTACTCCAATACTACTTCAACTACCTCAGGAGGCACAATCATAGCTGCTGCAACTAATGCAAGTTATATACCTCCAACATTTATAACTACAGGCAATTACTATTATTATCTAACAATAAATTTAAGTGGCAGTGGCTGCAATGCTACAACCAGCAACATAGCTCTGGTCTCTGTTGTTGCTGATCCTGTTATTGATACACAAGCTTTAGTTACCCAATCTTTGTGCCAGAATGCTGTATCCGCAAATTTGCACATTTCAGTAAGTGGGGGAGTAGGGACGATTTTTTATCAATGGTATTCGAATACTATCAACAGTAATTCAGGAGGAAGTCTGATAAGCGGAGCTACATCAGCTACTTATGCTCCTTCAACTACAACTGTCGATACAAAATATTATTATTGTATCGTAACACAATCAGTTGCCGCATGTTTGGTAGTGAGTGCAGTATCAACGGTTGTTGTTAATTCAGCTCCTTTATTTACTTTGCAACCCTATTCTAGTGATACTTGTCAGGGATTCGTTTTTGCACCCATCAGTGTCAATTATTCAAATGGGACAGGACTTCCTTCTTATCAATGGTATTCAAATTCGCTGAATACTACATTGGGTGCTACTCCTATTACAGCAGCCACTTCAAATACTTTTACTCCACCATCATCTATAGCTGGAACGGTCTATTATTACTGCATCATATCATTTAGTTCTGGAGGTTGTTCGAATATCACCTCTAATATAGTTTCCAAGATACTTTACCCAAAACCTATAGCCGCTTATTCTTACACTCCTGTTTCTGGCGGACAGCCCTTGAATGTAAGTTTTACGAATCTATCAACGACTCAACCTTTAAGTAATCTTTGGACTTTTGGAAATGGATTTCCAAATTTAACAAATCAAAATCCAGTCGTTTTGTTGACAAACACTGGAGTTGTCGACAGTTTGTATTCCATTAGACTGATTGTAACTTCCACTTCAGGTTGTAAAGATACGGTTGTTCATACTGTAAACGTTCATCCATTGCCCATCACTAAATTTGGTGCTCCCAATGTTTGTTTTGGCCTTACCACCCAATTTTCTGATTCTTCTGTGAATACAATAGGTATCATTAATAACTGGCACTGGAGCTTCGGGGATGGAGATACTTCAAGTTTGCAAAATCCAGCTCATTATTACTTAAATGCAGGAACTTATACTGTTAGCCTGACTATTACAAACAACTTAAATATAAGCAATACTGTAACTAAAAATATTATCGTTTACCCTTTGCCAGTACCCAATTTTACAACCATCTACGATACCTTGGGTTGTGTGTCACCAGCAACTGTTAGTTTTACCAATACATCTACTGGAGCGCAAACCTATAAATGGAATTTTGGTGATAATTCAACTGCAACTACTTTCAATGCTTCTCATATTTATGCTACAACAGGATATTATTTTGTAAAGCTCATTGATACCACCCAATTTAAATGTGTTGATTCAATTCAACATAGCATCCGTATCATCAGTTCACCCTTTGCCAATTCACATCTTTCTGTTTCTGATAGTTGCGGTCCTCTTTCTGTTATTTTCACAAATCAATCTACAGGTTTGTATCTGAGTTATTTATGGAACTTTAACATTGGAACTCCATCTACTTCAGTGTTGCCGGGACCTTTTACCAAAGTTTATCCTACAGGTATCAATGATAGTGTTTTCTATGTATCTTTAAAAGCTACAAATATTTGTGGTTTCAAATTCTATTACGATACCATTACCGTTTTTTCTAAACCAAAATGCGACTTTGGAATGACACAAAACTGGGGTTGTTCGCCTTTAACCATCTCATTCCTTGATACTGTAGTAGGACATCCTGACAGTTTGCTCTGGAATTTCGGAGATGGAAGCCCCAAAATTCATTCCAGTATTTTTTCTCAAAATATTTTCCATACGTTTACTTATACAGGTGCTGACGACACCACCTTTTACATTAAATTGATAGCCTTTAATAAATGCGGAAGCGATACCATTATCAAATCTTTAATTGTATACAGAAATACAACCAATGCTTTTTTTAATACAGATACTTTATTTGGCTGTAAACCATTAACGGTTCATTTTACGAATTATTCACAAGGGGCTACGCATTATAAATGGAGCTTTGGCGATGGTAATTTTAGCAATCAGCCCACAATTGCACATACCTATTCACAACCTGGTGTTTATACAGCCTATTTAGCTGTTGATAACGATTGTAGCAAAGATACCTTCTGGAGCAGTCCTATTACAGTTTATCCTTCACCTATTGTTGGTTTTATTTATAGCGGAAATCATTGTACCTATGATTCAGTGAGCTTTATTTCTGTAACACCTGGGTTGTCGCAATATTCTTGGAGTTTTGGGGATGGTGGACAGTCTAATTTATACAATCCTAAACATAAATTCAGTAATTATGGAAATTTTGCTGTAAAATTAATTGGATACACTATCAATGGTTGTCGTGATACAAGTACACAGATGATTAATATTCAATTTACGCCTACTTCAAAAATGAATATTATCAAGAGAACTGACTGTAGTCCGCTTACAACCAATATTGTAAATCAAACAGACAATTTAAATTTAAATAATTATAATTGGACCATCGGTAATGGCAATACCTATGTCAGTACTCAACCACCAACACAAACTTTTGTAAATTCAAGTTTTTGTAATGATAATTTTATACCCATTACTCTAGTTAGCGAATATAGTGGTTGTTACGATACGATTACTGATTCTGTGAGAGTGCTGCCTATCCCTTTAAGTAAATTTTCTTTACAGGACAGCTGTGATTTTGGTTTTAATTCTCTGGTTCAAACAGTTAATCAATCAGTTTGTGCTTCTGCTTATTCCTGGAAGTTGAATGGAAGTCAGGTTTCCGTTCAAACGAATCCTATCATTCCAATACCCAATCCCGGATATTTTGCAATTCAACAAATTGCATCCAATTTATTTCAATGCAAAGATACTTCTGAAATTGTTTTTCATTTATTTCAAAGTCCATTCACTTCCATAACAATGGATACCAATAATATATGTGAACCTTATCCTGCCACACCCATAAATTTTAGTTCAAATATCGATAGTATTCAGTATGTATGGAATTTTGGTGATGGAGTAAGCTTAACGGGGCAAAATGTAAATCATATTTTCAATCAGGCAGGTAATTATACTGTTCATGTAAATATAAGTGGCATGGGTGGTTGTGTAGATTCGATTCAATTGACAAGTATCGTTCATATTCATCCCAGAGCAAAAGCGAGTTTTTCATTTCTAAATAATTCCATGCCTTATCCTGATTTATGGAGGGTTCATTTTACAAATACTTCCTTAAATTCATCGATTTGGAATTGGGGCTTTGGAGACGGTAATTATTCAACTGACGAAAATCCAAGTCATTCTTATCCCGGGAAAGATTCCTATCTTGTTACACTAGCCGTTAATAATAGTTTCAATTGCCCTGATGATACTGCAATGTGGATACAATTGAATGAACTTTGGGGCTTATTTATCCCAAGTGCTTTCTCTCCTGGAAATATAAATCCAGATATTACTTATTTTAAAGCTTATGGAGAAGGCTTACTCGAATTTAATCTCGAAGTATATGATACCTGGGGGAACAAATTATGGGGGACTTCTGAAATACTTGACAAAAAGCCAGTAGGTTTTTGGGATGGAACCGTAAACGGGAAACCAATGCCTTCCGATACATATATTTGGAAAGTCTCTGCACGCTTTATTGATGGAAATCCATGGTTTGGTATGAAGCAAGCCGATGGAAAGTACAAGACTTACGGAACCATAACCTTAATTCGTTAATAGGATGAAAACACTAAAATTAGTAGTCTTTTGTTTATTGACAATTTGTGGTTTAAAATCATATTGTCAGGATCCAAGTTTTTCTCAGTTTTATTTTAATCAGACTTATTTTAATCCAGCTTTTGTCGGATTACATGGAGGAAGTAATGTAAATCTAACCTATAGAAGGCTTTGGGTAAATATGCCAGGAAAATTTGAAACCATGTTTTTTAATTTTGATTCAGATGTTTCAGCTATCAATGGTTTGGGTGGGTTTGGCATCAATGCATACAGAGACGTTGAAGGAGAAGGAGATTTAACAACAACAGCTGTTGATATTATGTTGAGTACACGCTTTCCGAATAACAGCAGTAAACACAGAACTGTTAATGAGAATTTTTATATACAGCCAGGAATAGCCGTTGGTTTAATTCATAAAGATATCGATTGGAACAGTCTTGTTTTTGGCGATCAACTGGATGCTATTTATGGGAACGTGAGGCCTAGTAATTTTTCTCATCCTGCTGATCAGGAAAATATTTTCCCCGATTTCAAGATAGGAGTGGTGTTTAAGTATGGGAAAGGTCCTAAAAAGAACGTTTTTCGTGGCAACTGGGATGTTAAATTCGGTTTTGCGGCCCACCATGTTTTTGAACCCAATCAAAGTTTTTTGGGGCAAGAATCCCGTTTGCCCAGAAAATACGTAAGCCACCTGAATTTTAATTTTGCCCTTAATCATGAAGCAGATATGATTTTTGCTCCCTGTATCGTATGGGAGAGCCAGGCCCAAATGAATACTTTTATTGGTGGTTTTAACCTCTTATGGAAAAATGTATTTATTGGAAGTTGGTTAAGAACTTTCAAAAATTACGATGCGTTGGTTTTTACGCTTGGGTTTATACAGGGCTCAGATATGCCTTATACGGATAAGTTTAAGATGTATTATAGCTACGATTTAACTGTTTCAGGATTAAGTAACAGAGCGAGCGGTGGTTCTCATGAAATATCCCTGGTTTATTATCTCAACGAATCATTAAATACATGGTTAAAGCTTGGTCGAAAAAAAGGGAGTGATAAATTCAAAAAAATCCCTTGCCCAACAGGGTTTTAATTTTTAGAAATACCCTATAATTTTTAGAAAATTAAGGAAACTTTGTTAGTCATTAATTTAAAAGCCTGTATCTTTTTGACACAGGCTTTCTTAGGTGATTATATCATAGTAGTGTTTTTTTTATTTTTTAGGAATATTCTTCAGGATATCTAAACATAAATCCCAAAACATCTCAACGGTATCAATTTTCATTCTTTCGTCGGGAGAATGAGCTCCTTTGATGGTAGGGCCAAAGGAAATCATATCCATACCCGGGTATTTTTCACCAATCAGCCCACATTCCAATCCGGCATGGATGGCCAATACCTTGGGTTCTTTATGGAATAAATCGGTATAGGATTTTTTAGCGATTTCAAGGATGACAGAATCTGGATTTGGTGTCCAGCCAGGATAGCCGTCTCCATGTTTTACGGATGCTCCTATAAGTTGGAAAACACTGGCTACCATATTACAGATGTCTTCTTTGGCCGATTCCACAGAGCTGCGTTGGCTGGTAGTTACAATGATTTTTTGATCTTTCATTTTAACAGAAGCCAGGTTGGTGGAGGTTTCAACAAAATTGGGTATTTCTCTTGACATACTGATAACCCCATGAGGACAGGCATACAAGGCGTTCAGCAATTTTGTCAAAATATCAGGATCTACATGATTTTTAGGAAGTTCTGCTTCTTCGATGCTAAACTGTAAAGCTGTTTCGGTAGAACGGTATTCGAAACGGATGGTTTCGTTGTGTTTTTTTGCAGCCGCTATGATATCATTTGAAAGTTCTTTTGCAAAGGTGATAACAGCGTATGCTTCTCTGGGAATGGCATTTCGGAGGTTGCCTCCATTTATATCAGATAAGTGAATGGTATAATTTCTATTACATTCCCACAAAAAGCGGTTCAGCAATTTGTTCGCATTGCCTAGTCCTTTATTAATGTCATCTCCTGAATGTCCACCCGTAAGACCTGAAATTTTAAGCATCATAGCTGCATTATTTTCTGGCGTTGGGATAGTTGTATAAGAAAGTTCTGCAACTGTATCTTTGCCTCCTGCACAGCCGATAAAAATTTCTCCTTCATCTTCCGAATCTAGGTTTAATAATATTTTGCCTTTTAATAAGTCGGTACTCAAGGCAAAAGCCCCAGTTAATCCGGTTTCTTCGTCAACAGTAAAGAGACATTCCAACGGTCCATGTTCAATATCTGTGGCAGCTAGAAAGGCTAAAGAAGCTGCAATACCTATCCCATCGTCTCCACCCAAGGTAGTTCCACTGGCTTTTACCCATTCACCTTCAATGCTGGCTTGAATAGGGTCTTTGTCGAAATCATGGATTTTGTCACTATTTTTCTCACACACCATATCCAGATGACTTTGTAGAACTACGGTTTGCAAGTTTTCAAAACCTTTGGTAGCTTTTTTTGCAATGTAAACATTGCCAATTTCATCTTGCTTAGCTTCTAAATGATGGATGCTGGCAAATTCCATCAGATAAGCTGCAATTTTTTCCTCTTTCTTCGAAGGTCGCGGAATTTGAAGTATTTCATTAAAGTAAAACCAGATTTTTTCCGGTTGCAGGCTGGTGATTGCTTTGGTCATATGGGTGGTTGTTATTGGTTATTAAGTTATTAAGTTATTAAGTTATTAATTTATTGGTTATTATTGGGCTATTGGTTAAGAATTTGAGTAAATCTTTTTCATCTGTGTCATCAGTGTTCTATTTTTTACAGTGAACAGTAATCAGTGAAAAGAATTTATGTAAATCATTAGCAGTAGTTATAAGTGGTGCTTTTTTATATATACTTAGAACGTGGATGACACTGATCCCGCCTTTGACTTGAACGCTGATTTACACTGATTAATATTCGTGTAATTTGTGTAATTCGTGGCTACAAATTTAAATTAATTTCCAATTTCTAATTCCTTACAATCCTATCCCGAATCCGGCTCTGATGACAGGGTTGGTATAGGGCGAATTTGTTGTTTCGTTTAAATTATATAAAACCATAAGGGTAAAAAAAGAATTATCTCCAATCTCCTGTTTATAACCTCCTCCTACAAAAACACTCGTAATCCCGACTTTTTCTCTCGCTTTAACCACACCGTTGTTATAGACGGAATAAGTATCTATCGAAAAATCAAGATATTCAACTTCAGCATGGGCAAATATATTGTCAGTAAAATGATAACGGCCAAATACGCCGCCACCAAAAATATTTGTTTTTAAATCATAATATTGTTTGTTGATATTTGAATAGTAATAATCTTTATAATTATAATATTTATAAGTAAGGCTGATTCCAATATCAATATCTTCTGTTAAACGGTATCCGATCATGGGTGAAACATCTACCAGTGTGACAGATCCAAACTGTAAACCTAGGTTACCCCCTGTAAATACTCTACTGCCAAAACTCCTTTGAGCATTCAGGTTTTTTATTCCAAAAATAACTGTTATTAGTATGAATGACAGTATAATAAATTTATTTTTCAACATATTACCCTTTATTTTTTTAATTTTTAAGGCTGCTACTATAATATAGTACAAAGATATAAAAACTAAAAGTACAAGCTATAAAAAAATATTTTTTTTTGCTCATTGTTTAGTATGCATTTGTATTCATATTAACTAGATGCAATTCTACTTTAATATTTTTAAAATTTGAATGAATACATTCATTCTCAAATCTATATTTTGTCTTGCTGAAAGAATTGAGGCATATAACTTACGTTCAGGATGACAAACATGCATTTGCTTTGTATAGCAAATCAAGATTTTTATTTTAACACGCTATTTATAACTTAGGTCTTTATTTTAGTCAAAATGATGCATTATCTTTGCCATGATTTTGATTTCACTCATTCTTTTATAAAAAAAATATTTTTTTTTCATTTTTAAATCTTTTATTAGCAATGAGTTGCAATATTTGTTGAAAAAAAGATAAAAAATAGTTTAAAATAAATTTGGTAGTAATAAAATAAGTATTACTTTTGCAC
>JBAXNW010000026.1:0-53309 GCA_037133555.1 Bacteroidota bacterium
GAACTTGGGCAGCAGGAATGCTAGGTTTGTTACTCAAATCGATATAACTACCACTAAATAATGTTGGTTTTCCGCTAAGCGATGTCCATGTGCCATCAAACAAAATGGGTTTGTTGGTTAAATTGGTATAATTCGCACTTTCTGCATACTTGGCATTGAGTGCATAGGGCACACTGAGCAAGGGAGCAGAGCTGATTACCACCGCATCCACTGTAACTTTTACCCAATAAGCATTGGTATTCCAAGGAATATTGGCAAACACACCGGAGTTAACCGTGCCTCCACCAATGTTCAGGTTGATAACGCCCTGAGCCGTAGTGGTGATGCTGTGCGTTTCCTCATACACGCTGGTACCCGTAGCAGTGCCCTGCAAAATATCTATCACTACTGTTTTGGGGGTTGAAGCAACAATAATATTGCTAGCATCGCGTAGCACTGCCTGATATTTGAAGAGTTGTGGTGTTTGTGCAAACACACCATTTACGGCAATTATTGCCAGTAAAACTAAAATTGTAATTGTTTTTTTCATAATTCATTCATTTATGGTGAATATTGTTTGATTAGGTAATAATTTTCTGTTTTTTTAATTTTTCCTGGAGCTCCTCAATTTCTTTGTTCAACTTGGCTCTTTTTTCTTTTATCTTTTTTGCTCCGTTTTCGGGTTCCGATTCTGAAGGCTTTTCATTTTTTTCGGACATTATTTTTTTTGCACTCATAACATGAAGTATTGATTGTGTAAACTTACGACATAGCAATGTCACATTCCAAATTTTTGGGGCACAAAAAACCATACAAAAACCATACATTTGTATTTTTCAATATATCTAAACAAATCAATTACTTTCGAACAAAAAATAAAAATACACATCGTATCTTCTTGTTTATAAACTAAATACAACGACTGTTTTTAATCTTTCCCCGTAAAATAAATTCCATTCCAATTTTTTCCTAAAATCCTAAAAAATATAAATAGCCGAAAATTTCTAAATTCGAGTAAAAAAATCTGAACTTTTTCATCAAGAAAAACAGCCGATTTTCAAAGCATTTTCCTTCCAAATAAATCAAATAAATGTCATTTACCACCTATCGGGATGTCCTCTTTATGACCATAAATGAACAAGAATGACTTAATAACTTCTTCATGACCTGTTGCACGAAGTTTGCAATTTCGCTCCAGGACTTCCAACCTTTGCCGTTTCTATTTATTTAGGTTCTCGCCTAAATCAAATGAATCTTCAAGATTTCTCTAACAAATAATCTTAGCCAACCCCTGTCCCGTATAGTGTAGATTATCTTGCAGTGAAGGCTTCACTCAAAACACAACCCCATTGTGCGAAGTGTGTAAATTCCCATAGGCATAAAAAAAAGTCGGAGTGCGACTAAAATCGCACCCCGACTAAAAAAAATAAATAAAATATGGTAACTTCGGCAAGCAAACCGACCCTCAGGAATGAAATCTAAAATCTAAAATTAAAATTTGACAAGATAAGCACTTAAATTTTCTTCTCTTTGCAGTCCAAGCTTTGTGCGTAGTCTATAACGTGCCACTTCCACAGTTTGTGCCGATTGCATCGTGAGGTCTGCAATTTCCTTACCGCGCAAATTCATTCGCATCAAAGCACACAATCTGTTTTCTCCAACAGTTAAATTCGGATGCGCCTCATTAAGTTTTACAAAAAAATCTTCATGGGCTTTCATATACTGTTGTTGAAATTCGTCCCACTTTTTGGTTTGTAACTGGCTTTTCAACGAATTCAAAATATCGGTAAAATCACTTTGCTCTTCTTTTGTTGACAATTTTTGATTCAACACTTGCATCCTGTCGAGAATGTGGGACATAAACTCGTTGTGTTGCGACAATAACAACAACTTTGATACAATAATTTGCTGATTAGCTATGTTTTCCTGTTGGCTAATTGCTATCTCTTGCTCTTTGTTGATAATGATTAGCCCTTGATTGTCTATTGCAAATTCTTGAGCAATAAGTTTATTCTTTGCATTTTTCGAATATAGCCAAAACAAGTAAAGTAAGACAATTACGCCCAAGAGCGAAAGGATTAATATATAGCGTAGAAACCTCGACTTTGTTTTATTGATTTCGTTTTCTTTTTCCAAGGCTGTAATAGTAAATTCTTTTTTCTTGGTTTCGTACAATGTGTAGTATTTTAGAATAGCATCCTTTTGAGATTTTGTTTGAAGGCTATCGTTCAGCTGGTTCCATAGTGTAAAATATTGCATGGCCACTTTCGAATTGTTTAGCGTAAGATTACTTTCAAATTTATCATTGTATAAGCGGAGTATATCCTTCGTTAATTTGTTTTTTTTCGCCAGCGCTAAGGCTTCATCGAAGTAATTATTCGCATTTTGCAGCTTGTTTTTTAGTGCCTGAATTTTAGCTAACATATTCAAACTGTAAATACGCCCTTTCAAAATATTGTTTTTTGTCGAAATATTCAAAACCTCCAGATAAATATTTTCTGCTTCATTGGTTTTCCCCTTTCTTTTTAAATAGTTGGCATAGTTAAATTTCACCATCAAAATATTTGACACACTACCGCTTTCTGAAAATATAAGTATTGCTTTTTGGAAATAAAAAAAAACAGAATCATTATTGATATGCTTGTAAGCAAGGGCTATATTGTTATAATCATTCCCAACTTCCAGCATTCTTTTTAGCTGTTGGTTGATGGCAAGAGATTTGTAATGTTCAAGTATGGCTTTTTGTGGCAGATTTTGCGCCAAAAACAAAGTGCCTAAATTTCCATACAACACAGCCATCTCAATCGAATCGCCCTCTTTTTCATAAAATTGCAACCCCATGGTATAAGAAAACATCGCACTATCTATCTTATTGCATTCTACATAATAAAGACCCATATTGGTCATAAAATTTGCCAATTGTAGAGTGTCTTTTGAAAAGCTTGCCAATTCAATCCCTTTTCGATAAAAGAAAGCCACCGTATCGCTTGATCCTAACTTAACAAAAACGTTACCTAGCGCACTATAGGAGCGGAGTATTTTATTCGTATCATTGAGTTGAGTAGCAAAATACAGCATTTTATTGTAATAAACTACAGCCGAATCAATTTTGCCTGCGAGTTCCAATGATTTCCCTTGCAAATAACTGGATGTAAACAATTTAGTCTCATTATTAGATGCAACAGCATAGTCATTAAGTATTTTTGAACTGAACACAGCACTATCTGCATTGGTCAATAGTTGGAGATTAAGTTTTACAACCAAAGAATCAAATGCAGTATCCCTTGTTTTTTTAAGTTCAGGAGAAGAACACTGTTGAAATAATGTTGTTATGCATACTAAAAGCAATAAACCAACTGATTTAATAATAAAACCAACCCAGCTTTTATGAGAAATCATTCGTTTAAACTTCATTCTTCTTTGCAATTTGTTTCCTTTTATTTTACAAAAGTAATAAATAATTCAATTGTAATTTATAGAGAAGATTTATAATACTATGAGGTACTCACCAGTCTAACATACGGCAAACTTTTTGTTGGTAACGATCAATGCTGCTGACTCTTTTTCTTAAAAGCCTTTAAAGTATTCTTCTTTGCTTTTGTCTTCAATTTTCATTGCAATATTTATGCGTTCAAATCATCTTGATCTAGTTCAATAATAACAATTTTTGCTTCAGCATTTTCTGATTGTGAATTTTGAAGCTTAGGAACAACGTAATTCATTAAATTGCAGACTATTTTGATGCGTTCTTTCGGTTCTAAACTTTCAATATCTGACTGCAATCTGTCAATATTATTACTTACTATCTGGTTGATAGCTTCTTTTATTTATACACTTTTAAAAATTCCTGAATTTTTAATTATAAATCGAATCCATCATTTGATTTGCAACATGCGGCCGATAATGGGATGCTTCATAAAAATTATGATAATCTGAAGTTATATGATTAATGCCAGAAAAATCATATATATTTTCAGTTCCAAAAACGTTTCTTAAGTTTACGAGATCTTTATTACAGAGTTTCATTTGATCATACATCGGGCTGATGATTATTTTATAATTTGTTGAATGTTTCTTAAAAATTGCTTTGATTCTATTCAACAATACAATCTGTTCAGCTTTTATTACTTCGGGATAAAATTTTTGTATTGAATCGCGAGGGTAAAAAACTTTCATTCTTTTTTCGTTATAATATTTGGAGGGATCAATTTTTATAGAATCTTCAAATACATTTAACTTCATTTCATTGAATTTTAGGTTGTAATCAACAGGAATGTCATCTAACAATGTACCTGTTATCATATAAGGCTTAATTTTCCCAGATAGTTTAAAATCCAAATACGCAAATAAAAATTTAATTGAGCAAAAAGCTTTCATAAAAACAAATTCAAAGCCTATCTTGCTTTGTCCCGATAGCAATGGATGCTTTACAACTAAATGACCATTGGAGTTCACGGTCTCTATAAGAGTACTGTAATCAATAACCAGCATTACATTTGAAATTTCGACATGCTGTTGATCAAGAAACTCAATTTTCTTACAAATACCATACAAAGATTCAACCGATGCATCAAAATGAAAACATTTATCTGAATGAATTAACTTACTCCATTTATCCATTTCGTAAAAACGGGAGCGGGAATTGCCTATAATAAAGGAATTGTATTTATAGGTAGGGTAATTATATAAGAATGTTTCCATTGCAACATAATCATAATTTAAGGTTACATACCTTGGCTGGCCTGATATATAAAAAGTTTTGTATTTATATACAACTTTAAAAGGATCAAGATAGAAGAATGCAATGAACACAATCAGAACAGGAATTAACGCAATGAATGAGAAACTCATCAAATGTTTAAGAAAATTCTTCATGCTTAAAACTGGAAATAAATAAATTGTTGTTCTTTCCCTCCAAAATAGAAAATGGCAAAAATGATTGCATAATATACAGCCCACCTCAATGCTTTTCTCCTAATGAGTCCAAAGTGAGCAATTGCATATTGGTGTTCTCTACCCAGCCATTCAATAATCGTGAACAAAACGATCAGCAAGATAATTGGTAAGGATTTTTCAACACCCTGAAAATCAGGAAAAGTAAAAAACGAAGCTGAAAATATTTCAGAAATATAAGTAAAAGCATGGGTTACATTGTTCGCACGAAAAAAAATCCAGGCAAAGACGGTTAAACAAAAAGTAAGTAAAATTGCAGCTGCATCTTTTAAAGAAGGAAGGTATTTCCCTCTTGCAACAATATCGAGGTTGTTGCGATGTGTATTAAATATGATAGAGGGCATGATGAAAAGGGCATTCAAGAACCCCCATACAATAAAAGTCCAGTTTGCTCCATGCCAAAACCCACTGACCAGAAAGATGATAAAAGTATTCCTGATCTTCATCTGCATTCCTCCTTTGCTCCCGCCCAAAGGTATATACAAATAATCTCTGAACCATGATGAAAGGGAAATATGCCAGCGTCTCCAGAACTCTGCAATGTCTCTTGAAAAATAGGGGAAGGCAAAATTACGCAAAAGGTCAATTCCAAAAAGCCTTGCAGTACCCAAAGCTATATCAGAATATCCTGAAAAATCGCAATAAATCTGAAAAGTAAAAAACAATGCACCCAACACGAGTGTACTTCCCGAATATTGAGCAGAATTATTAAAAATTGTATTGGCATATTCAGCACAATTATCAGCAATGACAATCTTTTTGAATAAGCCCCACAAGATTTGTCGCAATCCATCCAGGGCTTTCGAATAATCAAATTCCCTTTTCTTTAGAATCTGAGGTAAAAGATGGGTTGCTCTCTCAATAGGTCCAGCCACAAGCAAAGGAAAGAAACTAACAAATACTGAATAATCAATAAAATTTCTTTCAGGTTTAATCCTGTTTTTGTAAAGGTCAATTACATAGGATAAACCATGGAAAGTATAAAAAGAAATACCTACAGGAAGTATTACTTTTAAAGTTGCAAAATTGGATTTAAATCCCAATAAGGAAAGGCTGTCGGCAAATGAGGCTGCAAAAAAATTATAATATTTAAAAACGCCTAAAAACCCTAGGTTGATACCTATACTAAGCCATAACCAAAACAATTTATTACGTTGCTTGGAAGCTTCATGTATCTTAATACCAGTATAGTAATCTAATAAAGTGGAAAAAATAAGCAAAAACAAGAATCTCCAGTCCCAGCATGCATAAAAGAAATAGCTTGAAACAAGGAGTAAAATATTTTGTATACGTAAATTCCCTTTGCTCGCAAACCAGTAAAGAAAAAATACTATGGGTAAAAATATTGCAAAATGAATGGAGTTAAAAAGCATACTATCTATCTATTTAAATCTTAATTCTATTTGTTTAGGATGCAAAGGTTTTATTTTATAAAAAAATTAAAAAAAAGAGGCTATCTTTTATTGAGACAGCCTCTTTCATTTATAAATTGATATTTTTAGTTTACACCTACTAATTCAACTTCAAAAACAAGAACAGAACAAGGAGGGATAGAATTACCTGCACCTCTTTCGCCATAACCTATTTTAGAAGGAATTACAAGTTTAGCTTTTCCACCAACTTTCATTAAGCTGATACCTTCATCCCAACCAGGGATAACTTCACTATTACCTAATGTAAATTCAAAAGGTTCATAAGGACGTTTTGGGTTATACGTATTTGATTTTTTAGCTTCTGATTCGATACTTGTATCAAAAACAGTTCCGTCAGCTAATCTTCCGATATAGTTTACTTTTACTTTTTTCCCTTTTTCAGCTTTTGCACCGCTGCCTTTTTTAACGTCAATAAAATAAAGTCCACTAACAGTAGGTTTTACTTTAATTTTATTATCGCTCAGGTATTTTTCCATTACTTTAGGTTCATTGGCTTTGGCATCATCTATCATTTTTTGTTGTTCAGCCATTGCAGCTTGTTTTTCTTTTTCAGCATCTGCTTTAGAAACAATGCCTGAAAGTTTTATGTCGTAATACAAAACATCACCAGATTTAATAAATGGAGGCAAGCTCATTACTTTTTTCAATGAATCAGCAGAGATAATAAAAGTAGCACTATCACCAATACCCATTAAAGCAAGACCTTCGTTTAAATCTCCTTTGTAATAAGAAGTGTCGAGTTTGAAAAGTTTTTGTGGATTACCCGAATTGGTAAACAATGTAGAATCAGCTGTTCTAACAGTTAGCTCAGCTACTAAAATATCACCAACGCCTGGTTTTTTAGCATCTTTGTTTTCAATATAAAACTTGTAATACAATCCATTTTTAGTTTCTTTAAATCCTGGGTATTTTGATTTACCACAAGAAATAGTTACCACTGCCAAAAGGGCAATGAATAAAATTGCAATTTGATTTTTTTTGTTCATTTTCATTTTAATTAATAATAAATATTTGTTTTACTTAATCTTTCAAATAACCTCCAATAATTCTACATCATATACCAGAGTAGCCTTTTTGGGGATTTTCTTTTGATCACCGATCAGCCCGAAAGCAAGACGCGAAGGTATAATAAATTTTGCTTTGTCCCCAACTTTTAATAATAAAATTCCTTCTTCCAATCCAGTTTCTACTTCAGCTTTTCCCACAAAGAAAACTTTAAGCCCATCAATATCTGAATTATAGATAGTTACGCCATTCAACAAGCTACATCGGTATTTTATTTTAATTTTACTGTTTTTTTGAGGATGCTTGCCATTGCCTTGTTTATACACCATGTATTTTAAACCGCTGGCAGTTGTTTTCATTTCCCACTGATACCTTTTAATATAATCTTCTATTTTCTCAATTTCATTGTTTTCAAGAATAATGTTTACATTCATCATTCTTTGATCAATTGTATCCTGATTAGGAATCGCTTTTTTTAGGTTTTTGGGTTGCTCCTTGCACGAAAATAAAACAATACCCATGATTATCAAAAAGAGTATTTTTTTAATTGAGAAAATTTTCTCCATCTTATTTCAAATTTAATTGAAGTCTATATTCAAGCAAACTTTCTTCAAATTTTTTAATTGTTTCATTCAATGACAAATAGGAGGTTGCACCTGATGCATTCCGATGACCGCCACCTTCAAAATAAGTGCGGGCAAAAACATTTACATCTACTTCCCCTTTCGAGCGGAATGAAATCCTGATTTTACCTTCACGTTCAGAAAACAAGGCAGCTAACTTAACCTGATTGATAGATAAGGCATAATTAACAACACCTTCGGTATCTCCAACCTGATAGGAAAAACGATTTAATTCCTCTTTGGATAATGAAATATAAGCTGCTGATAATTCAGCATTTACTACCAATTTTTCACTTAAGCAATAGCCTAATAAACGCAAACGGTTTTCTGAAAATGTATCGTAAACTAAATGATGTATTTCTTCAGCATCCATGCCTGTTTTAAGCAGAGAAGCTGAAATCTGATAGGTTTTTTCGTAATTGCAGGAATAGCTAAAAGATCCGGTATCGGTCATTATACCAACATAAATGCAGGAGGCAATATCGATATTCATCAATTTTTCGTCTCCCATTGCAACTATGAAATCATAAATAAGTTCGGAAGTCGAAGATACTTTAGTTTCGGAAAAAGCGTAGTCAAAAGCATTTAACTCAGGTTGTAAATGATGGTCAATCAATACTTTTAAAGCCTTTGTTTTTCTTAAACTATCTTCTACCTTATCAACCCTTTTGAGTGAATTAAAATCGAGACAGAACAGAATATCAGCATTTTCGATGAGCTGGTCACAAGTGTTTTTCTTTGAACTATACAAAAGTATTTTATCACTTCCTTTCATCCATGCCAAATAATCGGGGAAATTATTGGGGACAATAATAGTAACTTCTTGATTTTTTAATAAAAAATAGTTGTACAGAGCCAATGAAGATCCGAGGGCATCACCATCTGGATTAGAATGAGATACAATTACAATCTTTTTTTTAGTTGAAAAAAAAGCCTGTAATGATGAAATATGAGAATTGTTCAATAGTTAGAATTTAGAATTAAGTTTGCAAAATTAAAAATAAAAACACAGCTTTTGTCCATTTGTTTTATTATTTTTGCAGCCTGAAAAAAAATTAATATTTATACCATGACTGGAAAGATAACTTTTACAATGATAAAGCCTTGCGCTGTTGAAGCAGGGAATATTGGACGAATTTTAGACTTTATTATTACCCATAATTTCAAAATAAGGGCCATGAAATACACCCGCCTTTCACGCAGTCAGGCTGAAAAATTTTACAGTATTCACAAGGAAAGACCATTTTTTAATGACTTGGTTGAGTTTATGAGTTCTGGCCCTATTGTGGCAGCCATTCTTGAAAAAGAAAATGCAGTAGATGAATACAGAGAGTTGATAGGTGCTACCGATCCTTCAAAGGCTGCAAAAGGCACTATTCGCGATTTATATGGAACTTCTGTTCAAAATAACGCTGTACATGGTTCAGATTCAAATGACAATGCAATGATTGAATCTAATTTCTTCTTCCCTACTTTTGAAAGATATTACTAATTTTTTTCTAAATAGCCAATTCTTACTTCTCCGTTTCAATTAAATAATAAACGGTAGTAGTAAAAAAGTCTCTCAACCAGGGAATCGAAGCAATAAAACGGCTTTGTTCCCTTGGTTGCAAATTAAACTTGAATTTATAGTTAGGGTTGATGAAATAATAGATCGCCTTGCTGATTTTAAATCCATTTAATTTTGCTTCACGCTGAAATCCATTGATACTTATTTGGGTACGTTTTAAGTCTTCCCATTCTGAGATATATGGATCATGTCCCCATTTAAGTAGAAGTTTGGTAAACCACATTGGAAGCAAATGGAAATAAGGAAAGCGAGAATGGAATTTACTTTTCAGCATTTGCTGATGCCCGCCAAAAGGCATATTCCAGGGTGGCATCGCAATAAATACAAAACCCTGAGGTTTTAAAAATTCTTTGAACTTATTGTATAAAACTTCCCGATGATGAATATGTTCAATTACATCCTTTAATATGATCAGGTCAAATTTGCCGCCCAACTCATCAACGCTCACATTAAAAACATCATTGTCGTAAAATTTCACCTGCCCAGCCTCAAATTCTGTTTTCATAAAATGTTTCGCAAGATTTACTCTTGTTTCGCTGATTTCTACACCAACACAATCATGTCCTAATTCGGTAAAAGCTTTCAAAACACCCGCTTCGGCAGAACCAATTTCTAAAATTCTAAGCTTTTGAGAAAAATCAAGATATTGATTAACCAAAGGGACTATATATTCCTTTGAATGAAGATATTGATAATTAAAATATCTTTCTTTATCGTAGTGAAAATCGAATACCATATCGCTTAAATTTTAAAATGCAAATTTATAAAATTAATTGAATACCTAAATTAAAAAACACAGCAGCTCGTAGAAGCGTCTTAATTTCAGGTTGAGCATAAAAATTATCAACACAGCTACTATCAATGAATAACTTAAATCCAATCTTCCATTGTATTAAAATATTTTGTAGGTTTGCATTTTTCAAATTAGAACACTATGCTAGACTTTATTTTTTGGATCATCATATTGTATTTTTCATTTCAAATTATAGGCAAATTCATATTTCCCTATCTATTAAAATATTTCTTAAAAAGAGTTCAACAAAAATTCACCCAGCAGGACCCTCCTATTGACAAAAACCGTAAGGAAGGAGAAACAAATGTTGAGTTTGTCCCAGAAACCAAAAAGAACAAAACTTCAGATAATATTGGAGAGTATGTTGATTATGAAGAAATTGAACCAAAATAATTTAATAGAAATTTAAAAATGAAAAATATCAATTTCATAAAATTCCTCCCCTTTATAGCTGCTATTTTCATTTTCCTTACGGTAACCTTCGTTTACTTAAGTCCTCTTTTAGAAGGAAAGCAATTAAAACAAGCTGAAGTTATTAAATCAGCAGCTGCGTCTAAAGAAATCGTTGATTTTCGTAAATCACATCCAAATGAAGAACCTTTATGGACAAATTCAATGTATGGAGGTATGCCGGCTTATTCCATAAATATGCAAACACCTTCCAACAATATTATTTCCTTTTTGGACAATGTGATGCGTTTGTTCTCTTTACCAATGCCAGCAAATTTAATTTTTATTTATTTTATTGGGTTTTATATATTGCTACTGGTACTAGGCATAGACCCATGGATTAGCATTATTGGAGCACTTGCTTTTGGGTTTTCCTCTAATTTTTTTGTAATTATTGATGCAGGGGATTATAGTAAAGCCGCTGCAATAGGATATATGGCTGCAGTGTTTGCTGGAATTATACTATTAATGAGAGGGAAATTTCTTTGGGGAGGCATACTTACAGCTTTGTTTCTCGCCTTAGAAATAAAAATGGGGCATATTCAAATGACCTATTATTTGACAATTTTAATTTTAATCTTTCTCATTGTTGACTTTTATACAAAGATTAAAGAGAAGCAATTGGTTTTTTTCTTTAAATCGTTTGCTATTCTATTAATGGCCATTACCTTAGCCATAGGGTGTAATTTTACATCTCTTCTAACAAATAATGAATTTTCAAGTGAATCAACAAGAGGGAAATCTGAACTTACTGCCAAGTTGAATAATAAGAAAAAAACATATGATTTTAACAATGCAACCCAATTAAGCTATGGCATTGACGAAACCTTAACCTTGCTTATTCCTAATTTTAAAGGTGGTTCGTCTGTTTCTAAAGTAAGCGAAGGTTCTGAAACCTATCAAATTCTAAAGCAAAATAAAGTTCCGAATATTAAAGAAATTACGTATCAAATGCCGATGTACTGGGGTTCTCAACAGTTTACTTCTGGCCCGGTTTATGTAGGAGCTATTTTCGTATTTTTATTTGTATTGGGTTTATTTATTGTTAAAACACCCATGAAATGGATGTTATTTATTGCAACTGCATTATCAATAATGCTATCGTGGGGTAGAAATTTTATGCCTTTAACCCAATTGTTTTATGATTATTTTCCAATGTATTCCAAATTCAGAGCAGTTTCGTCTATATTGGTAATAGCCGAAATTTGTATTCCCCTCTTGGGTATTTTGGCTTTAAACCAAATATTTACTAAAAAAACAGCGAAGGCAAGCGTTTTAAAATATGGAAAAATTTCAGTTTTAATTACTGGAGGAATCACAGTTTTTTTTGCATTGGCTTCCACTACGTTGTACGATTTCAAAAGCGCAGCCGATGCTCAACTACCTTACCCTGAATGGTTGATGAATGCAATTATTTTAGACAGGAAATCATTGTTGATGATGGATGCTTTTCAGTCGCTTATATTTATATTGCTGGCTGCATATTTAATATGGGCATTTATCGAAAATAAGCACAAAAACGAATTCATTTTAACTGCTTTTATTCTATTAGTTGTGATTGATTTGTGGAATGTTGATAAAAGATATTTTGATACGAATAGTTTTACAGCAAAAAAAAATCTGGAAAAAGCTTTGAATCCTACGGAAGCCAATCTGCTTATATTAGAAGACAAAGACCCAAATTACAGGGTCCTCAATTTATCAGTAAATACCTTTAACGAAACTTCAACTTCCTATTTTCATAAATCATTGGGTGGATTTAGTACTGTAAAATTACAGCGATTTCAAGATTTGATTGAACAGCATATCAGCAAAAATAATGTAAAAGTGCTAAATATGTTGAATACTAAGTATTTTATAGCACTCGACAAGCAAAAACAACCACAAGTACAACGCAATATAGCAGCTTTAGGAAATGCCTGGTTTGTTGAAAATTACAAGATTGTCGAAAATCCTGATGCCGAGATCAATGCTTTATCAAATTTTGACCCAGTTACAACTGCTATTGTTGATAAACGGTTTTATGATTATGTGAAAGATTTTAAATTAAGTAAAGATTCAACATCCAGTATTCAACTTATTGATTATTTACCTAATCATTTAACTTATAAAGCCAATGCTAAAAAAGAAGAACTGGCTGTTTTTTCTGAAATCTACTATGCCAATGGTTGGAATGCTTATATAGATGGAAAACAACTTCCATATATCCGTGTAAATTACATCCTCAGAGCCCTAAAAATACCTCAAGGCAATCACAATATTGAATTCAAATTTGAACCAAAAGCTTACTATATTGGCGAAAAAATTGGATTAGCCAGTTCCTTAATTTTATTATTCATGCTTTTAAGCATCCTAAGTTATGAAATCATTCTTGCTTTTAAAAAGCAGTAAGAAATTTACCATCAAGCTTTTTACATCTATTTATTAAATTATTGATAAAATCCAACGTATTGTAAATTAAATATTTTGGATTCAATTTTTCTGAAGAAATAGTCATCAAAATAACTTCAAACCCTTTACGATTAAGAAATCTTAACAATCGACTTAACATTTTTTAACTAAGAATATTTAGCTATAAGTGGGTATTCGTTTAATTTTGCTTTACAAATTTTAAAAACTATGACACAAACATTTGACATTAATGAATTGAACGAACGCATTCAGAGAGAAAGTGCTTTTGTTGACTTGCTTTCGATGGAAATGAAAAAAGTAATCATCGGTCAAAAACACATGGTTGAACGCCTATTGATTGGATTGCTATCAAACGGACACATTTTACTGGAAGGTGTTCCTGGATTGGCAAAAACGCTCGCCATCAATTCGTTGGCCAATGCCATTCACGCTAAATTCAGCAGGATACAGTTTACACCCGATTTATTACCTGCCGATTTAACAGGTACTTTGATTTACAGCCAAAAGAAAGAAGAATTTATTGTTAGAAAAGGACCTATCTTTTCTAATTTTATATTAGCTGACGAAATCAACCGTGCACCAGCAAAAGTGCAAAGTGCATTATTGGAAGCCATGCAGGAACGTCAGGTTACCATTGGTGATCAAACTTATAAATTAGAAGAACCATTTTTAGTAATGGCAACCCAGAATCCTATTGAGCAAGAAGGAACGTATCCACTTCCAGAAGCTCAGGTAGACCGTTTTATGTTAAAAGTTATCATCACTTATCCCAAAAAGGAAGAAGAGAAATTAATCATGCGTCAGAATATGAGCAACGATTTCCCAACAACCAGCCCGGTTCTTAAACCAGAAGATATTATCAAAGCCAGGGCAGTTTGCAGAGAAGTCTATTTAGACGAAAAAATAGAAAACTACATCAGCGATATAGTGTTTGCCACCCGTTTCCCTTCTGAATACAAACTTGATAAGTTCAAAGGTTTGATCAGTTATGGCGCTTCACCCCGTGCAAGTATCAATTTAGCACTTGCTTCCAAAGCTTTTGCATTTATTAAAAGAAGAGGTTATGTTATACCTGAAGATGTCAGGGCAATTTGTCATGATGTATTGCGTCATCGTATTGGTTTAACTTACGAAGCAGAAGCAGAAAACATAACTACCGAAGAAATTATCAACGAAATTTTGAATACGGTTGAAGTACCATAGAGAATTATGAATTATGAATTATGAATTATAAATTAGGAATTAGGAATTAAGTTAATGGTTAGTAAGTTATTAGGTTATTAAAAAAATAGTTTGGTCTCAATTATAAAAAAGTTTAAGCAACCTAATAACCCAATAACCCAATAACCCAATAACCCAATCAACAATAACCCAATCAACAAATTGGAAACAAGCGAACTACTCAAGAAAGTAAGAAAAATTGAAATCAAATCCCGCGGTTTGACCAATCATATCTTTTCGGGGCATTACCACAGTGCTTTTAAAGGAAAAGGAATGACATTCAGCGAAGTTAGAGAATATCAGTATGGTGATGACGTGCGTTCTATCGATTGGAATGTAACCGCACGTTTGAATCATCCTTATGTTAAAATATTTGAAGAAGAAAGAGAACTTACGGTTATGCTTTTAATTGACGTGAGTGGTTCTAATAAATTTGGCAGTCAAAAACAATTCAAAGAAGAACTCATTACCGAAATTGCTGCTGTGTTATCCTTTTCTGCCATACAGAACAATGATAAAGTGGGGGTCATATTCTTTTCCGACAAAGTCGAAAAATTTATTCCTGCCAAAAAAGGCAGCTCGCATATTTTGCGCATCATTCGTGAACTTATCAATTTTACACCTTCCAATAACCAGACCAATATAGCTGAGGCATTGCGTTATTTTACGAATATCATTAAAAAGAAATGTACTGCCTTTTTAATCAGCGATTTTATGGATGATGGGTTTGAAGATGCCATTAAAATAACATCGAAGAAACACGATTTAGTAGCCATCAGAGTATACGATGACCTGGAATCCCAATTACCTGACATTGGAATTATTAAGCTCAGAAATGCGGAAGATGGTTCAAGCTTGTGGATAGATTCGTCAGATATTCAGATTCGTAAAAATTTCCAGATATGGTGGAGGCAACATGAAAAATTGCTGAATGATATTTTTATTAAATCAGGTACTGATGAAGTTAAAATCAATACAAACCAGGATTACGTTAAACCTTTAATGGGTTTATTCAAAAAAAGAGAAAACAGATATTGATAATTAATTATGAGCAAAATACATAAGTATATATTTCAAATTTTACTGATTTTTATTGCAATCCCGATTTTTGGACAAGAAGTGAGCATTGCAACTAAAATAGATACCAACACAATTTTGATTGGAGATCAAATCAATTTAAAATTTTCAATTACTGCTCCTGTCAACTACCAGATCGCATTTCCGGTTTTTATTGACTCATTATCCAATAAAATTGTCATTGTAAACCAATCAAAAATTGACACTTCATTCAGTCAGGATAAATCTAAAATGACACTGAATCAATCTATTCTAATTACATCTTTTGATTCAGGATATTATAAAATTCCAGCTTTTGCTTTTCAATATCAAAGGAAAAATGAAAACGGAATAAATACCTTGTTTTCAGACTCTTTATTCATAACCGTTAACAATGTAGCTGTTGATACCAACCTGGCAATTAAAGACATAAAGCCACCTTTAGAAGCTCCTATTACCTTGAAAGAACTTTTACCCTATATTGGGTTGGGGCTGGGAATTATAGCAATAATTGTCCTTGCTGTTTATTTTATACGTAGATATACTAAAAAGAAAGACAATGTATTGACTCCTCCTAAACCAAAAATTCCACCTCACAAAAAAGCCTTACAGGATTTGGAAGCTTTACGGGTTAAAAAACTCTGGCAAAACGACAGAATTAAAGATTATCATTCCGAACTTACCGAAATTCTCAGGGTTTATTTTGAATATCAGTTTAACGTTCAAGCACTTGAAATGACTTCAGATGAAATCTTAGAAGCATTTAAAACAATCAGTAAAGACGAAGTTTCAACATCAAAATTAAGACAAATACTAAGTTTGGCCGATTTGGTAAAATTCGCCAAACAACTACCCTTACCCGATCAGCACGATTTAAGTTTAAACAATGCCATAGCTATTGTTAAAACAACAGCTATTGAAAATGAAAAAGAAAATACAAATACAGCAACTACAGATCATTTAAAACAAAACTAGAATGTCAGATTATTTAAGACATATTGAATTTGCGAATCCGGTTTATCTTTATTTATTATTGATAATCCCCCTACTCATTGTTTGGTATATCTTCCGTCATTTTAATTCATTTGCTGAAATTCAGTTTTCGAGCTTCGCAGCTTTTAAAAACGTTAGAAAGACCCTTAAACAAAAATTATATCCTGTCCTTTTCGCATTAAGGATTTTGGTTATTGCATTATTAATCATTGTATTGGCTCGACCTCAATCCAGTTTAAGCAAACGAAATGTTTCTATCGAAGGAATTGACATTGTGATGACTTTAGATATATCGCCCAGTATGCTGGCCGAAGATATCAAACCCAATAGATTGGAAGGAGCCCGAAATGTAGGGATGCAATTTATCGACGGCAGACCTAACGACAGAATCGGTTTGGTTGTATTTGGTGGTGAAGCTTTTACTCAATGCCCTTTAACTTCGGATCATGGCGTATTAAAATCATTGTTTTTGAACGTTAAAAGTGGCATTATCGAAGATGGGACTGCCATCGGAGATGGCTTAGCCACTGCTGTCAGCAGAATCAAAGATAGTAAGGCTGTAAGTAAAGTTATCATTCTTCTCACCGATGGAGATAACAACAGGGGTTCTATTGATCCTCTTTCTGCCGGCGAAATTGCAAAATTGTTTGGTATCAGGGTTTATACTATAGGTATTGGAACTACAGGTTTAGCACCTTACCCTTTTCAAACACCATTTGGCATACAATACCAGAATGTAGAAGTAAAAATTGATGAAGTCTTGCTCAAACAAATTGCAAAAAACACCAATGCAAATTATTACAGGGCTACTTCAAAAACTAAGCTTGAAAATATTTTTAAAGAAATTGATAAGTTAGAAAAATCAAAAATTGACGTAACTGAATTTCACCGTAAAACGGAAGAATTTTTATATTTCATTTTGTTGGCGGCACTTTTGTTAGCAATTGAGATACTATTGAGATACACCATTTACAAGACTATACCATAATAAAGAATATGATTAAATTTGCTGAAATATCATTTCTGTACGCTTTTCTTTTACTGCCTTTTTTCATCCTTTTATTCTGGATGATGCAGCGAAAGAAAAAGAAGTTGCAAAAAAAATTAGGTGATAAAAACTTAATAATGCGATTGATGGAAAATTACTCTAATGCCAGGGTAGTATGGAAATTCATTTTATTGTTGACTGCTTTTATTTTCGTGGTTCTTACATTAATTCGGGTTCAGATAGGATCAAAAATTGAAAAAGCAACACGCAAAGGTGCTGATATCTTTATCGCATTGGATGTCTCCAACAGTATGCTGGCCGAAGACATTCAACCCAATCGACTTGCCCGATCTAAACAAGCCATTTCTAAGCTGATAGAAAAATTAGACAACGACAGGATTGGCATCGTTATCTTTGCAGGAAAATCATTTGTTCAGTTACCCTTAACCAATGATTATGCTGCTGCCAAAATGTTTTTAGAAACCATCAGCACCAATGATATCAATGAGCAGGGAACTGCTATAGGCCGTGCCATTTCAATGGCAGTTGAGTCTTTTGATCAGAGTCAGAGCAAAGAAAGCGAAAAAAACAACAAAGCCATCATCATTATTACCGATGGCGAAAATCACGAAGACGATGCAGTGGAACAAGCCAAACTTGCTTTTGATAAAGGCATAAGAGTCAATACAATCGGCATGGGCTTAGTTGAAGGAGCTCCAATACCGATAAGTGCGAATAATACTCAGGCGGGATATAAAAAAGACAAAGAAGGAAACACTATAGTAACCAAGTTGGATGAAGTCCTGCTACAACAAATAGCTGTTAACGGAAATGGAGCTTATGTGAGAGCAAGCAATAGCAATGCTGGTTTACAAACCATTTTTGATGAAATTAACAAGCTCAATAAAAAAGAATATGAATCAAAATCGTTTTCGGAATACGAAGACCGTTTTCAATATTTTGCAGCTATTGCACTCATATTATTACTAACAGAACTTTTTATTTTTTATAAAAAAAGTAAAAGACTAAAGAACATCAATTTATTTGGTAAAAAATGAGACATAAAATGAAGTATATCCTATTGATTGTAATTATATTTGTTACTTCTGCGAAGCTTTACTCACAAAATGAGAAAAAATTTATTCGCCAGGGAAATAAACAATATGAACAAAAAAATTACAACGATGCTGAAGTAAATTACAGAAAATCGTTGCAGAAAGACAGTACCTATTTTAAAGGGAAATACAACCTGGCAAATGCTTTGTACAAGCAAAAAAACTATGATGAAGCCAGCCGGATTTATTCTACTTTAGCTGAGCAGGAAAATGATACAAAAGTCAAATCAAATGTTTACCATAATCTAGGTAATTCATTGTTGCAAAAAAAAGAATTTGAAAAGAGCATTGATGCTTATAAACAAGCTTTAAAATACAATTCTAAAGATTATGATACCAAATACAATCTTTCGTATGCTATGCAAATGCTGAGACAGCAGCAGAATCAAAAAAATAAAGACAAGAAAGATAATAAAGACAATAAAGATAAGAAAGACGATAAAAACAAACAAGATCAGAATAAAGATAATCAGCAGAAACAACAGGAGAATAAAGACAAAAAACAGCAGGAACAAAAACAAAAACAAGTAAAAAAAGATGATGCTGAACGTATGCTCGAAGCTTTGAAAAATGACGAGAAAAAGACGATGGACAAAGTAAAAAAACAAAAAGCTGTGGGCGAAAGAGGCAAAATCGAAAAAGACTGGTAAACCTTATGGAATTAGGAATAATGAATTAAGAATTAGGAATTAGGAATTAGGAATTAAGAATTACAGATAACCAATAACTTAATAACTTAATAACTTAATAACTTAATAACTTAATAACTTAATAACTTAATAACCTAATAACAAATAACCTAATAACCTAATAACCTAATAACAAATAACCAATAACAAATAACAATAACTAACAACCAATAACCAACTCCCAAATGAAAAGATATATTTTTTTCATATTACTCATACTAGGTCTCTATAAATCTACAGTTGCTGAAGATGTTAAAATCATTGCATCAGCTCCTTCAAGCGTGGGAACTGGGCAGCAATTTGCCGTTACTTTTACAGTGAATGCCGCTGGCAGCGATTTCAAAGCACCAAGCTTCAAAGGTTTTAGTGTTTTATCCGGGCCCAATCAATCCTCCAGCAGTAGCATGCAAATTGTAAATGGGAATGTTACTCAATCCGTTTCTTATGCATTTACTTATTACTTACAAGCCGGGACAGAAGGAAGCTTTACTGTTACGCCAGCAAGAATTACAGTAAATGGTAAAACCTATGAATCAAACCCTTTGACCATAAAAGTAGTTAAGTCAGCTCAAAATACGAATTCTCAAACCAATACCCAACAAAACCGTCAACAACAAAACAACCAGGCTGCTGCGACTTTCAGTGATAAAGATATATTTATCAGAGCATCTGTCAGCAATGCAAATCCAATGTTAGGAGAACAACTGATTGTTACCTATAAGCTCTATTTTGCTTCGGTGGCTGTTTCTCAATGTATTCCAAGTAAATTACCAAGCAACAAAGGCTTCTGGGCTGAAGAGTTTACCAAAGCTGGCACAGAGTATAAACAATACAGAGAAAATCTGAATGGAAAGCAATACAATGTTGCAGAAATAAGGAAAGTAGTATTGTTTCCACAGGAAAGCGGTAAATTAAGCATAGATCCCTTATCGGCAGACATTGTTGCCCAGATACAGGTTCAACGCAAAAGAACCAATTCAATTTTCGATTTTTTTGATGATCCTTTTTCGAGTGCGTATCAAAATATAAAGAAAACCATACAGTCGAATCCTATTAGTATCAATGTAAAACCACTGCCAACAGCCAGTAAACCAGAAGATTTTACGGGGGCAGTCGGCAACTTTACGTTTCGTTCGGATATTGACAAAACAGAAACCAAAGCCAATGAAGCAGTCAATCTAAAATTCACCATTTCGGGAAGAGGAAACATAAAATTGATTGACAAATTAAATATCAATTTCCCTCCTGATTTTGAAACCTACGATCCAAAAATCAACGACAATATTAATAAATCGGACAATGGAATTTCGGGAACCAAAACCTTTGATTACCTGATTATTCCACGCAATGAAGGTGTTTTTACCATCAAACCTGTCACATTCAGTTATTTCGACCTGAACAAAGGAAAATACGTAACCCTTTCTTCACCTGAATATACACTGAAAGTTGCTAAAGGTGACGGCAAACAAACCTCAACCACCCTTACTTCGGTTAACCAGGAAGAAATCAAATACATTGGCAGCGACATTGAACATATCAAAATCAAACCCATGGATCTGAATAAAAAAGGAGTTCATTTCTTTTTATCAGATTTATACTACCTTTTCTGCTTTATACCCTTAATACTTTTTGTAGCTGCCATCATTTTCAGAAGAAAACATCTGAAATTACGAAGCAATCTGGCTTTACTGAAAAACCGCAAAGCTACCAAAGTAGCTAAAAAACGTTTACAGAAAGCGAAAAATTACCTGACAAGCCAAGACAGAGAAAAGTTTTATCTCGAAATCTCATCAGCATTATGGGGCTATCTGAGCGATAAATTCAGCATTCCGCTGGCAGGTTTATCCATGGATTCAGTCCATCAAGCTTTAAAAGATAAAAATGTAAAAGAAGAAATCACGAATCAGTTTATTAAAATACTGAACGACTGTGAATTTGCCCGCTTTGCACCGGGTGAAGAATCTCTTAAAATGGATAAAATTTACAAAGAATCCATAGATATTATTTCAAAAACAGAAAACGAATTAAAATAAATGAAGATTATGAAGAAGTTTTTGATTTTAAGTTTAATCCTATTCAGCACATTTCAATTAGTTGCGCTATCAATCAATCCAGAAATAGAAGCTGCCAATAAGGCATACAATAAGGAGAAATACAATGATGCCATTACCCTTTACAATAAAGTGATTGAAAAAGGAGAATTAGCTGCTGATTTGTATTATAACCTGGGAAACTGCTATTATCGGCTTGCCAATTACCCCATGGCTATCCTAAACTACGAAAGGGCTAAAAAATTAAATCCTGCGGATGCTGATATTGATTTCAATCTTAGAATTGTCAATACCAAAATTATCGATAAAATAGAAACCGTTCCTCAGTTGTTTTTTGTAAGGTGGTGGGTAATATTATCTAATGTTATTTCCTATGAATACTGGGCCATATTGAGCATCATTGCAATCAGTTTATTTTTTGTTTTATTATTTATCTATCTTGCTTCATCCACCTATAACATCAAAAAAATCACTTTCTGGATGGGCTTTTCGATGATAATTATTACATTTTTCTCAATCAATTTTGCCCTCAAACAATACAACAATATAAATTCGCTAAATCAGGGCATTGTATTCACACCCACAGTAACTGTCAAAAGTTCACCCGACGAAAAAGCGGCCGATAAATTTGTGATTCACGAAGGTACCAAGGTCATCCTCCTCGACGAATTGAACAACTGGGTAAAGATAAGAATTGCCAATGGCAGCAATGGCTGGGTCGAAAAACAATGTTTTGAAGTTATCTGATACCTATAGTTAAATTCCTGATTTTTTTATTGCTTCCTTTTTAACCCAGCTGAAAATTCATTTGGAGAGATTGCTTTTACTTCAGCGTTATGAATATCTTTTTTAATTTCCGGAATTTTTGCCAAACACTAAAATTTCAAAACCCATATAGTTAGGCAAGTATTATCTTTGGTTCTGTTTTAAGATAATGTAAAAAACATAAAACCACAGAGACACAGCGTTCACCGAAAAAAAAGCAAATTTTCTCAGTGTATCTCAATGATCTCTGTGTCTCTGTTGTAAAAAAAACTGCTTATAATCTTAATATTATGTCTGATTAGCCACAATATTAGTAAACAGAACCTTATCTTTTAATAAACTTAATGGTTTTCGATTTATCTTCTGTTTTAAATTGAATGAAATAAATACCAGCATTCAAGTTGGCGATACTTATTTTTGAAGTATTACTTTCTAAATTGCCGGTTTTAACGGATTGCCCAACGATATTAAAAATTGTAAAAATTGATTTCAGCCATCCGTTTCCTTCAATATTTATAAAATCTGATGAAGGATTTGGATAAATTTTAAATTGTAAGGTTTTCTTTTCTGCAACACTCACATTATCCTGAAATACAGATGGATTAGTAAGATATAAGTCACGAATATGGTCTATTCGTTGTTTTAATACATCTACAGAAGTTGAAGAAGATTTAAAACTATAAGATGTTGCGGTTGTATATACTATATCTACATATTGCGTAGCTCCGGCATTAAAAGTAAATGGCCCCATTGATGCCAATCCACGCCTATCTCCAGGTGTATTTTGCAAATCGACTTCAGACCAATCATTAGGTATAGGTCTTAATCCGCATCCAGTTCCCCAGTTTAAGGTATCTGATAAGCCAGGAAACATAAATCTCGCTGTAGAACTGGATGTTGTATTTACACCATCAGCACCCCATTTCAATGGCTGTCCATTTTTCCAAAAACCACTCATATAATTATATGAATTTGAATCAACAGTAGGCTCGCCATTAATAGGATTATTATCATTATTATAATACACAAACCTACACATTCCCAATCGTTCATTATCAGCAATATTATCGCCAAAGTTTGTTCCATTCACGCTATAATTACATCCACCCATTGGATTATCAATGCCGTCTGCATCCTTTTTGGGGCCGCCTAATATCGTTACACCTTGTGCAGGAGGAAAATTTCCATATACAGCATCAGAAGGAGTTGCATTATATGCATAATAGCTAGCTCTTTCAACATCGCAAGCGACATAATCATTATAAGCATAACCTATATCTAAATCTGTAAATAAGCCTACATAAAAATCATTATAAGTAGTTGTTGAACGATTAATAATTTTATATTTATAAAAAATCGAATTATACAATGCTGAATCAGATGGGGTATTAAATGCATACGCAAAAACATGAATTTCAAGTCCAATAGGAATACCTTGAGATTCATGATGCGTCTTTTGGTCATTAATAATAAAAAACAAACATTGATCACCGTATATCTTAGGATAATCGCCTAATAAAGGTTCATAAACACCATTGTTATTAATATCAATAAAAGGAGCTAATTGATAACTTTGCTGTAAAGATGTATCACCATGTGCTGGCCAGTTTAATACATAAGTTGGAGGATTGCTAGGGTAGGCACTGCTATTAAGATAATTTGTCAAATCTAGTTTATTGATCTTCCATAATT
Organism: Bacteroidota bacterium; assembly: GCA_037133555.1. GTDB lineage: Bacteria > Bacteroidota > Bacteroidia > Bacteroidales > JACABE01 > JACABE01. The sequence continues at coordinate 23,789 of JBAXNW010000026.1, forward strand.
TTTTCCACAAAGATGATGTTGCAGGATCAGTGCTAGCGGTTCCATTTGTTTTTAATGGACCGGTCCAAAAATCAAAGCCAACTTGGTTATACCTTTCCCCAGCAAAATGTAGGTTTCCTAAATTATCTTTACCACCGTACCACAAACTACTGCAATAAATTGTATTTTTTCCACTACCATTAGGATATTGGTAATAAGGACCACTAAAGTTTGTAAATTGAGTTCCAGTTGTCCAAGCCAAGGTTTTAATATTATTGATTGAAAGTGTATCACAAACCGGAATTTGAACTTGGGAGAAACTTTGATTTGAAATCAAAATGATAATGAAAGCAAAGAGCGTAATTTTTTTCATCACTTTATACTTTTAATTAATAATCGTATAAAAGTAATACAAAATAATTAAACACTAAAAATAATCAGTTAAAGGTAGTAAACAAAAAGTTAACGGAGAAAAAAGGAGCTAAACGTTTAAATTCAGCCCTTTGATATTAATTTCCAATCATTTCCAAAAATTCCACCTCGGAAAGAATCTGTATATGCAAGGCTTCTGCTTTTTTGCGTTTTTCAGGGCCCATTTTATCGCCGGCCAGCACATAATCGGTTTTAGAAGAAATAGCACTTAGGCTTTTCCCTCCATGTTGCTCAATGGCCAGTTTGAGTTCATCGCGTGAAAACTGTTCAAATACACCACTCACAACAAAAGATTTACCAGCCAATGCGTTGGATAATAAATCTACAGGGTTTGCAATCAGTTCAAACTGCAAGCCTTTTTGTTGAAGCCGCTTGATAATTTCAAGGTTTTTCTCCTGCTTGAAAAAGTCGATGATGCTTACTGCAATTTTTTCACCGATTTCATCTACAGTCTTTAAATCTTCAAAGTCGGCAAGTATTAAATGCTCAATATTCCGATAATTTACGGCCAGTTTTTTGGCAACCGTTTCTCCCACATAACGGATGCCCAGGGCAAACAAAACCCTCTCGAAACCAACGCTTTTGGATGCCTCTATCCCTTTTAAGATATTGGCTACCGTCTTTTCCTGAAAACTTAATTTCTTTTGTTTTTTGTCATTGGTAGCAGTCAGCATTTTTTCGAGACCTATCAGATTATCATAGCTGAGATCGTATAAATCGGCAGCATCTTTCAGCAATCCATTGTCGTACAGCATTTCTATCTTACCTTCACCCAGGCTATCAATATTCATGGCTTTGCGATGGATAAAATGTGTCAATTTTCCTTTGATTTGCGGTGGGCAATCGTTTTCGTTCTGACAAAAATAAGCTGCTTCTCCTTCTTTCCTTATCAATGGACTGTTACATTCCGGACATTGGGAGATAAACTCAAAAGCTAGCGTATTTAGAGGACGCTTTTCCAATAAAACACCGACAATCTTTGGAATAATCTCTCCTCCTTTTTCCACATAAACCAAATCACCGATACGAATATCCATGTTCTGAATAAAATCGACATTGTACAGCGATGCTCTTTTTACGATGGTACCGGCCAGCTGAACCGGCTTCAGATTGGCAACCGGTGTAACAGTGCCTGTTCTTCCTACTTGAAAATCGATAGACAAAAGAGTGGAAACCTCTCTTTCTGCCTTAAATTTATAAGCAATGGCCCAACGAGGCGACTTTGCCGTAAAGCCCAGCTGCTTCCACTGATTCATATCGTTGACCTTGATTACAATGCCATCGATATCAAAACTCAATTCGTTGCGGGCTTTGTCCCAATAGTTGATGAAATCAAAAACTTCTTCTAAGGTTTTACATTTAACCATGTAATTGGGAATTTTAAAACCCCATTCTTTTGCTTTGATCAGATTTTCGTAATGAAACTGAAAAGGCAGCATTTCGCCTTGCAGAAAGTATAAAAAACAATCAAGCGGGCGTCGGGCCACTTCTTTCGAATCCTGCATTTTGAGGCTACCTGAAGCAGCATTGCGTGGATTGGCAAAGGCCTCCTCTCCTATTTCGATTCTGTCCAAATTCATTTTTTCAAAACCGGCATGGGGTAGCAATATTTCTCCACGGATTTCAAATAAGGAAGGATAATCACCTTTAAGTTGTAAAGGTATGCTCCGTATGGTTTTCACATTGGCCGTTACATCATCACCCTGAACACCATCACCCCTTGTTACAGCCCTGATTAAACGCCCATTTTCGTATGTAAGTCCGATGGCTACTCCATCGTATTTCAGTTCACATACATATTCAAATTCGCTGTCAATCAGTTTTCGGATACGGTTGTCAAAATCTTTGATTTCTTCTTCGGAATAAGTATTTCCCAGCGAAAGCATAGGATACTTATGTTTCACTTGCTGAAACGATTTGATAATTTCACCACCAACCCTTAAGCTCGGAGAATCGGAACGGAGCAGCGCAGGATATTGCTGTTCAAGCTGGCTGAGTTCCTGAAGCAGGCTGTCAAATTCAAAATCACTAATAATGGGTCGATCCAATACATAATAATTGTAATTATGCGCATTCAATTGCTCTACCAAATCGTTGATTCGTTTTTCGGCTTGCTGTTGATCCATAGTTTACAATGTATTGCTGATTATTTTATTTAGCTGTTCAATATTGTTCTTCCAACTAAAATTAGCTGTTACAAAATTAAGTGATTTTAAAGCCATTTCATTGCTTTTGTTTTCATTTTCCAATAAAAAAACAATATGTTCAGCTAATTTTTCAGCCGTATCTCCGATTAAGACATCCTCATTTTCGATGGCTTTCAATGCATCATTTGCCAGCGGCGTTGTGATGCTGGGCAGTTGCATGGCCATAGCTTCCAATAATTTGTTCTGAAGACCGGTTCCTATCCGCATGGGAGCAATAAATATTTTTGATAGTGCATAGCATTTCCGCATATCCTCCACCCAACCGGTAACTTCGACTTTTTCAGACTGCAGCTTTTTAACCAATACATGTGGATTTGCACCTGCCAACATGAGTTTTACTTCCGGATATTTCGCCCATACCAAGGGCATAATTTCGTTCACCAGAAACTGACAGGCATCAATATTGGGTGGATACGCCAAATTCCCGGTAAACAAGACATCGTTAGTCTTTTTAATCTGAGATGGATGGTAATAGTCAATATCAACACCATTGGGCAGGACATGAATTTCCTGTTTACTTTGGTGAGGAATTAAATTCCTATCCGTTTCGGAAATAATAATTTTATGGTCAAAGCATTCAAAAACTGCTGCTTCGTATTTCAGCATACGTTTGTATTCTGAATGCAACAAAGGCTGTAAGTAAAATGCATCTGTCATTAATCTCCGTTTTACGCCATAAGAAAAAACATCCTGATAATCGATAGTTTTAGGGATATGCTGGTTTTTCACATATTCAGCCATACGACATAGCTGACAAAAAATATGATCAGGTTCTATCCTTGCAATAAGCTTGTTGATTTGCCGTTGAGCCTTCGAACTATAAAAGTAGCCAATCTGAAAAGGCTTGCCATTAAAAAAAGCTTTAAAAAGGTTGAAAACAATTCCGATTTTAGACAATTTGACAACATGAATTTCTTTACAATAAGGCTGAATTTTTTCCATTGCTTCAGGATGTAAAGGGTTTTCGTTCAGACAGCATAGATAAATATCGTGATAAGCTGACAGATAGCGGATAAAATTAAAAGCTCTTAATTTATCACCTTTGTCTAAGGGATAGGGAACCCTGGATAGAACAACGAATAGCTTCATATTAATCCTTCCTCCTTATTTGCTTATAAAAAGCAATTAATTTATCTGTCAAAACTACATTGTCGTGTTCTTTTTCGATCAGTTGTCGGGCATTATGGGCTATGAGTGTTCTTTTTTCGTGATGTTGCAGCATTTCAATAACTGCCATTTTAAATTCATCGATCGTATCAGCAATCATACAATTTTCGTGATTGCGAATATTGATACCTTCGGCCCCGATAGTGGTTGTAATCACCACTTTTCCCATGGCCATGGCCTCTATCATTTTAATCCTGAGACCACTACCTGAAAACAAAGGAACTATCATGATGCCTTTGGATTGTATAAATAACTTGGCATCTTCAACTTCTCCGAGGATTTCAACATTCGGATAATCAGAATTCAACAACCATTTTGGCATAGTTCTACCTGCCAGGTAAAATTTCAAATCAGGCATTTCCTGATGTATCAATGGCCATACATTTTCTAAAAACCAATGGATACCCTCTTGATTTGGAATCCAGTTCATAGCACCAATATGAAATAAATCAGCAGATTGAGAATTTGTATCTATTGAATATTTTTCGAGATCCACACCAAATGAAATACAAGCCAATGCAATGTTGCATCCTAATTGTCTGAAAGTAGTAGCATCAGTGTTAGAAATGGCAAGAATTCCATCATATTTGTTCAATGCTGCAATTTCATAATTTTTTAAAGTTGCAGCTAAATGTTTCAGAAAGTATTTTTTAAAAGGATTTTTAACGCCTGCAGCTATTCTTTCCCAGATAAGATGTTCCACATTGTGCGAACGCAGAATAATTTTTGCATTGGAATACTTGCGGATAACTGAAATATAAGGTGTTAGATACAATGTCTCTAATTGTACAATGTCAAAACTTTGTTGTTGAAGTATTGTGATTAGTTTATTTTCAAAATCTTTAGAGATAAATCGTTGAACATGATAGGATTCAGAAGAAAATAAATTTAAAAAAGCAGCAAAAGGTTTTACTTTTAAATCAACAAAAACAGCTTCGAATTGGCATGCTTGCACATACCATTCAGGTAAGGATTCTGCAGAGGCCCTATTTTTAAAACTACTCACTGCAAGCACTTTCACTTGATGTCCTTTATCAATCAATCCTTGTGTCATCGCATGCATAGCCATCGACCCACCTTCAAGCGGTGGATAAGGTGGTTTATTGCAGAGCTGAAGGATGTTCATTGATTGGGTTATTGTTTTTTGGTTATTGAGTTATTGGTTATTAAGTTATTAGTTTGTTGAGTATTCTTCCTTTTGTCATGCTGAACGATTGAAGCTTCTCAAAAAAAACATCAATATTATTGAGTTTTCGTTCGCAGGCATCTTTTTAACCACAGATACACGGAGATCACTAAGTAACACGGAGTTCAATTTTTTCTAAATTTCTCAATTATCCTTTCGCCTTTTCGCTCCCTCTCTAATTCTCTAATTCTCTTAGTCTCTTAGTCTCTTAGTCTCTCAGTCTCTCAGTCTCTCAGTCTCTTCGTCTCTCAGTCTCTCAGTCTCTTCGTCTCTCAGTCTCTCAGTCTCTCAGTCTCTTAGTCTCTCAGTCTCTTCGTCTCTTCGTCTCTTCGTCTCTTCGCCTCTTCGCCTCTTCGCCTCTTCGCTCCCTCGCAATGAAACCATTCACTTCCTAATTCCTAATTTTCACCTTGTTTGCCAGTTTTTTAAAGAAGCGTAACCACACATCGCTATCAAAAAGTGGTGAGTCTGTGGTTGCTTTAAAGGTCAACAATATTCCTATTGGCAAAAAGACCAATGACGAAAGCCACATTCCTGAGAAAGCATCCAACACACCTTCTCTGGCTGACTTCTCTCCTATCATGGAAATAATATGAAAAATCACAAAGAAAAAGACAGACATCACAACCGGTAAACCAAAACCGCCTTTACGAATAATGGTTCCCAAGGGAGCGCCGATAAAGAACAATATTAAGCAAGCGATTGACAGGGTAAATTTCCGCTGCCATTCAATATCAAAACGGCGAATGTATTCTTCACTGTCTTTAAAATCGATGGTCCAGTAATCAATTTCGTTTTTAGCACCCCTAGCCGATTGTAAAGCATTTTCGAGGACTAAACTTTTTCGATTGCTATCAATATTTAAAACAAAATTATTTTTAAGTCTGGGCAATGTATCTAGTTTAGGCTTAGTTATATTATCATATTGCCTCGAAAAATACTGAAAGCGTTTCATCGAATTGGAATAAAATTCCGTCTTTTTAATTTTCAAGCCCATTTTTAAGGTGTCTTCAGTTTCTCCTAATTGTTTTAAATTAAGCATCTGAAAATGATTTTTATACAAGCCTTCGTTGGTTTTTGAAAAAGCAAAGGCCGACAAATCAAACCTGCGGAATTCTTCTTTGAAACTGGTTCGTATCATTGGACGTTTCAGGATATTTTCATAAGTACTTAGATCCTCGTTGTAGTTATTACCCTCATACAAAGTAAAAAAGAGGAAACGATTATCAGCAGTAACTTCCATTTTTCCTGATTTGGCAATGGTTAGCTTTGAATTTCCACTTCTTTCGGTATGATCATAAATCATGATATTGTGCAGGGTTTTCCCGTCTCTGTCTTTTTTCCCAACTTTAATAATATAGCCATCGATACCATCGTAATACATACCTTCCTGGATATTTACAGCAGGTTTTTTAGATTGCACATCGTAAAGCAAGGTTTTAAATTTTAAATTGGCATAAGGCATCACATTGTTCGAAAAATAAAATGCTATCCCGCTGATGACAATGGACATCACAATCAAAGGTTTCATGATTGTTCTTAACGAAATACCAGCTGCCTTGATGGCTGTTAATTCGTATTTTTCGCCTAAATTGCCAAAAGTCATTAATGAAGAAAGTAATATTGCCAAAGGCAACGCCAAAGGAACAAAAGTAGCAGAAGCATAAAACATTAACTGAGCGATAATGTACCATTCCAAGCCTTTACCCACAAAATCATCAATGTATTTCCACAAAAACTGCATCAATAGGATAAACAAGGCGATGAAAAAAGTCATCACCAAAGGTCCTAAATATAGTTTTATAATAAATTGATAGATCTTTTTCACTTATCTCTTGATTTAATATGCAAACCTAAGCAATTTTTAGAAATACTATGCCAGATTATGTGTTTAAATACGTTAAATGATGATAAAAATTGCCAATTTCAGCTAAAATAGCAAAAATCAATTCCTCCTATTTTTTAGATTATTTATTTCTAATAAAAAAACACTTGATTCTCATTTCAAAATAAATTATCTTTGCATTTAAGAAATCTTGGATTAATTAATTGAAATTATACACTTTAGCATATAAAACCCAGTTTACTAACGCAATCAATTTAAAAAATTTAGATTTCGAAAAAATCCAACTTAATAAATATCCTGAATTTATGGAAATCAATTGGTATGAAGAATTACCTTTAGCTGTAACGGTATGCGACAAAGAGGGTAAAATAATATATATGAACAAAAAATCTGCAGCTACCTTCGAAAAGTATGGAGCAGAACATTTGATTGGTGACAATGTATTGAATTGCCATCCTGAGCCGGCCAAATCAATGTTAGCAGCCATGTTAATCAACGAAAACACCAACTCCTACACCATCGAAAAAAACGGAATTAAAAAACTCATCTACCAGACACCCTGGTACGAAGAGGGTAATTATATGGGATATGTTGAACTTTCCTTCGTCATCCCAATGGAAATGAAACATTTTAAGAGAAATCCTTAAAGCTTTTGGAAATAATAGCTAGCACGGATGCTAAAAAACAAAAGCCAACTATAAAGCAAAAAATCTCAAAAACGATAAGCACTTTATTCACTTTAAATACTCTAAGTACTTTAAGTACTCCAGGCACTCCAAGTACTCTATTTATGCCTTACCAAATCCGATTTCACCTTATTATCAATAACCAAGGGAACCTGTTCGATGATAACATTACTGGTATCCAATCCGAGGGAACGAACTTCGGTAATACCAAATCGCTTGACAAAGGAATACAAATTCATTAAGAATTGTTTGAAAGGGGCGAAATCAAAATCGTAATTCTGAATACGGTCAATGATTACAAACCTAAAATCAGCCAGAATATTATACTGACGGAGTGAATGATAATGACTGGAAAGGTCGATTTCATTATTTTTCGCCATTTCTTCAATCACTTGACGGAAATAAAGATTAACCCTTGGCTGAACTTTAAAGCCTAATTTCAAATCAATACGATATAAAATTTTGGGAATCAAACTATTCACAGCATAACTCATTTCATAAGGTTCATCTACAATATCAACATGTATCAACCAATAAACATCCGCCCGCTTGGGTTGTTTGTTAAAAATGGAATACATAATCTTAGATTCTATTTCCGTTTTACGTTTAGCTCTGGTTATATAAACTAAATTTGTAGAATACTTGGGGATGGACTCATCATTGTGTAAGCTCTTTAATACTTCCAGGTATTTTTGAATATGTACAAATTCAATAAAACTATTTTTAATCCTTCTCCCCCTGAACCAAACATACATTACGATAAATAAAACGCTGGCAATCAATAAAGAAACCCAACCTCCATGCATAAATTTATTAAGGTTTGCTATTAAAAAAGCTCCTTCTATCGATAAATAGATGAGCAGGAAAAAGGAAATGATATACTTGGGAATGTGAAGATAATGCAGGTAAATACTCAAAAGGAAAGTGGTCATCAACATCGTGATGGTGATGGCCAAGCCATAAGCTGCTTCCATATTGGAGGACTCCCTAAAATAAAAAATTACAAACAAACATCCTGCCCAAAGCAACCAATTGATGCTCGAAACATACATCTGACCTTTGATATTGGTAGGGTAATTGATCTTCACCTTGGGCCAGAAATTCAAAGAAATAGCTTCGCTGATTAAAGTAAATGAACCGCTGATCAGTGCCTGACTGGCAATAACAGCAGCAATGGTAGAAATAATAATTCCTATAATCAGAAACCAGGAAGGCATAATGGCAAAAAATGGATTAACCGATCTTACCAATGGTTCAGGATGAGATAAGATCCAGGCACCTTGACCAAGGTAATTTAATATCAAGGTAGTTTTAACAAATGCCCAGGTCATTCTGATGTTTTTAATTCCACAATGCCCCAAATCGGAATACAAAGCTTCAGCACCGGTTGTACATAAGAAAACAGCTCCCAATAATATAAATCCATTCGGATTTTCGGCTAAAAACTTATAGGCATAATAGGGATTAAAAGCATGAAATATAGCAGGATAATACAATATTTGTGAAACACCCAATACTGCAAGCATCGAAAACCAGATAAACATCATCGGGCCAAAAGATTTACCCAAAAATTTTGTTCCAAATTGTTGAATTACAAAAAGAAAAGTAATAATGATGATAACGATTGGTATAACATTCACATTTGGAATAATCATTCGGAGTCCTTCAATAGAAGAAGTAACGGTAATGGCAGGTGTAATGATGCCATCGGCTAATAAGGCGCAACCTCCGATGAGGGCAAAAACATAAGCCCATTTAGCTCTTTTACGAATCAATGCAAAGAGTGAAAAAATACCACCTTCACCCTTATTATCAGCACGTAAAGTTATAATGATATATTTTACGGTTGATTGTAATGTTAAAGTCCAGATTACACAGGACAAAGCACCGAAAATATTATTTTTATCTATAACTGAAGTACCCGCAATGATAGCCTTGAGTACATACAATGGAGAGGTACCAATATCACCATAAACAATACCCAATGTAATTAATAAACCAGCAGCACTAAGCTTGTTTATATGACCATGTGTTGATCTTAATCTTCTCATTTGTTTTGAAAAATTATTTCTTTTGAAGCTTTTGTTTAACGACTGCTAAAACAGGAGGAATCAACGATGTAAAAATTATAATAAGAATAACGAGGCTAAAGTTTTTCTTCACAAATTCAATGTTACCAAAAAAGTAGCCTGCAAGAATGAAAGAAATTACCCACAAAAGGTTACCTATTATACTGAATGAAATAAAACGAAGGTATTTCATTTCACCTACACCTGCTACAAATGGAGCAAAAGTTCTGATGATGGGCATAAAACGTGCAATAATTAATGTTTTACCTCCATGTTTTGCATAAAAAGCATGGGTTTTGTCTAAATATTCACGCTTGATGAGTTTATAGTTTTTCTCATATACCGTCTTACCGATTAAATGACCAACAAAAAAGTTGGTGTTATCGCCAATAAAAGCTGCTAAAAGTAAAATAATGATAAGGAATACAACATTCAATGGATTACCTGGTAAAGCAGCAATTGCTCCTGCAGCAAATAAGAGCGAATCACCTGGCAGAAAAGGTGTTACCACCAAACCAGTTTCACAAAAAATTATGATAAACAAAATAAGATAAGTCCAGGTTTGATAGCTTGTTACCCATTCATTCAGGTATCTATCAATATGCAAAACAAAATCGAGTATCAGATGCAAGAAATCCATCATAAATAAGTCATTTTAAATAAGCGGGCAAAAGTAAACAATTTTTTATCCTAATATCAATCTTAATAATAAAAATAATAGACCCGACATAAGAATCGTAACAGGAAGTGTAACCAACCAAGCAATAGCGATGTTTTGTACCGTTTTCATTTGTAAATTATTCTTCCCTTTACCTGCAACCATTGAACCTGCAATACCAGAAGATAATACATGGGTTGTACTAACCGGTAAACCGAGCCAAGTTGAGACACCAATTGTACTGGCTGCAATTATTTCTGCAGTAGCACCTTGGGCATACGTTAAATGTGATTTGCCGATTTTCTCTCCGATAGTAACAACGATTCTTTTCCAACCAACCATAGTTCCAAGACCTAAAGAAATTGAAATCATCAGAATAACCCACCAAGGTGAGTATTCTGTATATGTTTTCATCATTTTTAAATCAGATTTAATCATTTTTATCTTGTCTTTACTCAATTCATTGTTATGCATATTTGAAATAAAGGCATCCGTTTTTTTGGAGATCAACAAAATATCCTTACGTGCTTCAAAATGTTTATTGTCTTTTAATTCTTTAAAAGTCTTCACATTCAATAATATGGCTTGTAAAGAATCTACCTTGGAAGTAATTACAGCAAATTCAGCTAGACTTACAGTATTTAAATTTGATTTATTCACCTGATTCAAAGAAATTTCAATATTTTGAACACTTTTAAATAATTGTTCAGGAGATTTTGACTGATCCAATGCAAAATGAGCAGGTACAATTCCAATCAAAATAATCATTAACAAACCAACTCCTTTTTGACCGTCATTAGAGCCATGAGAGAAACTAACACTTGTACAGGTTAATATTAATATTGAGCGTATCCATAATGGTGGAGCCTTGTCAGCAGGTGGTTCTTTAAATATCAGCTTATTTTTTACAACTTTTTGCAAAATATACATCAGTAATAATGCCAAGCCGAAACCAAAAATGGGGGAAGCTAATAAGGACAATCCTACATCTTCGACCTTTTTCCAGTTTAATGCAATTGCATGACTACCTGGAAGAAGCATATAGGCAATTCCGACACCAAAAATAGAACCGATTAAGGTATGTGAACTGGAACATGGAATACCATAATACCAGGTACCTAAATTCCATATAATAGCCGTTAATACCAATGCCAATATCATGGCAACAGCATGATAAATATTTTGGTCAATCAAGGCTTCTGTAGGTAATAAATTTACAATTCCCATGGCAACAGCTATACCACCAACATTAACACCTATAAAATTCCAAATTCCTGACCATACTACCGCAACATTTGGCTTCAATGAATTTGTGTATATTACTGTTGCAACTGCATTGGCGGTATCATGAAAACCATTGATAAATTCAAAAGCTAAAGTAGCTATAATACAGCTAAGTAATAAAATAGTTAAACCGGCATCTAATCCAAACATATTATAAATTTTAAAAATCCAAAAGTATTTAAATAAAATATCATAAACAAATAAATATAGCGTGTTTTTCAAAAACTTATTTACAAAAGTTTAGCTCAAATTAAATTAACATTATTTTGTTTGCAAAATTGCTAAATAAAATAGAAAAGTAAGCGTCAAATTATTATCTTTGTTTGATATTTAAGCTTAATTTAATATTAAATCAATCATTCTTATTTAAAATTTTCTACCATGGACGAAGAAAACAAAAAAGTTAAAAAATTAAAACTCAGAAAAAAACTCTTGGCTATCAGGGACATATTAATTGTAATGATGGCAATATTTTTTATAATTATCGGCTTTATGTATGCTGTTGACAATGCGGATGTTGCTGGTAACGGACTTAAAAATATCCGCTACGGATTCTTTTCATTGGCTTTAATTATTTCGGCTACACTTTTAATTATTACTGTTTACAATAAGAAAAAAAAATAGTCTTTAAATTATAGCTATTAAAAAGCTTAACGGTTTCGATTCATAGCATTGGGTATGTATTGTACTTAGTTGCAATTTCATTTATAAAATGCTAAATTTCAATATTTTGCATACGTTTTTATTCGATTTAATATTAAAGATTGTTGATTTTTTTGAATCAACTTCCAATGATTTCAAATAAAAGACTTCACATTATTATTTCAATACAAAAGGCTAGGCTGAAAAGGCTGGCCTTTTGCGTTTTCTAAGGACTATTTAATTAGCAATCTTTAACAAATTTTAACGGCATTAAAATAATAGCCATATAAGAGTTTCGTTAGTTTAGATATATTTAAAACTTGTATTTGGTTTTTTTTGAACCAAAAACCAATAAAAATGTTTTTAAATAAATTTAATAATTGTTTAATTTCTAAACCTTTTTTAAAAATGAGAAAGTATTTGATATTATTGTTTTTCGCCTCTATGGGTGGTGGTCTAATAGCTGTGAGCACTTACCGTTTTTTTGAAAAAAGAAGCTCAACCGAGCAAGCATTCAATCAGAATACACTTCCTTCAAAGTTTGCCAGCTTTAGTAGTGGCCCACCTGCCGGTTGTGATTTTGTTCAGGCAGCTGAAATGACAGTACATGCAGTTGTAAACATCCGTACGGAATTCCAGCGAAGGACCACACTTTACAATGATTTTTTTGGATTTTTCAGCAATCCCTATGAAAACACTCAAACATTATCAGCAACAGGATCGGGAGTTATTATTTCTTCCGATGGATATATCGTTACCAACAATCATGTTGTGCAGGAAGCTGATAAAATTGAAGTTACTTTAAATGACAAACATATTTATCTTGCAAAAATCATTGGATCAGATCCTTCCACCGATTTAGCACTGTTAAAAATAGAAGCCATTGATTTACCGACCGTCGTCTTCGGTAATTCTGACGAAGTAAGAATCGGAGAATGGGTGTTGGCGGTTGGCAATCCTTTTAACTTAACATCAACCGTAACAGCTGGTATCGTTAGTGCCAAAGCAAGAAATATTAATATATTAGGAAAAAACAGCAACGAAAGTCCTATAGAATCTTTTATACAAACCGATGCTGCTGTTAATCCCGGGAACAGTGGTGGTGCATTGGTGAACACCAAAGGTGAACTCATCGGCATAAATGCTGCAATAGCATCAAATACAGGATCCTACAGTGGTTATTCCTTTGCAATACCTGTGAATATCGTTCGGAAAATTACCGAAGACTTAAGAAAATTCGGTTTGGTACAAAGAGCCTTCTTAGGAGTATCCATTGCAGAAATTGATGGAAAATTTGCAGAAAACAAAAAACTTAATAACACAAAAGGTGTTTATATAGGAGCTGCCATCGAAAATGGAGCTGCAGCGCTGGCCGGAATAAAAGATGGTGATATTATCGTATCGGTTAATGCTAAGATGGTAAATAGCAATTCTGAGTTATTAGAAGCTATCAGCCAGTTTCGTCCGGCTGATAAGATTTTATTAACTATCGAAAGAAATAATAAAACAATGGATTTTAATGTTGTTTTACAAAATCAAAATGGGAAAACAGATTTAATAAGCAAAGAAGATAAACAGATTTTCAATCTTTTAGGTGCTGAATTTGAAGCTTTAAACAACGAAACCTTGGTAAAATACAATCTTAGCAATGGGCTTAGAATTAGCAAAATAAACAATTCCGTATTCAAAAATGTTGGAATCAAAGAAGGCTTTATTATGACCGAAGTGGATAAAAAACCACTTAGAAATATAAATGATTTAAAAACCTATACCAATAAAAAAGGACAAACTTTAATTTCAGGAACCTATCCAGGAGATTGGAGAACATACTATTTTATTGTTAATTTGTAAGTTTTCTAATAAATTTTGTTTATTCAAAATCGATTTTTTAGAACAAATTTAAATTTAATACGTATAACCTAATTCTTAAAGGTAAAATAAAAAATATCCGGACTCAAAATCAAACTAGATTCCGCTTATCTTAATAAATTATTCTGTTAAAATTAACCAATTATTAAAATTATTATTTTTTATTGGAAATATTTTAATACATTTGAAATCCAATTTGTTGATTTTACAGCAACTGATATTCAAGAACTAAGTACTAAAGCATATATATGAGGCAACTAAAAATTACAAAATCAATCACCAACCGCGAAACAGCTTCGCTGGATAAGTACTTACAGGATATTGGGAAAGAAGAGTTAATCTCAGCTGAAGAAGAAGTTTTATTAGCACAACGCATCAGGGTGGGTGATCAAGTTGCGTTGGAAAAACTAACGAAAGCAAATTTGCGTTTCGTTGTTTCTGTTGCAAAGCAATATCAGAATCAAGGATTAAGTTTACCCGATTTAATCAATGAGGGAAATCTAGGTTTAATAAAAGCCGCGAAAAGATTCGATGAAACGCGTGGTTTTAAATTTATTTCTTATGCTGTTTGGTGGATTCGACAATCTATTTTACAAGCCTTGGCTGAACAATCTCGTATAGTCAGATTGCCTTTGAACCAGGTAGGTTCTTTAAATAAAATCAAAAAAGAATCCTCCAAACTTGAACAACGCTTAGAAAGAGCTCCATCCATACAAGAAATTGCCGACTCTTTAGACATCCCTAGAGATAAAATTGCTGATGTAATGAATATTACAACCCGTTACGTTTCAATGGATGCGCCTTTAATTCAAGATGAAGATACTAATTTTATAGATGTATTTGTTTCTGATGAAAGTCCAGTAACCGATTCAATATTAATGCGGGAATCTTTAGCTAAAGAAATTGAACGTTCGTTGGCTACTTTAACTGACAAAGAACGGGATGTTGTCAATCTTTTTTATGGAATTGGCATGAGCCATGGGCTCACATTAGACGAGATAGGTGCAAAATTCGATTTAACACGCGAAAGAGTCCGCCAGATAAAAGAAAAAGCAATCCGCAGACTAAAAAACACTTCCCGAAGCAAACTTTTAAGAGCCTATTTAGGCGAATAAGCTGATTTTAAAATTTATTTTAAGGGATTACAAAATTAAATTTCTGTAATCCCTTTGTTTTTTTAATTTTGCAAATTAATAGTAAGTCCGGTTTAAAATATTTTCTGTCTTTTATTTAAAACTAATTTTGTTGAAAAATGCTCCTTTGCAAAATTTTCATACAATCTGCTTATTCATAGCAGTCTAATTCTATTTTATAAAACAGACGGGCTCAAAATAACAATTATAAAATGAATACTAAATACATCTTCGTTACAGGTGGAGTAACTTCTTCTTTAGGGAAAGGAATTATTTCAGCTTCTTTGGCCAAATTATTAATAGCCAGAGGATTTTCAGTAACTATCCAAAAGCTTGATCCTTATATAAATATTGATCCTGGCACTTTGAATCCTTACGAGCATGGAGAATGCTATGTTACCGAAGATGGTGCCGAAACCGATCTTGATTTAGGCCATTACGAAAGATTTACCAATGTAAGAACTTCACAAGCCAATAATATTACTACAGGTAGAATTTACCAGGCTGTTATTGACAAGGAAAGACGTGGCGATTACTTGGGTGAAACGGTTCAGGTAATTCCTCATATTACCGACGAAATTAAATCCCGTATTAAAATACTTGGCAGCAAAGCTGATTACGATTTTGTAATTACCGAAATTGGTGGAACGGTTGGAGATATCGAGTCTTTACCTTACATTGAAGCTGTTCGTCAGATGCGTTGGGAAAAAGGAAGTAATTGCGTAGTCATTCACCTGACTTACATCCCCTATTTGGCGGCAGCAGGTGAATTAAAAACAAAACCTACTCAACACTCTGTAAAAATGATGTTGGAACAAGGTGTTCAGCCCGACATTATTGTTTGTCGTACCGAAAGACCCCTCAACGAAAGCATACGCCATAAAATAGCTTTGTTTTGTAATGTGGAACCATCTTCAGTTATTGAATCTATTGATGCTAAAACGATATACGAGGTTCCTGTGCTAATGCGAGAAGAAAAACTCGACATACAGGTACTTAATAAAACCATGATGCCAATTGAAGGCGAACCTGATTTAATTAAATGGGAGGAATTTCTTTTTAAACTTCAAAACCCAAAAAATGAAGTCAATATAGGCTTAGTAGGCAAATATGTTGAACTGAAAGATGCCTATAAATCTATCATTGAATCATTTATCCATGCAGGTGCATCCTTGCAATGCAAGGTAAATCTAAAAATGATACATTCAGAAAGCATAAATAATGAATCAGTACATGAAATACTGGGTGATTTAAACGGAATTCTGGTTGCACCCGGTTTTGGAGAGAGAGGCATCGAAGGCAAAATTACAGCCATAAAATATGCCAGAGAAAACAAAATACCTTTTCTAGGAATATGTCTTGGAATGCAATGTGCGGTGGTAGAATTCGGAAGAAATGTATTGGGATATACCGATGCTCATTCTACCGAAATGAACCCTCAAACGAATTATCCAGTGATTGACATCATGGAACATCAAAAAACAGTATCTACCAAAGGTGGTACCATGCGATTGGGTGCCTATCCCTGCAAATTAAAAGAAGGCTCAAAAGCTTTTGAAATTTACAAAGTCCAGGATATCAGTGAGCGTCACCGCCATCGTTATGAATTCAACAATAAATACCTGGAAGCCTACCAGTCAGCGGGTATGATGGCTGTTGGTATAAATCCAAAAGACAATCTGGTGGAAATGGTTGAATTAATAGACCATCCATGGTTTATAGGCGTACAATTTCACCCTGAATACAGCAGTACCGTTGCCAGTCCACATCCTCTTTTTATAGGTTTTGTAGATGCCGCACGTAAAAACTGCTTAAAAGTTTAATGTTGCATTATTTATAAAATTTATTCTCATAGTATTCTTTAAACATAGTGAAGGAATTCTAAATCAAAAAATAAACCGAGAAAGCCGATAGCATCCCACTATCGGCTTTTTAGCATCACCAAACCTTTCATATAAAAGAGGTGTTACAGGATATCTTAAAATACATTTTCCCTTAGAAGTAAGAAATGAAGAGTATTCGAAGAACCTCCCTTCTCCTGTTAGGAGAAGGGCTGGGGATGAGGTTGGCTAAATTTAAAGTAGTTTAACTACAACAAATAAACCCAAAAGACGATAGCACTATCGACTTTCTTTTATACTTAAATTCCCGGCTATATTTTTATCTATTCATTAAATATTGTTGTAACTTTGTAAAAAAAAGAATATGGATTTACAAACCAGAAAATTACAGTTAATACAGGAGTTTCTTAGCATTAACAGTTTGGAACTTATCAACAAAATTGATAAATTCTTGCATGAAGAAAAGAAAAAAGAAATAGAACAAGAATTAGAAGCAATGTCAATTGAGCAATTTGATGAAATGATAAATCTGGCAGAAGAAGATTTTGCAAACGGACGGTATATAGAAGCCAAAAGTTTAAAGGAAAAAATTAAAAAATGGAAATAAAAGTATTATGGTCAGATTTAGCTTTAAATCAACTTGAAGAAATATTTGACTATTTTAAATTCAAAGCAAATATAAAAGTAGCAAAGAAAATTGTTTCTAAAATTGTAGACAGAACGATTCAGCTTGAAAATAATCCACAAATAGGAACAAACGAGCCACTACTTAAAAACAGAGATAAGAATTATCGGTTTTTAGTAGAGGGAAATTATAAAATTATATATTTCAAAAAAGATAATTATATAAATATAAGTTCCGTTTTCGATGGTCGTCAGAATCCAAAAAAATTAAAGGAAACTTTAATCTAAACTTCCTCAAAATTCCCAATAAGCGATAACCAACCAAAATCAGCTTTTTAGCAAGAATTATGATTTGTAATCCATTATAATTTCTTACTTTTGCAATCCCAAAATTAAAAACATTTTCAATTATAACATACTATGGACAGGAATACAATATTAGGTTTACTACTAATTTTCTTACTATTTATCGGGTATAGCTGGTGGAGTGCTCCATCAAAAGAAGAATTAGCTGCCAAAAAAGCGCAAGATTCAATTGAATTAGTTCAACAAAAAATCGACACCAATATAAGACTTAATCCTGCACAAAGTGCAGCAAAAGACAGTCTCAAAAAAGAAGAAGACTCCTTAAAATCTACACCAGAAGTATTACATAACGAATTGGGTAGTTTTGCCAATGCAGCCAAAGGCGAAGATAAAGATTATATAATTGAAAATGATTTAATTAAATTAACTGTTTCTGCTAAAGGTGGCAGAATTGCTCAGGTTCAATTGAAGAAATTCCAAACCTTCGACACCCTGCCTTTGATTTTATTTTCGAAAGATTCATCGGAATTTAACCTTTCTTTTTTCTCCAACAACAGAAGTATCAACACCGGGCAATTGTTCTTTCAGGCATTAGATGGCAAAGGAAATCCCATTAACAACAATCATTTAACCGTAAGTGGCAACGATTCACTAAAGTTGCATATGCGCTTATTTGCAGGAGACTCTGCTACTAACACTTCAAAATACATCGAATTTGTTTACACTTTATATGGCAACAACTACATGATGGGATTTAAGTTGAATACAGTGGGCATGCAGGATATTATTGCTTCTAATGCCAACTTTATTGACTTAAACTGGAATGCGGAACTAAGGAGTCAGGAAAAAAGTCATAAAAACGAACACATCATCACTTCAGTTTATTACAAACCCTTGAAAGATGATGTTGACTATTTGAAAGAAACAAAAGATGATGAAGCTTCACTGAAATTTCCAGTAAAATGGGTTTCGTTTAAACAACAATTTTTCTGTGCAACATTAATCGCTCAGGATCAATTTACCAATGCCGATCTAAAATCGTTTACCGATAAAAACAAAACAGATGTTCGTTATTTAAAATCCATGCGTTCGCTGATTGGAATTCCCTATCAATCCAATACAGACAACAGTGTTGCCATGCAATTTTATTTCGGGCCCAACAAATACAACATCCTCAAAAAATACAATTTAGACCTGGAACGTCAGATTCCTTTAGGATGGAGTTTCTTTCTGTTACAATGGATAAACCGATATGCTGTAATTCCTGTTTTTGACTATTTAAGTCATTTCAACTGGAATTATGGAATAATTATTCTGATACTTACAATTCTTTTAAAAATAGTTTTGTTCCCAATTGCTTATAAATCCTATATGTCGTCCGCCAAAATGAAGGTATTAAAACCTGAAATTGACGAAATTGGCCTGAAATTTCCTAAAAAGGAACAGGCAATGGATAAACAAAAAGCTACCATGTCGTTGTACAAAAAAGCAGGTGTAAACCCCATGGCAGGTTGTATTCCAATGTTATTACAATTCCCGATTCTGATTGCCATGTTCCGTTTCTTTCCGGCTTCCATTGAATTGCGTCAGCAATCATTTTTATGGGCTACCGATTTATCGAGCTACGATTCAATTTATTCGTGGACGACACAAATACCTTTACTGAGTTCTTTCTATGGCAACCATATTAGTTTATTTGCCTTGTTAATGGCGATTTCCAACCTTATCTATACAAAAATGAATCAGGATATGATGGGGTCAACCAACGCAATGCCTGGTATGAAAACCATGATGTACATCATGCCTATTATGTTCTTAGGTTTCTTAAACAGCTACTCATCGGCTTTAAACTATTATTATTTCTTATCTACCATGCTTACTTTCGGACAGATGTATGCCATTCGTTTGTTTGTAAACGACGATAAAATTCATGCCCGCATTCAGGAAAACAAAAAGAAACCTGTCGTAAAATCCAAGTTTCAACAAAGACTGGAAGATATGGCAAAACAGCGGGTTTCTCCAGCTCCAAAGAAAATCAAGAAATAAAAATACAGCAAAAAAAAACCTGAATAAAATTCAGGTTTTTTTTTACACAACTCAATTTAAAGTATTGATATATTTTTATTTAGCTTCCAATGCATCCAATCTGTCGTTGGCAGCATGAACCATCATCGTTATACGAACAAATGGCCCACCTATCAAAAACAAAGCAATTGAAGTTGCTAAGCCCATAGGGTTAAAATTAATAATATTTACAATTATTCCAATTAAGCCAATTAAAGCGGCTATAATTCCACCAGGAATTCCAAGTGGGCATCTTAGTTTTTTCTTTGTTTCCATTTTAATACGTTTTAAGTTTGTGAATTAATTCTTCTTTGGTTGGTACACTTCTATAAACAATTTCATCGTTGATTAAAAGTGTAGGGACTGCATGAATACCTAATTTCATTGTTCTGATCATACCAAAAGGTGAATTAGCCATGCTTTTTTTTAACTCAAATTTATCACCAAATCCGGGCAGTACATCATCAAGTATCCGTTTCAGTATCCTGCAATTAGGACAAGTCAAGGTATAAAACATTTCAATTTTAATCGGTGTATTCATGCGTTTTTGTATGTTATTTCAAAAAATATTTTCTAAAACAATTATTATTAACATCAATAAGGTGCAATTGTTTTTAGATTTAGGAAAAACTAAACATTTTTGCAGTATACTTCTGCATCAATAAAAAGCAATTTTACGGATGCGAGTCTATCGGTATAAATCTAATCTTTCACACAACGAACTGAATAGCCCGACCCCTTTACACCACTGTCTCTGCCAACAAAGGCAGCATCAAAGTTCATGGTAAGGTACCAGGCATTGCTTGCATTGACGGTTGAAGTCCACCAAAGGCCTGTATGGCCTATACTGGAGACATCGAATGTTCCATCACTGAATCGAAATCCACCAGGCAGGGCGGTAAATCCATTACTATTCGTAGCTGCAGTATTGGGAGTAATCCAATGGCTTGTTCCTGCTTCTTTAAGTTTACCTCCGGCTGTATTCTCTCCCCCTAAAAATGTTTTCAATGTGGTCCACTCGGCATCTGTAGAAACATGCCAACCGACTGGCGCAATTTTCCGAACATCGTTCACAGCATAAAAATTGTAAAGTTTTCCATATGTTGTAGTATTGGCTGCTACATTGTTAAAATCGCAACAAGCACCAGTTGTAAGATTATTCCACGACATAGCATTGGTAACATAGGAAATAGAATCTCCATTACGGTAATGCCTTACTTTTAGGTTTTGTTTCATCCAGGTTTGTGTGCCAATGCTCACAATCTGATATACATTCCCATCAATATCTGTCACAGACGTTGGGGATTGTGTTACGGGAATCGTATCGTTGCTTTTGCTACAAGCATTTAATAAAAGAGAAACAAATCCAATTACAACAAGAGGGAAAATCCAAAGCTTTGTTTTTATTTTCATATCAAATAATTATTAATGAATACTCATTTATATACTGATGTTCAGATATTTTGCGTCAAGTAAATGACAAATTAAATTGTTTTTTAGTTGCCTGAGAGGATTTAGTTTTAATTATCATCAAATGCTCTAAATATTATTTATCTAATTCCATAATTTCCAAATCTTTAATATTTTTACCCTCAATTTGAAAACGCAGTAAAGTTATGATCTGGTGAAAACCGGATTTACCTGCAGCACCGGGATTCATATGTAATAAATTATTTTTTTGATCGTACATTACTTTAAGTATATGCGAATGTCCCGAAATAAATAAATCAGGCTTTTCTTGTTGAATTCTTTGTTTTACCTGAAAGGAATATTTCCCGGGATAGCCACCAATATGTGTCATATACACTTTTACTTCTTCACAAATAAACAATTGGTTTTCAGGGTAGATACTCCTCAATACATGATCATCTATATTCCCATAAACAGCGGTTAAAGGTTTAAATTCATTCAGTTGAGTGGCAGTTGAAAGATTCCCGATGTCGCCTGCATGCCAAATTTGATGACAATCTTTAAAAAATTCAAATATTTTTGGATGTAAATAGGTATGTGTGTCGGAAAGCAATCCAATTTTAGTCATATTAGCAAGCGTTATAAGTATATTAACAAGGCTGCATGGCAATTTTTACTAATTTTGCAACAGATTACAAATATACTATTTATTATTTATCAAAACTTTATTTGATTGAAAACCGATAAAAAATATTTTATTTTTTCACTTGCTGTTCTATCCATGCTTTTTTGGGGGATGTCGTTTGTATGGACTAAAATTGTACTTCAATTGTACGCTCCCATTACCACTATATTTTTAAGGCTGATTATTTCATCCACCATTTTATATATTGTTTTAAAACTCACCAAACAACTTCAAAAGGTTCAGAAAGAACACTATACATTGTTTTTAATATCCGCCATGTTCGAACCCTTGTTGTACTTTTTGGGGGAAAATTTCGGATTAAGAGAAGTTTCATCAACGGTTGCCTCGGTTATAATTGCTACCATTCCGGTAATTACACCTGTTTTTGCGTATTTTTTACTGAAAGAAAAACTTTCAATTTTTAATATATTGGGAATCATCATCTCATTTTTAGGTGTAATGGTAATGATTTTTGATCGTAACTTCAACTTTACAGCTTCACCCAAAGGTATCATATTGCTGTTTGTAGCCGTATTTTCAACCATTGGTTATGCCGTAACAATCAAGAAGTTAGCAGCCATCTACACTTCCCCTACCATTATAACATTTCAAAATATTATAGGTGTATTTTATTTCTTACCCCTCTTTCTGATATTTGATATCAAAGAATTTCTCAGCATCACTCCCACTTTTAAAGTAATAGCCTCATTGCTCGAATTGGCAATATTTGCATCTTCCTTGGCATTTATTTGTTACATTCATGTTGTGAGTAAATTAGGGGTAAGCAGAGCCAATATTTTCACCAATTTAATACCAATTTTTACTGCAATATTCTCCTATCTACTTTTAGATGAGCTATTTGACACTGCTAAAATAATTGGAATTACAATAGTAATTACTGGTGTTTTCCTGTCACAAATCGACAAACTGATGCTCAGGGTAAACAATGGTAAAAGCATGAGGATGAATGCAAAAGAAGAAAAATAAGGAGAAAACACATTTTTTTCAAAAAAAACGACTGCAACATTAAATATTTTTATAATTTTGCAACCCGTTAAAAATGGCGAGGTAGCTCAGATGGTTAGAGCGTCGGATTCATAACCCGGAGGTCACGAGTTCAACTCTCGTTCTCGCTACAAATTTTGTTCATCATTTTATTGACCTGTGGTGTAATTGGCAACACGTCTGATTCTGGATCAGAAGAGTTTAGGTTCGAGACCTAACAGGTCAACTCAAAGGCATTTAAGACTCATTTCTTAAATGCCTTTTTTTCTTAATATCAGTACTTTACAAAATTTCTCGAAAAAAATTTCGTTCTTTTTTGAGAAAAAAGTTACACATAACGTTAAACATGCTTACCTTTGCATTAATAAAAATTTATGCAATATGTCAGTCAGATTTTTTTTACGGAACAAATCTAGCCTTAATACTTCTTTAAATATTGTCGTTTGTTTCAACGCTCAAAAAATAAATTTTACTTCTGGTCTTAATGTTCAATCCCGTTTCTGGAACCAAGCCAAACAAAGACTTAAAGAATCCCCTTCTTACCTTGATGCGATTTATATCAACCAAGCAATTAAAATGCAGGAAAACGTCTATAATGACGCCATAAGATACTTCATTGCTAAACAGATCAACCCCTCTCAAAAAGAATTCAAAACTAAAGTGATGGATTTATTCAGCCTCATTAATGCCGACCACTCTAAAAACAACGAGCTCTTCTTAGATTTCATGCTCGATACTATCGAAAAATACAAAGCAATTCGAAAAAGCGAAACCATTAAATCTTACAATGTAATTCATAAAAAACTGCTCAAATACCAAACAGAAAATAAATTACAACTTACATTTGCTGACATCGACGAAAAATTTTACCTTCATTTTCGTAAATGGTTTTTCAAACAAGACTATTCTATCAATTATTTCGCCAACTTTATTAAAACCATCAAAATGTTTATGACATTGGCAAATGATCAAAAAATAACTAATTCTACCGATTACAAACTTAAATCATTTAAAAAAATAACCGAGGAATCCGATAATATATACCTAACTGTTGATGAACTGCTTAAAATTTATCATTTAGATTTTTCAGAATACCCTATTTTAAATCATCCCGCTTATTATTTAACCAGGAATAAATTTTTAATAGGAGCTTTTACAGGCTTACGCGTTTCCGATTTCAATCGCTTAAATGAGATAAATTTATCCGATGATTTCATCAGGATTAAACAGCACAAAACCGAACGCCTCGTTATAATTCCTATTCATAACATCGTCAAAGAAATTTTACAATCAGGATTCAATATTCATGAAGTCATTTCCGATCAAAAAATCAATGAATATATTAAAGTCATATGCAGAGAAGCCAAAATCAATACACCCATATTGGTCCATAAAAGCAATGGAGGAGTAATCAAGCAAATGCAATTTCCTAAATGTCAATTGGTTTCCACACATACCGCCCGCAGAAGCTTCGCAACCAATGCATTCAAGTCAGGCATCCCTTCCATTTCTATCATGCAAATTACCGGCCACCGTTCCGAAAAAAGCTTTTTGAAATACATCAAAATCACAGCTGAAGAAAATGCCCTTTTATTAAGCAAGCATCCCTTTTTCATGAACTCCTGATTCCACCTCAGCTTTTCTTTGTTGACTAATCACTGTTTACTGATCACTGTCTTTACTCCCTCTCTCCCTCTCTCACGCTCTTCGCCTTCTTCATAATTCCTAATTCGCAATTATTTTTTTCATTGCTAACATTGCATAGATTTACGAAATTTTTATACAGATTAATTTTAAAATGTAAAGATTTTGCTGTTTTCTTTACAAAATAGATTATCTTTGTATGGATTTTTTAAAATTCTTTACATATGACAACTTGGGGATTAAATGAATTACCGTTAAGCGTTGATTTAGAAACTAAAAAAGTATTAAAGGCTTTACCTGCAGCACATGCTGCTTTAGCTGAATTAAAAGGAATTGCATCAACAATCCCAGACCAAAATATCCT
This sequence comes from Bacteroidota bacterium, assembly GCA_037133555.1. Taxonomy (GTDB): domain Bacteria; phylum Bacteroidota; class Bacteroidia; order Bacteroidales; family JACABE01; genus JACABE01. The sequence goes on from JBAXNW010000026.1 coordinate 48,890, forward strand.
GATCAATACACTTGGACTTCTGGAAGCAAAAGACAGTTCAGCTATTGAAAATATTATTACAACACATGATGATTTATACAAATCTGAATTGAATTTTGACGCTTTTAAATCGCCTCAGGCAAAAGAGGTTCAGAACTATATCTCAGCACTCAAAAAAGGATTTGAATTGATCACAACAACTGGACTATTGACAAACAATAGTATACTCCAGATCCAGGAAATATTAGAGGCTAACAATGCTGGATTCAGGAAATTGCCTGGTACTGCTTTGAAAAATGCAGCTACTGGTGAGACTATTTATACACCACCTCAGGATTATGAGGTAATAATGGGTCTAATGGCAAATTTAGAGCAATACATAAATGATGCAGAAATACAAGATTGCGACCCCTTGATTAAGATGGCAATCATTCATTTTCAATTTGAGAGTATTCATCCATTTTATGACGGAAATGGCAGAACTGGAAGAATAATAAACATTTTATACTTGATGCTTGGAAACTTTCAATCTTTACCGATACTATATTTAAGCAACTATATTATCAAACACAAAGCTGAATATTACCGTCTTTTGCAAAATGTACGAAATGAGAATCTATGGGAGGAATGGATATTATTTATGATAAAAGGAGTTGAACAAACTGCAAGGGAGACCATTGAATTAATTATTAATATTAAAGACTTAATGCTTGTTTACAAGCACCGGCTCCGTAATAATTACAAATTTTACAGTCAGGATTTGTTGAACAATTTATTCAAGCATCCCTATACAAAAATTGAATTCGTCGTAAATGATTTGGGTGTATCAAGATTAACAGCAGCTAATTATTTAAATAAACTGGCAGATGATAAAATGTTGCGAAAAGATAAATTAGGAACTGGAAATTACTACATTAACGAGGAATTGTTAAATCTATTGACAAAAAGATAAAAAATGCACATGTAATTTCTAATTCCTAATTTCCCTACAGTCTCAACGTCTTCTTCATAATTCGTAATTCGTAATTATTCTGTTCACTGATAACTGATTACTGATCACTGTTTCCGCTCCATTCTCATTCTTAATTCTTAATTTGTAATTCTTAATTCCTAATTAATTTCACCCCCTTTTTTTCTCATTTTGCCCAATTATTCATCTTCATTGAACTTTCCTTCCATTTTTCAATGTTTATTCCATACCTTTTTAGGGTTTATCCTATTTTATTTTTATTTTTTAGATTATATTTTTGACTGTAAATTTTCTGTTAATTTATTCACATATTTTAAAATCTATAAATAAATAAAAAACATGAAAACTATAGAAGTTTATCAATTAGAAAAAGATGATTTTTTATCAGCGCTTAAAAAAATCACAGCAGAATTTGCAGTAATTAATTTTATTGCAAAATTTTCAGGGAATGATGTTAGCTCAGATTTTCTCTGCGAACTCTGGGGTATTGACAAATCTACACTTTCTTTTTACATTAAGAAAGAAATTGTTACGCCTAGGAATCCAGGCTCCAGTAAATACCGTTTCGATCGCAAAACAATTTTTGAAATGCCACATCCAAGATATAAAAGGTTTCAATAAATAATACTTTATAAGATGCCAGATCAATTTCAATCTGGGAAAATCATTTCCCATTTGTTTGATAATTTTTACATTATATACATCCATCAAGATAATCAGATGAAAATTGTAAATACAGACACCAATGAAATTTTATTCAATATCAATCTAACATTTGATTCTATTTTAGAATTTCAGGAAAAAGTGAATGAGTTAAAGAAGATATTTATGCTTATGGCTAAAACAGAAAATAAGCAAGACAAAGATTTTAATGAAATTTTCAGACAATTGGAGATCAACAATCTGCAACTGTTTGAAATCAAAATCAAACAACTTAATTTATTAAAATCTTTAAAATTTAAAGAAAAGAAGACAAATGAATTTTTAGATATTTAGTTTGTATTAAATTTCAATCAATACAAATCGTGTTCAAACAAAATGAATCAATCGTGGCAATTTCTTGCTTGTCGACTTCCAAAAAGCTTGTATTGATAGGTATAGATCTGAATTGGCATAACTTGATTGATTCAATAATGTAAAAAACAAATTTAATATAACTGTTTACTGATAACTGTTCACTGTTTACTGATAATTGTTCTTTTTTTACTGATTGCCGTAAGGCAAACGGACGCGCATTCGGGAATTTTGCGTTAAAAAATCAAACGAATGGAATCAGAGCTAGCACTGGCAAGCGTTCCCGAAGTCACGAAGGGTAAATGCCTGTTTAATGAGAGAATGTTTATATCGTGACGGCTTGGAACGCGCAGGAGATTCCAGGCGTTTGATTTTAGCAAAATTACCGTAAGCGCTGATTTTTGTTACTTTTCATCTAGGAAAAGTAAAATAAAATAAAAAAAATAATTATAAACAATTACCCTATGATCATAGCAGGACCGATATCAAATTCACAGTTTCTTAATGATTTGCAAAGCAAAGCTTTTTAGAAACTGTAATACCGATAGGAATATTTGCGAATTACATTCCGTATCGGTATAATTTACGCCACAAAACAAGCTTTTAAAAATAGCGATGGCCTTGCAGCAAGCAATACAGAAATATCCAAGTTCAAATCTAAAATAAGAAGAGAAATACATCATGGATATTCTTTGTATACAAATAAATAAAAAAATAATTAATGCAAAAAAATAGCGAAGGAAATATATAAAATAAAAGCAATAATGTTTGTTTCGCTACGGCTTGTATTGCGCAGGATTTTTAAAGGCGTAGTCCCGATATATCGGGATGATTTGCAGTCTTGAATTTTTGCATACTTTTTGTTCAAGCAAAAAGTATGAATATCAATAAGTTAAGAATTTTCCTTATAATAGAAAGATGTTACTTTTTTATCTAGGAAAAGTAAAAGAAAAAATAAAAAGTTTCATCTTAATCTTATATCGCATCAAGCAATAATTTAATAATCAAATATTTATAATTTTTCACTGATATCTAATAACTGATAACAATCATGAAAGACCCCGCATTTTTACTCTACAGTTCCGATTTTTTAACCGGCTGTATTGGCTTCTCAATGGATGAAATAGGTCAATATATTACGCTATTATGCATCCAACATCAAAAAGGCCATCTTTCCGAAAAAATTATAAAAATATCAATTCCAAATCTTTCTCCGGACGTTTTAAAAAAATTTAAACCCGACGAAAACAATTTATTTTTTAATGAAAGATTAGATTTTGAAATTTACAAAAGAAAAAAACACAAGAAAAAACAAAAAGGGAATGCTGATAAACGATGGAACAATGATATGCCAAATCAATGCCAAATTGATACCAAAACTAATACCAAAAACATGCCTTTAGAAAATGAAAATGAAATTGAAAATATAAATGAAAATGGAATTATAAATAAAAATGAAATAAAAAATGAAAATTTTGATTTCGATTTTTCAAGTCAATATCCCGATTTTTTGCCCTTGCTCCTATCCTGGATTAAATACAAAAACCATACCTTGCATCAAAACCTTACCCAGCAACAAATAGAATCTTTCTTCACCCAGCTCCTCGACCTTTCCGATAAAAATCCTGCCACTGCTCAAAAAATAATTACCCAATCCATTTCAGCCGGTCACAGAGTTATTTACGAGCCTGTAAATTCAAACAAATCCCCGCCAGGTCAACAAAAATCACAAAAATCAAATCTGCAAATCATACAAGACGTCGACAAAATTGTGCAACAAAAGATAAACGAAATGCCCATGTTCTAACACACCAAAACAGATGATTGTATCACTTTCACTGATAACTATCTACTGATTGCCGTAAGGCAAATGGACGCGCATTCGGGAATTTTGCGTAAAAAAATCAAAACGAATTGAATGAGCGATGGCCTGTGCAGCGCTCCCGAAGTCATAACGGATGCTATTGATTATAAAAAAGAATATTTATTTTGTGACGGCTGGGGGCGCGGTAGGTATTCAATACGTTTGATTTTTAGCAAAATTACCGTAAGCGCTGATTTTTGTTACTTTTCATCAGGAAAAGTAAAATAAAAAAATAAATTTTTACCTTAAACTTTTTTCGCATCAAGGCAAAAGTTTGAAAACAAATAAGTTAAACATTTTTATTCTGATAAGAATAGCTGTAAAAGTGGAGGAACTAGATTTTAGCTAATTATAAATTATAGTGCATTAAAAAAATTTATTAAATTTGTAAAAAACAAACCCTTGCCACAAAACACAAACGTATCAAACTTACACTTCCCAATCACTTCCCCTTTTAGAGCCTGTCCCGATTTTTCATCGGGAGGAAGTAAGGAAGGGGTGGATTCCGACCATTTGGGTTCTTCTTCTTATATTTCAGATCTAAGTACATGACAAAAATTTATAATATTGATTAATTTTACTTATATCTCTAG
>JBAXNW010000027.1:0-52403 GCA_037133555.1 Bacteroidota bacterium
ATATACTGAATAATTTTGGATATAAATACGACATTATATTTTAACTACTACTTATTATCGATAATAAAGCTGTTGATCTCTTTGATTTAACATTTTTTAATGCTTTACTTCAAATAATCTCAGAAGCTATGCGTTTATAATTAAATAAGCTTACTGATCAACTGATACAGAGGCTGAAACCATTACATTTAATTTCGTAAATTATGAAAAAAATATGTTTTATAGCTCTCCTGTTATTTTCGTTAATCCTAAATACACATAATTTGCATGCCCAAACTTTTACTTCCGTCAAAGAGAAAGCAAAAGCTGAAAATAAAAAAATTCTGCTTTATTTCTCAGGTTCTGATTGGTGTGCCCCTTGCATCAAATTTAGAATGAATTTTATCAATGCTGATCAGTTTAAAACTTACAGTGCAGGAAATTTAGTGGTTTATGATGCCGACTTTCCCCGTCAGAAGAAGAATGCATTGTCAAAAGAACAAACTGCTGAAAACGAATCATTGGCAGAACAATACAATAAAAAAGGCCAATTTCCATATATTCTTTTGCTTGCTGCCGATGGAAAACTGCTGAAAGAATGGAATGGCTATCCGAAAGAATCTTTGGAAGAATTTATTAAACTCCTTCAGTAAATGCTTTACAAGCAAGTAATGAAACTGATGGGGAACCGTTTTGAAATTTCTGTTCTGCATAATGATGAATCTTGGGCAAACAATCAAATTTCAAAAGCAGTTGCCGAAATACAACGCATTGAAAAATTACTCACTACTTTTTCAGATGACAGCCTTACCTCCAAAATCAATGAGTTTGCGGGAATAAGTCCTGTAGTGGTTACCGATGAAGTTTTTGCATTGATGGAACGATGCCAGAAATTATCTGAACTTACCCAGGGTGCATTCGACATCACTTATGGAAGTCTTGATAAACGCTTTTGGAATTTTTATACAAACATGTGCGAATTACCAGATAAAAAAATAGCTCAAAAGTCTATTGCACTGGTTAACTATAAAAATCTGATAATGAATACCGAACAGAAAACTGTTTTCCTCAAGAATAAAGGCATGCGTATTGGGTTTGGTGGGATTGGCAAAGGTTATGCTGCCGAAATGGCAAAAAAACTGTTGCAATTCAATGGAGTGGAAAGTGGTATTGTAAATGCAGCAGGCGATTTGAGTGCTTGGGGCTATCAAGATGACGGAAGTCCGTGGACGATTGGCATCGCGAATCCCAATCATAAGAATGCTGTTTTTTCGTCTCTGAACATAACCAATACATCTGTAGCTACTTCAGGAAATTATGAAAAATTTGTTATGATCAATGGCAAAAGGTATTCACATACTATTGATCCCAAGACGGGTTTTCCTGTATCGGGTGTCAAAAGTGTAACGGTAATTACACAAAATGCAGAAATGGCAGATGCATTGGCAACACCCATAACAGTAATGGGTTTAAAAGTTGGATTGAATTTTATTAACCAGCTTAAACAAGTCGGCTGTATTATTATTGACGATAACGACAAATTATATTGTACCAATAACATAAATATAACAAAATGAAATATATAACTATTATAATCTTGCTGACAGTTTCGATTAGCGCCTGTTCCAGCGTAAAAGAATATCAAAAATCAAAGATTAATGATTCCGATATGGAACTTTCTGCTAAAAAATCTGAAAGATTTGAAAGCAATTTTTTAATGTACCGCGAAGGTGGATCAGGTGCTAACGGTGGAAAAACCGGTGGTGGATGTGGGTGTAATTAATATTTTTTATTCATAAATAATATTTTCATGAAAAAAGTTTTTTTAACAGCTTCAATGCTTGCTATGCTATTGTATAATCTTAAAGCTCAAGACACAAGCATTGACAGTTCAAATTATAAGTCACGTAAATTAAAAGTAGAAGAAATAGACTTCATCTCCAGCTTCTATCATCAGGAAGGAAATAATTCTGCAGTTACTGGTGGAATTGGCTCTGAAAAGCTGACGGATGCTGCTATAAATTTTGATTTAAAATTATCAGGAATCAGCAAATCCGGTAATATTCATAGCCTGAATTTTGAATTGGGTGTAGATGCTTACACTTCTGCATCTTCTGACAAAATTGATCCGAATACCGTATCTTCAGCATCCAGCCGCGATTTAAGAATTTATCCATCCGTTAATTACAATTTTAAAAACACACTGCAAAATTATTCGTTAGGAGGTGGTATTTCATTCTCAAAAGAATATGACTATGTATCAAGAGGTGGATTTTTAAGTTTTTCAAAAGCCTCAAAAAATAATAATACTGAGATTGCTGTTAAAGCATCGGCATTTTTGGATACCTGGACCGTAATATTACCTAAAGAATTGCGGCCTTACCCTTATAATATTCCCAGTGCCGGTTCGAGTGGCAGGAATTCAAAAGGACCCACAACTACCCAACCCCGAAATTCCTACAATCTTGACCTTGCCTTTTCGCAAGTAATCAATAGAAATTTGCAAATGGCATTAATTCTGGATTTAGGCTATCAGGACGGACACCTTGAAACCAGCTTTCAGCGTGTGTATTTTAAAGATGGTAGTGTAAAATCCGAAATTCTGCCTTCTACTAAATTCAAAGCCCCTGTTGGTCTGAGAGCAAATTACTTTTGGGGTGATAATATTGTAATCCGTACATTTTATCGCTACTATGCTGACAGCTGGAATATTCAAGCACATACAATCAGTGTTGAACCCACTTACAAGCTAACTCCATTTACTTCTTTTGGTTTATTGTATCGGTATAATAATCAGATTGGAACAAACTATTTTAAACCCATCAATCAGCATGATCTTGCAGATACTTATTATACCAGTGACTATGATTTATCAAGCCTCAGTAGCAATATGATAGGTGCAAATTTAAGAATTATGGATGCTAATACAGGTTTACTGGGAATTAGTAAACTGAATACTTTTGAACTCAGGTATGCACATTATATTCGCAGCAATGGTTTGGTTTCCAATATTCTTACATTATTACTGAAATTTAAATAGAAATTTAAATTTTGAGTATCCGATGACTATGTTTTGAAAATTATTGATGCGCTTTTTTAAAATTAAATCTATAAGTAAGCATAGCAGAGAAGTAGAAGAAATGACTTCCCAAATTACTTTCGGTAGGAAGAATATTAATAGGGAATGCAAAACTAGGCGTAAAATTGAAAGTAAAAGCCTTCAATTCATATTCGATAGGTAAGGATATTTCGTAGTTTAAAGCTTGGAATTTATTTGCATTAACAATATCGGGTATATTTGACGCCGTCTTTTTTAATTTCCTGAACTTTGCAAAGTGATTACCGAGTTCATACGTTAAGGTCGGTGATATGCTAAGGTCATCTATCCCCGTAATGTCATCCAGAGCCACTTCTTTACCAGCCATACACATAATGTCAACGCCATTTTGAGTTCCAAAGATATAATAAAAATAATTTTGAAAAAACATCCAGTCAAAATCCAAGGTATTTATCATCGACAATCCATTATCTGTCTGAGTTTGGGTTGAAGCCTTTGTCTTAATCTTATTTGCCGCATTGTTTACTGTTGTTCGAAATAAAGTATACCCACCTTCAATATTCCACCAATCAAACAGGTTTTTATTATATGAAAGTGAAAATTCCCATTGATGTGTGTTGCTTGTATCATCAGGCATAAAATAGGTAGTAATCCCCAGCGAGAGGCCAAACTTAAAATTAAGCGAAACTGCTGGGCTCATCAGAAAGCTGTTAACCATATAATCGCGCCCCGAAAATGCAGCTTTGTTCATATACTGCATTGATGCTTCTATATTGGTTGTATTTTCTTCCACATCATTATTTGTAGTATCATTTACCTGAGCTTTTAGCAATAAAGTATTAAAAAGAAGAATCGTTAATATTAGTTTTTTTACCATATTGATCAAATATAATTTTGTGGAATTTGATTGTTCTTATCTTACTTTAAAATCAGATATTAAAAGATTGTAAAAATAAAACATATTTATTTAAAAGAAGTTTATTTTTGACAATTATAAATTTACCTGAATACTTAACTCTAGGTAATCTTAATGACAGCAATGGGTAATATGGATTTGTATCCATCCAATAAATATAATATTACTATTCCATTAATAGGACGTATTATATTTTTGCAGTTTATGCCACACTACAAATAAAGAGTTCTGAAGAATAAAAATCCTTCAGAACTCTTTATTTCCTATTCAATTCCGTAAAGATTCAAATAGCTTTAAATCTATGGTTTTAATCCCTGACTATAATTGTAAACATTGGTAACTTTACTTTTTCGCCTTTGTACTCAATTGTAATGTTCTCTACCCAAATCTTTTTCACTTTTAAATCGGTATCGTTGAGTTGGATGTATCTTATTGCCTGATAAGGGAAGCCAGAATTTACAGCTTTAATTTTTTCGGTCAGGTAATCCGATTTCATCATTTGTAGCGTAAAACTCATATTGCTGATGGTGTCTTTTTCGCTCACAACAATCGTTAGTTTCCCCTCTTTGAGTATTTGACTTCTTTGCATTTCTACATTGACATTTTCACCACATAGTGTATTGCCGATAAAAATTTTCACAGTTGCTTTTCCGTTTTGAGAAAATCCAAAATTGCAGAGTATAGCTGCAATTACTAATAAAAAAATCTTTTTCATTGTATGGGTTTTTAGGTATTTAATTCAAACGCAGAATTTTATATAAAAGTATGAAAATACAATGAATCAAGAAAAATACATTAATTGTTTGCAATGTATAAAGTTCAGGTATTTTTATTATATTCAAATTTTGGTGTTAAGTCACAAAACAACTTCGGTCTTCCCGCTAACTTTATCAATATGACAAGCATCTGCTTTAATGATAAACGGTTCATTTACTACAACGCTATCTTTAATTTTTCCGATAAATCTGAAGTTCTCCTGGCTGTTGGCAAATTTTGACTGATAGTTATCATCCAGAACAGGATACCAGTGATTTCCTATGAATGGATTTCCGTAAATAAATCTAAGGGTATCAGCATTGGAAAGTCTGATTGTATAATAATCGGTTAAGGAATCTCCTGTTACTGTGATACCAATGGTTCTAAATTCCATGGTACAAGGCACTTCCTCTTTCTCTTTACAAGAAGGAAAAATTCCCCATAAAATAATTAAAACTGGAACGAAAAGTCTGTTCATATTATATCAAATTTTATTTCATCAAAGCTTTTTAAATTTAGGATAATGCTTTTTAAATTATTCACCTAGTTTCTGAAACAAGAAAAGGCCATCTGAAAACAGACAGCCTTTTCTTTTATTTTAAGTTGATTAAAGATTTAAAATAAAATACTGTAATATTTTTTGAACATCAGGACTTACGCCCGATTGAGGTTCGTTATGGAAAGTAGTATAAAGGATATTTCCACCTTGTGTACAGTTTACTCCGTAATGCAACAATACAGCCAAAGGACCATAATTAGTCAGGGTATTATCCTGTAATAAAACCGTAAACTGAGGTCCTAACTGCTGAATGACTTCCCATGCTCCCAAATCATAATGAATGGTCATTTTTGTTTTAGCTAATAAAGTCTGTATAGCAGGAGAAACAATATCAATACTGTCGATAAAACCTGTTTGACCAACCTTCATGGTGCAAAGCAATGTATCGTTGATGAAGCCACCAATCAATGGATTACAGGTATTGGTTTGTTTGGGCATCAGATGCGTATTAGACCCTTTAGTACGAACTATATTGCTTTTATAATTACCATCACCGGTTAAATATTCTACAGCCCAGTCCGAAGCATAAATACTTCCGCAATTGAAAACATAAGAACTAAGGTTGGCATATTTTAAACTGTCGAGTACACCTGTTTTACCGCAATTTAAAAAGATAGCCTGATAGCCGCTAAGTATTGACAAACTATCCAAAGCAGAAATTTGCAATTGAGTGGCAGTATACCCCAATGAATCGATGATAATCGTTTCAATTTTGTCGTAATAACCATAAATATAAGCAAGACTTCCTACCTGATTTAAGATGGTTTGCTGTGGTGTTAATGAAAGAGTCTGATTTTCAACAACTGTAACTGTAATTACAGATTTGAAAATATGCCCATTTCCGGATTGAATGACTAATCTATGTGTCCCAATTGGAGCTGAAAGACTAAAATATCCTTTACTATTCGAATAGGTAGTATATGCAGGATTGTCCTGAACATAAACTTTAACAGCACCTAATGTAGTTCCTTTCTTGGAATAGACATATCCAGCTACTCTTCCTGTTTTTACAGAAGTTGATGTTTCATCTTTTTTGCAGGAGAACAAACTGATTGAAGCTACAAATATTGTAACTAAAAATAAACTAATAACTGATTTTTTCATAATTGCATCGTTTAAATGTTTTTGATAAGACAAAGATACAACATAAAAGGTTGTCTGTCAAATTTTTTTAAAAATATTTTTGCTGAATTTCAGTACTTCTGAATTTATTTTTTTTTATTTTAAGATTGAAGCAGCATAATGAGCATTTTAAGAATGTTAAAATCTTTGATTAAAGATCTTGAAATATTTATATTTATATTATATTTAGCACATTAACACATAAAAATAAATTCATTTTTCCTAAAAACATAAAAATTAGTTAATACATTAATTTAGTTTTTAATTCGTCAAATTTTTCATAGTTTTGTAAACTATTTAATCAAAATAAAATTCAATTCCGTAAACCTAAAATAAATATTTAAAATGCAAAAGTTATTGTTGTTAGGAGATGAGGCGATAGCTCAAGGTGCTATTGATGCAGGAATGTCGGGCATCTATGCTTATCCCGGAACGCCATCAACAGAAATTACCGAATATGTTCAGTTATCGAAAGAAGCCAAGCATAAAGGAATTCGCTGTACTTGGTCAACCAACGAAAAAACTGCGATGGAAGCTGCGCTAGGTATGTCGTATGCCGGCAAAAGAACCATGGTCTGTATGAAACACGTTGGTTTAAATGTTGCGGCAGATCCATTTATCAATTCATCTATCACAGGTGCAAATGGTGGCATCATTGTTGTTTCGGCAGATGATCCTTCTATGCACTCATCACAAAACGAACAGGATTCAAGATTTTTCGGACAATTTGCCATGATTCCGATTTTGGAACCGGCTAATCAACAAGAAGCTTACGACATGGTAGCTTACGGTTTTAACATGTCAGAGAAATACAAAATACCTATACTGATGAGGATTACAACACGCATGGCTCATTCAAGAGCAGGTGTTACTTGTGGTGAAAGTATAAAACAAAATGAATTAAAATTACCTTCCGATTTACGCCAGTTTGTCTTGTTACCAGCTATTGCGCGTCGTCGTTACAAATTATTACTTAACAACCAGGTTGTCTTTGAAACCGAATCAGAAAAGTCTACTTTCAATCAATACATAGATGGTCCCGACAAAAAAATGGGGATCATCACAACAGGGATTGCTTACAATTATCTGATGGAAAATTATCCTGAAAGAATTGTTCCTTATCCTGTATTAAAGATTGGTCAATATCCGTTACCACGCAATTTAGTTGAAAAACTTTGCAATGAATGCAAGGAAATACTAGTATTGGAAGAAGGTGCACCTTTAGTGGAAGATATGTTGAAAGGTTATTTGGCCAATGGTATCAAGGTAAAAGGTCGTTTGGACGGTACGATTCCCCGAGATGGTGAATTAAATCCAAATATTGTTGCTGTAGCTTTAGGGATGCCTGACACCAGAGGTGCTGATATCCCCGACATCGTCGTAGGTCGTCCCCCTATACTTTGCGCCGGTTGTCCTCATATTGATTCCTACCTGGCATTGAATGATGCATTGGCAACATTGGGACCTGGCAGGGTTTTTTCTGATATTGGATGTTATACATTGGGTGCATTGAAACCTTTGGAAGCTATCAACTCTTGTGTGGATATGGGGGCTTCTATTCCAATGGCCAAAGGTGCCGCTGATGCTGGTCTGATACCCTCGGTCGCAGTAATTGGAGACTCTACATTCACCCATTCAGGGATAACTGGTTTAATAGATGCTGTAAAAGACAATTCACCCATCACTGTTATGATACTTGACAACGGAACTACAGGTATGACAGGTGGACAGGACTCTTCTGCTCAAGGTAGGATTGAAGCACTTTGCTTAGCTTGTGGTGTTGACGAAGCACATATTCATATTTTGAAACCATTGCGTAAGAATCATTTGGAAAATACACAAATTATCATTCAAGAACTGGCTTATCAAGGAGTATCCGTTATTATTCCGCGCAGAGAGTGTATTGTATCCATTGATAAAAGGATGAGAGAAAAAGAAAAAACTAAGAATGAAGAAGTTAAAGCATAATTATTCAAAATTTTAATTTTTAAGAATGAAAAAAGATATAATTTTGGCAGGTGTAGGTGGACAAGGAATCCTTTCTATTGCTGCTATCATAGGTACTGCTGCTTTAGATATGGGCCTCAATCTCAAACAATCAGAAGTTCATGGTATGGCACAACGCGGAGGTGATGTTTCGTCTAATTTGCGTATTTCTGATAAAGACGTTGCTTCTGACCTGATAGCTATGGGTAAAGCCGATATGGTTATTTCTGTAGAACCGCTTGAAGGTTTACGTTATTTACCAATGCTTTCACCTCAGGGTTGGTTGATTACCAATGCTAAACCTTTTATCAATTTTGCCAACTATCCTGAGATCGAAAGCGTTTATAGTGAAATAGCAAAAGTACATCGACACGTTATATTGGATGCTGAAAAAATAGCCAAAGAGCTGGGATCTGCTAAAGCTGCCAATGTTGTAATATTAGGTGCAGCTACGGCTCACATGGGTATTGATTTCGAAAATTTCGAGAAAGCTATTCGAACTATTTTCGGCAGAAAAGGCGAAGCTGTGGTTGAATTAAACATCAACGCCCTCAGAGCCGGCAGAGATTTTGCTGCAGCTAACAGCCATTTATAATCCAACTTAGGAAACTAAGTAAATTCGAAATGTTAAATTGAAAACCCTGAATACAAAGATGTATTCGGGGTTTTTCAATATAAAAAAAGGTGGCATTCATCAAATCAGCAGAAATAAGTAACTTTGCAAAAAAAAAGAAAATGACAAAAAACGACATTGAAATCATGTCACCGGTAGGTTCGTATGAGGCATTAATGGCTGCTATTCAAGGTGGTGCGGATGCTGTGTATTTCGGTGTTGGGCAGTTAAACATGAGGGCAAAGTCTTCCAATAATTTCAGTATCGATGATTTGATTGAAATCACCAGGATTTGTCAGGAAAATAAGGTTAAGACCTATCTTACTGTAAATACCATCATTTTTAATCACGAAATAGAAGTGATGAAAGAGATTGTAAATGCAGCCAAAAAATATGGGATTACTGCAATAATTGCTTCCGATATGTCAGTAATTGGTTACGCCAGTAGTATTGATATGGAAATACATATCTCCACACAGTGTAATATTACAAATATAGAAGCGGTTAAGTTTTATGCAAAGTTTGCCGACGTAATGGTTACTGCCCGCGAATTGAGTCTAAAACAAGTGGCTGATATTACCCAAACAATTGAAAAAGAACAAATCAAAGGGCCAAAGGGAGAACTGATTAAAATAGAAGTATTTGCCCATGGTGCCTTGTGTATGGCTGTTTCGGGGAAATGTTACCTGAGTTTGGATAATTTAAATGCTTCGGCCAATCGTGGTGCCTGCCTTCAGATTTGCCGTAGACCCTATCAGGTTATCGATAAAGACAGTGGGGTTGAGCTGGAAATAGATAATGAATACATCATGTCGCCCAAGGACCTGAAAACCATAGGGTTTTTAGATAAAATTCTCAAAGCTGGTGTAAAAGTACTCAAAATTGAAGGAAGAGGCAGGTCGCCGGAATATGTAAAAACAGTAACTCAATGCTACCGTGAAGCTGCAGATGCAGTTTTCGACGGTACTTATACTGATGAAAACATCGAACGCTGGACAGAAAAACTGGCTACTGTTTACAACCGTGGTTTCTGGGATGGATATTATTTAGGAAGGAAAATGGGTGAATGGACCAAAAGCCATGGTTCGCAGGCTACCAAAAAGAAAATTTATGTCGGAAAGATTACCAATTATTTTGCCAATCTTAAAGTGGCAGAAGTGAAAATTGAAACGCATTCTCTACAATTAGGAGATATAATTCATATTATAGGTCCTACTACAGGTGTTTACGAAGATGTTGTCACTGAAATCCGTGTGGAATTAAATCCTGTCAACGAAGCTGTAAAAGGGATTAGTTGTTCTTTTCCGGTCAACGAAATCGTAAGAAGACAAGATAAACTCTACAAAGTGGTGGACAACGAAGAAGAATTTTAATTAGGAATTTAGAAAAAACAATTACCAAATACAAATTACGAATAACGAAACTTCGGTCTTCTGACTCAATGACCATTAACCATTAACCATTAACCAACACAATGCATTTATTTAATTTCCACACCCATACTTCTTATTGCGATGGCAATTCAGAACCTGAAGCTTATGTTAAGCAAGCCATTGCTATGGGCTTTCAATCTTTAGGCTTTTCGGGGCATGCTCCCATCCCTTTAGAAAACGGATTTGCCATTAAAGAAGATGAACTCCATACATATTGTGATGAAATTCGAAAATTGAGTGAGCAATACAAAAATC
Organism: Bacteroidota bacterium; assembly: GCA_037133555.1. Lineage (GTDB taxonomy): Bacteria > Bacteroidota > Bacteroidia > Bacteroidales > JACABE01 > JACABE01. Next base: position 10,678 of record JBAXNW010000027.1, read on the forward strand.
AAATCCCTATCTATTTAGCTTTGGAAATAGATTACATCCCCGGTTTTACCAAAGATTTTAAGGATTTTAATGAAAGCTGTAACCTTGATTATACCATAGGTTCAGTGCATTTGGTTGTAAATCCCGAAAATAAACAGCTTTGGTTTATTGATGGTGGAAAAACTGCTACCTACGACAATGGGTTACAACAGATTTTTAACGGAGATATCCAAACTGCTGTTAAAACCTATTATCATCAGGTAAATCAAATGATAATTACCCAAAAACCTGATATTATTGGCCATTTAGATAAAATTAAAATGAACAATCAAAATCGTTTTTTTAGGCAGGATGAAATCTGGTACAAAAATCTAATAAATGAATGTATTGCCATAATAAAAGAGCAAGGCTGTATCGTTGAAGTAAATACAAGAGGATTGTATAAAAAACGTTCAGATGAATTATTTCCGGGGATTTCAATTTTAAAAGAACTGTATCGTTTAAAAATTCCTGTTACCATTAGTGCCGATGCACATAAAGCGGAAGAACTGGCCCTCCTTTTCCAGGAAACAGCCTGTCTATTAAAAGAGATAGGATTCAAGGCTGTGATGGTTTTTAAAGAAGGGGGATGGGTAGAAGAAGCGATAATGATCTAAGTGGTAAAATAATCTTTTCCTCAACATCATCATTAATTTAAAAATATTCTTACTTTTGTAGTTGAATTGGTTTCCAAATTGGAATCAAAAGGGAAACGGGTGAAAATCCCGCACAGTTCCCGCTGCTGTAAGCTCTTAATATCTTTCAACATTCTTGCCACTGTTCTGCATATTATAAGAATGGGAAGGCGTTTGAAAGAAGAGTAAGTCAGAAGACCTGCCTATTCAATATCTGTTATTCAAAGCTTTCGGGTAAAAAGCAGAGAATGGACGAAATAGGCTTTCCTGTTTTTTTCAGTCTAAAATTACCGAAGGTGTTGAAGTTTAATAAATAATAAACTTGAAACACGAAAAATGAAAAAAAAATTCTATTTAAAAATTTGCAGCCTGATGGTTTTGCTTGTTAGTTTTCAACATGCAACATCACAAAGCAATGCAAATTATGATGACCTTACCCTTTCACCCAATTCTTATTGGAATGGATCAAACAACAGTGGAGGATTTAACGATGCTGGCTACTTTTTTGAAAATACTTACTCAGATTATGGTGGAGGAATGTACGCCTGGTATGGATTTGCCTATTCAAACATGAGAGATACCCTCACAAGTGGATATACCAATCAGTTTTCGTCAATTACTGGAAAAGGAGCTTTAAATTCGGCTAATTATGCTGTTTCTTACGTGAATTACGATTGGACGAATAACTATCAGCTACATCCGAATACCATCCGATTTTCCACTCCTTCAACCATCAGCGGTTTTTATGCTACAAATAACACATATGCTTATTTTTCGATGCTGAATGGCGATGGAAACCTGGCTAAAAAATTCGGAGGCGTCAGCGGGAATGATGCTGACTGGCTGAAACTTCAGGTTAAAGCATACAGAAACGGAACAATGATAGATACTGTAAATTGTTTCCTTGCCGATTTCCGATTTGCAAACAATGCTCAGGATTATATCCTTAAAAGCTGGAAATGGGTTGATTTATCTGTATTTGGAAATGTTGACAGCCTAAGTTTCGGATTAACTTCTTCCGACAACGGAATGTATGGAATGAATACACCGGCTTATTTCTGTATGGATAACTTTAACGGACTCAATCCCAATCTTGGCATTCGCAATATAAATACCAACGAAAATCTATTCCAAATCTACCCTAATCCTTTTACAGAAAAACTTCAGATCAGCAGTAAGAATTCCAACGAAATTCAGGAGGTCCAGATTTTTGACATTCAAGGAAATGAAATTCTAAAAATAAGCAATGTAAAACAGGAGCTTACGCTCAATTTAGCTGAATTACATTCAGGTATTTACTTTGTGAAAATTTCAGTATCAGATTGTATATTTTATCAAAAGATTATAAAAAAATAAACATGCTAAAATTTATTTGCTATTTTTTCCTGAGCCTGTTTAGCTTGAGTATATATGCACAATATCCTCCAGCAGCGGGACAAATGGGGTCAACTGCGATCTATAAGGATTCATCTATCTTTATAGATTGGGCAAATACTTGCAGCATTACAAGAGGATATATCAATTTAAGCGATACAAGTTTTGAAGATCCGGCTTATCCTGGAACTAATAGGGCATCCTTTGGGAATGCAACTGCAGCAATCGGGATAGCTGATAACAATACGGTAAGCCTAGGCGATAATGGCAAGGCCATATTATCATTTGCTCATCCTATTGCGAATGGTCAAGGATTTGACTTCGCAGTATTCGAAAATTCTTTTGATGATTTTTTTCTGGAATTGGCTTTTGTGGAGGTTAGTTCTGATGGGATTCATTTTGTGAGATTTCCAAATGTTTCTCTTACACAAACCAATATCCAAATTCAAAGTTTCGGAACATTAGATCCAACAAAAATTCACAATCTAGCAGGTAAATATAGGGTATTTTATGGAACACCTTTCGATTTACAAGATTTACAAGATAGCACTGGTTTGGATTTGAACCATATTACCCATGTAAAAATTGTGGATGTAATAGGCTCTATTACTGAACCATTTATGAATAACGATTCTCAGGGACATATCATTAACGACCCATTTCCAACAGCATTCTGGACCGGTGGTTTTGACCTGGATGCTGTGGGAGTGATACATAACTCTCAAAATACAGGAATAGATACTCCAAAATCTGCCACTGAAGATATTTTAATCTTTCCCAATCCCACAAAAGATTGGCTCGAGATTCGAATGAAAACACCCTCAAACTTAAAAGCCCAAATAACAGATATTGTGGGAAAGATTGTTGAAGAATTTGAAATGAATAATTCTACAAAAATAGATGTTTGTCATTTACCCAAAGGTTTGTATTTTATATCTTTAAAAGACGGAATGAGCAATATCCGCACAATAAAGTTTTTTAAAAATAAATAAAATGAATGGCTCTTATTTGTATAAAACTTTAATTATTTACTTCTTAGCTTCATTTTTCTTGAATGCGAGCCTTTTAGCTCAAAACAGTAAAGATACCCTCAAGCTGCCTACCGTAACCATTATAGATACTAAAATAAACTATTTTCAGGGTTTAAAGATTTCAGAGATAGATACAGTGATTATTTCGCAGCAAATCAATGCATCTTTGGCTGATTTATTATCCAATTACACACCTGTCTTTATAAAAACTTACGGGCAAGGAAGTTTGGCAACTGCTTCATTTAGGGGTTGTAATGCTTCACATACTCAGGTTTTGTGGAATGATGTTGCTATCAATTCACCCATGATCGGACAAATGGACTTTTCAATGATTCCTGTATTTTTTATGGATGATTTAAAATTAATATATGGAGGTAGTTCACTTTCAAATAACAGTGGAGGCTTGGGTGGAAGTATTAATATTGCAAATAAACCGGATAAAGAAAAATTGAAAATACAATATACCCAACAAATCGGAAGCTTTTCCACTTATGGTTCATTTTTGAAGTTGGGAATTGGAAATAAGAACCTAAAGTCAACGACAAGATTGATGTTTCTTACTTCCGAAAACGATTTCAGCTTTAAAAACAATGCAGTAGCCAGTGTTGATTTCCCGTTAGAAATCAGAAAAGATGCAGGTTTCAAACAATATGGTGTATTGCAGGAATTGTATTTTCAACCTGGCTTTCGGGATCAAATTTCTTTTAAACTTTGGCTTCAAAAAAACGACAGAAACATACCTCAACCATTGATTGTATCAACTTTTAGTGAAAATGAAAAGCAAAAAAATTCATTTTACAGAGGTATTATTAATTGGAAACACTATCAGGGAAAAGCTAAACTGGAAACAAATCTGTCTTATTTACATGATTTTCTGAACTATACCAATAAAATTGCATTTATCAATTCAGACAATACGGTGAATGCTATTTGTGGAAAATTAAAATACAATTATGAATTTTCTCCAATCATCATGCTGAATTTAGGTAGTTCTTATGAATTCAACAGCGTAAATTCCAACAACTACAGCGGTTTGAAAGAACAAAAATTATTTGCTACATTCGCAGGTTTTTCATCAGCACTTAGCAAAAGACTTTTTGCCAATTTTATCGTACGTCAGGAAGTAAATAATTCAAAAACTTTGCCTTTGCTCCCTTCGTTAGGAATAGATTACAAATTCCTAAAAACTTATAATTTGTTGTTGAAAGCTCATGTTTCAAAAAACTATCATTTACCTTCGTTGAATGATTTGTACTGGTTCCCGGGTGGAAATCCTGATTTATTGCCTGAAGATGGATTTTCAGCAGAAAGCGGATGCTCTTATGAAACCGATGCGACAAAAACACTCTCTATTTATTCTGAAGCAAGCTATTTTTATACAAATATTAGCAACTGGATTTTATGGCAACCCGATGCTATATTCAGGTACTGGACGCCAATTAATTTAAAAGAAGTTACTTCGTCGGGTGTTGAATTAACAACGCGTATTAAATTCGAAATGAAGAAATGTATGTTGAAGCTCAATGCTTATTATACTTTTACATCTGCAAAAAACCTTAAATCTATTCATCTTAACGATCAAACTGTAGATAAGCAATTAATTTACACACCTCTACATTCAATTAATTTTGATTTCCGTGCTGAATGGAAAAACTATTTTGCAAATTACACCCTTCACTATACTGGGAAAAGATTCACCAATACATCCAACACCCGATACATGCCTGATTATATGATAAGTGATGTTACAATTGGGAGTATATTGTATTTAAAGAATATGAAGAGCATTTGTTTTCAAATAAACGTAAACAATATATTGGATAAAGATTATCAGGCTATTGCATGGCAACCCATGCCAGGCAGAAATATGGAGATTTTGGTTAAATTTGATTTGAGTAAAAAATGAAAAAACAAATAGCTTATATCATCTTGATATTATTTGGATTTACAAATTGTAGTAAAACTGATTATTTTGGAGAAGTTAATACCGAAACTTCTGACTATATTCCAGGCAAAGGTGTATTTATTGTAAACGAAGGCAATTATACAGCAGGTAATGCCAGCATTTCTTTTTATAACTTCTATACGCACAAGGTTTACAATTCAATATTCTACAATCAGAACAAACGACCTTTGGGAGATGTTGCCGTTTCAATGAATATTATCAATGGGCTGGCTTACATCGTGGTAAATAATTCAGGGAAGATAGAAGTAGTAAATCCTTTGGATTTTAATAGCATAAAAACTATCTCAGGTTTTGCTTCTCCCCGGTTTATACTTGCAGTAAATACTCAGAAAGCTTATGTTTCCGATTTAAGAAGTCCATTTGTATCAATAATAAACCTCGAAACTAATACGATAAGCGGAAGTATTCAATGCGGAAAGTCAACCGACAAAATGATTAAAGTTGGGAAACTTGTTTTTGTTTGTAATTGGTCGGAATATTATGTGCATCAGCCCAACAACACCATTATGGTGATCAATACCGAAACAGATCAATTGATTGATTCTATTGTTCTTGGAAAAGAGCCCAATAGTATGGTAGTGGATAAAAATAATAAATTATGGGTGCTAAGCAGTGGGGGTTATAATAATGAAATGTTTCCTGAGTTAAACTGTATCAATACAAATAGTTTACAAATAGAAAAGACCTTGACATTCCAAAGTAAATATTTATCACCTGAAGGCCTATGCTCAAACAAAACTGCCGACTCATTATTTTATATTAATAATCACATTTATAAAATGTCGGTTAATGACAATCAATTACCAATAAGCCCGATAATTTACAAGAATTATCATTTGTTTTATGCACTGGCTATGGATCCGGGAAATAATGAATTATACATCTCAGATGCAATAGATTATAATCAAAATGGCTTCGTTTTTCGTTATGCCACAAATGGTATGGGTTTAGATTCGGCAAGAATGGGTATCATCCCTGGATTTTTTTGTTTTAATTGAAAGAAAATGAGTTTGAATTTCATCATTAATTCTTTTTAATATCTAAGCAATTCTATCCTTACGTTGAGCTTTAAATATCAAAATTTGCAAGGGGTTTTGCCCAATTCTCATTTATTTTAATCCGCCAATAGTTATTAAAATAAAAAAACAGCAATTTATGCTGATTAAATAAAAAAAATTAATACTTTTGGATAAAATTTCAAAGCATTTAAAATCAAAATTTACAGATAAGTAATGAGTGTGAAATAATCAAATTTCAAACGCTTTAGAAAGTTTATTTATAGAAAATCTTACAAAAAATCTGTACCAAAAGGCAACTGTTAAACTATTAAAATTATAAAAATATGAAAAAATTATACTTTTTCTTTATTGCAGCTTTTTTCCTGATGCTTGGAACAAACTATGCTCAAATGAGTTATGATCCTTTTGAATTAAAAATTAATTCCCCTCAGGAAGTTGCTGTGTATAAAAAATACATGGAAGGTAAAACTTTTCTAGGTTTTAATACAGGTATTTCAATACCATTCGGTACTTATGGTGCTAATACTAACCTTGGTTTCGGTGCCGGCATGCAGGCAAAATATTTTATTTCTGATCATTTTGTTTTTGGAGCCAGCTTTAATTTTTATCGTTCTGGGTTTACAGATTCTTATCTTAGCCAAATGGATTCAGTATTTAAAGTTGCTGCTTTTGATGATACTACTAAACAACTTCAGGTATTGTCAGTAAGTGGAGCTTCTACGCTTTATCCATTTACATTAAATATCGAGTATTATTTTTCGCCTACTAAAAGATTTAAAACTTATATAGGCTTGGGATTAGGATTTTACGTTATTAACCACAACCTTGAAGTTACAACCAATAAAGAGAAACCACAATTCTTTAGAGAGGTTGAAGCTACTTACGGTGGATCTTCTTTAACTTCTGATTTTGGGGTATCACCGTATGCTGGTTTTATGCTGGACTTTAATGAACTTATTAGTGCTAATTTTGATATAAAATACAATCAAATTTTTTCGAATCCGGTAGCTTCGGCTTTAAGTTTTAATATTGGGATTCTTTTTAATTTAGGCTATAAATATTAGCGATAAATCATTTTTTTATATTCTTGACGGGTTGTTGTAAACAATCCGTCATTTTTTTTATAAACTTTACTATAATAACATTAATTTTGCAAAAAACAATTGATGCAGGGCGATATTACTATTAAAAATCCAATACTTGATACAAATAACATCTCTTTTGTTTTTTGCAAACCCGACACTTCTCTCGTTGTATCAAAAGCCGACTCTCTTCAACTTCAATCCGATTCACTGAAATATAAATATTTCTTCGACTATAGTTATAACCACAATAGCAACTATAAGTGTTATTCATTGGTTTCAACAAGAAAATCAATGTTTACAACACATCAGCTTCAGGTAATAAATTCAAAACCAATTGAAAGAAAAGAATACGCAAATGATTGGATGGTAATCATACTATTGATTTGTTTTTCATTAATAGCCTGGTTACTTATTTTTTCCCGCAAAAGAGTTAAACAAATCATCAATGCCACTTATTCCAATAGGACGATTAATCAGCTCATCAGAGATGGTGATTTATTTAAAGAAAGGATAGCATTGGCTTTTACAACAATTTATTTATTAAGCTTTTCGCTTTTTACATTTCAAATAGGTCACTATTATCTGAATTTCAAGGAATTGCAACTATATTCTTTCGTTTTCTTTTTAAAAATATTAGCTGTAATCATTGGTTTGTATTTAATAAAACAACGAGCTACAAAATTTATTGGAATCATTTTTAAAAATACAAATGCTTCATACGTATACCTCTTAAATGGCTTTATTTTCAACATCCTTACCGGAATATTCTTACTCCCTTTATTGCTTTTTATGATTTATTCAAAAAGCACAATAAGCTCATTTGCAACAAGTTTAAGCATTGGAATTGTTACAATGCTAAGTGTAGTTAGGTACTTTAGATACATAATAATTGGAGTTAGTTTTTCAAAATTTTCTCATTTCTATTTATTTTTATATCTTTGCACTCTCGAAATCATACCGATATTAATTATAATAAAACTTATTATTGGTCTGATTGATAATAAATTATAGATTTTTTTGATGAATGGAATAGAAAATAAAATCTTATCTTAATTATTTTATTCCATGTGACCGATTAAAAATAAAAATAATACCGCATGAAAGTAAAAAACATCTTAATCTCACAACCACCTCCTTCAGATAACGAAAAATCACCTTATCGTGATTTAGCAGAGAAGTACAATTTAAAAATGGATTTTCATAAGTTTTTTAGAATTGAAGGTATCCCTGGGAGAGAATTTCGTTTAGATAGAATAAATATGGCTGATTACACGGCAGTTATATTTACAAGTCGTCATGCAGTAGATCATTATTTTAGAATAGCTAAAGAAGTTAGGTTTGATGTTCCTGATATCACCAAATATTTTTGTATTTCTGAAGCCATTGCATTGTACCTTCAAAAATATGTTCAATATCGTAAACGTAAAATTTTTCATGGAAAACAAAGCTTTCCTGAATTGATGGATATTATATTAAAACATAAAGAAGATAAATTTTTATTGCCTTGTTCTGATATTCATAAACAAGATATGCCTGATTTACTGGAAAAACATGGTGTAAGATTTGCAAAGGCTATCATTTACAAAACAGTGGATAGTGATCTTAAATCAGTGATTGATATAAACAAATATGATATGCTGGTTATTTTCAGTCCCTCTGGTGTAAAATCACTTTTTAATAATTTCCCCGATTTTGAACAAGGAGAAAAAATAATTGCTGGTTTCGGGCCAACTACTGCTACCGCAATTACCGAAAGTGGATTGAATATTAGTATCAGTGCTCCCACAAAAACATCGCCATCCATGACAATGGCAATTGAAGAATTTTTGATTAAACTAGCAAAGAAGAAATAATATTTACTGAAAATCAAGATGAGAGACGTTGAGATTCAGCGTCTCTTTATTTTTATATACAAATGCAAACATTTAAAAAAGAAGAGCGATTATGTAGTAAGAAATCTATAGATTTTTTATTTGCTAAGGGCAAATCTTTTTATCTGCATCCTTTTAAAATAAAGTGGACATTTGAAGATATCAAAATGATTTCCCCCGTTCAGATACTGATTGTAGTCCCAAAAAGGTATTTCAAAAAAGCACATGACCGTAATAAAATAAAAAGACATATCAGAGAAGCGTATCGAAAAAACAAGTCGATATTATATGATTCGCTGGAAGCCAAAGAGAAGCAAATAATTTTAGGGATTATTTACAACGAAAAAGATATTTTTTCTTACAATATAATAGAAGAGAAAATAATTTTAACTTTACAACGTTTAACACAATAAGAAAATGCTTTGTTAAGCTTTGTCAAGCATATAAATTGGACAGATAGTATCGAGTTAATTTATTAATAGTATGAGGAGAATATTGGGGAAACTGTTTATTTTTTTTATAAGGGTCTATCAATATACAATTTCTCCTTATTTTCCAGCCAGTTGCCGTTATACACCTTCTTGTTCGGTTTACGGTGTAGAAGCTTTAAAAAAACATGGGCCTTTTAAAGGTGGATGGTTAACTATTAAGCGAATCTTTTCTTGTAACCCATGGGGAGGAAGTGGTTACGATCCTGTTCCCTGATATCAAATATTTTATAAAAACAACAAAGCAAAGGATAGATGCATACATGCTTTCATCCGTTTAATTACAAAATAATTCAATAAAAATCCTTTAAAATGACACATTTCAACTCCTTTAAAATAAAAATATTACTGATTTTTTTCATTTTCGTTGGGTTTTCAGGTTTGGCTCAAAAAAACAACGATTTTGAAATTTCAAAAAATCTTGAAATTTTCACCACCCTTTATCGCCAATTACACCTAAATTATGTTGATGAAATAAACTCTGGTGACTTGATGAAGAAAGGTATTGATGCCATGCTGGAAAATTTAGATCCTTATACGGTTTATATTCCAGAATCGGACATGGAAGATTACAAATTAATGACAACGGGACAATATGGTGGTGTAGGTGCATTAATTCATCAAAATGGTGATTATGTTATCATTTCAGACCCTTATGAAGGCTTTCCAGCTTTTAAAGCAGGATTAATTGCAGGAGATAAGATTTTAGAAGTAAACAAACAATCGGCAAAAGGAAAATCTCAGAATGATATTAGTTCTATTTTTAAAGGACAACCAGGAACAAGTTTGACTGTTTTAATTGAAAGAGAAGGAGAAGCCAAACCTATTGAAAAATCACTTACCCGTGAAGAAATTAAACTGTTGAACGTCCCTTATTATGGATTGGTCGGAAAAGATGTTGGGTATATTAAATTAACTAGTTTTACTCAAGAAGCAGGTAAAGATGTAAAAGAGGCTTTGCTGAAATTGAAAGAAAATAACAAAATAAAATCTGTAATAATCGACTTAAGAGGAAATGGAGGTGGGTTGCTACAAGAAGCCGTTAATATTGTCAATATTTTTGTTGAAAAAGGACAATTGGTTGTAAGTACGAAAGGGAAAGTAATCGAACGCAATTTTTCTCATAAAACGATGGAACAACCAACTGATATTAATATTCCTTTGGTTATTTTGGTTGACAGAAATAGTGCTTCTGCATCAGAAATTGTATCGGGAGCCATTCAGGATTTAGACAGAGGGCTCATTGTTGGACAAAAAACCTACGGTAAAGGCTTGGTTCAAAATATATTTCCTGTTAGTTACAATGCTCAGGTAAAAATTACTATTGCAAAATATTATATTCCAAGTGGCAGATGTATTCAAGCTATTGATTATGCGCATAAAGATGAAGATGGTGTTTCTGGTAAATTTGCTGATTCTTTAAAAACTGCATTTAAAACCAAAGACGGAAGAATTGTTTATGATGGTGGCGGAATAGAACCAGATTTAGCACTTGAACCTGAAAAAATTAGCAATATTGCAATAAGCTTATTAACTAAATTTTTAATTTTTGATTATGCTAACTATTTTAAAAGAAAAAATTTAAACATAAGTTCAGCAAGAGAATTTACGATTACTGAAGCCATGTATGATGATTTTATAAAATTCATTAATGGAAAAGATTACGACTATACTACCAGAAGCGAAAAAAATCTTGCCGAGTTGAAGGCAATCGCCGAAAAAGAAAATTATTTTAATGCAATAAAAAATGAATACCAGGCTTTAAAAGACAAACTTATACATGACAAAAATGCTGACTTGATTAAGAATAAAGACGAAATCAAAGCTTTATTAAAAACAGAAATTGCAAACCGTTATTTTTACCAAAAAGGAAGAATTGAAGCCAGCCTTTCTGATGATGCTGAAATTGCAAAAGCAGTTGAATTGCTCAATGATTCAATTAAATATAAAAAATTATTGGAAAAAAATGAAGCTTCAAAATAAAATTTAGTTTATGAGTAAACCAGATTTATTATAGCAAATTAAGCTTAAACCGCTAAGTATTTTTTAATGACTTAGAAACAAAAAAAACTAAAACCCTTACTCAGCATTCATTATAAATTTATAAAATGCGTATAGACCAAACGTTTAATCGTAACGACATTTACCTTTTCGGATTAATCTTGTTAGCTATAGGTATCCCTCTTTCTAATTTTTTAATGAGTGTTGCACAAATTATACTACTCTCTAACTGGCTGCTTGACAAAAATTTACTTAAAAAAATAAGAATATTTTTTAGCAATAAACCAGCTCTCTTCTTTACTTTTATTTTTTTATTGCATCTTATCGGCTTGTTGTATACCTCTGATTTTAATTATGCATTTAAAGATATACGTACCAAAGTCCCTATCATTTTTCTGCCAATTTTAATAAGTAGCTCACCACTTATTGACCGGAAGAAATTCAGGTTAATCCTATTATTTTTTGTTGCTTCCGTATTGATTGCCACTTTTGCATGTTATTACGTTTATCTTAGCCGCGAAATTTATGATATCCGAACTATTTCAGTATTTATCTCACACATCCGTTTCAGTCTGGATATCTGTCTGGCTATCTGTATATTGTTTTATTTTATTTATAAAGAATTTATATTAACCAACTCAAAAAAATGGATACTGAGTCTACTACTACTTTGGCTGGTATATTTTCTTTTTGTTTTGCAATCGTATACAGGAATTATTATTTTGGTCATTTTATTTCTTATTTTCTTACTTTATTTTACCATTTCATTTAAACAATGGAGTTTTAAATTAATTGCATTTTCCCTCTTAATTGCCTTACCTCTTTTTATTCTTCTATTTATTCAATCAGGCATTCATTCCTATTTTAAGGTAGAATACGGAGCTACTTCTCATCTAGATTCGTTGACTCCAAGAGGTAATTTGTATACCCACGATACCCTTGGTTTAGGCATTGAAAACGGTCATCACATCGGTTTGTATATTTGTCAGGAAGAAATGGATAAAGCATGGAAAACCAGGAGTAAATTAAACATTGATAGTAATGATAGGATGGGTCAACGGATATCCTATACATTAATTCGTTTTTTAAATTCTAAAGGTTTGCGTAAAGATGCTGATGGCGTGAGTGCATTGACAGATCAGGAAATAAAAGCAGTTGAACGAGGATATGCAAATACTATTTATCTTCAACACCCTGGCTTACAAGCAAGATTGTACAAGATTTTATATGAATACAATACCTATACTATTTCAAAAAACACAAAAGGGCACTCAATATTACAACGTTTTGAACTGTGGAAAGCAGCAATAGGAATTATTAAAAATAATTTTTGGTTGGGTGTAGGAACCGGAGATATGGTAAATGTATATGACAAACAATTAAAAGAAATGGAATCGGATCTGGCGGGCCAGAAGTTAAGAGCTCATAATCAATACTTATCAATATTTTCAGCATTTGGGTTATTTGGGTTCCTTGTTTTTATGTTTGCACTTATTTACCCAGCCTTCTTAAATCATTCATTTAAAGATTTTTATTTCTTGGCTTTTTTTATAATCCTTTGTTTATCCATGATCAATGAGGATACCATCGAATCACAGGCCGGGGTAAGTTTCTTTGCCTTTTTCTATTCTTTGTTCTTACTTTCAATTCCTATAGCGAAAGACAAGGAATAATTTTTAAAGCTGTATCAATTTTATTTGTACTTTTGATACCGATAAGTTTTCTAAAAATGCCATTTCTTTAAAGTTTTCAGGTATTTATAGAAAACTATCACCAATTACCATTCTATTCGTTCTTGTTTTTTAATTAATTGAACGATTGTATTTACATTTCTTAAACTGAAAAAGGAGTTATGCAAGAAAAAGAAATTAAAATCCTGTTTACGATTTATCAATCTATAGAAGAACTATCAAAAGAAGATCAGTTTTTACTCGAAAAAGCTTTGATTGCCTCTAAATCAGCTTATGCACCTTATTCCGGTTTTAATGTAGGTGCTGCTATTTTACTTGAAAATGGAACCATAGTAACAGGAAACAATCAGGAAAATGCTGCCTATCCATCTGGATTATGTGCAGAAAGGGTCGCCATGTTTGCAGCTTCTTCTCAATTTCCAAATGTAGCTATGAAAGTGATTGCTATTACTGCCAATTCAAAGAAATTTGAAGTAAATATTCCGATTTCCCCTTGTGGTTCTTGTCGTCAAGTAATGTCGGAGTATGAAACTAAACAAAACAAACCGATGAAAGTGATTCTAAGAGGCGCTAAGGGCGATATACAGGTAATCAATACCATTGCAGGTTTATTGCCCTTTATGTTTCATGCGGACGAATTAAAACAAAAATAATTTATGAAGAAAAAAATAATGGCCATCTTATTATTGGTATTAACTTGTGCTATGATAAGCGATAAACCAGCTTACCTCATTTATGATAAAAAAGGGACACTTACTTCTTATGAAAAATTATTGAGCGATGCAAACGAAGCTGACATTATCTTCTTTGGAGAACTGCACAACAATCCGATTTGTCATTGGTTGCAGCTGGAACTCACTAAAGATGTTTACAAAACAAAAAAAGATCAGTTGGTGTTAGGTGCCGAAATGTTTGAAAGTGACAATCAACTCCTGTTGGATGAATATACTTCAGGTAAAATAAAAGCAAGCAATTTTGAAGCCGAAGCCAAATTATGGCCCAATTACAAAACCGATTACAAGCCAATACTCGAGTTTGCCCGTAAAAATAAAATTCCTTTCATAGCTACCAATATTCCCCGCCGTTATGCTGCTATGGTAAACAAAGGTGGTTTCGAAGCATTGGATACGATGAGTAAAGAGGCAAAGTTATTGTATGCACCTTTACCTTTTGAATACAATGCCGAATTAAATTGTTACAAACAAATGCTGAATATGGATAGTACAGCTATGATTGCCTCGCATGCAACACCTAATTTACCAAAAGCTCAGGCGGCCAAAGATGTAACAATGGCTTATTTTATTCTGAAAAATCGCAGCAAAGGAAAAATTTTTATACATTTCAATGGAAGCTATCATTCCGATGATTTTGAAGGTATTGTATGGTATTTGAAAGAAGCCAAACCAAAATTAAAGATACTTACCATCACAAGTGTGGAACAATCAACAATGGATACACTGGATAAAGAGAATTTCAATAAAGCAGATTATATTTTGTGTATTCCGGAAACTATGTGTAAAACGAATTAGGCATTAAGGTTTAAAGCTTTAAGTTCAGCCTGGAAAGTTTTACAATGACATTGCTTAATTAAAAGTAAATATCAGATTAAAAAAGAAATTCCAGACCGTTACTACTGCAATGGCAAATAATTTGGATACATAAAAGTTCTTATTGAACTTACTTACCAGTGTCCATAATATCAAAGTATTAATTCCCAATCCAACAAGAGAGATTAACAGAAATTTACTGTATTCAAGACCTATTTCTGGATTCAGGCTATGGAAGGTCCAGATTCTGTTGAATATATAATTGGAAGAGGCAGCCAGGGTAAAGCCAATGGCATTGGCAATATATTTTTGAATTTTAAATATTTCCTTGCAAAGATAGGTAAACCCAAAATCAACAATCACCCCCGAAGCACCCACTAGGCCGAATTTTAAAAATTTTAAAATTAATTCGCTGGTTAATAATAACTTCATTGTTGTAACTTAAGGCTGCATTTTTTTGAAAAAACAAAATTAGTAATATTTAGATGGATAGTGAAATTTTAAAAACAATCCATAAAAAAAGACGCTACTAGAGCGTCTTTTTTTTGATTTAAATAAATATTAATAGAAGAAAATTCTGTTATCTTCAATTTTTGCTTTATCCTGAATAGCTTTATAGGTATCGTTTCCAACTCTTTGCTGAAACATACCTTGCAATTGCATTTTAACCATTGTATAGTCTTTGGCAGCAGGAGCTTTGATGATATCATCCACACATACCACATATACACCACTATACCCTTTAATTGGTTTAGAAACTGCAGATTTTTTCATTGTAAAAGTAGTACCAATTACTTCTGGTTCATACCCTTTTCTTCCAACGTTGTAGGCTGCAAAATTTAATTGTTCAACAGTATCTACCTTTGTGTTGAATTTAAGGGCTAACTGATTCAAATCTTTTGTAGCTGCCAAGGCTGTATTTAATTTTTCCTGTATCAGCAATGCTTTTTTATCTCTTTTTACAACAAATTCAAGTCTTTGTTTTATTTGGGCTAGAGGAGCAATTCCTTTTTCGCGTTTTTCTTTAACCACAGCTACTACAAATTTATTATCAAATTCAAAAACTTGTTTTGAAACATCATTTTTCTTTGTATCTTCATTGAAAGCCCACTTTACTAATTCTCTTGCATTTTCAACACCGGGAATATTATCAGACATAGGTTGGATATATTCAGCGGTACGTTTGTTTAAGCCTTCTTTTTTAATCGTATTTTCGAATTGATCTAAGCTTGTATTTTCGCTTGCAAATTTATTAGCCAATGCAAATACATTTTTATAAGTTTGATTACTTGCTTCGAGGCTTCGAGTGACAAGAGCAACACGAATTTTCTTTTCAGGTATTTTTTTTCCGGTAATATTGATAACATGATATCCAAAAGCTGATTCTACAACTACAACATCACCTACTTTTCCTTTTACTACTGCTTCATTAAAAGGAGCAACCATTGTTTGATCGGCAAACCAATTCAAATCGCCTTTGTTTTCTTTTGCTGATGGATCATCAGAGGTTGAAGCTGCTATCCCAGCAAATTTTGTAGTATCTTTTTGTATCATCACCCTTAAGCTATCTGCAATTTTCTTTGCTTCTTCTTTGGTGCGTTTTACGGTTTCGGCTGCACCATAAGCTCCTTGAAACGAAAGAAGTATATGTCTGGCTCTCATAGAGTCAGGACGCATTTGAGCATCCATTAATTTTGCCATTTTATACGATCCATTGTCTAAAATAGGTGCTATAATGGTTCCAACACTTGCATTAAACATTACTGAATCAATACGATATGGCAAAACACCTTTTTTAATGAACGTACTATCATAACGTTTATCAGAAACAGAATTTACGAATTCAGGAATATTGTCTGAAGTTTGAAATTCTGAAAAAAGATCATTCACCTGTTTGGTAGTTGCAGCCTGATCTTCTTTTGAAGGAAGTACTTCAAACATAACATAATCGAGATCTCTTGATGGTTCCTGATCAAATTCTTGTTTGTGTTCTTCGTAATATGTTTCATAATCTTTATCTGTTAATAGCACAGCACTATCAGAAACACTGGTAAAGTCTACAGAAACTAAACGCAATTTCACGAAGTCGCTTTGAGCTTCATAAGCCTTTTTAGCAAATGCTTTTGGCATATAAAAACTCTTGGAAATTAGATTGTTGTATTTTGTACGGATTCTATCTGCTTTAATTCCTTCTTCTAATGTTTTCCACTGTTTTTGTTCTTCAGGTTTCATCGTTTCAAAACCATTTATAATTGACATCACTCTTTGTCTGTCAACCTGTCCGGTTTTTGGATTTGTAAAGTTCTGAACTATAAATTGGTGTAAGAATTTACCATAGAACATATCATTCATTTCGTCAGGAGAAACTTCTATTGAAAGTTCTTCATATTCTTTTTTCATTAAAATATCGCTTACTAATTGATTCCAAACACTTTGACGTACCTGAAATAATTCCTGAGGGCTTAATTGATCTTTACGTTGTTGTTGTTTCATTTGCTCAACCTGAGCTTCCATTTTCTTTTCAAATTCGGGATAGGTAATATCTGTGCCATTAACAACACCTAATTTTTTGTTATTTAAGCCTTTAGAGCTTTTTACTGCATCCTGTAATACGAATCCAGCAATGGCAATACCAATTAAAATAACTAATAAACCCGATCTTTTTCTTATTGTTCCTATAATAGCCATAGTTCTTTTTTTTAAATAGTTGGCAAATTTACATTTTTTTTTCTAATTTATATTATTTTTCACCCATTTTTTTAAATCGTGTTGGAAAATAGTCCAGATTAAATAGGGTGAGGTTTTAATTTTTGTTAAAAGATTTTATTTTATTTCCAGGTCTAAGAGGAAGAATCTTACGCTGGAATTCAGTTGTTGCAGGTTCAGCAATCTATAAAATACAAATGCTGAGTAAAGGAAAATCATTTGCATGAAATGGATGCCGCCAATAGGTATTATTCAGGACTTATTCTAACGTTAACTTTTCCTATTCTGGTTTTGCTGGCTTCGAGTATGGTAAATATAAAATTCCCAATAATTATTTCATCGTTCAAATTAGGAATGCTTTCGTGAAAATGAGTGATTAAACCTGCCAAGGTTTCATAATCGTCTGTTTTTGGTAAAAGCAATTGGTACTTATCGTTCAAATAATCTATTTCAAGCCTTCCCGAAAAGATGTATTCATTCTCTGAAATTATCTTTTCGATGTGATCTTCGGTGTCGTATTCATCATTAATTTCACCAAATATTTCTTCAATCACATCTTCAAGCGTCAACATACCAGAAGTTCCTCCAAATTCATCCACTACCACAGCTACATTTTTTCGCTGCTCGATAAAACTGGATAAAAGTTTATTGGCAAGCATGGTTTCAGGAACTATAATAATAGGCTTTAGAACTTGATTGATATTCTCCGGTTTTTTGAGCATATCGTGAGAATGCACATATCCAATAATGATATCAATTGTATTTTCGAAGATGAGAATTTTTGAAAGATTGGTTGCTATAAATAATTTTATCAATTCTTCAATCGTTGTATTTATTTCAGTTGCAATAATCTCGGTACGAGGAATCATGCATTCACGCAATTTAACGGCCCTGAAATCTATTGCATTCTGAAACATTTGCAATTCTTGTTGTATTTCGTTGTTTTCGGAATTATCGTTTGAAAATTCATTTAAAAAATTATCTACATCAATTGGCGTAAACATTTGATTTTGATGATGAAAATTTAGTTTCAACAATCGTTTCAATAAAAATTCAGAAAACGAAATAAAAAGATACGTAATTGGGAATAGTAAATAATAAAAAACAATGGCGGGGAAAGCAAAAAATCGCAAAGTGGAATTGGCATTAATCCTAAATAGTATTTTTGGTAAAAACTCAGCTGTAATCAGAATAATGAGGGTTGCAATGATGGTTTGTATCAGCAGAATAAGAAATTCGGATTGAAACTGAAGCGAAAGCATATTGATAATATGTGGTTTCAACAATCTTGCCATAACAATACCGTAAACAACCAACGCAATATTGTTGCCCAACAGTAATGCACTAATAAATTTCCAGGGTGTTTTTGAAAAGTTTGACAAAATTCTTGCTGAAAATGAGCCTTTGTTTCGATCAACTTCTATTTTTAATTTATTTGCCGTAATAAAAGCAATTTCCATGCCTGAAAAAAAAGCAGACAACAACAACATTATCAATATTATAAATAAATCAGTCATTGTAGTTATTCGTTTCTGTCAATATTAATATTTCCTCGCGGACGTCGGAGTGTGTAATTATTAAAACTATCATCAGCATCAAAACCATCCCCATATAAGATATTATTTTTATTTACACGTTTTACCAAAACGTTGGAAGAGATAGATTTTCTGTTTCTGTCCCATAAAATACTTTCAGTATAAATAGTATCTCCCTTTTTAAAATCAATAATAATTACATTGTTTTTTGCTTCCATTACTCTTCTTTCGTCGTAATCAACAGCATAATTAGCCGATAATTTTCTAATTTCTTTCCTGTTTTCATCATAAAAAATCACGCAAAGACCTTTTGGATATTTAGAATAGGATTGCTCGCCTTGGTATCGGTCTAACTGAGGGCTGGTCATAAATATTTGTAATTTACCTGAATCGCTTCTTAAAACAGTAATGTCTTTAGCTGATTCTACAGGTAAATTAATAAAATCTGTCAGCGATTTAATTTTCTTCATATCGTTTTGGCATGAAACAAGCAGACAAAAGAAGAAAATCCCGGCAAGTAGTTTTATTACTTGGAACCGGGAATTTTTTTTGAAATGTAAATCCGTTGTATATTTATGTATCACTTTTGCAAAGTGTTGTAAGTATCTTAAATTGAAATGCTTTTTAAGTATTAATCAAATTTTCTTTTAAAGAACCAGAAATCGTAAGCTGAAAATCCAATGGTAATTTTTGTGAAGTTTTCTTTAATTAAATTATTGTCGATGCTTCCTCTTTTTCCAAATTCAATCCCTAAGTTGATGGTTGACTTACTTTTTCTGAGTGGTAATCCTAACCCAAAACTTATGCCATACTCATCTATTAGATTATTGTCAATTTTTAGATTGGTAGTATTATATCTAACTCCTACCCTATATGCTATTCTTTTAAAGTAGTTTGAAGAATAGTTGTCAGGTTTAATTTCTCCACCAACAGATATCCGCATGCTATTTGACAAGGAAGCTTCTTTTACATCATTGTAAGTATAATTTGCCCAGTTCTGCCAGTTAAAATCGGCACCTATAAGCCATTTGTTTGATTTTTCAAGTACAAACCCAATTCCGATATTCATAGGAATGTGAATGTTGCCGCTTTTATTGTTAGTGCTTGAATTGGTAGAAGTGTCGTGCACATATTCAATACCGCTTGTACTTTCAGAAAAGCTATAAACTAATTGATCTTCTGAAGTATTTGCATTCATGGCGTTGCTAAAAACAATTCCGCAACCCAGGTTTAAGCCATTGCTGATTTTTTTAGTGTACTGTAAACCAAAATTGAAATTAAAGATCCCAATATTGGTTGATTTTACTTGTTTAATATTATAGGTGTATAAAGAATCTGGAAAATACACCTTTTGAATTCTATCAATAAAACCAAATAAGTAAGAAACATTCACTCCCAACGATAAGTTTTGATTTATTTTGAAAGCTTGTCCAATATAAAACTGATTGAGACCACCCTGACCTTCATAGGTATATTTTGTATTACCTATACTGGGATTAGGATCTACTTTAGTCTCGGAAACATTATAACCAACGCTGCTATATGGCAATAACCCAAAACTACCTTTCCACCAGCTATTGATTGGAAATCCAAAAGTTAAATAAGCTAAAGATGTATAATTGGATTTCTGGCTTATATTACTGGTTTCGAGTGTAGTAAAATTACTTAGCAAACCACCTTCAAATATAAAAGACAAGGAATCGAAGCTGGTGTAAGATGCAGGATTCATCACATTTACGGAAGTTGGATTTCTTACTGCATATCCAATTCCACCCATAGCTGTGTAGCGGCTGTTGTTATACGATTGTAATTCACCTAACCCAAAGCGTGAATAAGGGGAATGAATTCTGTTTTGAGCATTTAATCCAAAGATTGTGATAATAAAAACCACTATAAGGGTTGGTATTATTTTTCGGTTATTTTTCAGCATTAAAATCGAGTATTATGTTTAGTCCAATTAAGACAATATTTGAAACTGCAAAGATGGTGTTTTTTAATATTTTATCAAAATATTTCATATCACCCCCACTTAAAATTATTTTAATATCTTTATAATCATCAATATATTTTGATGTTATACTTTTAACTTCATGAAAAGCGCCATTGATTACACCAGATAGAATTGAATTTACAGTAGATTGACCGATAATTGAAACGCTTGGGTTTTTTACAACTAACGGAAGTTTTCCTGTAAAAGTATGTAAGGCTTTAAATCTAATCGAAATACCGGGAGAAATAGCCCCACCCAGGTATTCACCCTTATTGTTTATAAACTCATACGTTATACAAGTTCCAGCAATAATTACCAAAACATTTTGTCCGGGGAATAAGGACATTCCTGCGATGGCTGCTGCTAACCTGTCTTTACCCAAAGATTCGGGTGTTGTATATTTATTTATAATTGGGATAGGTGTTGTTGTTGTAAATTCAATAAAATTGAAGTTTTTCTGAAGAAAGCCTTTAATTGTTGCAGGATAATCAACTACAGAAGATAATATTGCTGATTGAATAGTGTAATTTGCAGCAATCTGTTGAATTTTTTTAAGGGAAATTTTATTGAATGCATGCATTTCCAAGATTTGATTGCCATCAAAAATTGCAATTTTTTGTAATGTATTCCCAAAGTCTAAAACCAACTTCATATCAAAATATTGAACGGCAAAGTTAATCAAAATTAATAGAATAGCAGTATTTGATTTTTTGTTAAAAATGTATAACTAAAATAAGACGCTTCAATATTCGCAACTTTAATCCTTTCTTCAAAACACATAATCTAATATTCATAAAAATCGAATGATCAGCCATTTTTTATATTATATTTGTGTAGTTAAAAAAATCATGAATTTCTAAATTTTTTAATCATGAAGAAGACATGTCTAACACTATGTATTGTCCTGATTTCTTATGTTTTATATGCCCAGGACGAAAAACCTACTCAGTATTTGTTCGGTAATATTGGGAAAATTTCATTTAATGGTTTTGGGGCTCCTATGGTTGAACTTTCTTCAAAAGGAGGTAATATTTCAGTTTCCACCGGAGGAGGTGGTGCAGTTTTATGTAATCAAAAGTTTTTCTTTGGCGCATATGGAATGGGTTTTGCAACCCAAGATGAAGTTGATGGACTTAAAATAAAACAATCAAACGGAGAAATCATCAGTTACCCCTCAATGCGAACAGTTTTTGCCCATGGTGGATTTTGGTTGGGTTATATACATAATAGGAAAAATGCAATCCATTGGGGTGTGAGCACCAAAATTGGATGGGGAGCAATCAGTTTGGTTGATGCCGATATGAATGAAGATTCGCATACTAAAGTTGGTTTAAATCAGGTTTTTGTATTTACACCACAAATAGAAGCAGAGATGAATATTACCCGATGGTTTAAAGTTAATATTGGAGCCGGTTATCGTTTTGTTAGTGGTATTGACAAAACCTATACAAATAGTTATGGACAAGAAGTTGCTTTTTACAAAACAACAGATTTTAATAGTCCTGAGCTTTGCATTAGCTTTTTGTTTGGCGGATTCGGAAGATAATTAGGTAGCTGTTATCATTGAATGCTATAGAAACTTATACAAAATTTAAGATGGGACATCTCTTAATCTTATTAAGTGAGGGTATTTATTATTAGAAAATTATATCTGCCCATTTCACATTTCTGTTTTTTTGTTTTTACAATAAAAAGTCAATAATCGCCCTGACAAAACAAAAAAGATTAATTTACGTTTAGCTTTTCACTTAAATTGAAATCTGCTAAGAACAGAAAATTTACGATGAAATAGCCCTAAGAATGGATATTCTTACAAACCGAAAAAGCTATTTTATGGCATATTCCACCTTTAAGTTGGGGTAGGCGATGTGACCAATAAATAAAAAATTAATACCTAATGAAAAAATGTTTATTATTATTTTGCTTTATGCTAATTATTCGTGTTCAATCCATTCAAGCATTGAATACCATGATAACGGCAGATAAAAAGCCAATAATAAGCGGTAGTATAAAAGATGGAAAATCAGGAGAGCAACTTCTTGGAGCGACTGTATATATCAAGGAGCTAAAATCAGGAGTGGCCAGCAATATGTATGGATTTTATTCACTAAGTATTCCAGCTGGAAAATACACATTGGTGTTTTCAAATATTGGATACGAAAACTTAGAAAAAAAAATTCAGCTTAAAGATAACATGACCCTAAATGTTGAATTACAACCCAGGCATCAACTACTATCTGAAGTTGTAATAACCGAAAAACGCAACAACGATAACGTTACAAGAAACGAAATGAGTATGGTCCGTTTGGATGCTAAAACAATTCGCAAGATTCCTGCATTTATGGGAGAAGTAGATATCATAAAAGCATTACAGTTATTACCTGGCATACAAACCACCAGTGAAGGTTCTTCAGGTTTTAGTGTTAGAGGAGGCAGTCCCGACCAAAATCTGGTATTGCTAGACGAAGCCACCGTTTACAATGCATCTCATTTATTGGGTTTCTTTTCGATTTTTAACAATGATGCCATCAAAGATGTAAAAATTTACAAAGGTGATATTCCAATGAATTATGGCGGGAGGCTTTCTTCGGTGCTGGATGTAAGAATGAATGATGGGAATGAAAAGGAATTTTCTGTCACCGGTGGAATAGGTACAATCTCGAGCAGGTTAACGCTCGAAGGGCCTTTGATAAAGGATAAAACTTCATTTATTATATCTGGAAGAAGGACTTATTTCGATTTATTTTTACCCTTATCGCCCAATGTAGATGTTAGAAATAATGTTTTGTATTTTTATGATTTTAATGCCAAAATTTCACATCAAATCAATGAAAACAATCGTATTTATCTTTCCGGTTATTTTGGAAGAGATGTTTTTAACAACAATTTCTCAAGATTAACTTCTGGAAATCAAACATTTACTATACGATGGAATCACTTGTTTTCCAAAAAACTATTTTCTAACTTTATGTTCGTATATAGTAAATATGATTATTTTTTAGGAACGCCCGATGGTGAGCCCAATTCCTTTGAGTGGAATTCAAAAATGAGAGATTATGGTTTAAAAGCCGACTTTACCTTGTATTCTAACCCTAAAAATACTGTAAAATTTGGTATAAGTAGCATTTATCATATCCTTAATCCTGGAATCGCAAAAGGAACCGGATCGCAAAGCCTTTTTAATGAATTTGTTGTTCCCTCTTCTTATGCATTGGAAAATGGGCTTTATTTGGGTAACGAACAGAAGCTAAACAATAAAATAAGCATTAAATATGGATTGAGATTTTCGATGTTTCAAAATATTGGAGCAGCTACCATCTATCATTATAATTCTAATTTTGAATCTGTGGATTCAAGTGTTTATAAAACAGCTGATTTTTACGAAACTTATTCAGGGCTGGAACCTCGTTTGGGTTTTAATTATACCATCAATGACGAATCTTCGGTAAAAGCAAATTATTCAAGAACCTATCAGTACATTCAACTTGCTCAGAATTCTACTTCTGGAACACCTTTGGATGTTTGGTTTCCAGCTACACCCAATGTAAAACCTCAACGCTGCGACCAGGTTGCAATGGGTTATTTTAGAAATTTTTTTGGAAATTATCTGGAGACATCCGTAGAAGTGTATTATAAAAAAATGATAAATTCTATTGATTTTAAAGACCATGCAAATCTTTTGCTCAATCAGAAATTAGAAGGTGAAATTCGTTTTGGTGAAGCAACCTCAAGAGGATTGGAAGTATTGCTTAAAATTCCTGATGGAAGAATTAATGGATGGGTAAGTTATACATTGTCGAAAACAGACAGGGTTTTTCCTGATATTAATAATGGAAATACTTATCTGGCCTATTACGACAAACCTCATAACATTGCTGTAGTTTTTAACTACGAAATTAGTAAACGAACCACATTTGCTGCCAATTGGATTTATTATACCGGGTCACCCGTTACTTTCCCAACAGGCCGGGCCGAAATTGGAGGCAAAATAGTGCCGATTTATTCAAACAGAAATGCTTACCGTATGCCTGATTATCACCGTTTAGATTTGTCATTAACGCTCAGAAGCAAACAAAAACCAAATCGGAAATGGAATTCGGAATGGGTGTTCTCACTTTACAATGCTTATGGCAGAAAAAATGCCTGGTCTATCAATTTCAGACAAGACAAAATCAATCCTGACATCACGTATGCCGAAAAAACCTATTTATTTAGCTTTGTTCCAGCCATCACTTTCAATTTCAAATTTTAGCCATGAGAAAATTAAAATATTTAATATTGTTGAGTATACTTACTATTCTTTATAGCTGCACCGAAAAAATTGACATCGTATTGGATGATAGTTATACAAGATTGGTTGTTGAAGCCAGATTTTCAACCGACACTAGCATTCATCAGGTAAAACTTACGAAGACTTCAAGCTATTTTTATAACGATGTCGCTCCAGTCGTCAGAGGAGCTTTTGTAACAATTGATGATGGACTTACCATCTATCCATTAACAGAAAGTGTATTACATCCAGGTGTTTACGAAACTGCTCCAAATGTTTTTGGAGTAATCGGAAAGAGCTATCATTTGCTGATTAAAAATGTTGACATTGACAACAATGGCGTTATGGAAGAATATGAAGCTAATTCTACAATTTACCCCATCAGTAAAATTGACTCCATTGCAATGGAGTATACTGCCCATCCCGAAGGCTGGGCATTAAAATGTTATGTTCAGGATCCACCTACAGATGATTATTATCTTTTTAATATTTATAAAAATAATAGCTTGATAACAGATACGATTACAGAACCATTGGTAGTTGACGACAAATTATTTAACGGAAATTATACCAATGGCATTGCTGTTGGATATTTAAGAGATAGAAAACCAGACGAAAAAGCATCTCCTGGAGATACCGTTGAATTAGAAATGTGGAGAATCACGAAAGAATTTGAAAAATTTATCATCGAACTTAAAGATGCTACCCGTACTTCTACGCCACTTTTTAGTGGTCCGCCGGCAAATGTAAAAGGAAATATCAGCAATGGGGCTGTCGGATACTTTGCTACCTATTCAATCTCAAGAGCAAAAACAGTGATTAAATAAAAGAAAATATATTGGATTTCAGACTGTAGGCTTTTAGACTAAAGTCTTTTAGAAAATAAGCTGATATTAAATTTAAAGTATCCTTCACCCATTTATCAGTAATATAATCTAAAAATTTATACTTTTTTAAGCTAATAATTTTTAATAAAATATTTACACATTTTTACGATTTCTCATTAAAATAGATGTAGGTTTGTAAATTAAAACTTTTTACATAACAATTTAATAATTAATAACGTTACGTAATAGTTTCAACCTATAACCACACCCATCTTATGAAAAAGAAAACCATTCAGATTGCTGCTACAGTAATTACTGTGGTAGTACTAGCTTTTGTAGTCTACAAAATAGTTACACACAAGCATCATTTCAAAAGAGTTAACCCTGCATTTAAAGAATATGTTCAAGCATTTACATCCGGTGTGGTTTCGACGCAAACCACTGTAAAAGTAAGACTTGCCAACGATTATGCAGATTCTTCACTATTCGGAACACCCATTACCGAAAAACTATTTAATTTTAAACCTAGCATCAAAGGTAAAGCAAAATGGATTGATAGTCGTACTATAGAGTTTAGTCCTGAAGATAAATTACCTCCCAAGAAGTTTTATGAAGTGGCATTTTACTTGTCGAAATTAATGAAAGTACCAGATTCACTAAAAACCATGGAATTTCAGTTTCAGACCATTCAGCAGGATTTTGAAATTAAAGTTGAAAATCATAAAGCCTATAATAAATCAGATCTTTCATTAGAAAAATTATATGGTACGCTGCATACTGCAGATTTTGCCGATGATAAACAGATTGAAGCAATTTTAACAGCTCAACAAGATGGCAAGAAATTATCTATAAGCTGGGTTCACGATGCTCAAAAGAAACTGCATTATTTTCAGGTTGACTCAGTAATAAGAGGAAAAGCTAGAAGTAATGTAGATCTTTCATACAATGGAAAATCTATTGATGCCAATACTAAGGGCCTGCAAACGATTGAAATTCCAGTTTTAGGCAAGTTCATACTTACAAATGTGAGGTTGGTTCAGACGCAGGAACAATATTTATTGGTTCAGTTCTCAGATCCATTGGCAGAAAATCAAAACCTTGAAGGTCTGATTAAAATTGCTAAATCAATGGATTTGCGCTACACAATAGAAGACAATGAATTAAAAATTTATCCTCCGCTTAAAAAAACAGGGGATGCAACTTTAACAATAGAATCCTCTGTAAAAAATATAAACGGTGAGAGTTTGGGAATTACAATCAACAAAGAAATTACATTTGAAGATTGCAAACCCAATGTCCGCTTTATTGGGAATGGAGTCATTTTGCCTTCATCCAATGGCTTATTGCTTCCATTTGAAGCTGTTAATTTAAAAGCAGTAGATATTAAAATTTGCAAAATCTACGAAAATAACATCATTCAGTTTTTGCAGGTAAACGATTTGAATGGCCAAAATGAACTGACCAGGGTAGGTAAAACGGTTCTCAAAAAGACAATTCCGTTGAACAATGTGATAGATTATGGTAAATGGAATCGTTTTTCCATTGATTTATCACAACTTATAAAAACAGAACCAGGTGCAATTTACTCAGTACGATTGAGTTTTAAAAAAGATTATTCTTCATTTAGCTGCCAAGGAGAATCAGAAGCAAAAGAAGAAGTTGACCTTGTAAGCTGGAATGATGACAATGAACGTGAAGATGGCTGGTATTATGAAAACTATTATTACGACGATTACTATGATGAAGATGGTTATTATTATTACAATTGGGAAGAGCGTGACGACCCCTGCAAAAAATCCTATTATAATAATAAATCCATCACCCGTAATGTTTTGGCTTCCGATTTAGGAATCATAGCAAAGGCAGGCAATGCTGGTAATTATACTGTTTATGTTACCAACCTGGTTACAACAAAACCCATTTCGGGTGTTAGTGTTGGATTCTATGATTACCAACAGCAACTATTGGGAACTGTTAGTACCAATGATGAAGGAATGGCTGAAATTAAGCTGAAAAAAAGAGCTTTTGTATTAATCGCAAAGATAGATGAACAAAGGGGCTATTTAAAAATGCTTGAAGGCACTTCTTTATCATTAAGTATGTTTGATGTGAGTGGTGAAATTGTCCAGAAAGGTTTAAAGGGATTTATTTATGGTGAAAGAGGTATCTGGAGACCTGGAGATTCGCTCTATCTTACTTTCATTCTGGAGGATAAAGAAAAACTACTCCCGGTTAATCATCCGGTCACTTTCGATTTAATCAATCCCAATGGTCAGATTGTGAGGAGGATGATCAAAACAAACAGCGTAAATGGATTTTACGATTTCCGCACAGCAACAGATAGAACTGCCGCTACCGGAAATTGGCAGGCAAAGGTAAAAGTGGGAGGTGTTGATTTTCAAAAAAATATAAAAGTTGAAACGGTAAAACCCAACCGTTTGAAAATTAATTTTAGTTTTCCGAAAGAATACCTGGCTAAAAATGATCAGGCAAAAGGAAATCTCTCAGCGCATTGGCTCACTGGAGCAACAGCCCGAAGTCTGAAAGCAACCGTAAATCTGACACTTACGCGTTCCTCCACTAGTTTTAAGAAATATCCAAATTATACTTTTGAGAATCCAACTTCCGGCTTTACTTCCGAAAACCTTAGTATTTTTAGTGGTAAGCTAGATGAAACCGGAAAAGCAACGATAAGTCCAAATATTAATATTTCAATGGCTGCTCCTGGAATGCTTAAAGCAAATTTTGAGACTACCGTATTTGAAAGCGGTGGCGATTTTAGTGTTGACCGCTTTACACTCCCATATTATCCATACCAGACTTATGCCGGAGTGGATGTTCCCCAGAATGCCAACAACGACCGCATGTTGTATACTGACAAATCGTATACAATCAATTTGCTGAACTTAGATTTTAATGGGAATATTGTTCCTTCGAATAAATTAAAAGTAGAGTTGTATAAAATTGAATGGCGTTGGTGGTGGGACAATTCTGAATCAGGCTCTCAAGCTGATTTTATTTCCACTTCCTACAGCCAGCTTAAAGATACTTCCACTGTTTCAACAACATCAGGAAAAGGCGTTTATAAATTAAATGTGGCTCACGATAACTGGGGGCGATATTTAATTAAAGTTACCGATCTAACATCGGGGCATAGTTGTGGAAAAGTAATTTATGTAGATTGGTTTGGTTACTCGCGTTCACCAGGTGGCGAAAAGCAAGCAGCTACTATGCTCACTTTTACGGCCGATAAAGAGAAATACAATGTAGGCGAAAAGGTAAAAATCTCAATACCTTCTTCTGCTGAAGGAAGGGCATTGTTAACCCTAGAAACAGGATCGAAAGTATTGAAATCATTTTGGATTCCCAGCAAGCAAGGAACTACAGAATTTGTTTTTGATGTAACCGAAGATATGGCACCCAATTGTTATGCCTATGTTACCCTGATTCAGCCACATGCTCAAACGCTGAATGATTTGCCTATCCGTTTGTACGGTATTATTCCTATCATGGTGGAAGACCCTAATACCCATCTGAATCCAATGATTATCATGAAAGACGTATTACTTCCTGAGCAGAATGCTTCCATTACAGTCAAAGAACAAAAAGGCAAAGCCATGACCTATACATTGGCTGTTGTTGACGAAGGCTTGCTTGACTTAACAAGGTTTAAAACACCGAATCCATGGCTCATTTTCTATGCCCGTGAAGCTTTAGGCATTAAAACCTGGGATTTGTTTGATATGGTAATGGGCGCCTATACCGGTGAATTGCAACGTATTTTAAGTATTGGAGGTGATGGTGAAGGCCTCAACAAAGGCAGTCTGAAAGCCAACCGATTTATTCCGATGGTTAAATTTTTAGGTCCTTTCGAATTGGGCAAAGGTCAATCGAAAACCCATACTTTTAAAATGCCACAATACATTGGATCTGTTCGAGTAATGGTGGTTGCAGGAGACAATGGTAAATACGGTTGTACCGAAAAAGCAGTAGCCGTTCGTAAACCATTAATGGTGTTGGGAACACTGCCAAGAGTAGTAGGGCCCGGTGAAATCGTTAAACTACCGCTAAGTGTTTTTGCAATGGAAAAAACGGTTAAAGATGTGAAAGTGCAAATCATTGCCGACAATATGTTTACAATAATTGGTAGCAACACACATAGTTTAACTTTCAAATCGCCTGGCGATGAAATGCTCAGTTTTGAATTGAAAGTAAAAGAACTGGTGGGCGTTGCAAAAATAAAAATCGTTGCTACGAGTGGAAGCCAGAAGGCAGTTCATGATATTGAAATTGATGTCCGCAATCCAAATCCAAAAGTAACAGATGTTGTTGAAAGTATTGTTCAGCCTGGCAAAACCTGGAATGCTAATTATCAACTCATAGGTATGTTGGGGACGAATAAAGCCGTGATGGAAGTCTCTTCTATTCCTCCTTTGAATCTTGAAAAACGCTTAGGATATTTGATTGAATATCCTCATGGATGTATTGAACAAACTACTTCCTCCGTTTTTCCTCAATTATACTTGGCCGATTTGCTTGACTTAACGGCCAGCCAGAAAACTAGAACTGAATTTAATATCAAAGCAGCCATTCAACGAATAAAGTCTTTTCAGCTTAACAATGGAGGCTTGGGCTATTGGCAGGGAGCACAATATGCTGACGATTGGGGCAGCAATTATGCAGGGCATTTCATGCTCGAAGCTGAATTGAAAGGCTATCAGTTACCCATCGGTTTCATTGTAGCCTGGAAGAAGTACCAGAAACAAAAAGCAGTTAGCTGGTCTGTTAATGCTACTTATTACAACGATGACCTTGTCCAGGCTTATCGTTTATATACCCTGGCGTTCGCCAAGTCTCCCGAACTAGGTGCTATGAATAAACTCTATGAGTTTAAAACCCTTTCTTTGGCTGCACGCTGGCAATTGGCTGCGGCCTATCAATTAGCAGGCAAACCGGAAGTTGCAAAGAACTTAATAGCCAATGCATCTACTTATGTAAAACCCTATCGCGAACTTTGGTACACTTATGGTTCCGACCTAAGAGACAAAGCCATGATTGCTCAAACTTTGTGTTTGATGAACCAACAAGCCAAAGCAGCTTTATTGGTAAGGGAAATATCAGCACAGTTGTGTAAAAGCGAATGGATGAGTACGCAAACGACAGCCTATTGCCTGATTGCTATTTCTAGGTTTGTTGGTAATGCTTCAGGTGCAGGTATAAATATTTCTTATAAATCAGAGAACAATCAGGCCGTAGCAGTTCAAACCAAAAAATCGATTGTAAAAACGGAAATTGGAATCAAGCAAAACACAAAAAAAGCTATGCTTCAGCTTTCAAATACTGGTAAAAATATATTGTACGCCCGTATTATTACTCAAGGAATTCCTGCAACTGGTGATAAATCTTCCGCTCAAAACGATTTGAAAATGAAAGTTGAGTACAAAAACATGAGCGGACAGTCCATCAATCCTGCCATCCTGGAACAAGGAATAAATTTTACTGTAGAAGTAACAGTTACTAACCCTGGCAGCAAAGGAATATATAAACAACTGGCACTTTCGCAGATTTTCCCATCGGGTTGGGAAATTTTAAATGCCCGTTTGAGCGAATTTGCTCAATCTGCTACAAATGCTTCCTACTTTAATTATCAGGATGTGCGCGACGACAGGGTGTATACTTATTTCGATCTGAATCCGAATCAATCCAAGACCTTTAAAATTATGCTCAATCCGAGTTATCTGGGAAGATTCTATTTGCCAACGGTGAGTTGTGAAGCCATGTATGATAATACTATCAATGCAAGGTATGCCGGAAATTGGGTGGAAGTAGTAAGTAATTTGAAATAAAATTACTAAATCTGCCAGATTTTTCAATTCTGGCAGATTTGAAAAGCAGAATGGAATATGAAATCAAAATACACTGTTCCCTTAGAAGCTGAAAAGTTCTATCATATTTATAATAGGGGAAATAATGGTGAAACGCTTTTCTATACAAACGAGAATTATCGTTACTTTTTAATAAAATTAAATGAATATTTATCAGATTTCATAATTATTCATGCATTCTGTTTGCTTAACAATCATTTTCATCTATTAATAGAAGTGAAAAATGAAGTGGCCATTAAAAATGCCATTCAAACAAAAACAAATCATTGCAAGTTAAGAAAGTTCATTGAAGATTCTACTGAAGATTTACTAAGCAGACAATTCCGATATTTTTTTATTTCTTATGCTAAATCATTAAACAAAGATGTTGAAAGACACGGAAGTCTTTTTGAAAAGCCATTTAAACGAAAATGGATAATGAATGATGAGTATTACAGAAATGTAATGTATTATATCCATCATAATATGAATTTTCATGGGTATAATGTAGATTTTGAAGACTATCCATGGAGTTCATACCATAGAATTATTGAAGAAAAGAAATCAATACTTCCAAAAGATCAAATAATTACAATGTTTGAAGATAAAAACAACTATATTTATTTTCATAAAAAGGACAAGGATTTATTTAATTTTACTGAAGCATTTATAGATTAACTTACTAAATCTGCCAGATTTTAAAAATCTGGCAGATTTAGTAAGTAACGGAAACCTTATTTAATGTTTGGAAAATACTAGTGATGCCAATTCAGAATTTTAAAAAGAAATTATTACGAAAACCAAATATAAAATGGGCAATATTGCTTGTTTTAATACTTCTCTTTTGGTTTTCATTACCAAAACCTTTGTTCGAAGACCCCAACTCAACTGTTTTGCGCGATCAGAATGGAGAATTATTAGGGGCAAAAATTGCAGCTGATGGTCAGTGGCGTTTTCCTGAAACGACTCAGGTCCCCGATAAATTTGCCAAAGCCATCATCCAATTTGAAGATAAACACTTTTATTATCATCCGGGTTTTAATCCGGTATCGATGATAAGAGCCCTTTACTTGAATCTTCGCAAAGGTAAAATAGTAAGCGGTGGGAGTACTATTAGCATGCAAGTAATTAGACTTTCAAGAAAGAACAAAAGCAGAACTATTTTCGAAAAGCTGATCGAAACCATGCTTGCCATAAGGCTGGAACTTACTTACAGTAAAGCTGAAATTCTTCGTTTGTATGCTTCTCATGCACCCTTTGGAAGCAATGTAGTGGGGATTGATGCAGCAGCCTGGCGATATTTCGGAAATAGTGCCAATAATCTTTCCTGGGCTGAAATCTCAACACTGGCTGTTCTACCTAACAGTCCGTCTCTGATTTATCCCGGGAAGAACCACCAAAGACTTTTTGAAAAAAGAAATCGACTGTTGGACAAATTGTTACAACAAGGAATTATTGACAACACAACTTCTGGGCTTTCGAAAAATGAAGCCTTGCCCGAAAAACCTTTTGCCTTGCCACAACTTTCTCCACATTTGCTCGAAAGAGCTATCAATGATGGAAAGGAAGGACAAAATATACAGGCTACCCTTGATATTCATTTACAGGAAAAATTGAATGAAATCATATCCCAACATCATAGTGTTTTACAAGCCAATGAAATTCATAATGCTGCAGCAATGGTGTTGGATGTAAATACTGGCAATATTTTGGCCTATACCGCTAATACTCCTTCACAAAGCGGGAAAGAACATGGCAACGATGTAGACATTATACTTGCACCCAGAAGCACGGGTAGTATTTTAAAACCATACTTATATGCAGCCATGCTGAATGATGGTTTGTTACTTCCAACCACATTGATTCCGGACGTTCCAATGCAAATCGGAGGTTTTGTGCCCGAAAACTATAACCTTACTTATGATGGGGCCGTTCCGGCACGACAAGCTTTATCGCGTTCGCTCAATATTCCTGCAGTTAAAATGTTACAAAGCTATGGGGTAGAACCGTTTTATACCTTGCTAAAAAAAATGGGCATGACCACGCTTTCCAAACCTTCCGCTCATTATGGATTATCCCTCATTTTAGGTGGTGCAGAAGCTCGATTATGGGACCTGGCTGGCATATATGCTTCCATGGCACGAACGTTGAATCATTTTGCCACCTATCAGGGAAAATACGATAAAGCTGATTTTCATCCCCCTTTATATGTAAAAAACGAAGTTCTTCCTATTAAAAAACAACTGGAAAAATCTTCTTATTTAGATGCCGTTTCAATTTGGCTGGCGTTGGAAGCAATGGTAGAGGTTTCTCGTCCCGATGAGGAATTGCAATGGCAACAATTTTCTTCCTCTGCCCGTATAGCCTGGAAAACAGGCACAAGTTTCGGCAACCGCGATGCATGGTCCATTGGCGTTACACCTGATTATGTTGTGGCTGTCTGGGTTGGAAATGCCACAGGCGAAGGTCGCCCAGGACTAACAGGATTAGGTTGTGCAGCTCCCATTTTGTTTGATATTTTTAAACTATTGAAACCCTGCAACTGGTTTAATCCTCCGGAAAGCGAAATGGCAGAGATTCCTGTATGTAGGTTTAGTGGCTACAGAGCTTCCGCTATTTGCGAATCTCCTATTAAAATCAAGGTTCCTAAAAAGGCACTAAAAACACAGGTTTGTCCGTTTCATCAAATAGTGCATCTGGACAAAACAGGGAAATGGCAGGTTAATTCCAATTGCGAGTCTATTGATAATATGCAACATCTGACATGGTTTGTTTTGCCTCCTGTAATGGAATGGTATTTCAAAAACAAGAATCCGTTTTACAAAGTTTTGCCACCATTCAGGACCGATTGCGCATCATCAGCCGAAACGCACTCTATGGAAATGATTTATCCGGCCAACAACAGCAAAATATACATTCCTATTGATTTAAACGGAAAACCTGGAAGCACGGTTTTTAAACTGGCAGCCCGTAATTCTCATACGATAGTTTACTGGCATCTGGACAATCAGTTCATAGGTTTCACAACACAATTCCACCAAAAAGCCATTGCACCTTTATCAGGTTTACACAGTCTAACATTGGTTGATGAGAAAGGGGAAACTTTGCATATTCAATTTGAAATTATGAATAAAAGGAAGGAATGAGTTTATTGAGTTTGTAAAGTTCATAAAGTTTATAAAGTAAAAAAGTGGATTGTCTGCTTTAATATAGTTTTTGTCGAAAACATAAAATAAGCCCTTTTCCAAATATAATTTCCTTCAATTTTCAATGATAGCTTTTAGTTTTGTATTTTTGTAAGCTAATTGCAAACAATAGATGAGAAAGAAAGTTGATTTTTTGGTCATTGGTTCGGGTATTGCAGGTTTGAGCTTTGCACTGAAGGTGGCAGATTTCGGTAAAGTCTGTATCATTACCAAATCCAAAGCCGAAGAAGGTTCTACCAAATATGCCCAGGGTGGTATTGCTGCTGTAATGTACACACCAGATACTTACGAAAAACACATTGAAGATACCATGATAGCCGGAGATGAGCTGTCCGATGAAAATATAGTCCGTATTACCATTTCCGAATCTACCGATAGAATAAAAGAATTGATTGAATGGGGCGCCAATTTCGACAAAAATGCTTCCGGAATGTACGATCTGGCAAAGGAAGGCGGCCATTCAGAATTCAGAGTCCTGCATCACAAGGACAATACAGGCAATGAAATCGAAAGAGCTTTACTGAAAAGTATAGCTGCTCACCCTAATATCGAGATACTGGAAGACAGTTTTACAGTGGATATTATCACCCAGCACCATTTAGGAATAGAGGTCAACCGACGTACCTCTGATACCCACTGTTATGGAGCTTATGTGTTGAACGAGGCGACCCATGAAATAGATACTTATTTATCCAAAGTTACCTTAATAGCCACCGGTGGCAATGGGAACGTCTACAATACCACTACCAATCCTGCCATTTCCACAGGTGATGGAATCGCAATGGTTTATCGGGCCAAAGGCAAGGTCGAAAACATGGAGTTTATTCAGTTTCATCCAACCTCTTTGTACAATCCCAACGAAAAGCCCAGCTTCCTGATTTCTGAAGCATTGAGAGGATTTGGGGCGATACTGAAAACACTGGATGGAAAAGAATTCATGCAAAAATATGATTCAAGAGGCTCTCTGGCTTCCCGTGATATAGTAGCCCGAGCCATCGACAGCGAAATGAAAATCAATGGCTGGGATTACCTCTACCTCGATGCTCGTCATCTTGACAAAAACCAATTGATTGATCATTTTCCCACGATTTATGCCAAGTGCCTGAGTATTGGCATTGATATTACCCGCGATATGATCCCAGTAGTTCCTGCAGCTCACTATAACTGTGGTGGCATTAAGGTGGACGAATGGGGAAGAAGTTCCATCATTAATTTATATGCTTCTGGCGAATGCGCTTCTACCGGTTTACATGGAGCCAACCGGCTTGCCTCCAATTCGCTGCTTGAATCTCTCGTTTTTTCACATCGAGCCAGCATAAATGCCTTAAATAAATTAAAAAATATCAGCTATTGTGATAACATCCCCGATTGGAATTCAGAAGGAATGGTGATGAACGAGGAAATGGTTCTCATTACCCAATCGCTGAAAGAACTACAATTGATCATGTCAAATTATGTGGGTATTGTAAGGTCAAACTTGCGTTTGAAAAGGGCTTTCGACCGACTCGATATTTTATACCAGGAAACCGAGGATTTATATGATAAATCCATTTTAACAACCCGACTTTGCGAGCTCAGAAATTTAATCAATATTGGCTATCTGATTATCAAAATGGCTATGGAACGCAAGGAAAGTATCGGTTTGCATTTTTCTATAGATTACCCGAGACATAGAAATTAATTAAAAATGAAGAATTAAAAATTAAAATTTATGTAAGGAAGAAAGTGAAGAATTATTTTTTAGTAAAAAGTTTCTGTTTAATTGAACTGTTTCTTTTGTCATGCTGACGAAGGAAGCATCTCATGTTTTTTTAAAATATTTTACCTTATGAGATTCCTCCCGATTATCAGTTATTACAAAATAAGATATTTATTTAAACGTTGATGAATTAATTAAGCAATCAACAAATTAACAAACAAAACAATGAAAAAATTTGCGGTCGTTTTATCAGGTTGTGGTGTTTATGATGGCACTGAAATTCACGAAGCGGTGTTAACATTACTTGCCATTGTTAAAAACGGAGGTAGGTATCAAATTTTTGCCCCCGATATCGAACAACATCATGTAATCAATCATTTTACCGGCAAAGAGACTGAAGAGAAGCGAAATGTATTGGTGGAATCAGCCCGCATTGCCAGAGGTAAAATATTGGCATTGTCAAGCTTTGATAACACTCATTTCGATGCATTGATTTTTCCGGGCGGTTTTGGTTGCGCCAAAAACCTTTGCACATTTGCCTTCGATGCTGCAGATTGCACCGTAAATAAAGATGTGGAAAAAGCTGTAAAAGATATGGTTTCAGCCAACAAACCAATTGGAGCTTTGTGTATAGCTCCGGTTATTTTAGCAAAAATAGTAAAGAATATAGCGCTTACCATTGGCAATGATGAGCAAACAGCTTTGAAAATTGAAAAAATGGGAGGCCATCATCTTAACTCCCAACATGCTGAGGTAATCAGAGATGCCAACCTAAAAATATTTACAACTCCCTGCTATATGCTGGATGCCAGTATTGCGCAAATTGCTGAAGGGGCAGAAAATATTGTGAAAGCTATGATGAAAGAGATTAGTTATTAGGTTATTGCTTATCAGTTTTTACAATTTATAATTGCAAGTCACGGGGTGACTTGAAGTCACCCCGTGACTAAACCAGATTTTTTAATATGCTATACAATCCTTTTAAAAAGAATCATTTAATATCGAAAAGTCTCTTTCGGCAACTCGTTTGTACATTGATAGTTTTATCCATTTTTGCAAACGGTGGATTTTCGCAAAGCTACGATTATGTGTTTGTTAAAAATAACAACATAATTGTTCAGGACAGTACTGGCAATTCATTGCTCTTTCCCTGGACCGGAGGCATGAATAGTTGCCAGTTTTCTGCTATTGACCTGAACTTTGATGGCATAAAAGATCTGTTTGTTTTTGATAAAATCGGAAACAGAATACTAACGTTTATCAACACTGGAACAGCCAATACAATCTCATTTAATTATGCCCCCGAATATGCCGTTAAATTTCCTCCAATGCAAAGTTGGGTGCAACTCATCGATTACAACAACGACGGAAAAGAAGATATCTTTACCTATTCCAACGGGGGAATCAAAGTTTATAAAAATGCTTCTACAACTTCTTTGATTTTTAAATTGGTCAAAGATCCCATTTTATCGTCCTATAATGGTAATTACACCAACCTTTTCTGTCTTTCCGAAGATTTTCCTGCGATAGCCGATTTGGATAATGACGGCGATTTAGACATTCTCAACTTTTGGGTGTTGGGAAAATATGTAAATTACCATAAGAATCTATCTATGGAAAAATATGGTACAGTCGATTCATTGGATTTTGAACTGTACGATGAAAGCTGGGGTTGTTTTGCTGAAAGTGAAGCATCCAATGTGTTGAAGCTGGATACTTGTTACAATGGAACAAAAGGTGAGCAGGAAAAGAGAAATATTCCCAAACATTCCGGTTCTACATTGCTGGCAATTGATTTGAACGGGGATGGCTTAAAAGACTTATTGATAGGAGATGTTGATTATGCAAATCTCATCAAACTAACAAACGGGGGTAACATTGATACAGCTTATATAACTGCTCAGGATACCAATTTCCCATCCAATTCCTATAAAATCAATCTACCTTCTTTTCCTTCGGCTCAGTATGTAGATGTAAACAATGATGGTAAAAAAGACCTGATTGTTTCACCCTTTGACCCCAATTTAACGACAGCCGAAACATTTAAAAGCTCATGGTTGTATAAGAATACCGGCACCAATATAAATCCGGTTTTCCAATTTCAAACCGAAGATTTTCTACAGCACGAAATGATAGATGTGGGAACAGGAGCTTATCCTGTATTGTATGATTTCGACAATGACGGATTGAAAGATCTATTTGTAAGTAATATTGGTTATCGGGATTCTACTTACCTCCTCAACGGATTTCTTCACTCTGTTTTTGTATCTAAAATAGCTTTATTCAAAAATACCGGAAGCGCAACATCGCCAATTTTTAAATTGATATCCAGAGATTTTGCGCATATTTCTTCTTTACATCTTCAAGCTGTATTCCCTAGTTTCGGTGATATCAACAATGATGGAAAAGCCGAAATGATTATAGGAAATACAGATGGTAAACTATATTTATACATAAACAATTCAACCCTAAGCAATCCTGATTTTATACTAAGTCAAGCAAATTATCAGAATATTGATGTAGGCGATTATAGCACACCTCAGTTATTTGATCTGGATAAAGATGGTTTATTAGATTTAGTAATAGGGGAACGCCAACAATTATGGAAAGATGCAGCCAACAACATTCTAGCCCGTAAAGGAAATTTGAATTATTACAAAAATACGGGAACACTCCAAACAGCTATTTTTAATTTAATCACAGACAGCTTAGGAAGTGTGGACGTAACCAATTATGCAATATCCAATTATGGATTCAG
The DNA here is from genome assembly GCA_037133555.1 of Bacteroidota bacterium. GTDB lineage: Bacteria > Bacteroidota > Bacteroidia > Bacteroidales > JACABE01 > JACABE01. Next base: position 50,259 of record JBAXNW010000027.1, read on the forward strand.
CACCCCTTGTTTTTTTAGGACTGCCTCCGGTGAAACACGCCTTTTGGTTGGAAACGATGAAGGCAAAGTATATTATTACAAAAATATTGACAACAACCTGGCCGGTAAATTTACATTATCAGATACGCTTTTTTATGTGGAGAATGCAACAAAATATCCCATAAATGAGGGAAGCCGCAGTGGAGTTGGTATTGCAGATATCAACAATGATGGATTCCAGGATATTTTTGTGGGTAATGCTGCCGGTGGAGTGACCTATTTTAAAGGAAGTTCCCAAAGTATATCCATCAGCGAAACAGAAGTGAAATTATTTACGATCTATCCTAATCCTGCTAATATATATATATATTTACAACCTACTGAAAATAAAGAAAATACAGCATTTAAAATTGAAATCAGGGATGTCGTCGGGAAATTAGTATTTACAAATAATTATAAGGATTTTCATCTAATTGAAATGGCTGTTTCAGACTTTAAAAATGGGGTGTATTTTTGTACCGTTCAAATAATCAATAACAAAAACAAAATCAGTCATTTCCAATTTTCAAAATTTATCGTTTTACATTAATAAGAAAATGAAAACTCGTGTAAAAATGCTCTAAGAATCAATCTTGGAATATTAAATGGTCACTGATTATTTATGATGGTACTCTTTTTTTAGTATTTCAGCAAGAAGGATGGCCTGTTGTTTTGCTTCTTCCAGACGAATTAAGTAAAACATTACAATACCCTGAAGTATTTTTGCTTTATTTCCAAATTCAAGGATGCTTAGTTTATTCTGATCGATAAGTTTAGCGGATAACAATGCTTTAGCATCTGATTCCCATAAGAATGTAAGGGGATTCAACGGAAAGTATTTCATATTGAACAAGTGTTCTGTAGCATCCAATAATACCTTTAGATGCAATTCATAATAATCCTGTTGATTCAATAATTTTTTCAGAATGTCGTCGTAATAAATGATATTATCTACAGCAGCCTGTTTTTGAATCAGCCGCATTCCTCCTGCATTTTTAAGTTGGGACATGGTTCTTTCCACAGGACTTACAAAATCGGGATGTCTGATACAACTTTTAATTAAACTGTAAAGGGAGGCATCGTTATTACCATTCTTGCCGTAGTTGAAACATCTGTTGGAAATGGTATCAAGTTTCAAAACCCTTGTTTTGTTTAAAGCAATAATTTTTTCGATATTGGCAATATCGGTTTGTGTATCTTCAATCATTGATACCATTAATTCATTTTCCTTGGCTTGTTCCGTTAAATTTTCTCTCAGTCTTTCTCCAAAAAAGCCTAAGGTTACTGCCATAAAGATCATTAAACCTTCGAATATGTATTCTTTAAAGTTTTTCTTTCTGATATCCGGATGATGATGTACTTCCATGTTTCATAATTTTAGGTAGTAAATTCTTATATCCTTAATAATTACCTTCGAAATTATTTTTAAAACACCAGGGTAAAGATACATCAATATTACCCTAAAAAAAATATTATTCTTTGAAAAAATAAGAGGGGATTAGGAAATTTAAGTAGCACTAAATAATTCAAAAATTACAGGTCTCTAGAAACTGATGCTCTATTAGCCTTTTTGTGTGCAAATAAAAAAGGTCTCAGATTATTAAATCTGAAACCCTTGATATTGTAGTGGGAATTACTGGGGTTAACCTTGACCCTCCCGATTGAAAATCGGGATGCACAGAACCAAATTAGATAAGTGTTTTTTTAATAAGTTCAAGTATTTTTTTTCTGCTTTTCCAGTTTTTCACTTGCCTTTCTCTAAAATATGCTTCCGATTTGGATTCGAATTCTTCAACATAAACTAGAATCCAGTCATTTTTATGACCGGTAAACCCTTTGTGATCAGTGTTATGTTTGCGAATTCTCTCAGCAATATTGTGCGTATGACCTATATAATATTTATCAATCGATTCGGAATGTAGAATATAGAAGAAGTATCTCATTATTACACCTTTTTCTAAATACTGGAATTTGTGGGCACAGAGCGTAATCTAAATAATTAAAATCAAGATGACTAAATATATTTAATTTAAAAAGAGGCTGAATCATAATGAATCAGCCTCTTTTGTGGTAATTACTGGGGTCGAACCTTGACCCTCCCGATTGAAAATCGGGATGCACAGAACC
>JBAXNW010000028.1:0-52047 GCA_037133555.1 Bacteroidota bacterium
AAATATATTCCTTAAAACCTAATTAATACGACATTATATTATTCTTATTACTTAGTTAGTATTAAATCTAGTAGATTTATTCCATTTACAGTTCGATTGTTTTTCACTATAGTTGAAAAACTTTTGATTTTAATATCAACATTATCATGTGAAGGAGTGATATAATAATCGTCGTTAGTTATTTTTTTATCAGACTTTGTTTCGTCTTGATGCATTGTTTCTTTCCAATTAGACCTAGTTTTTTCTAAACATTTAGTACTAATATTTATTTCAGACATTTCCCAAGTACTAATTTCAAGTTTTCCTAAATCGCAATTTACAAAGCAGGAAATGGTGATTTCTTTATTTTTAAATTTTTTATCTGATATATCTTTTTTAGAGCATAATGATGTTTGAGATACATTAAAGTTTAAATTATTAAGACTTTTTGATTTTGGTGTATCACTCAGATAGAAATTATTTGTTTTTTTGTCTTTTACAACAAAACCTTTGATTTTTATAGGAGTTTGAGTTAAATAATTTCTATCAAACTCAAAGAAAATTTCTTCAAGACTTGCATCTGATAATTGACTTTTTCCAAGCATAATTGAATTAAATTCAGAAACGCTAAATGTTTTCAAAAATGGTTCTAATGCTCTTTCTCTTTCTTTTTCGTTTTCTCTTTCAATTTTTCTTTCCTGTTCTTTCTGTAATTTTTTTTCCCATAATCTCTCACTTTCTTCATGTGCTTTCCTATCACGTTCTTTCTCCTTCTTCTCCTCTTCTTCTATGTCCTTTTGATATTCAATATTTCTTTGTCTTTCTCTCTTTCTACTTTCTATATTTTCTTTTGAATAGTAAGTATTTCGTATTATACCTAAACCATTACAATAACTGCATTTTTGGTTTTCTCTTTTAGTGATGAATTTTTTATTTTTACAAACATCGCACCCTTTTATATTTCTATATGAATCTGCCCAATCCGCACAATTTCTACATTGATATTTCTTTTCTATTGTTGCTACTCCGATAATGCAGTGACGACATTTGAAGAATTCAGAATGGATATATTCATTATCTACTTCTGTATACTGACAAAAAACAGTATATTTTAATGACAGCAGTATTATCAAAAAAAATAGTTTTTTCATAAATTATTACTATTATTGTTGTAAGTTGAATTCAATTTTAATTTTATTCATTTTGGATTAATGATAACTTCCCGTCTCTAATGACATATTTTTCAGTTGTTTTTTCTGAAGGACAACAATTTGGATCACCTTCTTTAAAATCTAATCTTTCCATCAGAATTACACCTTGATTGATATTTTTAAATCTTTCAAATTTAGGACTAATTTCTTTTTCATCAATAACAATTAGATTTTTGCCAGTATTTTTAAAAATAACTATACCTTTTTTACCAAATAAACCAGTACCAATTTCACCTTTTAAATCAAAAGCGTATTCTACAACTGCATCAGGCTTATTATCTCCATCAATATCACCTATATCATAATTAAATTCTTGATTATTGTTTTCATAATTTATTAATTTCGTTCCATCAGTATTTAATACAGTTAAATAATTATCAAATGCTTCTTTAATAGTATCTTTATTTACCTCAAAAGTTTTAAATTGACAATGTGTAAATATAATTATTGAAGATATACAAAAATATATATAATCTTTTTTATTAATGTTTAAAAATAAAACATTCATTTTCTTTTTGAATGTTTTTACTGATGATAATTTTTTTATTTGTGTCATTTTTTTTTATAATTATAAGTGGATTAAACAAATTAATATTTATTTTTTTTACCCAGATGCAGAGCATCGAGTAATTCTTTTGATTAAATTATCAAAAAGCCAAATAGTCATTTATTCCTGAGGCAACGTACAGAAAAGCCAGTCTGCTTATCTTCCTTGTTCCTGAATGCCTCTTCTTCATCATAGATCAAATTCCATTGCCAAGCCGTTGCTGTATCAAACTCGGCAGAACTCCACCAACCGCCATCGTTACCAACCTCTACGAATTTACCCTCGCTGACTCTACCGCCACCCGGTAGGGCTGAAAACCTACTAGTGTTAGTACCATTGCCATTGCCATCCTCTTCGTTATCCCATCCGCTTGTAGATTTCAATTTTTTGCCTGCTAAAAATTCTCCACCTAAATAGGTTATTAGTGCTGTCCATTCGGCATCACTTGGTAAATGCCAACCAGAAGGGCATGCTCCTTTTGCAGATTTCCAAGAGTATAAGTAGCCGTATTTTGCAACATTTATTAGTTTGTTGTCATATGCCCAACATTCACTCATTGCTTTGTATGATAGATTTTCAGCCATCCATGTTTGTGTTCCTATTTTCACTGTTTTATAGGTTTTCCCATCTCTAGAGTCGGTAAAAGTGCCAGTTTGCTGAGCTACTGAACTCATTGCAATAATAATAATTGCAACTGTAATTAAAGAAATTTTCTTTTTCATAAACTTAAGATTTAAACATTAATATTTGCTTTTTATCAATAAACGCTAATATTCTGTTGGTTGCTTTTCGGAAGTGTATTTAGCCACTGAATTTCCACGAAATACTGTTATTTAAATTATATATGACTCCTTAAATTAAAAAGCTATTCTAATAAGTGCAGCATTTGGGTTTCCGGAAGTATCAGAAGCTACTTTTTTATGGTCACATCCTCTTATTCGGTGAGCAGATATTACTTTAAAAGTTGCATTGTTATGAATACCATTGTTGCATGGAGTTATATCAATTGCGTCGTAGGCTCCAACAATATGACAACTTAATGTTGGTGGTGCTATTAAGCACAAATCCCAATTAGAATCTAAGTATGGACATAATGCTGAAATTTGAGTTTTAATAGAATAAATATCTCCATCCCAAAAATGTTTAACTATACCATATCCCATTAATTTTTTTCTTAAAGATGTGGTAAATGGGATAGCAAAAGGAAATAAATCAAGTAAAACTACTCCTTTACTTGCAAGACATAATAGCGTTTGAATTTTATTTAATGGGCAAGGTTGAAAAGGAGGACACCCCCAATTAAGCCTTGGCGCATTCAGCCAAGGTGTTGGTAAATTACGTCTACCAAAAAGTCTACCAATACCGACATGATTTATATTATAAAAATATGTATTTGCTTCATCACCCTGTGGATTACAATTATTAAGAATAGATTTTTTAGCTGGAGGTCTAGCTTCTCCAACTAAAATATATTTAATACATGGCTTTTCTTTTAATAATGGGACTCCATTGTTATCAAAAAAAGGATGAGGATAAGGCATTTCTAAATCCACTTCACGACTATTTTTCCCTCTGAAAATATCCAAGTAATCCTCAAGCATCCTTTTGCTTACCTTATATTCATCATAATCAGGCATTGTAATTTCTTCACCATCTATTCCACTGAAATTGGTTATCCATAAACTTTCGTAATCATTAATTTTTACCATAATTAAATTTATTTAACCTTCAGGTTCTTTCAGGCAGTTTATATTTATTTGATTTACACAAAATAAAAAAGGGCGTGAACCTCTGCTTTTCTTTCAATTATCAGAAGGTATCGCCAAACACCCTACTACTATTAAAATAAGCAAAAGGAACACACTCTTTTTCAGAGTGCGTTCACTTCAACTATTCCTCACTAGTCTAAAATTGGCGATTTTTAAGTAGGAGAAATACTTTTAGCAATACTATATTTTATTTTGTTTTACTTTCTACATAATAATGGTATTGGTTTATGAATATTGAGAACAAATGTACGACAATAAAAACAGATATGTGAAAAAATGTTAAAAATAATTTTTCTAAATAATTGTATTGCAATTTTGCCTGTAGTGAAAGCAAAATAAGGAAAAGGTAATTAAAATATACTGCTATAGTAATTACATTGAATAATCTAAGTAATCAATCTAATTAAAATAATATTGCATTCAGTTGCAAATTATCAGATTTAAGTCAAAATAAATATACAATGGATTATCTAAGTTTTCCCAAAATCCTGTCTGAAATAGTATACTGCCTATTACTTCTTTACTCACTGATACTATAATCTCTCAGTGTATCTTCGTGCAACAATATTTAGAGTCTGTCTTTAAAGTCGCTTGTTTATTGATTTAAGACCAGGATTTATAAATTTGCGATTTACAATTAAGTGTAATCATCTGATTTTATAAAACTTCTTAAATCTTAAATCGTTAATCCTTGTTCGCTATTCAATTTTACATTTTATTAGCCGACATTATGGACAGACACTAATTATACATTTCCCTGCGGTTCATCCCCGCCTTTCTTCTTACTCCATCCACCGATAAATCTTGCGCTGATGTACTCATTGTAAAAATCAGGATGATTGCCTTTATACAATTCCATCATTTTATCCATTCTTTCATTTAGCAACTCATCACATGCTTCAAACAAAACATACATATCTTTCCTTGCCGTTTTGCTGGTATTCCGCACTTCTTTGGGTGCTGCAATTAATTTTTCAAACGAACGGGCAGTTTGCGAGAGTATAGTAAGCTGGTCTGCCGGCAGATTATACTCCTGTAAATTGGTCAGTATAGGTGCTGCTGCCTCACCAATTTCGGTACAACGGGTACAAATATCTATTTCATTACCCTGTTTTAAGGTTGTTTTCGAAAAATCAAATTTGGCTTTCAAGCCATTGTCGTTTTTCTTACTGGCATAAGCCACACCTGCATTACATACCAGCAGGCAGGCATCAATCAGCTTTTTAAAAACCTGTTTCTTCTCTTCGCTTTTGCTTTTGCTCGAAGTTTGTTCCAGGTTTTTTTCTCTGATACTTTCAAGGTAATCTTCCAGTGAAATTACCTCTTCTTTAAATGGAAGTGAAGTGCTCCAAACTACTTCATACTTCCTTGCAACAGTCTGTACATTCATGTACATCTTGTTTTTTCTTAACAATGAATCTTCCATGACAAATGATCAATTGGTTAAACAATAAGAACTTTCTGTAATTTTTTGAATTTCACTGTAAAATTACAACATTAAAAAGCTAAGTGTTAGCAAATTCACAATTTTTTTTTAAAAAAATTTAATTTATTTTTTTATGCCTCTTTTCACATTGAATTATCAATAAATTGAATGATAATTCCTTTATATTTTTTCATTTCAATTACTTTCTTCAAACTTTATTTGAAAATTATTTTAAGTATAAAAAAAAATAATGCACACTTTGCGGTTTTTCTCTTTGCACTTTGCGTTAAAATATTCTTATCATTAAATTTTCGAATTAAAAATACACAATTGGCATTCAAAAACATGCATTTGGCATTTTAAATAATCCACTTTGTGTTTAAATAAGTCCACTTTATAGTTGAAATCATTCAACTGCTGTTTAAAAAGTTCAACCTGATAGTTGAAAAGATTCAACTTGCAGTTGAAATGAGCTAAATTGCATTTAAAAAATACAAATTGCTATTTAAAATAGTCTCTTTTGCAGTTGAAATGATTCAACTGCTGTTTTAAATGATAGATGTTGCATTTAAAATCAGAGATGTTGATTGAGAGTATTGTAAATTTCTATTGAGCAACATTCTTTCAGCTTTTTGCATATTTTACATATAACACTATAAACAAAACTTATATTTATTTTTTTTATCTTTGCAAAAGAAAAAAAATAATTCTATTGTTAATTTATAAATGCGTGGAAAACAAAAAAGTAAAAGTCGGCATCATACAAATGACTTGCACAAAAGACAAACAAGCCAATATCAATAAAGCAACTGAAAAAATAAAGCAAATAGCTGTTGAAGGTGCTCAGATTATCTGTTTGCAGGAATTGTTTGCTTCCCTTTATTTTTGCGATGTGGAAGATTATGATAATTTTGCACTGGCTGAAGTAATTCCCGGAGAAAATACCGCTGTGTTTTCTGAACTAGCCAAAGCACTCAATGTAGTTATTATTGCTTCCTTATTTGAAAAACGCGCGGAAGGTCTATATCACAATACAGTTGCAGTAATAGATGCCGACGGAAGCTATTTGGGAAAATACCGCAAGAATCATATTCCAGACGATCCGGCCTTTTATGAAAAGTTTTATTTTACACCCGGTGACCTTGGCTACAAAGTATTTAAAACCAAATATGCTACAATAGGCACGTTGATTTGCTGGGATCAATGGTATCCTGAAGCTGCCAGAATTACTGCCCTTATGGGAGCTGAAATTATCTTTTACCCTACAGCAATTGGATGGGCAACATCTCAAACGGAAGAAGTCAACAACGAACAATACTATGCCTGGCAGACGATACAACGCAGCCATGCCATTACCAACGGAGTACATGTGGTTAGCGTAAACCGTACAGGACGTGAAGGTGAAATGAATTTCTGGGGAGGTTCCTTTATCAGCAATCCTTTTGGAACCTTGATTTATGAAGCAAGTCATCATAACGAAGAAATCCATGTGGAAGAACTCAATCTCAGCAAAACCAATGAGTACCGCATCCATTGGCCCTTCTTAAGAGACCGGAGAATTGATACGTATTTACCTGTTTGCAAAAGATTTATTGACGATGAAAAAAATTAGGAATTAGGAATTAAAAATTAGGAATTAAAATAAATCATTATTACGCAATAATATTTATTAAACGTTTTTTCTAAACACCTAAAAGTCAAGAGCCAAAATAACTTAATAACTTAATAACTCAACAACTACTTTAAGAACTTTACAAGCTATATGAACACTTATACACCCAGAGAAAAAGGCTATCGCTTCCCTGCTGAATGGGAAAAACATGCTGCTACCTGGCTGAGCTATCCTCACAATGAAAATTCATGGCCGGGAAGGATTCAGAACATTTATCCTGCCTATCATCAGTTTATCAAAGAAATAAGCAAGGGAGAAATCGTAAATATCAATGTAAATGATGTGTTGATGTTAAAACATGTTGAGGACCAGCTTAGAACATATGGTGTGGATATGAACAATATCCGTCTTTTTATACATCCGACCAACGATGCCTGGTGCCGTGATCATGGTCCTGCTTTTTTGGTGAATCCGGATGGATTAGATAAAAAAATTATTATCAATTGGGAATACAATGCATGGGGAAATAAATATCCTTTTGACTCAGACAATAAAATACCACAGTTGATAGCAGAAAAATTACAACTTCCCATCGTCAGTCCCGGAATTGTGATGGAAGGTGGATCTGTTGATTTCAACGGAAAAGGTAGCCTCATAACTACCAGGGCCTGCCTGTTAAATGAAAACCGCAATCCTGATTTGAATCAGTCACAGATTGAAAGTTACTTAAGGGAATACTATGGTGTGGAACAAATCATCTGGCTCAACGAGGGTATCGACGGGGACGATACCAACGGACATGTGGATGACATCTGCCGTTTTGTAAACGAAGATACCGTAGTTACTGTGATGGAATCAAATAAAAACGATTTGAATTATGCTCCTTTGCTCGAAAATTACAATTCGTTGAAAAAACTAAGATTGCTCAATGGAAAACAACTCAATGTTGTTGAACTGCCTATGCCGGAAGCTCTTTATATTGAAGACCAAAGGGTACCCTGCTCCTATGCTAATTTTTATATAGCCAATAGTGGAGTTATAGTTCCCATTTTTGGCAGTAAAACAGATGATATTGCCCTGGGAATTTTATCGGAATGTTTTCCCGACAGAAAAGTAATTGGAATTGACTCCTCTGAAATCATCTGGGGATTAGGTAGTTTCCATTGCCTGAGTCAACAGGAACCTGAAATAGCATAAAAAAAACAATTTGGCCTTAAATTTGTTAGTTAAAACGTATATTAAAATCAAAAAAAATCAGAATATGAAGAAAACAATCATCGCAAATTTTGTAATCATTTTAGCAGTTTTTGCTTTTAGTGGAAAAGTATACAGTCAAAAGGCAGAAAAGCCTGCCGAAGGAAAAGTGAAAATCATTACAGATGAAGATTTTGACAAAACCATCAAAAAAGGAGTAACTATGATTGATTTCTGGGCAATCTGGTGTGGTCCCTGTCGTCGTCAGGCGCCGATAGTTGAAGAAATTGCCAATGAAGTCAGCAAAAAAATTAAAATCGGGAAATTAGATGTCGATAAAAACAAGATTGCTTCTAATACATATAGTGTCAGGAATATTCCAACACTCATCTTTTTCAAAGACGGTAAAGAGGTAAAACGCCTGGTAGGTTTACAGGAAAAACAAGCTATTCTTAACGAACTGAATGCCTTAAAATAATTATCACCAACTAAATATTAAAAGCATATTGTGAGAACCAATATGCTTTTTTAGTATGATGGAAGAAAAAAAACAAAACGATATTATTCAGAAAATAAAAACTTTCTTTTCTGTTCAGGCAATCATTGGAATTATCGTTGGAATTTCAGCCGGCCTCCTATATTATCTAAAAGTGGGCTGCTCTTCAGGAAGTTGCCCCATTACTTCCAGCCCATGGATCAGTATGTTATGGGGTGGAGCGATGGGGTATTTATTGGGTGATTTGTTTACAAAGAAGAAAAAGAAAACCGAATAATATCTTTAGCAATTCTTTAATTTGTAAACCAGCACCTTTAATTCTGCTTCAGTTGTATTTTCCATCGATCGTTGCTTTCCTGACTTTACCGGAATGCAGTCATTTACTGTAAGAATGAATTCCTCATTATCAAGTGTCAGTTTGCCCTTGCCTGCTAAAACAAAGAAAATAACGTCTATAGGATTTTCATGTCTGGCAATGGTTTCGCCTTCTTTTAATGTTAAATGTACTAAATCAGCTTTCGCTCCCGAATAAAGCATTCTTACATCAAGTATGGGTGATATAATGGGTGCCTGTTCCAGATTTATTTTTTTCATATTTGGTGATTTGGTGATATGTTAATTTGGAGATATGGAAAAATTATTGACTTCTGACTTTTAAATGAAGTCTAAAAACCACTAAATTTTAGCATTTAAAGTACTCTAAGTACCTTAAACACTCTCCTTTATCATCGTCAGCAACATTTTAAATTGTTCAACAGCATTCACAGCATGGGTAATGTTTGCAGGCATAATGATACTCTCACCTGTTTCTAATACAAATGGAAGTTTATTGATAACAATTTCTGCTTTACCTTCCAGCACTTGAACCATTGCATCAAAAGGAGCTGTATGTTCGCTCAATGACTGTCCTTTATCAAAAGCAAACAAAGACACATTGCCTGTTTTCTTTTCTAATATTCTTTTACTTACTATTCCATTTTCGGAATAATTGACTTCATTGGCAAAATTTACAACTTTTGCCGTTTCAAATGATTTTGTTTCCATTTTTTTAAACCTTTTAGTTTTTATAATCTTATGACCTCAGCCTATTAAAAATTCGGCTGGATTTATTTTCTTTAATAATTTTTTTAATATCGTCGCAACAAGCAAAACAAATCGTACCTGCCCTGGTTTCTTGCTGAATTTTTTCCAGTGTTTTTAGATTTTTTTCTTTGATAATTGCTGTCAATGTGCTTTTGTGTATGTTCATACAAGTGCAGGCTTCGTAATCTTCCATTTTTGTAATTTTAATAGATGTAAATGAGTTTAATTCATTATGTGGGTTCTAAAAATTCTTTTCCAAAATTATATAAAAGTAATAAGATTTAAATATCATTGATATAAATTAATATACAGATAAATACTTATTTAGATAAGCCTTAGTAAAAAATGCAAAATTAGACAATCAAACCTTATAACCTTATTTTTTGGACATTATAAAAAAAACTACAAATAATGACAAAAGCAATTTTTAAAATTCCATCTTAATGAAACTTTAATACTTTATTCTCACTAAAAACTTCACACATTTAGGCACTTTAATTACGTTAAGTACTCTAACTAAATTAGGTAATCTATTTATTTTTACTCATCAAATGCCTGATCGCCAGTATCGGATGTCTGAATATCATACGGGGACCCGAAAACCGCATTACTTCTTTTATTTTATTTCTTTTTTCGGGACTGTAACAATGTGTTTTACATGCTTTACAGGCTGGTTTTTCATCTTTATATTTGCATTTATCAGTTCGAAGCAAGGCGTATTCAATCAATTGATTGCAGTCATCGCAAATACTTTTCCCTTTATGATTGGATGTACAATAAATCTCAATCATTGCTTTAACAGTAGCTTTCTCTATGGTAATTTTCTTGCTTTGCATTAAGCGCTTTTTTACACCCAGTCTTCAGATACAATTTCTCCTTGTAAACTTACAACAATAGATTTAATTGGAATTTTGCGGGCTGATGCCTGAACTGCTGATTTCGCAATTTGCAATAATCCACCACAACAAGGAACTTCCATCATAATTACACTCAAGGTATTGATTTTAGAATCATCTATCATAGTAGAGAGTTTCTCAACATAGATTTCTTTACCATCATCTAATTTAGGACAAGCAATTGCCAGCGTTTTACCTTTTAAGAAATGACTGTGGAAATTTCCATATGAAAAAGCCACGCAATCAGCTGCTAAAACTACATCGGCATTTTTAAAATAGCCGGCCATTGGATTCAATAAATGTAATTGAACCGGCCATTGACGCAATTCAGAGGCAACGTCCCCTGTTTGATTCGTATTTTCAATTTCAGTTGTTCTGAAATCCTTTGCTTCAGATCCTGGGCATGCGCAGCCCTTGTGTTGATGTTCTGTATTCATTTGTTTTATGTTTAAAGTTGTTAAATTGATATCTATATTGTTGTTTTTTAAATATTCTACACCTTGATTAAAATAATCAGTTTCACCATGCTCTTTCAAGTGCTTTAAATGCGCCAGGACTGTAATAGCTCCTTTTGGAGAAATTCTTTCCATTACGGCAATTTCATCATAAGCCTCTGCTTCTCGCTCTTCTAAATCTATAGCTCCCTCAGGACATTCACCGATGCAAGCACCCAAACCGTCACAAAACAATTCACTGATCATACGTGCTTTACCATCTATTAACTGCAATGCCCCTTCGTGACAACCTGTAATGCATTGTCCACATCCATTGCATAAATCTTCATCTATTTTAATAATTGTTCTCTTCATTATTATTTTATTTTTTTGTTTGATATTTTAAAAGCCATATAAGCTTAGCATATTTTTACTTTATACTTGATAAACGCATTGTTATATTAAATCCGATAGATAAGTAGATTTTAAATAGGTCTTGAATTCTCTGGTTAATTTGCTGGTTAAACCACCGAAAATACAATCTTTAAAAGGACAGATGAGGCAATTACCCAAACAACTAATATCCTCAATATCGCCTTCAACCAATTCAAAAATCTCAAGTAAGCTAATTTCGTTGGCTTTACGACCCAAGACAAATCCGCCCTTGGGACCTCTGTCAGAAATCAAATAACCACATTTCGAAAGCAGATGCATTACTTTTGCTAAATGATTTCTAGAAAAATTAGAAGCTAATGCTAACTCTGTAGCATTGATTTTATCCTTTGATTTGGCAATAGCTACCATGCTATGAATGGCTATTGATGCGGCTTCAGATATATTGATAATTTTACTCAATTTCCTTTTGTTGTATTTACGTATTTGAATACGCAAATGTATATATAAAATGATATACCATCCTAATTATTTTTTATTTATTTTGTTAAAATAACATTAATAAGATTTATCTAATTAATTATCTGATATTTACGAGAATTTAGATTAAATAAAAGTTTATGATATCTCAAAAAAATAAAAAATTAGTTTTTTTTAAATTATATTTGTAATGTATTTCTAAAATCGTTTTTTTGTGTCGAATAACCATAATCGTCATAGTAAAAGTAAGTTATGTATAAATACATTTTCATTCTAATAAGTCTTACTTATAATCAGTTCGCTTTTTCGCAAAATATACCCTCATCCAGAATCACAAACTGGGAATCACCCGGGAGTAAACCCTCATTTATTATTCAACAAAGCATTTGTCTGAACGATTACGGAGCCGATTCTACTGGAACGTTTCCATCTGACACAGCAATTCAAACAGCAATAACAGCATTAAACGGTGCAGGTGAGATATATGTAAAAAAAGGAAGTTATTTGTTTCTTCAAACCATCAATCTCCCTGATTCTATCGTTATAAGAGGAGAAGTGGATGCATTGGGAATAGGTCCTCTTGTACTTTTTAAACTCTCACCGGGAGAAAACCATGGGATGAGCATTATTGGGAGCGAAGTTCCTACTGCTGCTATTATCAATTATGCATTAAAGCAAGGAGAACAAAAGATTACTGTTGATCAGCCGCTTTTATTCAGTGCTGGTGATTTTATAAGACTCAAAGCATTAGACGACAGTTTATTGGTATTCAGTGATTGGGCATATCATTCTACAGGTCAGCTATTTCAAATAAACCAAATTATAGGTAAAGATTTAATACTTAACAAACCGCTCAGACGATCGTATTCGACTACCCTTGCTCCTTTGATTTACAAAATGAACCCTCGGAAACAGGTACATATCAAATGTATAAAAATAGAACGTTTAAATATAAGCACAGCTCTATCAGCTAATATTTACTTTTATCTGGCAACAGATTGCAGCATAAGTGGCATTGAAAGTAATTACTGCAATTATGCCCATCTGCTTATTGAAAATTCATGTCGGATAACAGTCGAAAACAGTTTTTTCCAGAATGGACTTTCATACGGTGATGGGGGAAAAGCTTATGGTACTTTGCTTCAATTCAGCACTGGAGATTGTTTTATTCATCAGAATATTTTTAAACACCTGCGACATTCCATGGTTTTACAAGCAGGTGCCAATGGAAATGTATTTGCTTACAATTACTCCACAGAACCTTACTGGACAGAAACCCTTCTTCCTGCAAATTCAGCCGGAGATATCACCTTGCATGGCAATTATGTGTATATGAACCTTTTCGAAGGTAATATTATACAAAATATTGTGATTGACAACAGTCATGGTAGCAACGGACCTTTTAATACTTTTTACAGAAACAAGGCTGAGTTGTGGGGAATATTTATGAATTCTTCTCCGGCTTCTGACCAACAAAATTTTATAGGCAATCAGATTTGCAATACTTTTACTTATCCTTATGGATTTTACTTGCTGGCAGGTAATGATCATTTCGAGTATGGAAATATGGTAAAAGGAAAAACAAAACCTGATTTCACTTACGAACCCTATACAACTTCAATGTTTAATTATTCATTTGGTAGTTTTTACCATTATGTTTCCAACATCCCTCCAATCAAAAATAATAATTGGAGAAGCATGGATCCTTTGATTGAGTCACTTTACCGCTACCGAATTTCAGAAAAAAAAACTATCTGTAGCGACATTATATACGATGCAACATTGATATTAGCACCTGATGAAAAATATGAAATTTACCCCAACCCTTTTACGGATGAGTTTACCTTTAAAAATAAATCTGACAGAGCATTGCTGACCGTAAAAATTTATTCAATTCTAGGTAAATTACTGCATACTTATAATTTAAGTGATAAATACAATACTATTAATTTAAAAACGGAAAATGCCGGAATGTATTTTCTTGAAATTGAAGGTTTTGAGAAAGCAATTTTCAAAATACTAAAATATTAAAAAGTTCAGCTTTTGGATAAAAAAGTCCTTCCTAAAATTATAGAATATGAGTTATGATTGGTTCATAACCTCAAAGATTTCCTGAAATATTATACGAAATTTAAATAATTTTATACCTCTTTTTCATTGATTTAGCTTAAACTTGCAAAACATTTATTTAACATTTATTATGGGTAAAATTAACTGGAAACCTGGCACTATGCTATACCCTCTACCTGCAATCATGGTAAGTTGCGGAGCTAAGGAAGAAGAATTTAATATTATCACAATTGCATGGACAGGAACAATTTGTTCTAATCCACCAATGTGTTATATTTCTATTCAGCCGAGGCGGCATTCGTATGAAATCATAAAAAAGAACATGGAGTTTGTTATTAATCTTACCAATAGAGAACTTGCTTATGCTACCGACTGGTGTGGTGTTAAATCGGGAAAAGATGTCAACAAATTCAAAGAAATGAAATTAACTCCTGCAAAAGCTCAATTGGTTAAAGCCCCTTTAATTGAAGAATCTCCTGTAAATATCGAATGTGTGGTAAAAGAAATTAAATCCTTAGGCTCACACGATATGTTTATTGCTGAAGTTGTTGCTGTAAATGTTGATCCTAAATACCTGCACCCCATCACTCAGGCATTTGACATGGAAAAAGCAGGACTTATTTGTTATTCACATGGGAAATACTTTAATATTGGAGAGTTTTTAGGTGGCTTCGGTTTTTCAGTTATGAAAGAAAAAACCAAACAAAAGAGAGCAGATAAAAGCATCTAAATCGCAATTTGTTAATCATAGGTTAATTACGAATTAAATTATCCAAATACAGCTAAGAATCAGTAATTTTACAAAAAATAAACATCGTTAAAATGAGAAAATTATCTTATGTACTTATTATTTTAAATGTATTGTTATTCAATGGAATAACATCTGCTCAAACTATTTTACGTGGCAATGATGCTAAAAGTATTATTCCTGGAACTGAAATGCTTTTGTTTACAAAAAGCAATCTCATCCCAACTTATTTTAAATTTTCCAAAGGGGCTGAAGTTCCATTTGCAAATCTAAATTTACTTTTACATACTATCTTAAAAATAGATGAAAGTTTAGACATTAAATTAATCAATAGCAACAAAGACCAATCAGGAAATATTCATTATCGTTATACACTAACTTTCCAGAATTTTCCTATTCATGATGCTAACTTCATTGTACACGTAAACAATGAAAAAATTTATGCAGTTAATGGAAACTTATTCAGGGCGATAAATATTGCAAACAATATTACATTATCTGAAAGTACTGCTTTACAAACAGTTTTAAGCAAAATTAATGCAAAAAGATACAAATGGCAAATGCCAGAGGAAGAAAAACTCCTGCAAAGAGAAACAATGAATCCAAAAGCCAGCTATTTTCCAAAAGCTGAAATCGTTCTTTTAAAAGACGAAGCAACTCAAAAATATTTATATACATACAGCTTTGACATTTATGCTGACAAACCACTTAAAAGAGCTGTTTATTATGTAAATGCTTACAACGGAGCGATTCTTTTTGAAAATAATATCATTCACGATGTAAATGTAAATGGAACAGCTGTTACAAAATTCAGCGGAACTCGTCCGATTGTAACTGACAGTATGGCAGCCAATTCATACAGACTTAGAGAAACAACCAGAGGCCAGGGCATTGAAACCTATAATATGTTAACAACCACTAATTATGGAACGGCAATAGATTTTACCGACACAGATAATAACTGGAACAATGTAAACACGGCCAAAGATGAAGTTGCAACCGATGCACATTGGGGAGCCGGAAAAACATGGGATTATTATCGTTATAGATACGACAGAAACAGTATTGACAATCTAGGGTTTAAAATCAAAAGCTATGTACATTATGATGTAAGCTATGCCAATGCATTTTGGGATGGACAACGCATGACCTACGGTGACGGAAATACTAGCTGGCAGCCATTGGTTGCACTTGATATTTGCGGACATGAAATTACCCATGGACTTACTTCATATACTGCAAATTTAGATTATCAAAACGAATCCGGTGCTATGAACGAAGCTTTCAGTGATATTTTCGGAACAGCTATCGAATTCTATTCAAAACCAACAACTGCAAACTGGTTACTGGGTGAAGATATAGGTACACCTATCCGTTCGTTATCAAATCCTGGCACTTATAGCCAGCCGGATACTTACCTTGGTGCTTCATGGTATTCAGGCACTGCTGACAACGGAGGTGTTCATACAAATTCTGGCGTTTTAAACTATTGGTTTTATTTACTTTCTAAAGGAGGCGTCGGTACAAATGACAATTTTCAAACATTTAACGTTACCGGGCTTGGTATTGATACAGCAGGCGCTATTGCCTACCGTCTTTTAACAAACTATTTAATAAACACTTCCCAATATGCAGATGCACGCTTTTATGCGATAATTGCAGCATCAGATTTATACGGTCCTTGTAGTCAGGCTGTACAAAGTGTTACAAATGCTTTTTATGCTGTTGGAATCGGCAGTGCTTACATCCCAGGTGTACAGAGTAATTTTGTTGCAGCCAATACTGCTTATTGCCAAACACCTGCAAATGTGACTTTTACCAACCAAAGCAATAATGGGGCAAATTATTTATGGTATTTCGGAGATGGAAGCACCAGCAATGCCATCAGCCCAATTCATACTTATAATACCTACGGAACCTTTACCGTAAAACTTATAACGGATGGGGGAAGCTGTGGCATCGACAGCATTACAAAACTTCAATATATCAGTGTTTCACCATCCAACCCTTGTGTTATTACAATGCCGCTGACCGGAAGCTTAACAGCCACTGCCTGTACTGGAATTCTTTATGACAATGGCGGTACAAGTAATTATACTGATAACTCGAATGTAACCACCACCATTTCACCAAGCGGTTCCTCTGCAATAACCCTGACATTTAATACCTTTAATTATGAGGCAGGCTATGATTACTTATTCATTTATGACGGAAACTCCACATCATCTCCACTCATCGGACAATATTCAGGAACAAATTTGCCTAACGGAGGCACCATTATCTCAACTACAGGAAGTATTACCCTAAAGCAAACCAGTGACGTAGGTGTAAATGCATTAGGTTTTTCAGCAAACTGGGTATGTTCTTACCCTACTGCTGCTCCAAATTGCAACTTTAAAGTTTCTGACACCAGTAGTTGTACTGGTTTAATTAATTTTACTGATATTTCCTCCAATGGGCCCAATACCTGGCTTTGGAATTTTGGCGATGCTACTACTTCAAATATTCAGCATCCTACACATACATATCAGAACAATGGTTCATATACTGTAAAACTTTATACATCGAATGCTTTAGGGGGCGATTCTCTTATCAAAACCAATATTATTACCATCAACAAACCGAGCAATCCCATTTTACCCAACGACACTTCCCATTGCGGTGCTACTTCATTCATATTTACTGCTTCAGCAAACGGAAGCATAAAATGGTACGATTCTCCTATCGCCAGTTTACCTATCGATACAGGTATTGTATTTACAACGCCCGTTTTATATACCTCAACTACCTATTATATTGAATCACAAACTAACGCACCCAGTATTTATGGTGGCAAACCCGATACAATCGGAGCTGGAAGTTATTTCACGGCGACTACCAAACATTACCTTGTTTTTGATTGTTTAGCTCCTTCAAAATTAAAAAGTGTAAAAGTATCA
This sequence comes from Bacteroidota bacterium, assembly GCA_037133555.1. GTDB lineage: Bacteria > Bacteroidota > Bacteroidia > Bacteroidales > JACABE01 > JACABE01. The sequence goes on from JBAXNW010000028.1 coordinate 17,278, forward strand.
GCCGGTGCGCTTGCAACGCGTGTTTTCCAATTGCAAAACAGTACAGGAACTGTGTTGGCTTCCAAAACAGTAAGTGTACCCAAAGGTTCAAGCAGAGTTATACTGGATTTTGACCTACCGGTTCAAAATGATTTACGTTTAGTTGGACCCGCTTCTCCCAACCTTTACAGAAACAGTGGAGGAACGGCTTACCCTTATTATGCAGGTCCGAATATTACCATCAAATACAGCAGCAATACAACAAGTCCTACTGCCTCTTATTACTATTTCTATGATTGGGAAGTTTCGGGCGAAGCATGCCGTAGCAACCGCTTGCCTTTAAATGCAAATATTTTCACAAATACACCTACACCTTCATTTACTTACATTTCTAATATATTTAATACGAACTTTACAAATACAACAGCTCAAGCTACTTCTTATTTGTGGAATTTTGGAGATGGTACTTATGCTACACTTGCTAATCCCAGTCACACTTATAGCACTTATGGAAGTTATAATGTGAAATTGATTGCCAGCAACGCTTGTGGAATGGATTCTGTTACAAATACCGTCAATATTTTAGCATCAGTAAACGAAAACAATTCGTTGAATAATCTGAATATTTACCCTAACCCGACAAATTCATTGCTTTATGTTCAACTACCAACGCTAACTTCCGGAAAAATACAAATGCAATTACTTACTATGACCGGACAGTGCATCTGGAGCATGGATATTGAATCACCTTCTACTGTGCTGAGTAAAGTAATTGATATGAGTAAGTTTGCAAAAGGCATTTATTACCTTCGCGTTCAACAACAAATGCAACTTACTGTAAAAAAAGTGATAAAACTTTAATACCAAACTTATTTTAAACATATTAATTAATTAATTTCATCCTAAATTCATAAAAAAATGAAAACATTAAAAATCATAAGCATTAGCAGCATCCTTTTCATATTTTGTTTATCAACTACAGCAGTTTTTGCTCAAAAATATACAAAGCCATCTAATGTTGAATTTAAAATTAAAATAAATTTTGACAATGCCAAGAGCAAGGCACTTATAGAAAAAGAATTGAAAAAAGAGCCAGGTATATCAACTGTTGCAGTCAATTTAGAAACAAAAGTGGCAACCATTAGTTTTGATGGCAACAAAACCAATCGCAGTATTATTACCTCAGCGATTGAAAAAATCGGTTTTACGACAGAACTCTCAACTGGGGACAAAAAAGCAGTTAAATCCTGTTCTCCGGACATTGAAAAGAAAAAAGAAGAACCTAAAAAATAGCTGATTCAGCAGAAAACGAATATCCAAAAGATATTCGTTTTTTTTATACTTTTTCCTTTTTTTTTCTGAGCAGAAATGAATACTTTTGAAAAAAACAATTTTAACCCTCTTACAATCTCAACTTAATGAAAATCTTAGTTTTAAATTGCGGTAGTTCTTCTATTAAATATCAATTGGTAGAAATGGCAAATCAAGCCGATGTGCTTGCAAAAGGTTTATTGGAAAGAATCGGCATGGAAAATGCCGAATTAAGTCATCAGGCAAAAAATAAAGATAAATTTACACTTACTCAAAATGTGCCCAACCATCAAGTTGGCATCAATCTTATTTTAAGCACCCTCAAAAATCCTTTTCACGGAGTAATAAAAGACGAAAACGAAATATCAGCAGTTGGTCACAGAGTGGCTCATGGCGGTGAAAATTTCAAATTTAGTGTTCGTGTGAACGATGATGTTAAAGCAAATATCGAAAGATGTATTGAATTAGCGCCACTTCATAATCCTGCCAATTTAAAAGGGATTACATCCATTGAAGCGATATTGCCCAATATACCTCAGGTTGCAGTTTTTGATACTTCATTTCACCAAACGATGGAACCACATGCCTACCTTTATGGCATCCCTTACAAATATTACGAAAAATACCGTATCCGCAGGTATGGTTTCCATGGAACCAGCCATAAATTTGTTGCTCAAAAAGCCTGTGATATACTGGGAATAAACTTTGAAAAAATCAACATTATTACTTGTCATTTAGGCAATGGAGCTTCTGTTGCGGCAATCAAAAAAGGAAAATCAGCAGATACTTCTATGGGCTTCACACCTATTGAAGGTTTGATGATGGGAACACGTTGCGGCGATATTGACTTGGGCATTACGCTTTTCTTAGCTGAAAAAGAAGACTTAAGCATGAAAGAAACCAACGACCTTTTCAACAAAAAAAGCGGGATGGCGGGTGTTTCAGGTGTTTCGTCCGATATGAGAGATATCGAAACCGCTGCCAACAATGGCAATGAAAGAGCCAAAATTGCACTCCAAATGTACGATTACAGAGTTAAAAAATACATCGGTGCTTATGCAGCTGCAATGGGTGGTGTCGACCTTGTTATTTTTACTGGTGGTATTGGTGAAAATGCCTGTTCTACGCGTGAAGGTGTATGCAAAGACATGGAATTCTTAGGGATAGATTTTGATGTTGAAAAAAACAAAAACCTAAGAGGTGTAGATGCTTTACTAACAAAAGAAAACTCAAAAGTAAAGGTAATGATGGTTACTACCAACGAAGAATTGGTAATTGCTACTGATACTTACAATATCGTATGTTGTGTATAGGATAATAGACTATAGGTATTTAGGCTGTAGGTAATTTGCTTATTGATTTAGCTTAAAAACAGCAATAGATTAATAATTTTAAATGTATTTTAAACTGAGTGAAATATTTCTTTCGAAAGGAACATTTCACTTTTTTTTATTTTCAAAGGCTGTTGTATATCATTGCGTTGAAAATAATTAAAATATATGTTGGCTAAAGCCTTGTTTTCTATCGGTAATTTTATCACGACCTGAAGGTCGTGGCTATTTATTAGCCCCGACTTAAAAGTCGGGGCTAATAAATTAATATAAAGGTGGGCTTTAGCCCTAAATATTACAATTTATTTTTAATGCTTTATATTTTGATAAATTACAAACTTTTTTTTTATAAATCAAGAGGTGAAAAATGTCAGACTATGGCAATGGAAATTTATAAAAAAATCAATGAATAACAGCTTTTTCCTTTCAATTTTTGTAACTTAGTTGTCTTAATTTTTGCAGGCGATGAACTGGAAACAATATCCATTTATCAAGCTCTTCCTTCCATTTAGTCTTGGAATTGCCTGTGCTTTGAATAGGGCAGTTTTGGTTGTGATCCCCTTTCTTTGGATAGTGCTTTTATTTTTGATTTGCAGCATTGGCATTTTCCTTGCCAATCATTTGATTAGTTACAGATATAGATGGTTACCCGGTATTTTGATTACAGCTTTTCTGTTTGTTTCGGGCTTTGCATTGTGCTGCCTTCAAAATGAAAGCAATCAGCCTACACATTTTAGCAAAATCATTTCCGACAAAAATTTATACATCATCAACATTACTGAACCTCCTGAAGAAAAAGAAAACTCTATTAAAGTAGTTGCAAGGATAGATAAAAGCCTTCAACAATCTAAATGGGCCAACTGTAGCGGCAGTATGGTAATTTATATTCAAAAAGACAGTACTGCCAGCAACTTGCAATATGGAGATGTATTGATGATTCATACTACGCCCAGCAAGATTAAACCACCTCAAAATCCCTCAGAATTTAACTATCAACGCTATCTTGCTCACAAAAATATATTTCAGCAATGCTATTTAAAACACAATGAATGGCAGCGAATAGCTTCTGGAAAAGGAGAAGCACTGAAAGCTTTTGCTACATCGCTTCGCCAAAAATTGCTTAAGATTTTCGAGGTAAACCATGTGAGTGGAAAAGAATATGCAGTTATATCGGCCATTTTACTCGGACAAACCGATAAGATAGATCCTGAACTCATCAAAGAATATTCGGGCAGTGGAGCCATACATGTTTTATCCGTTTCGGGTATGCACGTAGGTTTGATATTTATTTCCCTCTCTGTTTTACTGGGTTTTCTCGATAAGATTAAACATGGCAAAGTATTCAAAGCTCTCCTCATGATCGTTGTCATCTGGTTTTATGCATTGCTCACCGGTTTGTCGCCTTCGGTGATCCGTTCAGCTGCCATGCTTTCTTTTATTATAATAGGCAAAAGCCTGCGCAGGGATGCGGATACCCTCAACATCTTGTTCGCTTCTGCTTTTTTCATCCTGATGTTTAACCCTTTCCTGATTGTAGATGTTGGCTTTCAGCTTTCATACCTTGCAGTGGCAGGCATCGTTTTAATCAACGAGCCTATCTCAAAGTGGTTTATACCCGGAAATTTTTTGATTAAAAATCTGTGGCAAACCACCGCAGTTTCACTATCCGCTCAATTGATTACGACTCCCCTCTCTATGCTTTATTTTCATCAGTTTCCCAATTACTTCCTGCTGACCAATGTAGTGGTTTTTGTATTTGCAGCCGTGGTGATGTATGCAGGCATTTTTGTAATTCTGGTTTCTTTTATTCCTTTTATCTCAGCAGTCTCGGCAAAGATTCTTGTCTATCTGGTGTATGGTATGAACAAAAGCATCGCCATCATCGAAGACCTCCCCTATTCAGTTAGCAGAGGCATCAACCTCAATCTTATAGAATGTATTCTGCTTTACATCCTCATCTTTGCAGTTATTCTTTTGTTTTTCAACAAAGTAAAACGCTATGCATTAATAGCCCTTTCGATGGTATTCCTCCTCTTTACTTCTTTTACCCTCAAATCATACCATGAGTTGCAGCAACAGAAATTCATCGTTTATGCCATTCCCAAAACCTCAGCCTATGAATTTATCAACGGTAAACAACAACTGATTTTGGCCGATAGTTCTTTAATGAAAGATGATACTAAATTCGGCTTTCACATTCAGAACAACCATACATTATGTGGCATTCATACAAAAAATATTGCTCCCCTGAATGAGAGTACCAGCAACTCATCCCTGATGCTGTTGAAACACCGGCAGTTTATCCAATTCTTCAAGCAGCGCATAGCGATCGTGTCGGAATGGAAAAAGATGCAAGACATGGCTGTAAAGATAAAACTTGATTACCTCATCCTATCCAAAAATACAAAAGCCAGTATTAAAGATATAGTCAAGGTTTTTGATGCCCGCATGATCATCTTTGATGCTTCCAATACTCAATGGAAAACTGAGAAATGGAAAAAAGAATGTATTGCTTTGCATCAGGCTTATTACAATGTGTTGGAGAGTGGAGCGTTCGTTGGTGAAATGGAATTAGGAATTAGGAATTAGGAATTTAGTCCCCACAAATTTCACGAATTTAAATTAGCGTTCTAAATTTATTAAAAAATAGCACACAGATGACGCAGATTAAACAGATGGTCACGGATTCATTTTTGTATTATCATGACAATAATTGAAAGAAAAAAAGGAATTTTAAATGATCAGCCACGATTTACACGAATGCCAATCAGTGTCAATCCGCGTTCACGCTGAAGGCGAGATCAGCGGCATCCGCGTTCCATAACCATAAAAAACAGTCTACAGCTAACGAAGCATATTTTATGAATGCCCTCTGGGTATTTAAGCATTTATCTGGTTTTAGTTATTATAATAATGAATGTCCTTCAGACATCTTAACACTTCTGTTCAATGATGAAGCATTGCTAAACAGATCATCGGATTTGCATTTTGCATTTTTAATTCATTTGCAAATTCTTATCCGCTAATCGATAAAAAATCGATAAGCGGAGCATTGGCTTTGAATTTGGAATTTTTTAGCTACGCTCAGTATAAGTTTTTTAATTTTAAATTTTCTTTATCAGCCTGAGGTTGTGTGTATATTTTTTCAAATCAGCATTAAAGATGCCCTGGTGGTCGATGGTATCGATGCGGACCTTGCCGGAGGCATGGATAATTTTATTTTCATCTAGAAGAAGGCCGACATGAACAATATTGCCTTCTTCGTTGTCAAAAAACAAAAGGTCGCCAGGAGTGGCTTCTGACAAAAAGCTGAGGGCTTCACCTTCTAGTGCCTGTTGGGAAGCATCCCGTGGCAATGAATAGCCTGCGCATTTGTATACTATTTGTGTGAATCCCGAACAATCGATACCAAAATGGGTACGTCCGCCCCATAAATAAGGAGCAGCCAGATATTGTATCGCAAATGGGATGATTTGATCTTTATGCTTTAAAGACTGAAAATAATTTCCTTTGAAGGTATAGTCTTTACCAGCAAAACTAAATTGATTTTCCTTGGGCAAAGGGAGACTGCTTCCCATCAGCAAGGGAAAGTTGATCCCGCTTGATTTTTCTGTAACTGTAGCTGTAAGGTCGTTTACGAATACCCTGGTTTGATTGTTCAGTTTATCCAAATCGGCTTTTTCAAGATTAAGAAATTGCAATTGGTGAATCCAGCCAATGTATTGGTCGGCATGCATTTGTATTTCCACCCAGTTTTCTTGCTGCTGTAGGATGTCGAAGGTTTCTCCAAAAAGCAATTGTGAAACCATTTCGGAGGTATGTCCGGCTGATTTACGGACGGGAATTAGATTTAAATTGCAGATACCATATTGCATATTGATAAAATTAGGTTAAATGAGTCCTTTTTCGATAAGGTTTACGATAATTTCTATGGGTTTGTCTTCGCCTTCGGGATCATAGGTATCTTTAAGATTGTACCCAAAAAGGCGGGCAAAGGTCTGGTAAAAGAAAGCGACTAACTTCCCCCTGAGTTCCTGCACCAGTGCATAAGAGGTAGATCCTGTTTCGCGGTATAAGAGTTTGATTAAAATATGACCCTGAGAAAAAGTAAGATTTTTAAGTTCGTCGCCGAATTGTGCTTTGAGTTCTGCCTCTGCCTTTTTCATAATCTTACGGCGTTCGCCAACACTGGAGGCTTTAGACAATATCTCATTGTATTCGCGGAGTTTTATTCCGGCCAGCTTGGCATAGGGATATACAATCTTAACATTCCGCTGGAGTTTGTCGAAATTCCTTTTTTCCTTTCCGCTGAGTTTGATTCTATTTGCACTTACCTGTATAGTCGCCAGATTAAAAGAAGGAATCGTATCACCATCAACTATCTTAGCTTCTGCTTTACTAGGTTTTGTTACAGTAGCCTCCTGACCTCTGACCATAGCGGAGAGCAAACTAAAAAAAAAGAAAAGGATGAGATAAGGCTGTTTCATACATTCAATGCTGCATCAAAATTACGAAGTTTATAAACATAAAACGAAGAAATTTGCAGTTTGTTTTGTTTACGGTCCTTAATGCATGATCTGATTTTTAAAAACTATATTTCATGATGAAGCATTCATAAGCGGGCATTTGTATTTTAATTTAAATGTATTTTAGCATTGATTAAACTGCATACTCATGATATATCAGTTACTTCCATTTTAGTCGGCAAAAAAAACATAGTTTTTATGTTAAAAAGAATGCGGTTATAATTTTTTTCATAATTTTGCTTCTTACTAAATCAATAAAACAATGCGATCAGAAATTAATTACAAACAACTATTCAAATCATTCGCTTCTCAAAAGGTATTAATCATAGGCGATGTAATGATTGATGCCTATTTATTAGGCAAAGTCGACAGGATTTCACCTGAAGCACCTGTTCCTGTTGTTGTTATTAATCAACGAGAAAGCAGACTGGGTGGTGCTGCCAACTGTGCTTTAAACATTCAGGCTTTGGGTGCGGAACCTATATTATGCTCAGTAATTGGTGATGACAACAAAGGAAATGAATTTATTGAATTATTGCTTGACAATAAAATTACTGAAGTTGGTATTTTGCGTAGCAAAAAAAGAATTACTACCACTAAATACAGAATTATTGGCAACAATGCTCAAATGCTCAGGGTAGATGAAGAAATCACCGATAGTCTGGATAATCAAGACAACGAGGCTTTTATAAATTTAGTTGAAAAGATAATTGCGAATAACAAAATAGGCAGTGTAATTTTTCAGGATTATGATAAAGGTGTAATCACTCCTTTATTAATTGAAAAGCTCATCCCTATTTTCAATGAGCTCAACATTCCCATAGCTGTTGACCCAAAGAAAAGAAATTTTCACTTATATAAAAATGTAAGTCTTTTTAAACCAAATTTAAAAGAATTAAAAGAAGGCTTACAGATAGAATTTGATGCTCAATCCACAAAAGAGCTTTCTGAAGCGGTAACCCTTTTATTGGAAAAACACAATGTAAGGATTGCCCTTACCACCTTATCAGAAAAAGGCATCTATTTAAGTTGCAATTCCCGCGACAAAGGGAGGTTAAACGAATTGATCCCGGCTCATGTCCGTGCCATAGCAGATGTTTCTGGTGCAGGTGACACCGTGATCAGTACCGCTGCATTATGCCTGGCATTGGACTTAAAGGCTTATGACATCGCTTATATTTCGAACCTGGCAGGTGGATTGGTATGTGAACAAGTGGGAGTGGTTCCTGTTGATAAAGAAAGATTACTCAAAGAATTAACTACTTTAAAGCAATAAAACTCCCATTGAAAGACCTTCAAAACTTTGAAAATACCAGCAAAAAAGAATATGTAAAAAATATGTTCAACAGCATAGCGGGACGTTATGACTTTCTGAATCATTTTTTATCGATGAACATAGATTACTTATGGCGCAAGAAAGTAATTGCCATAATGAAACCTTATCAGCCAAAGAACATATTGGATGTAGCCACCGGAACTGCTGATCTGGCAATACAGGCTGCTGTTCTCAATCCTGATCAAATTACTGGCATTGACATTTCGGAAGAAATGCTGAAGGTAGGACAAAAAAAATTGTTTGAAAAAAATAAAGACAGCCTTATACACCTTATCAATGCAGATGCAGAGCATATACCCTTCGAAAATGATAGTTTTGATGCCTGCATGGTTGCTTTTGGGGTAAGAAATTTTGAAGATCTAAAAATGGGTTTATCAGAAATGTACAGGGTATTACAATCAAAGGGTATCGTTGTTATACTCGAATTTTCGAAGCCTACTCAATTTCCGATTAAACAGATTTATGGATTTTATTTTAAACTCATATTGCCATTTATCGGTAAAATAGTTTCAAAAAACAACAATGCCTATATGTATTTACCTGATTCTGTAAGTAAGTTTCCTGAGAAAGAAGCATTTATCCTGTTGTTACAAGAAATCGGATTTAAAGCGGTCAAAGCAGATCAATTATCTTTTGGGATAGCAAGTATTTATTTTGGTGTAAAATAAATAATTACTAATCCCGTTAAAGAACAAAATATTACATATCTACAAAATGCGTTTTTTTAAAAAGACAAAATATTTCTTTGTATTAATAATCTGCAGCCTGTGCTTTACGCAATTGAATGCACAACGAGTCCGTATTCCTAATAACCGAAACTACGACTTAAAAGACTACCATTTCGGGTTTATGCTGGGCCTCAATCAAATGAATTTTGTCATTAAAAACATCGAAAATTTAAGCATCCTCGATACACTTTATGGCATAGAATCTACCCCAAAAATGGGATTTAACATAGGTATTGTTGCAGATTTACGTTTAAACGATTATATGAATCTCCGATTTATTCCATCTTTATCATTTGGCGAAAGATCACTCAATTATTTTATCAAATTCAACAACCAGGTTGTTTCCAATATCGAGAAAAAGGTAGAATCAACTTATATTGAATTTCCGCTGGAATTAAAGCTCCGTTCTCAACGTATGACCAACGTGAGGGCTTATGTACTGGGAGGGGCCAAATATTGCATAGATTTAGCTTCACAGGCAAAAAAAGTATCAGAAGAAGATGTAGTGGTAATTAAACTAAACAGAAGTGATGTTCTCCTTGAAGTTGGAGTTGGATTTGAATTCTATCTTGTATACTTTAAACTGGGCACCGAAATTAAAATGGCCTATGGGATCACCGATCTATTGGTTCGTGAAAACAATTTATATACAGATGGTATTCAAAAGCTCAACGCTAAAATGTTTCAGTTTTCGCTCACCTTCGAATAAAAACCGCTAAAAGACTTTCTATAACCCAATTCCATTTTTGACTTAAAAGCTATATTACGATTTTTCAACATTGTACGCGCAAATTCCGTATCTTTGCAGCAAAAAAGCAGGTAAATTACTTACTCCCTTATGCTTTAGATTTTACACTTTAGATTTCACCTTTATTTTATGATCAAAGAAATAGAAATAGCAGTATTGCCCGAACAGCAAAATGTTTACAATTCAATAGAAAAAGCCGTTGCCTTGGCAATAAGAGTTCCCAGAGAAAAAATCAACTTTGTAAGTGTTCTTAAACGTTCAATAGATGCCCGAAAAGCAAAAGTACAAATCCGTTTAAAAGTAAAAGTTTATACTTTCGAATCCTATCCTACCGAAGATAAGAAAGCTGAAGACGCTTACAAATACGTTCAAAATGCTGAGGCTGTAATCATTGTTGGCTCAGGACCGGCAGGATTATTTGCTGCATTGCGTTTATTGGAACTGGGTCTAAAACCAATTCTCATTGAAAGAGGCAAAGATGTACATTTAAGAAAATACGATATTGCCGATTTGAACCGCGAGCATATAGTGAATCCAGATTCAAATTATTGTTTTGGTGAAGGTGGTGCAGGTACCTATTCTGACGGGAAATTATATACCCGTTCTACAAAGAGAGGCGATGTAAACGACATTCTTAACAAATTAGTAGCCCATGGAGCTTCTACAGATATTTTGATAGATGCTCATCCTCATATTGGCACTGATAAATTACCCCCTGTTATTTCCAATATCAGAGAAACCATTATCAATCATGGAGGCGAATTTTATTTTGAAAGGAAAATTGTGGATGTTGTTATCAAAAATAGCAGTATCAAAGGAGTGATTGATCAAACTGGAACTGTATTTGAAGGCAAATCTGTCATTCTTGCCACTGGTCATTCTGCAAGAGATATCTATGAATTACTTCAATCAAAACAAATTTTAATTGAAGCCAAACCATTTGCATTGGGTGTAAGGGTAGAGCATCCTCAACAAATTATTGACTCGATACAATACCACAGTAAGTCAAGAGGGCAGTTTTTACCAGCAGCTACTTACCAATTGGTAACACAGGTAGAAGGAAAGGGTGTATTTTCATTCTGTATGTGCCCGGGTGGTATCATTGTTCCTGCAGCTACCGAGGAAGGACAAATTGTTGTGAACGGCATGTCCAATTCCCGTAGAAATTCAATATATGCCAATTCAGGCATGGTTGTTTCTGTTGAATTATCTGATTTAGAGGCATATAAATCTCATGGTGCTTTAGCAGGATTAAAATTTCAGGAGGATGTTGAAAAAGCAGCATTCAATGTTGCAGGCAAAGGACAAATTGCACCCGCACAAAGAATGTGCGATTTTGTAAATTCAAAAGTTTCTTCTAATCTTAATCCCAGTTCTTATGTTCCGGGCTTGGTATCAGCAGCTGTACATGAAATTTTGCCTTCCTTTGTAGCTCAGCGACTTCAGAAGGCATTTGTAGCCTTTGACGATAAGATGAAAGGATATTTCACGCAAGAGGCTAACATCGTAGGTGTTGAATCCCGTACTTCCTCACCGATCAGAATTCCAAGGGATGCCGAAACGATGCAGCATGTTCAGATTAAAAACCTCTATCCTTGTGGAGAAGGAGCCGGTTATGCAGGAGGAATCATTTCATCGGCATTAGATGGTGTGGCTGTTGCAGAAAAAATTGGAAAATAATACATTTATAAACTACTGTAAATCAAATTATAAATATTTTATTCTTTATTTTTGAAGAAAAACATTAAAAAATGTTTGTAGTTATAAAAAAAAGTTCTAATTTTGCACTCCCAAATTATTGGAAAACAGGGTCCGTTCGTCTAGATGGCCCAGGACGCTAGGTTTTCATCCTAGAAATCAGGGGTTCGAATCCCCTACGGACTACTTAATAATTAATAAAAATAATAAAAATGGCTAATCACAAATCAGCATTAAAACGCATCAGATCGAATGAAACGAAAAGAATTCATAACAGATATTATGCTAAAACTATGCGCAATGCTTTAAAAGCGTTCAGAGAATTAACTGATAAAGCTATCGTTGCTGAAAAATTACCAGTTATGGTTTCATTGATTGATAAAGTGGCTCAAAAATCTATTATTCACAAGAATAAAGCCAGCAACTTGAAATCAAAACTGATGAGAAAATTAAATCACATGTAAGATTTCCTAAATGAAATTCAAAAAGGCTTCTTTATCAGAAGCCTTTTTTTTTATTTAAAATTTATCCTATTTTTTCTGAAAATTTTCTTTAATTTTACATCCTAAATATTACTATCATGTCAAAAATCATTCAACTATCGGAAGCTGCATCATTGGCTATTCATGCAATGGTATTAATTGGAAGAGCTGATCATATCATTAATGTAAATCAAATAGCAGAAGCTACCACTTCTTCCAAGAATCATTTATCTAAAGTAATGCAAAGGTTGGTGAAAGATAATTACTTAAAATCAACCAGAGGTCCTTCTGGCGGTTTTATATTAAACAAAAAAGCTTCCCAGATTACATTGTTAGACCTTTACCAATCTATCGAAGGACCTATTATTGAAACAGAATGCCCCATGAATCATACTTTATGCAGTTTTGAAAAATGCCTGCTGGGCGGCATTATCAATAAACTTTCTGTTGAATTCAAAAACTACCTTCAAGATCAGACGTTGGATAGTTATTTGTAAGCTGCTTTTAAAGCCGGGAAAATGAACATAAAACACTTCCTATGGATATTGGGTTTGCTTTTATTATCCGCTTGTAAAAAAGACAATGCTGAAGAAAATCCAATCGCAGTTTCAGATTTTGGAAAACTCAACATTGTTTTTAGCCATACCATCAACAATCAAGCCTTACAACTTAATACCAATATATACATCAACGAAGCGGGCAACCATTACGAATTGACAGATCTAAGGTATTTTATTTCGGATGTAACGCTTTATGCTCACAACGGCATTAAAACGTCAATTAAGCTTCAGAAAAAGTCACATTATACAGACATTCAACTTCCGTCTACTTTAAACTGGGAAGTTTACGACCCGATACTTACAGGCATTTACGATTCTATTTCTTTTATTTTTGGATTAAACGAAGAGCTCAACCAATCCTCTGCCTTTGTGAATGCTCCCGAATCGAATATGGCCTGGCCAGCTATGCTTGGCGGTGGTTACCATTATATGATGATGAATGGGAAATGGCTGAATCCTCAAAACATAGCAGTACCTTTTAATTTCCATCTTGGAATCGGACAAATATACAGTGATACCATTAATTATGATGTCAATACAATTACCGGCTATGTTCAAAACTACTTTAGCGTAAGTTTACCATTAACCGCAATGCAAATAAGCAAAAACAATACTACAATCCTTCAATTGAACATGGCAGTTGACAGCTGGTTTAAAACGCCCCATACCTGGGATCATAATTACTGGGGTAGCAGTGTAATGCAAAATCAAAGGGCATTGCAAAGCATCAAAGATAACGGATTTGATGTATTTAGCATCACTAAAAAATAAATGTGGGAATTCGTTATTAAATCAGAACGTATTCATTGAAAATATCTAAAATTTACAATACAGCCAGTAATTGTTTCAATTTTGTTTCAGCAAGCTTCATAAAGAATTTAAAGTTGATGAGTCGTGTGCAGGATTGTACATAGTTTTCCTGGGCTTGATGAACTTCCAGTGAAGTTGTTTGACCAAGTTTCATCCTTTGCAGACTGATTTCTAGGTTTTCTTTAGTAAATTCGTTGTTCGTTGTTTCAATCTTAAGCAAACGTTGCTGATTTTCGTAATTTTTGATAGCATTGAGCAAATCATTATTAATCTGAAGTTTTACAGTTTCAAAATTAAAAGATGCAGATTCAACGGCTATTTTCGCAGTAGTAATCTGTCGATTAATTTTACCCGATTGAAAAAGAGGAATAGAGATTGACCCACCCAACTGAGGCCCATAGGATTGGCTTTTTAATAAGTTTCCCGCTGAATTAGCAGTATGGGAAAGATAGTAAGCAGCTTTAAAATTTATTAGTGGATAGCGCATGCTGTTGTATTCACTTACATTAAGTCGTGCAATATCAATTTCTTTCTGAAACGACAACAATGTGGTATTGGATGTATACAGCTTTTTGCTCAATTCAGCTTTATCGATGGAATAATTTAATGGAATAGAATCGCTTACTTCAAACAATGCATCGCTAGTTGCACCCATTAATTGATTTAAATTCTTTTTGGCTGCATCTATCGTATATTCCTGATTAATTGAATTTTCCATGTATACGTTCAGATCAATTTTAGCCTGTAGCAGATTTGTTTTCAGGAGTGAGCCTGCATTAAAAGAAACCTGTAATATTTTAACCAATTCCGTATTGTAATTAATAATTTCGTTGATGGAAGTCAACTGTTGTTTTTGACGGACAACCTCATAATAGGAAGTAATTACATCATATTGGGTTTGCAAAACCTTCTCCTTAAATTGCAATTCTCCCAAAACTTGCATTTCATTCAGCTTATTTTTGGTGATGAACATTTTGCCTCCATCGAAGATTGTCCAGTTCAGTTCAGTACCCACATTGACGGAAGTTGAGGCCAAAGCTGTATAATTGCTTTCACTTCCAGCGGAATAGGATTGACTAACGTTGTTTAGTTCATACGTTCCATTTCCAACAACAGCCACATTGGGTAACATTCCTGCATTACCGGAAGTGTTATTGGTTTTTAAAATAGCCGCATCATTGCGTGCAATCAAAATGCCATAATTGTTTTTTAAGGCAATTCTCACTGCATCATCGGCTGTTAGAATGGTCTGCGCATCTGCTATCGAGAAAATCGTTAGAAAAAAAACTATAATAAAAGATTTCATGAGATATAATTAATTAGGAATTAAAAATTAGGAATTAGGAATTTTAGTAACAATTACCTATTTAAATTTCATTGTTTTAATAATTGATGCAGTTATTTTTTAAAATCTCCTCACAATCAGTTAATAAAGATTGGACTTGAGTAATTTCAAACTAGTTTGTTTCTTTTAAAAGTCGAATCCAATAATGTGTTTCACGGGCTTCTTTATACTCAATATTAAATTTAGCGTAAAAATCTTTTTCTGTTTGGCCTCCAATTGCCTCCTCAGTATTGGCACCAATTAAAGTACCACACCTAAAGAATTGCTTGGAAAGAACGTATTCTTTTTTCACTTCTACCAAATATTTATAGACATGAATTATTCTGATCGCAAAAGCAAAAGTTTTTTCCTGTATTATATTATTGCTCTTCATATTATCATTCCTAATTTTTAATTCAAAATTCTAATAAGCATGTTGTTTTACAGATTTATTACCCGACATTACGACATAGGTTACCGGAATAACGAATAAGGTGAGTATCAAAGCAAATAACAGCCCACCTACAACGACTATACCCAATGAAACCCGGCTTTGAGCACCTGAACCTATCGCAAAAGCAATAGGAAGTGCACCACACATGGTAGCCAGTGAAGTCATTAAAATTGGCCTGAAACGTGCAGCAGCAGCTTCAAAAGCAGCAACTCTTTTACTATGCCCGAGTTTACGTTTCTGGTTGGCAAATTCAACGATTAAGATACCATTCTTGGTAACAATACCTATTAATAAGATCATTCCAATTTCTGAAAAAATATTTAAGGTTTGTCCAAAAATCCATAGCGAAAGCATAGCACCGGTTATTGCCATTGGCACTGTAAGCATGATGATAAAAGGATCGCGGAAACTCTCAAACTGGGCTGCTAAAATTAAATAGATAAGCAGCAAGGCTAAAACCAAAGAAAACGAAATATTTGAATTACTTTCTGCATAATCTCTGGAAGGTCCAGCAAGATCCGTACTAAAAGACTCATCCAGGAGCTTTTTTGCTATTCTTTCCATTTCTTGCAATCCTTCACCAATTGTTTTGCCTGTAGCAAGGTTGGCCGAAACAATAGCGGATTTATAACGGTTGTAATGATACAATGAAGGAGGATTACTATTTTCTTCCATTTTGATAAGATTATCCAGTTGTATCATAGTGCCTGTATTGTTTCTCACATACAATGATGAAATATCTGCAGGTTTGTTACGGTTTTCCCTGTCAAGTTGTCCGATGATAAAATACTGTTTATTGTTGCGTAAAAAATACCCATACCTACCTCCACTAAATGCTAAGTCTATGGCATCGGAGACATCTTTTTCGTTTACGCCAAGGCTGGTTGCCTTCAGTCGATCCACCGTAATGTTCAATTCAGGCTTGTTAAATTTCAGGTTTACATCGATATTGCTAAAAAAAGGACTATTTTGTGCTTCTTCAAGAAATTTAGGTAATATTTTTTTTAGTTTACTAAAATCAAGATTCTGTATAACAAATTGAACAGGCAAACCTCCTCCGGCAGATGAAGTTGTAATGGTTGCTTCCTGACTAGCAATAATACGGGCTTCAGGAATACTTTTATATATTTTTGATAAGCGGTCATATACTTGTTGCTGAGAAGCTTTGCGATCGGCAGGGTCGGAAAGAAAACTTATTACAAATCCTGCGTTGGCACTAGAGCTTCCTCCTCCTCCACCTCCTCCATAACGGGCAAGGATAAAAGGTGCTTCAGGAACAGAATCCATCTGTTTTCTGGCTATCTTATCCAAAATTTTCTGGGTGGTACTGTATTCTGTTCCTTCAGGAGCTGTGATAGAAGTTCTGATATAACTATGATCTTCCAGTGGAGCCAATTCAGATTTTAATTGGCCTGAAAGTATAACAATCAACAACAAACAAAGCCCTAAAATTCCGAATGAAACCCATTTCCTAAGCATAAAATAGCTCAATATCCGACGGTATCTTTTCTCAAGATTTACATAAAACACTTCTGTTGAAAGATAAAACTTAGAATGATGAGAAGCTGAACCTCCCAGTTTTACATTTAATACCGGAGTAAGTGTAAGAGATACCAAAGCAGAAATTAACACCGCAGAAGCAACGACAATACCAAACTCCCTGAACAACCTACCTGTAAATCCCTGTAAGAATACAACCGGTATAAAAACGATGGCCAAGGTTAGTGAAGTAGAAATTACAGCGAAAAAGATTTCACGGGTACCTTCAAAAGCTGCCTGCCATTTGTCCATGCCCTTTTCTATCCTTTTAAAAATATTCTCAGTTACAACAATCCCGTCATCTACCACCAGACCTGTCGCCAGCACAATCCCAAGCAAGGTAAGCACATTGATTGAATAATTTAAGATATACATTACAAAAAAAGTTCCTATCAGCGAAACCGGTATATCAATCAGCGGTCGTAAAGCAATAATCCAGTTCCTGAAGAACAAAAAGATAATCAGTACCACTAAAAAAATTGCAATGGCTAATGTTTCAATAACATCATTCACCGATTGTTTTACAAATATAGATTTATCACGGCCAATGTCTAATTTAATACCTTTTGGAAGTGTTTTGTTAATTTGATCGAGCCTTTTATAAAACTCATTGGAGATATCAATACTATTGGCTCCTGGAAGAGGTATCAAAGCTAAAGAAAGGCCAGTAGCACCATTGATACTGGCTCCTGATTCTTCATTTTGGGGGCCCAAAACAGCCTCCCCAATATCGCTGAAGCGTATCACCTGATTGTTTTTTTGTCTGATAATAAGATTATTAAAATCCTCTTCGGTGCTTAATCTTCCGTAAGTTTTAACGACTAATTCTGTTGAACTACCTCTTATTTTACCACCGGGCATTTCCACATTTTCTTTGATAAGTGCTGCACCCACATCTGAAGCGGTTATAGAAACAGCTGCCATTTTTTCGGGATTGAGCCATAAGCGCATTGCAGGTTTCTGCTGTCCATATATAGCGACGGAACTGATTCCGGGTATGGTTTGGAACTTTTCCAATAAAACATTTTCAGCATATTCACTCAATTCAATCGCATTCATGGTTGAACTACGGACAATAAGCATGATAATCGGATCACTGTTGGCATCTGCTTTTGTAACCGTAGGTTGTGCATCAATATCCTGAGGGAGATTTTTTGAAGCTTGTGAGACCTTGTCTCTTACATCGTTGGCAGCTTTTTCAAGGTCAGCATCCAGGTTAAATTCTACTGTTATATTGCTGCTGCCAATTGCAGAATTTGAAGAAATAGATTTTACCCCTTCAATTCCATTGATTGATTTTTCTAATGGTTCAGTAATCTGTGATTCAATTATTTCTGCATTTGCACCCGTATAGGTTGTTTGGACAGTTATAACCGGGGGGTCAATGGCCGGATATAAACGAACACCCAAAAAACTATAACCTACTACACCCAATAGAATAATCATCAAACTCAATACCATTGATCCTATTGGACGTTTGAGTGCAATATCTGAGATAATCATAATGAATCCGTTTTAACATTAGAAAATGAGATTTTTGCACCTTCCTTTAGAAAAAGAAGACCAGTCGTTACAATGGTATCACCTGGATTCAATCCTTGTGTAATTTCAATCGTCGATGCTCTTCTGGTTCCAGTAAGCACTTTAATAAAATGAGCCTTGCCCATTTTAGCAACGATGATACTTTTGTTTCTTTCCTGAGGAATGATGGCCTGGGTTGGAACCAGTATGGCATTTTTATTTTCTCCAAGTGTGAGTTGAACGTTTGTATAACCACCCGGCACTAAATGGCCAGCATTACTGTTAACAACAGCTCTCACTTTTAAACTTCTTGAATTTTCATCTATGCCGCCCTCTGTAGCTATGACGGTGGCATCATATTGCTTAACATCACCATGGGTAGTGAATTTTACTTTCATTCCAGCTTTGATTTCGTTGCTGTATTTTTCGGGAACACTAAAATCTAATTTTAGCTTATCTTCCATGCGAAGGGTTGCCAAAAGGGTAGAAGGCATAAGCTGAGCCCCCACACTTATATTTCTTAATCCAATTGTTCCGTCAAAAGCAGCCAGAATTTCTGTTTTACGAATCATTGTTTGTTGTACTTCAATATCAGCTTTTATTGAATTTACTTGCAAATAAGATTGATCGTAATCAGACTGACTGATACCGTTTGCTTTCATTAAATCGGATTGTCGATTATAAATTTTTTCCTGTATGGCCAATTGTGTTTGCATCTTTTTAAGATTCGCCTGTAAATCAGCATCAAAAAGTTTAACAAGCAGCGTTCCTTTTTTAACCAGTTTCCCTTCCGGCAAATTGATAAAAACCACTCTTCCAGAAACTTCGCTCATCAAAGCTATTTCCTCGTAGGGCAATAATGAACCAGAAACAGAAATTTCGTTTATAAGTAATGTTGGCTTTACAACATAACCACTTACTTTTGATTGTGGTTTCTCTTTAGATTTTGGATTGTTTTCTTGTTTGTTGGAGTTGCATGCAAAAAGCACAAATAGTGCGAATACAACCATGAAGGAAGCCCCTATTTCTCTATTTTTCATTCTATTGGTATTATTAGCGTAAAAATCATTGATTCTCTTATGCAAAAGTAATTGTTTTATTAAAAACAATCAGAAAATTTGGCGTTTATTATTAACTATTAAGCATTCAAGCTAGCATGAGCCAAATATTCATTTAGCATAAATGGGGCCATTAATTTATCAGTAAAAAAACACTTGGTTCTGAATCAAAATATCACATTCTAGGTTCAATATATATTCAGACAATTAAAATTAGAAATACTTTCAATGTATGCTATAAATTGTATAATAGAATTAAAATATTCCCGTTACTGGCTATTGTTAATAGCTTTTTTCTTATTGCTATAGAATAGATTAATCAGGATTTTAAAATAGTTTTATGAACAGATTCCTTTTCTTTTTACTTATTTTATTAAGTAGTTGTACAACAATAGAATCGCTTAGCAGTATATCTGAAAGCACCGAAACAAAAAGTGATTATCGCTTTTACAATGCTGAAAACAAAATTCGATACCAGATTACAAATGACAATACATATCTAAAAATCAGGCTTAATACCATTGATGCTTCCACTATCATGAAGATCTTGAGAACCGGATTTAATTTTTATTTTGACGTGAACGGGAAAAAGGATTTAAAAGTATATTTTCAATATCCCCAAGCTCGCAATTTTCAATCAGCTAATTTTCCTGAACAGCACACTGCTTTCAATGGAAAGCCCAGGGAATTTGATTTAAAAAGCAGCCTGGTTCAAGCTGGGAAAATGGGTGTTTTTGTTAAGCAGGACAAGACTGAGCAGATTTCAGTATTTTCATCTGATGCAGAAATTAAGGTTAAAATTGAAACCATCAATAATTCAGAGATCACCTACGAACTTACAATTCCATTTTCTAAAATATCATCAAATGGAATAGCTTCTTTAGCCAATTTATCCATAGGTATTGTATCCGGGAAAATGGATATGCATCCTAAAGGGGAGCCTAAATCTTCAGATAGTATGGATGGAGAAACCTCAAGCGGCATGCAGGGTGGTGGAAATCCTGATGGCATGCAGGGAAACGGCAGATCCGGCGGTATGCATCAGGGAGGTATGCAAGGTGGTGGAAGACGCGAAGGTATCTACAATTCAGCCATGAACGCAGCTATTGAATTCTGGTTTAAAGTAGAATTGACAAAATAGCTTTTAGCATTTTTTAATCAATTCTACTTTGCACTTATTCCTCTAAAGATAATTAAACAAAAATTATCTGCGTTCTTTCGCCTCCTGCCAATGCATAGAAGTCTCCGACCGTTAATACACCTGAAACACAATCGCATAAATCGGCTTTTGTGAGTTTAAACATATCCATTGCTAATTTACAGGCATATATTTCACCACCTCCAGCTGTTATCATTTCAAAAAATTCATCAACAGGAGGAATGTCTAGCGCTTCCATCTGGTTCCGCATCATTGCAGAAACACCCGCTTCTACACCAGGAATAATCCCTAGTAAACTTGGGAAGGATAGTCCGCCTGGCATACGCATCGCTGGATTTCCAACAGTGGCAGTATGTAATTTGTTCATTTGTTTTTTAGTAATGGCATCCAAGCCAAAGAAAGTAAAAAACATTTTAGTTTCAATGCCTTCCATTACAGCTCCATTGGCCATAACCAAAGCAGCATATACATCTTCTATCGAGCCTTTGGCACAGATAATACATACTTTTTTTAAAGGTAATTCCTGATTTTCACTCATAATTATTATTTTTTAAGATTATACACAACTTGCAGGTTTAGGTATTCCAGCGATACGGGCCGCTTTTTTCATAGGAGCTCCGGGAAATAACTGATAGAAACCTTTGATATCAACGATATTTGATTTTCCAACCGAACGGATGGTCAGCATTTCACCTTTTTCAAAACGATCGCGAAGAAAGTCCAGCACTTTAGCATGAACTTCGGTAAATTCAACACCTTCTTCTTTTGCAATTTCAACAGCCATTTCTTTGGTCCATTTTGTAGCATCGGTAAAGTAACCTTCTTCGTTTACTTCTACTGTAATTCCAGCATAGGTTTTTTGTGCCATAATTATTGATTTTAATGTATTGGTTAATAATTTATTATATTGATTTACGTATGATTATTTCGATTTTTACTTAATTTACGTTGTTTTTAATAAATGTTAAAATTTCGTTCATCATTTGTATGAGCCAGTGACTTAATCAATCTCAGCATATAAGACATTGATTGTCTGATCTCCGCAGAATTAATTTCTTTAAATAGTTTAAAGAGTGATTTATTATCTAAAAGAGGATCGGGCTTTGTTTCTGCAAAAACACGGCTTGCTTTTTCGAGTGCGACTAATACAGAAGGTTGCGTCAAATTCCCGATGATAGCAGTAATTTTATCCATATTTTCAGAGAGTCTTTTCAGATCTTCTGCAGTGTATTGATTCATAAATTTTTCAGCGACATTGCCCAGCTGTTTAACAAAATCGATGTATCCTTTCTGTTCAAATTCAGCCATTTTATTGATAGCATCCAATCCCACCTGACGGATAATAGGTTCAACATCTTTGGCTAAATCCATCATACTTTCGAGCATACCCAACATTTGGTTAAAACTACCAATATTTTTAATCAATCCTATTCCCAAGCGGGTTACAGATTCTGCATCTACTTCTACACCGGCACGGTCGAGTTCAATTACACCGGTTTGAAAAATATCTTTTGCAATGTATGAAAAGTCGGTTAAGAGATCTTCAACTTCATCACGTTTGCGCCGCTGTAATTGCATTTCTTCCAACACAAGGTCGAGTTTGCTGTTTAGCATCAAAATTTCTTGTTGCATATTGTTTTCGTCCATGGTAATACTTATTAAAATTCAGCGATTTTTTTACCAGCCAGTGTCATTTTAGAATCTATCGGCATTTCTTTGCCTTTCAATAAGATATGCCAGTATATCCAACGAAACAATAATTTACCATAATGATTCATACGGGTTTCTTTTAAAAGGCTGAAAGGCCCCACTCCAGGAAAAGGGAATGAACCAGGTAAAGGCTCTGTATCGTAATTAAAATCAATCAAAGCTCCTTTACCATGACCTGTTTCGATGTAACAATTGGAATGCCCGTCGAATGCAGCAGTACAAGGACGTCCTTCTATAGCACACATGATATTTTCAAGCACCACATCGGCTGCAAAGTGAACCACGGAACCTGCTTTTGAAGTTGGAATATTAGAAGCATCACCCAAGACAAAAATATTTGCATATTGTACTGACTGAAGTGTAAATTTATCAGTTTTTACAAATCCCATATCATCACCCAGTCCACTTTTAACAATTACCTCATCTCCCATGTGAACAGGAACACTTACTAAGCAATCAAAAGGAATTTCTATGCCATTATAGTCAATTATCTTTTTTTCTTCGTTATTTACTTCAGAAATGTAAAAATCTGTTACGATATTGATGTTTTTTTCCTGCAACAATTCACCCATTACTTTTGAAGTTCGTGGCTTGGTGAATGCGCCACTGAGTGGCGTAACATAAGTAATGTTTACTTTATCACGCATGCCTCTCTCTATAAAAAAAGCATCTGCAAACATTACAAATTCCAAGGGAGCAACCGGACATTTAATGGGCATATCGGCAATATTCAACACCAGTTCGCCACCTTTCCATGTTTTAAAAAAATTCCCCAAAGCCAAAGCCCCTTCTATGGTATAGAAATCGAAAATATTTTTGTGCCATAAATCGCCTTTCAATCCTTCGGTTTCTTCAGGAACGATTCGGGTACCTGTGGCAATAATCAAATAATCATAGGATAAAACAACTCCATCGGCTAAACGTACCTGATTATTTTCAGCATCAATGTTGTCTATCTTCTGAAAAATCAGATTTACACCTACAGGAATGAAATCATTTTTTGGTTTAATGACATCATTTCTGCTGTACATCCCGAAAGGAACAAACAAGAATCCTGGCTGGTAATAATGCGTTTTGAACTGATCAACAATTGTAATTTCCCATTCATTCCGATCAAGTTCTTTTCGTAATTTGTTTGACATGATAGTACCACCAGTTCCAGCGCCAAGAATTAGGATTTTTTTCATTTTATGGTTTATTTTACTGTTAATGTTTTCACAAGCAAAAATAATACAAGATATTAACATAACCAAATATTAAGATATCTAATTATTACACATTTTAATTAAAATTTAAATCGCTGAATTTTATATATTTAGAACCAAACAAGGCGAAATAAACCTTGTAAATTTCAAAAAAATAAAGGAGTATGCGGCTAAAAATAAATTTAAGTTTAAATTTAGTTTTAATTCTAATTGCTTTGCTTACCTTTGCAAACTTAAAATTTAGCAATTATAAAACACATAAATAATAGTATTTTAAATGATTACAGTATCGGATTTGAGTGTACAATTTGGGAAACGAATATTATTTCAGGATGTTAATCTGAAATTTATGCCTGGCAATTGTTACGGTATCATTGGCGCAAACGGAGCCGGAAAGTCTACCTTTTTAAAAGTATTGTATGGCGAGCAAGAAAGTACCCGTGGAAATGTTGGTTTTGGAGTTTCCGAAAGGCTATCGGTTTTGAAGCAAGATCACTTTGAATTTGACGAATATACAGTAATCAATGCAGTGATAATGGGGCATGCTGAACTTTGCAGTATTATGCTCGAAAAAGATGAAATCTACGCCAAGCTTGATTTTTCTGAAGCAGATGGTCACAGAGCCTCTGAATTGGAAGAAAAATTTGCAGAAATGGACGGATGGAATGCCGAAAGCAATGCAGCCAGTTTGTTGAGTGGACTGGGCATTAAAGAAGATGTTCACAACAAATACATGAAAGAACTCAGCGGCAAGGAAAAAGTAAAAGTATTGCTGGCCCAGGCACTTTTTGGAAAACCTGATAATTTATTGCTGGATGAACCTACCAACGATTTAGACTTAGATACCGTTCAATGGCTTGAAAATTACCTTGCTAATTTTGACAATACCGTTTTGGTGGTTTCTCACGATCGACATTTTCTTGATTCTATCTGTACCCATATTGTAGATATTGATTTTAACAGGATTCAACAATTTTCGGGCAATTACACTTTCTGGTACGAATCCAGTCAATTAGCGTTGAGACAGCAACTAACACAAAACAAAAAAGCAGAAGAAAGAAAAAAAGAATTGCAGGAATTTATTGCCCGTTTTAGTGCCAATGCTTCAAAATCAAAACAGACCACCAGTCGTAAAAAAATGATAGAGAAGCTGAATATTGAAGAAATCAAACCTTCGACCCGTAAATATCCAGGTATTATTTTCACCCCAGAACGCGAATGTGGAAACAGTATTTTAGAACTTACGGATCTTACAAAAAGTGTTGACGGAACGGTACTCTTTAAAAACTTATCGTTTACACTTCAAAAAGATGACAAAGTCATATTCTTATCCCGCGATTCAAGGGCTATGACCAATTTATTTGAAATTATCAAAGGTCATATTTCGGCTGACAGTGGCAATTTTGAATGGGGACAGACCATCACCAAAGCTTATCTCCCCCTTGAAAATGAGCATCTTTTCAAAGAACCCATTACTTTGATTGATTGGTTGGGACAATTTTCAACAGATACTTCAGAAATGTACCTGAGGGGATTTTTAGGCAAAATGCTTTTTTCGGGTGAAGAAATTTATAAAAAGGCCAACATTCTTTCGGGTGGCGAAAAAGTTAGGTGCATGATTGCCAGGATGATGCTACGCAATGCCAATATTATGTTACTGGATGCACCTACCAATCACCTGGATCTGGAATCTATACAGTCTTTCAACAATACCTTGATAAAATTTAAAGGAAACATTTTGATGTCGTCCCATGACCACGAATTTATTCAGACGGTCTGCAACAGGGTGATAGAAATGGGACCCAAGGGCATGATAGACAAACAAATGGAATATGATGATTATATTTCAGACGACCGACTCAAGGCACAAAGAAACAGCCTGTATATCTAAATTCTACAAAGCATAAAAAAACCCGTCTTAGCTAATGAAGCAAGACGGGTTTTTTATATTTAAATTGCAATTAATGATTGCATTGATGTTCTCCATTGTTTTCATGATGGCTGCAACTAACTGCAGTATCGACAATTTCACCTTTCATATAGGCTTCAGCTAATAATTTTACATCACCAGAGCAACCTCTGATGACCTCAATATTATACATATTTAAAGTATTCAGTGCCCCAGCTCCCATATTGCCTGCCAACATGATGCTAACTCCTTTTTCGTGAAGAACAGATGCAATGTTAGATTTACATCCACAACCCTGAGTTGATGGAAGGATTTCTGAATGTTGAATTTTACCATCTTGTAACGTAAATATGGTATACATTTCGCAATGGCCGAAATGATCGTCTACTGAATTTCCCCTTGTTGGAATAGCTATTTTCATTTTTAATATTTTTAGATTTGCTTAGAGTAACGATATTCTTACCGTATTGTTCAATACGTTTTATACTTTTTCCAAGCCCTGTCTCAAATCTTCAATAATATCAACAGCATCTTCTATTCCAACAGAAAAACGAATCAGATCATCGGTAATGCCGGCTTTTAATTTACCTTCTTTGGTCACTTTTGAATGCGTCATCGAAGCAGGATGTTGTATCAGTGTTTCAACACCGCCTAAAGAAACTGCCAATAATGCGAGATGCACATTGTCCATTAGTTTTTTGGCTCCTTCAAAACCCTCTTTCAAACCAAAACTAATCATACAACCATTTCCGTTCATTTGTTTTTTGCCTAAGTCATATTGAGGATGCGATTTTAGTCCTGGATATTTAATCCAGGCTACTTTAGGATGGGTTTCCAGAAAATCAGCTACTTTATCAGCATTTTCACTGGCACGGTCAATACGAATACCAAGGGTTTTAACCCCTCTTAAAACCATATATGCCTGATGTGGGTCCATATTGCAACCTAAACTGATCATCATACCACGTAGTTTTTTATAAATCGTTTCTTCTTTGGCAATTACGATACCTGCAACAATGTCAGCATGCCCATTGATAAATTTGGTCATGGAATGGAATACGATATCAGCGCCTAAATCCAAAGGTGTTTGCAGGTAAGGACTGCAAAAAGTATTGTCGATAACAAGCAAAGCACCATGTTTGTGAGCTATTTCGGCACAGGCAGCAATATCACTGATATCCATCGTAGGATTAGCAGGTGTTTCGATAAACAAAACTTTAGTATTAGGCTTAAAAGCTTGTTCGATGGTAGTTGCATCCGTAGTATTAATATACGTACTTTCAACCCCATATTTAACGTAATGGTTTTCCATAATGGCTCTTGAAGGTCCATACACTGCATCGGTACTGACCATGTGATCGCCTGAAGCCAGCAATGCCTGATAAATAACATTCACCGCAGCCATACCGGAACTTACAGCGATACCGCCGAAACCGTTTTCAAGAGAAGCAATCTGACGTTCCAATGCATCAATGGTTGGATTGCCAATTCGGGTATAAATATAACCATTGCTTTCACCTGCAAAACATTTTGCACCTTCCTCTGCAGTTTTAAATGCAAAAGTTGAAGTTTGATAAATGGGTATCGTTGCGGATCCAAATTGATCTTCAATTTCACCGGCATGAATTAATTTGGTACTGAAACCTGATTTTTTAGTGTTCATCTTATTTTATTTATATTTATTGTTTCATTTTTAGAACGTTGCAAAAACAATGTTTAACCCTACCCTATTTTTAGCTCTTCATATAAATGAAAAATTTGCAATTGTTTAAATACTTTTAGCTAAGAAATTTGGATTTTAAAGCTGAAAACAGTTTGGGAAATCTAATTTTCTGCAAAAGTAATGAAGCTAGGTTAATAAAATAAATTTATTTTCCAAAATGCTAAATTTGAATAAAATATCTTTTCAGATAAATTTAAAAATCGATATCTATTTTTCTTATAATCAATCAAATAAAACTATTGATCCTTTCAACCTTAAAATCGAATGTAAACATAAATATTAATATCAATAAGCAGATTTCCAGTATTCACCTATTATTATCAGCCATTCACCTATTAAGTTTTGTTCTGTTAACGATTGGAATTAAGTTTGCATATTATATTTCCATTAGTTTTTTATAGTTAAGTTTAGATGACCACTCTGGTATAGTGGTCATCTTTTTTAAACATCTTAAAATCAGATAAAATATGAAAATAAATAACAATGTAGCCATCAGCGAATCAGGTTCACTGTTTCATCCTTTGACAGGCGATTTCTTTACCTTAAATCCCTCAGGTGTCGAAATATTTAAAATGTTAAAGGCTGAAAATTCATTCGACGAAATCATGCAATCCGTGCTTTCGAAATACGATATTGATAGAATTACTTTTGAAAGAGATTATATTGAATTTACAACTTTGTTAAGTCAATATAGTCTGATTGAGTCAGAAGATTAAAATTAAAACGTTAATAGCTTTTACTTTAAATACTGATTAAGAAGTTTTACACTATTATTAAACAGTTTTCCCTTGCAATTTGCAAAAAAAAAATCAGATTAAGAAATTGGCTTTACAATTAGAAACAAAAACAGATTCAAAATTTACAGGGTTTAGTAATTTTACGTTCCGATTTGGAGAATGTTTATTACTTTTGAATAAAAATTAAGAAAATGACTAAGCATAAATATATTCAGCTATTTATTCACATTACTGCATGGGTTTGCTTTATCAGTCTGCCATTTTATTTCTCACCCAAACCACCGGATGGGAATTTTCAACCCGACGAATTTTTTTTCATCTTCTATCTGCTCACCAATCTCACACTTATTGGATTTTATTATTTAAATGCGGAAGTTTTAATACCTCAGCTTTTAGCTAAGCGTAAGATTTTCTATTATGTAGTATCCATAGCAGTTCTATTTTTCCTCATTGTAATTTTCCCTGAATACTTTAAAACACATCAGGAATTCAATGATAATGGAATGCAAAAGCATGGCCCCATGCAAGTTTTTAATGCAATGCTTGCTTTATATTTTTTCTTTATCTTTATTATCAGTAGCGGGATCAAAATTATCAGCAAATGGTTTGAAACTGAAAAGCGAACCACATTAATTGAAAAAGAAAAACTTCAGACAGAACTCAGCAATCTTAAAGCCCAGATCAATCCTCACTTTTTGTTCAATGTGCTGAATACCATTTATGCCTTGTCCCTCAAAAAATCGGACAATACTCCCGATGCAGTCATGCAGCTGTCGAAACTGCTGAGATACATCGTCAACGAAACCCAGGCCGACAAAGTCCCACTTGAAAAAGAGCTGGATTGTATCAATAATTATATTGATCTTCAAAAAATGCGCCTTTCCGAAACCGTTGAAATTACCTATCTTAAACCCTTAAACTTTAACCAAGTCAGTATTGCTCCTTTACTGCTGATTACTTTTGTTGAGAATGTCTTTAAACATGGAATCAGTACTCACGAGGATTCACCCATATTTATCGAAATATCACTGCAGGGAAATCATTTTAGATTTAAAACCCGTAATAGAATATTTAAGCAAAAGACAGAAGAAAGTGTTGGCATTGGGATAGAAAATGCCAGAAAAAGGCTGAAACTGATTTACCCCGATCAACATATATTAAAAATCACTGAAGCTGAACATGTATTTAATGTAGAACTCTCAATCACTTTATCATGATAAGTTGTATAGCCATTGACGATGAACCACTTGCACTTGAAATCATTTCTTCTTATGTATCCAAAGTCAGCTTTCTCGATTTGAAAGGCTGTTTTACCGACCCCTTTAAAGCAGCAGAAATTATAAAAAATGAAAAGATTGATCTGTTGTTTCTGGATATCGAAATGCCCGATCTGAGTGGGATGCAGTTTTTGAAATCTTTGAAGCAACAGCCCATGGTTATCTTTGTAACAGCTTATCATAAGTATGCCGTTGAAGGTTTTAATATGGATGCAGTAGATTATTTACTGAAACCCATAGAGTTTGACCGTTTCTTCAAAGCAGTGAACAAAGCATTTGATTATCATCAATTTGTCAACAACCAACAGCCTTCAGAAGAGAATTATATATTCGTAAAATCGGATTACCAGATTAAAAAAATCAATATCGACGAGATTTCTCACATTGAAGGATTGGACGATTATATAAAAATTTATAGTGGTGAAAGCTTTGTATTGTCACTTATGACGCTCAAATCGATAGTAAGCAAACTCCCGCCCAAAAAATTCATCAGAGTCCACCGTTCTTTTATTGTTTCCATACAGCATATTGATTCCATTCAAAGGATGCGTATCCATATAAAAAAACACATCATTCCGGTGAGCGAGTCATACAGCACTGAATTCTTTAAAATTATTGAGAAGAAGTAACGTAGCCCCTTTGCCTCTTCGCCCTCTTGCCACTTATAACTACCACCATGGTGGAGTCAAGATATGAGCCCTGTGTGAATTTTATCATAAATTATGGAAGCTTTTTTAACTCATTTACCAGTGCATTGCTATCGTATTCCCAATTTGTATGTAAAATAATTTTATTATCTTTATCAAATACAAAATAACTCGAAAATCCCATTTTTCTATATTCACATTGAGGACAATATTGTTTAATAAACTTATCTAGTCTTGAAAATGGATTTTTTCTTTTCCCATATTTTTTTATGTCTAAAAAATATGCCGGTTCGTAAAAATGGATTTTATTTTTAAGATAGTTAGAGATGTCAAATACATTATCATACCGATATCCAATTATTAAATAAAGTTCGAAAATTGTAACGTTTTGGCTAATAAATTCAAGTAATTTAGGCAATACTTCTCTGCTTGAAGAACATTTGTGTGAAAAATTATAAATAATCTTGTATTTTTTCGTTGAAGATTTCATCAGAGAATCGAAAGACGAATTATCTATTATATAAAATTTAGGCAAACTATCTATTTTATTGTAATTCTTAATTTCATTCATTCCAGATGAAACATCTTTCAATATATAGTTGATATTTTGAGCTGTTGACAAATGAAATGTCAAGATAAAAAATAAGAATATTATATATTTCATATTATTTATTGTATTAATATAGAGTATTGATTACCATATCACTACTCTGAATGTCTTCAAATAAAAGTGCAACAATTGTATCGCTTTCTGAGTAAAATATGATAAATGGTGCCAGTTCTAAAGCAGACTATAATATGTGACGCTATGGAATTTTAATGGATGTAAATAATAGCATACAAGCATTTTACAAAACAAAAAAGTTTTTGTGATGGCTTTGTGGTAAATTCCTCCTTCTTTTTATTTCTCAAGTTTTGAAAGTAAAATATTTAGATTATAATAATCTTGATCTTTTGAAATTATCTTTTTATTTTTATCAATAAGCATTACAAATGGTACAAATAATTCCAATTTTTCATGAGGGAATTGTTCTTTAAAATATGATTCTAATATTGGAAAGTCGTCAAATTCACTCGTACTTTTATAAAGATTAGGGTCTAGAACATACGTTTGCATAAAATATTTAAGCTTAAACAATTCTTTTTGATTGTCCTTCAATTTATTAGAAATTGAAATAATCGCAAAGTTTACATTCTTTTGATGCTTTTTTATTATATCCCTGTATGCAGAGTCTAACATCCATTTACAACCTTTGCACCAAGAAGCCCAAAAAATGATACAACTTACTTTCTTTTTTGATACTAGATTCTTCATGTTTTTTGTAGAGAATTTTTGAATTTTTATTTTGGTATAATAATCAACACTATCTATTTTGCCAATATCGTTTTTATTAAACTCAGAAAATTCTTTTACGTAAATTGTATCATTTTTAGCTGTTAAAGAATTCATTATTTTTGTTTTACTAATAATATTGTCTTCTTTTTTTCTTGAGTTAGCACATCCGAAAAACAAAAAGACTGAAATTATGACCAAAGCTATTTTCATGTGTTATTAATTTTTATTATCTATTTGTCACATTGCCTGCCCCGATTTATCGGGGGAATACGCCATATAATATCATTCTCGGTTTGTATGAATATTATTCTTATGGCTATTTCATAAATATATTTTATTCCTTCACAAATTTCCCGCTGATTACTTTCCCTTTATCACTTACAAGCTTATAATAATACATCCCTTGTGGATAGCTTTGGATATCAAATGTATTTTGAGAAGAAGTACAATGTTGCTGTATAATAGTTTGGCCTAATGCATTAAATATACTTAAATGATAATTGCTGTACATACCGGTATTAAAATTAATGGATGCTTTCGCAGGATTGGGATACACTGCAATTTCACTTTGGTTTATTTTTTCGTTGATACCCACTGAACCTGTAATGTTTCCGTTTCTGTCTACTTTTAAGAAAAACAAATCCGTTGTATAATCAGGATAATGATGCCAGTCCCATACTTCACCCACTAAAAAGCATCCTCCATCAGCTGTTTCTGTGATATTCGAAACAATAAACTTTTTGCCAATGCCATAGTATTTTTGCCAGTTAACTTGCCCGTTTAGTTTAATATTCCACAGGAAAATCGTATTATCTTCGTAAGCAAAATATGCGGAATCAAGCGAGCAATTTGTCCCTGTTACAAATATTGAATCCATTGTTAAAAAAGCAATATTAGCAATAGAAGTTCTGTCAAAAGATTGTTGCATATCACCAATAAAAACAGAATCCTTGGTTTTGCCATTTTTATCTCGTATGAATAAACAAGTAATAAATCCGCTTTTATGCCAAGGTATTGTATAAAACAAATGATTTGTTGGATGTATATAAATAGAATCATTAATAGCTATAGCTCCAGTTCCCCCTAAAAAAACATCGTATGGTTGCCATACTATAGAATCAACCTTTAAATCGCTTTGTTTTATTTGTATAATTCCATAAACCGTAATAATATGATAGGATTGATTGGAATGCATCTCAACCACAGAAAAACCATCAAATCCAAAATGAGAGAAAATAGTATTTTCTTTAAGAATAGAAAAACCAGAATCAAGCAGCCAAACCATCACGTTGGTAGTATCGTGCATATTACTTACAGTATCTTCGTGTATATAAGGAACAAATCCCAACGTCATTAATATCTTGTTTTGAGAAGTAAGCAAAACATTTGCATTATATAGATTTATTAGTGAATCTCCATTCCCCAATAAGGTATCGTGTATAATCGTCAAATTTTCGTCAAATTCCGAAAACCATATATTGTGTTTTTGAGTTAAGGTATCTATTGCAAAACCCCATCCAATAATACGGTTATTGTATTTTAAAAATTCAGAAACAGAATAATACTTACCCCTTTTGAGGTAATTCATTAACTTTAAGCTGTCTGTTACATTACAATTGCTGTCTATTTTTAATACAATACATTCTCTGTAAACAATTGGTGAATTATATTCTCTTTGTGTAGCAACAAAATAAGTATTGCTATTAACTTCAAAAATACTATAACCGCTTTCTTCTTTTGATGAAGAACCCCAAATATTTGAAATATTCTGTGTTTGAGCAAAAAGAAAAGTAAATTGTAAAATCAAAATGCCAATAAGCGTAAGTTTTTTCATTATTTTATTCCTTTACAAATTTTCCGCTGATTACTTTCCCTTTATCACTTACAAGCTTATAATAATACATCCCTTGTGGATAGCTTTGGATGTCAATTGTATTTTGAGAAGAAGTACAATGTTGTTGAAATACAGTTTGTCCTACAGAATTAATAATGCTTAACTGAAATTCTTCAGCGGATGTTTCAATCGTAATAAAATCTTTGGCAGGATTGGGATACATGCGTTGAACAGTATTAATTGTAATTTCTGAAACGCTTAGCATTCCTATGCTGCAATCAAACTGAAGCATATTGATCAGGCTTCCATTGCCCAGTTGGCCTGTATAATTTGCTCCGCTTACACAAATCCCATTATGCTGATATTTTAAACCCATGCTGTGCATGCCATAAACAGCTGAATTGTAATAAAAACCGACAGAGGCTGCAATGCTTTTCCAATTATTTTCAGTTCCGCTTTTTACAGGATAATCTACCTGAATGCTAGTGCCATTTCCCAATTGGCCGTAGTAATTAAAACCCCATCCCCATAAGCTGGAATCGTTTTTAATGGCAAATGCAAAGGAAGAAGCTGCAGCAATGCTTTTCCAATCGTAGGCTTCACCAATCATAACCGGCTGTATTTCCATAGTTGATTTCGAAAGTTTAGTATTGCCACCTATTCCCAATTGTCCGTTGCCGTTAAATCCCCATGCCCAGATACTGCCATCCGCTTTTAATCCAAGTGAATACATGGTCCCGGCAGCAACTGTTGACCAATTGGTGTCTGTCCCAATCTGCTTTGGAATACTATCGTTTGTTGTAGTACTGTCTCCCAATTCACCTTCGCCATTGTAGCCCCAGGCCCATAAACTTCCATTTGTTTTAATTGCCAATGTATGAAAACCGCCTCCTGATATGTCCTTCCAGTTAGTTTCACTTCCTATCTGAACAGGGAAATTCTTTTCTATATTGGAACTGTCACCTAATTGTCCGTAATAATTATGGCCCCATGCCCAAAGACTCCCGTCGGTTTTAATGGCAAAGGAATGCGCTTGTCCTGCATATATCTTTGCCCAGTTCGTCGCAATTCCTATTTGAACCGGTGATGAAGAATTTACATTGTTGCCATTGCCCAGTTGACCATTCCCGTTCAAGCCCCATGCCCATAAGGTCCCGTCCGATTTAATGGCAAGACAATGTATAGCCCCGGCCACTATATCTTTCCACTTATGTTCAGTACCAATTTGAACCGGAGATACAGCTGTAGTTAAACTGCCGATCCCCAACTGTCCATTCATATTTGCACCCCATGCCCACAAAGTGCTGTCTGAGCGTAAAGCGACGGAAAACTCGGTGCCACAGCTTAGTTTTAGCCAGGTTTGGGCAGATACATTTAACTGTATTAAACAAAACAAGGCAAGAACGATTAATTTTATTTTCATTTTTATTTGATTTAGTTTTAAAAAAAGGAATACTATTTATAAATAATTTCAATATTAGTCTTTGAAAAAATCTTAAATATATTATCAATTTCAATAGATGTAGAATTTCGAAAATCAACAGCTTTTGGAAAAATACAATAAAAATGAGACCAAAAATTTTTACCTTTCATTTCTTTACTTATTTTAAAAACAATCACATTATTTTTTTGATAAAACTGAATTTGTTTTACATCCGTATATTTTAAAGAAAAAGGCAGAAATACTGTTTTGAAAACGATTTTTTTATCATAAAAAGTAATAAAAGCTGATTTTTGCAACAATCTTTTTAATATAAATAATATATATAAAAAAACTTAGTACATGACAAAAAATAAATAGTACTGAATATCAGCAAAGTATGTTAAT
>JBAXNW010000029.1:0-51312 GCA_037133555.1 Bacteroidota bacterium
AATCCACTCAATAATACACTGCCTGTTGAAAGTGAACAGGTCGGTTGTGTGATTGCTCCTACTACAGGTGCTGTTGGGGTGACGGGTTGTGCATTGATAACAACATTTGCGGAGGCTAATGAAGTACATCCTACTGAATTGGTTACAGTGTAATTATAAGTTCCTGCAACCAGTCCGGATATAGTTGTTGTTGTGGTTGATCCTGTTATTGTTCCCGGATTGATGGTCCAGCTGCCAGATGGCAATCCACTCAATAATACACTGCCTGTTGCAAGTGAACAGGTCGGTTGTGTGATTGTTCCTACTACAGGTGCTGTTGGGGTTGGATTAACCGTAACAGTCACTGTAAAAGTTGATCCTGTGCAACTACCCGATATCGGTGTTACAATATAAGTTGCTGATACAGGGTTATTTGTTGTATTAACCAGAGTGCCACTAATACTTGTCGGACTTCCGCTACTCGCCACTCCACCGGTAAAACCAGTTCCTCCAGGGGCTGGCCAACTATATATTGTTCCAGTTGGCACTATTCCATCTACCCCATTTAAAGGAGTTACAGAAAAGTTTGCTCCACTACAAACAGTAACACTAAGATTATTAATGATTGGTTTTGGATTTACAGTAACCGTCATTTGATCTGTTGTAAAACAATAAGGTGAAAATGATATATCATCTAATCCAAAATCATTACCGCCGGCAATAGTATTTGTATCGACAATCTGTATCAAAGCAGAGGTATTCGTTCCTGAATTCCAATTGGTATAAAATTGAACCCAATGATTGGTATCCAAAGGTGCAATAATGACTGGTCCTAACTTAACACCATTGATAGTAAAACGAAGTGCTGCTGGTAAAATAGAATTCTGAGAATTTATCCAAGTAGAAAATGCATACCAAGTGTTTGGTTGAACTATTATAGATTCCTCCCATACATGATCCGCACTCGGAGCTCCATTTACTATCATATAGTTACCAGACCCTGAAGTATGATCATGAACTCCCCAAAAATCATTATGATATGGACGGGGACTGGGTGCAACGGTATAGAGGCCTTCGGGATATAACCCACCAGTTCCTCCTGATGCAGGAATAGAAACATAAACATAATCTGAAACAAAACCTAAATTCCCTTGACTAAAATTTCCATTCACAACCAGATTATTAGTAGAAGGGATCCCGACAGTCAATGTGTAAGTAGTAGTAATCGTAGGACTTGCCAGTGGGTTTGCAATATTAGGATTATCTAAACTGCTTACAGGAGTCCAGGAATAAAAAGTACTGCCAGTTGTTGCATTGAGTTGAGCTGAGCTACCAATACATATAGATTGATTCGGCCCAGCATCAGGATTAGCTGGCTGAGTAATAGTTGCAGAAGCAGTAGCTATACAACCACCTGCATCAGTTACTGTCACATTATAAGTTCCCTGACTCAAACCTGCAATATTCTGAGTAGTTGCAGCATTACTCCATAAAAAGTTTAATGGAGTTGCACCTCCATTTATAGTTAAACTTACAGTTCCATCATTGCAACAATAACAACTACTATTTGTTTTGGAAGTTGACATTAAAATCGGCGCAACTATTAAACTAACTGTTGAAGTTCTTACAGAACCTGCATCTGTTACTGTTACTGTATAATTATAGGTACCTGCAGCAAGGCCTGAAACATTAAAAGAGGATGCCGTAGAACCATTAGACCAAGCATATGTGGGTGAAGTGCCTCCACAAACTGTTGTGCTTATTGTACTGCTTGCACCCGGACAAATCGGGTTAGGAGAAGCCGTCGCTTTTGTACCATATGAATCCGCCCCTGTGAAATCGCCTACCGTTGTCAGACCCGTAAAATTGACACTGGAGGCACCAATTGCACTTGAATAAGTCCAGTTCGGCGATACGTAACGGGCGTTCTTTATTTGTGCTATAACACCCACAACATCACTGGCAGCATTAAAAGTTAGCGCAATTGTATAGGTTGGCAACGTTCCACTGCTGCTAACCACCCAATATCTTTTAAGATAATTACTCAATGACTGGCATAAATTAGGATCAATTGAATTGGCTTTTAATTTAATGTTTAAAGTAACATTGTTCCAGTTTGTTGGCGAAGTAGCAGTAAAAACGGCTGGTGAATAAACAGCAGTTCCGGAAGTATTACCGACAGGAAAAGTAAAAGTTGCAGAAGAACCGGTAGTTGGAAATATCTTGGTTAACATTCCGTTTCCTTCAGGAACAATCATTGATGTTAATGAACCTCCGGATATACTTCCGGTGCTGGCTATTATAAGGTTATTGTTACCCAGGATAATTCTGCCATTTGTCAAAGTAAGTATATTTTTTACAGTTGAGGAAGCTCCGCTGAGCGAAACTCCATAAGCAGAAGAGGTATGATTAATTACAAGATTATAGAAAGTTGTTGGGGAAGTTCCATCCATGTATTGAAATGAAGAATAAGTATCATTGAAAGTCACTGTTCCTGTCCCAGAGTTAAACGTACCACCATTATTGGTCCAATTTCCTCCCAAGGATAAATTATAAGATGCTCCGTTGAGCGTAGAGCCACTTTCAAGATCCAAATTTCCTGTTACTGCTAGATTAACAACCAAAGTAGTAGAGGCTGTCCCGCTCATCATCAGAATTCCGCCAATTGTGGTTGTACTTGAAGAAAGTGTCTTAAACCCACTTCCTTTTAAAAAAAGATTATAATAATTGACAGCATTCACCGCTTGTGAACTTCCATTATAATTAACTGTATTTCCGCTGATTGTTGCCGATAAAGTCGTGATTCCAGATGTTCCACCGATATTGAGTACAGCAGGAGCAGCTTGTGTAAGCCCACCTGTACCTGACAATGATGTACTAGCAGTAATATGACCATTATTAGTATATGTACCATTTATTGTAATATTAGGAATAGAAATTTCAGTTATTCCACTAAAAGACTTACTTGAACCAGTAAATGTATGCACACCAGTACTTGCATTTAATGTTCCTTCATTTTGCAAATTACTTGCAAAATTTATGCTTGCAATGCCAGTTTCATTCCAAATTCCACCTTCAATAATAATCACATCATTTGTGAATGATTTTGAACCTGTTCCAGCCAAAGTCAAAACACCTGATATTAAAGAAGTACCAGTGACATCTAATGTAAAGTTTGAAGCTATAGTTAAATTTGTACCACTACCTATATTAAGATTACCGCCTATAGTTATATTTGCTCCAGAAGTTGAATTTGAGCTACCATCTATATTTAAATTATAAAATGTTGTAGTAGATGATCCCCCAATGGATTGGGAAGTTCCATTAAATACAACAGTACTTGTCGAAGAAGTAAATGTGCCTCCATTATTGGTCCAGTTCCCTTTAACAGTCAAACTATATGAGCCTCCCATGGTAAGTGTTGCACCACTATTTATGATAATATTCCTACAAACTCCACCTATAGTACCTATATTCGGCTGATTCCCTCCTGAAGGGATAATAACATCTGTAGATGCGGTTGGAATACCCCCACACCAGTTTGCTGCAGTATTCCAATCAATACTTACTGATCCAAGCCAGGTTCCTGCTGTACAGCCAGAAGCAGTTGTAATAATACCTGTAGAACTAGAAAAATATGTATCTGTTTTATAAGTTGCCGATGAGCTTGTACTCCCAAATGTTCCTGCAGGTTGTGTTGCAGTCCCAAGGATAATTGAGTTCGCATTCGTATTTGATCCAGTTATAAGAAGGGCAGTTGTAGAAGCACTGATAGTAAAGTTACCTCCGATTGAAGTAGTTCCTGCTTGCAATGTTTTCATGCCACTTCCGGATAGGATTAGGTTAAAATAATTTACACCATAAACTGTCTGCACTCCAGTATTATCATACTCTACAGTGCCACCTGTCATTGTTAATGTTGAAAAGTTTGTCGGGAAATTGCTGCCTGCCTGGCCTCCTGTATTAGCTCCCAGCCTTAGAGTACCTGCAACATTCAATGTACCGCCTGAAGTTAACCTATTACAAGCAAATGTTGACAAATCAAATAATGTACCACTATTGATAATAAGATCATTACCTATACTAAGACCTATCACAGCTACCGCAGAAGCTGTTCCACTTAAAGTTAGACTCCCAGCAATTGCAGTTGTTCCAGTTTGTAATGTTTTCGCCCCGCTACCAGAAAGAATAAGATGATAATAATTTATTGAGG
The DNA here is from genome assembly GCA_037133555.1 of Bacteroidota bacterium. Lineage (GTDB taxonomy): Bacteria > Bacteroidota > Bacteroidia > Bacteroidales > JACABE01 > JACABE01. The sequence continues at coordinate 4,193 of JBAXNW010000029.1, forward strand.
CTAGTGTCTGAATTCCGGCATTATCATAATTTACTGTACTACCAGTGCTTAATGTTATCGTTGGAAAACCTGTCGGAAAATTTGAGGCTCCTCCTACTAAAAGACTTCCTCCGGAAGAAACTGTTAATGTACCCGTTCCTGTTAAAGTGAATGTACTTAAATCCAATATCCCATTGACATTTAAATTACTTACCGAAGCAGCAGCAGTTAAGCTTATTGTATGACCATTTTGAATAGTAACCAACCCATCTGTATTTGCAGGTATAGTTGTTGCAGCTACCCATGAGACTCCTCCGTCCATCGATTGTTGCCATGTTCCTAAAGTACTCCAGTTACCAGTCGTTACATTGCTTCTGTATTGTTTTGTCATTGCATGTAAACTTATTCCTGTCATAGAACCCCATGCATTACCACTTATCGTTGTTGATGAATTATCTGTTGTAGTAATAGTTGAAATACTACGATTATATACTCCATTTCTAACACCATCAATAGTAGCCCATGTTTGTTCATTGGCCATTGTCCAATTAGCAGCAGGTGTAATTGTACGCGGTGAGGTATTAGCTGCACTACGTATTGAACTGATAACTTCAATTGATCGATCATCATAATTAAGATTAAGTGCAGTACCAAAAACAAATGTTTGACCTGCAGATGTGAGATTATTATAGTTTTGGGAGTTTGTTATAGGGCTTGTTTGATCAACATAATCATAAACTGAATACCAAACAGTGTTAACTCTAGTTGTTCCGCCACTTAATGTAATTGATAATGTTGGACTTGCTCCAGCTGCATCAATACCAGCTTCATTCAGATAATACAAAGCAGTATGTGATCTGGATGTAATTAAAGTCATGTCACCAGCTGCCAATGAAAGTGTTTGGGTTCCATAGGTAACACTTGCTGTCCTGGCAGTACCTGTAGTTGATTGAGAAGAAGCAATCGCAACAATAAGTATACGATACGAACCGGATCCTGCAGGTACAGTAATTGAAACTCCTGAAGGATTTCCAGTATTATGATACGCATTAGCCCAAGCTGACAATGTAGTAACCTGAGCAGATACATTCATACTATTTATTAAAAACAACGAAAACAGAAGTATTATGGATAGAAACCATTTCGAAATTCTGTTTAATAACGTAACGTGTAATAAATTTTTCATATTTTTTTATTTTATATATTTAAAATTGGTGAACTGACATCCTCCTACAGAAATGTAGGGAAAATGCCATAATAATTTTTTCAATTAGAATGAATATCATTTTTAAATAATTGCAAAATCGAAAAAAAGATTAAAAGATCCTTTTTTCAATTCTTTACAATATCCTATTAGTATATAACTAATTAACAATACTTTAAATACAATTAATTTTGTTATCAGCCTTCATTTTCTTTGTTTTCTTTTTTTTATGCATTCTTTCATTCAGTTGCAACTTTTCAACATCGTTTGTTTTCGAAAAAAAATATTCGGCAGTATCATGATTATGACATTTGCTTTTATCTGTTGCATAGATTGTTAACATAAAAAATGGAGCGCTTAGTTTATTTTTACAGATTTCTGAGAGAACTTCTGATACTGTATAGCCAGGCATCCTCACCTCTATCATTGCCTTACCCGGATTTATTATTTTAAGTGGCTGAAGTGCTTTATAGCTTTCCTTCAGCTCATCTTCCAACTTCAGTGGCTCATAACTGTAAATCATCCTTCCCAGGTTTTCCAGCATCAGATCCGTATTTTCTTTCATTGATCCCTTCATATTTTCAAATTTAGAATTTAACATCTTTTTTATTGAGATTTTGATTGCAGATGAAGGTCAATGTGGATGTATTGCTGGTGAAAACGGGTCCTAATTACCGTCATTTCTTTGCACCTAAGTTTTTGGTTCAATTCTTCTTTCTGGAGAAGGCTTAACACTACCTGCTCAACTTGATCAAAATCATCCACTTTCGAAAAGAAATAATCGGCACCCAAAAGCTTAGCTGCCAAGCGATAGTTATCTGTTGCAAAAAATGTAAGGATGATGATGCGAACGTATAGATTTTCTTTCCTCAAGGCCTTTAAAACATCTAATCCATTCAAACCTGGCATTCTAAGGTCGAGTATAGCCAAATGGGGCTTGGAGCGTTTGACAGTTTCAAGGATTTCTGATCCATTTTTTATAGCAGCCACTACCTCCACTTGAGGGTATTTGCTGAGCATTTCCATTAATCGGTCCAGCATTAAATCTGAATCGTCAGCCAATAGTATTTTCATATTCTTATGCTTTAAAAATTAAATTTTGAACCTACCTTGAATTAACCCAGACGGGTGAAAATACAATCAAAACATTCCGTTTTGTTGGAACAAAAAACCTTCTCATTCTATTACAAATTATGATAAAAAGCATGAATGATCTTAGTCTAATGTTCGCAACAAAATTAAATTGTATTAGACTCAAAGTTCAGAGAGTAAACTCTGAAAGGAATAAGAGTAAACGCTGAAAAACAATATGGTATAAATACTTAATAGTATTGAGGGTAAATACTGAAAATGGCATATTTTCATCAGGGTTTACACTTAAAGCTATCGAAAGACAAAGTGACTGAGAGAACGATGGGCTAAGAGACTAAGACAGGGAGAGACTAAGAGACTAAGAGACAAAGGGAGCGAGAGCTCACTGTATTTTGTCCTGCTGAACGAAGTGAAGCATCTTTTTTTAAAAATTACGAATTATGAATTATAAATTACGAATCAGTTATATGCAGCAATGAATCTTTGAAAATCCGGAGCATTTGCGTCATCGATGTTCTCTTTTTTTAATGAGCAAATAGTTGAGAAAATCTTCACAAAGCACTCAGGCATTTGAGATTTTTTTCGTAGGTTTGTAGCCAAAATCTATCGCTCATGTTTACCAGGATTTTCAAATCTGACTATATTTTTCAATTCATCTTTTTTATTGTAACCGCTCTGATTATCTGGATCAAAGCATTTATTTCAGCCGACATCAGTTATGCCCCTTTGAATGCTCCTTTGTATGATATTATTAAATGGATGCTGGGCAATCACCTTTACTTAAAAATCAGCCTCAGCTTTGCATTGCTCATCCTACAGGCATTGATATTTAAACGAATACTGTCTTCCAACGACTTAAGCCCAAAAAATACGCTATTGCCTGCTTTTCTGTACGTTGTGTTGATGAGCAGCTTTGGAAACTTTCAAAACATCCAGCCCTTGCTATTTGCCAACCTTTTTATCATCCTTGGCTTGCAGACCATTTTCAACGCCTATAGCAAAGCTGAGAGTTATGAACAAATTTTTAATGCTGCCCTTATGATTTCCATCGCTTCGCAGTTTTACTTTCCTGTTTTCATTTTTATGTTTTTTATTTGGTTGGTTTTATTGATTTTCAGCATTTTAAAATGGAGAGAATGGCTCATCAGTCTGCTTGGTTTTATCACTCCTTATTTATTTTTAGGCTGCTTTTATTTTCTAACAGATAGACTTCAAAACAAATTATTGGACTATCGATTGTTTTTCAAAAATATCAATTTACAGCATCCTCATCTTCAGGTTTCGCATATCATTTTCCTTTGTATATTGGCTTTGTTTTTCATCATTGCACTTATTGTAACCTCTTCACGATTAAGCGAAAGATCTATTTTTTACAGAAAAAAAATAATTGTACTGATTACATTTTCAATATTGAGCATTTTGTCCTTCATCTTCGCGAAAGATTTTTTTATTTTTCAGTTGGGCCTTCTTTTTATCCCCTTTTCTTTTTTCTTTGCCAACTTTATCGTGCAAATAAAAAAAATCATCCTATCCGAAATCATCTACCTGATTGTATTTGGTAGTTGGCTTTATATTTATTTAGGCATTTAATATGAATCAAGATAAAGTGGTTGCAGCATTGAATGCACTCAGCAATAAGAAATCACTGGAAGGAATGTCCCACTTCGGTATAAAAATTGAAAATGCCCTGGGTATTTCGATGCCTGCATTGCGAAATATGGCAAAGCAAATAGGCAAAAACCACGCCTTAGCCAATGAATTATGGGAGACTGGCCTACACGAAGCCCGTATACTCGCCAGTATGATAGCTGATAAAAAAAAGGTCACTCCTATTCAAATGGATGTGTGGGTCAAGGATTTTAATTCATGGGATGTCTGCGACCAATGTTGTGGTAATTTGTTCAGGTATACGCCTTATGCTTATGATAAAGCCATTGAATGGGCGCTTTCAGAAAAAGAATACACTAAACGTGCCGGTTTTGCAATGATGGCTTCGCTGGCCGTTGGCGATAAAAAAGCAGCGGATGAAAAATTCTTGCCTTTTTTTGATTTAATAATTGCCAACGCTGAAGATGAAAGAAACTTTGTTAGAAAAGCCGTCAACTGGGCCTTGCGGCAAATGGGCAAAAGGAGTTATTTTTTAAGAGTGAAAGCACTGGAGTGCATTGATACATTGTTGAAAAACAAAAATAAAACAGCTCAATGGATTGCAAAAGACGCGTTGAGAGAATTAATGGATGAGAAAATTATGGAGAGAATTAAGCGGTAGGGATGTTAATGATGAATTAGGAATTAGAAATTAGGAATTAGGAATTACGGAGCGAGGGAGCGAAAAGGAGACTGAGAGACTGAGAGAGCGAAGAGGCGATGAAATCCGTGTAAATCTATAGCATCTGTGTCACCAGTGTTCCATTTTTCTCAGTTAACAATTAACAGAAGACGAAGGGCGTAAAACACTCCGTGATCTTTGTGGTAAAAAAATAAAAAATAAAAAAAAAGACAATGGATACAATGCAAACTTTACTCGAACATCGTTCGATACGGAAATTCAAAAAGAGGAAAATAGAGGATAGCATTTTAAACCAGGTGCTGGAAGCTGGGGCAAGGGCCTCTACTACCGGGAACATGCAGGTTTACAGCTTCATAGTCACCAAAGACGAAAAACGCAAAGAAGAACTCTGTAAGTTTCATTTCGGCCAGGCGATGGTGAAAGAAGCACCGATAGTGCTGACCTTTTGCGCCGATTTTAATCGATTTAACAAATGGTGCCTCCAACGAAATGCTGAACCTGGCTACGATAATTTCCTTTCGTTTATGACAGCTACTGTAGATGCTTTGCTGGTAGCACAAAATGTGGCAGTTGCAGCAGAATCATTTGGGCTTGGTATTTGTTACCTGGGAACCACCCTTTACATGGCCGATAAAATTATTGAATTCCTGAAATGCCCGATAGACGTAATTCCTATCACTACATTGGTAATTGGATACCCTGACGAGCATCCTGAACTGGTGGACCGACTACCCTTAAAAGGCATCGTCCATCAGGAGTATTATCAGGATTACAGTGCTGATGACATTGATTCCATCTACCTTGAAAAAGAAGCCTTGCCCCTCACCCATCAATTAATAAAAGAAAACCAATTGGATAACCTGGCTCAGATATTTACCAATAAACGATATACTAAAAAAGACAATGTCTTTTTTTCTCAGTCTTTTTTAAAAGTGATTGAAAACGGAGGATTTATGAATAACGAAAATTAGGGACTTAGGGAATTAGAGACTTAGAGACTAAGAGACTAGGAGAGCGAGGGAGCGATGGCGTGAAAAGGCGAGGAACGCTGTGTAAATCTGTAGCATCTGTGTCATCTGTGTTCCATCCTTTTGTCATGCTGAACTCCATTTTTTGTCATACTGAACTCCATTTTTTGTCATGCTGAACGAAGTGAAGCATCTCATAAAATCGAATTCTATATAAATGAGATTCCTCGCTAACGCTCGGAATGACAATGAAGGCGAAAGAGAGACTAAAAGACTAAGAGACTTAGAGAGCTAAAATTCCTCATTTCAAATTCCTCACTCCTAATTCCAAATTCATCATTTATAAATTATCATTTTAAATTCGTTTATTTTCTATAATTTTGCAAGGTAAAAAAATATTGTCAATTTAGGTTTATTTATTAATAATCAAGATATTATGAGCAACGCAATTACATCCACCAATTTTAATTTTCCCGGTCAAAACAATGTATACATTGGCAAAGTAAGAGATGTCTACACCATTGCCGACAAATACCTTGTAATGGTAGTGAGTGACAGGATTTCTGCTTTTGACGTGGTACTCCCAAAAGGCATCCCATACAAAGGACAGGTATTGAACCAGATAGCCTCTAAAGCACTGGATGCAACCCTGGATATTCTTCCAAACTGGAAAATAGCCGTTCCCGACCCCATGGTGAGCATTGGCAGATTTTGCGAACCTTTTAAAGTAGAAATGGTCATCAGAGGCTATTTATCGGGTCATGCATGGAGAGAATACAAATCAGGAAAAAGAAGTATTTGCGGCGTTACCATGCCTGATGGAATGAAAGAAAACGACCGCTTCCCTCAGCCCATCATCACCCCAACCACCAAAGCCGTCATTGGCCACGATGAAGATATTTCGAAGGAAGAAATTATTTCGCTGGGATTGGTAAGCAAAGCCGATTATGAAATGCTCGAAAAATACACCCTTGCCATATTTGATAGAGGCAGCGAAATGGCCGCTCAAAAAGGATTGATATTGGTAGATACCAAATATGAGTTTGGAAAAGCAGAGGGCGTAATTTATCTCATCGACGAAATCCATACCCCCGACTCTTCCAGGTATTTTTATGCAGATGGCTATGCAGAACGCCAGGCTAAAGGCGAAAAACAAAAACAACTTTCCAAGGAATTCGTTCGTGAATGGTTGATGGAAAATGGTTTCCAGGGCCATGAAGGTGAAAAAGTCCCTGAAATGACCGATGCCTTCATCCATGAGGTTTCGGAAAGATACATAGAGCTTTACGAAAATATAACAGGCGAAACATTTCTAAGAGCCGATGTTACAGATGTTGTCAAAAGAGTAGAAACGAATATCAGCAACTGCTTGAAAACCCTTTAGACTAAGAGACTAAGAGACTGAGGGAGAGAGGGAGAGAGGGAGCGAAAGGCGATAAAATTTGTGAAAATCTGCTGAATCTGTGTTATCTGTGTTCCATCCTTTTGTCATACTGAATTCCATTTTTTGTCATGCTGAACGAAGTGAAGCATCTCATAAAATCGAATACTATATAGATGAGATTCCTCGCTAACACTCGGAATGATAAAGAGAAAATAAGGACTGAAAGACTGAGAGAGAAAAAAAAAAGGCGAAAATATTTATAATTCATATTTCATAATTCGTAATTCGTAATTCGTAATTCCCACAGATGATGCGTTTCATAACTAAAATCCCATTACACATCAGATACATTACATCCATTTATCTGGCTGGGATGCTGTTTTTTACGTTGTTTCGCTTTTTGCTTTTTATTACAGAAATTAAGCAACTGGAAATACTTCCCGATAAGTTTACATTGATAAGCAAGGCTTTTATAATGGGATGGCGATTCGACACCGTTATTTCGGGCTATTTATTGTTTTTCCCTTTGCTAATACTGAGTATTGCTTCATTTTTAAAATTCAACAAAACACGGCTTTATAATAGCATACATGTATTTCTTATTCTTTTGTATACCCTGGCATTTTTAATCTGCACCATCGACATTCCCTTTTTCAATTACTATTTTTCACGCTTAAGCATTGTTGTTTTAAGCTGGATGCAAAACGCAAGCTTTGGTTTTAAAATGATACTGGAAGAAATGAGCTACCTGGTATATTTCTTTGTTTTCATGGCCGTTTGCATTGCATTTTACTATTTATTATCGAGGATAAAAAAAAAAATCAAAAATCACGTTATCACTTCTATACCTGAAAATAAACTAAGCTTCTATACAAAGCAGTTTGTATTTTCGATATTGACATTAGGCATCCTATTTATTGGCATTCGTGGCCGTATCGAAAAAAAATCGCCCATCAAAGTAGGTACCGCTTTTTTTTCTAATTATGCGTTTCCCAATCAGTTGGGTTTGAATCCTGTGTTTACATTTATACAGAGTTATTTAGAGTCTATCAATCCAGAAAACAATCAACTGCAGCTGATGGATGAAAAGCTGGCCATACAGCAAGCCAATACATTTATGAATATTACGGATGCAAACACAGCTTTTGTCAGACATATCCCTGGAAGTCCAAATCCATTGCATGCCAATGTCGTAGTAGTAATCATGGAAAGCATGTCAGCTGAAAAAATGGGCAGGTATGGAAATCCCAAAAACCTGACACCTTTTCTGGACAGCATCGCCAACATCAATTATAGTTTTGATCATTTTTATTCGGCAGGCATACATACTTTCAATGGGATCTTTTCAACTTTATTTTCCTATCCTGCATTGCTCAAACAACATCCTATGAACGCTACTGTAATTCCTCAATTTACGGGCTTTTCGAATACGCTTAAAGACTTTGGTTATCAGAACATTTACATTACCACTCACGACGAGCAATTCGACAATGTTTCAGGCTTTTTGCACGCCAATGGATTCGACCAGATTATTTCCCAGAAAGATTATCCTTCCAAAGAAATACTCAGCACATTGGGTGTTCCCGATCATTATATGTTTGAATATGCCATTCCTGTACTGAATGAACGTCACAGTCATCAACAGCCTTTTTTTGCTGCCTTTATGACCGCCAGCGATCATGGACCCTATATTATTCCTGAAGGCATTGATTTTAAACCCAGACAAAAAGCTAAACACGATGCCATCGTAGAATATGCAGATTGGGCTCTCCGCCACTTTATTTCATTGGCCAGCCAGCAAACCTGGTTTAACAATACTATCTTCGTATTTCTGGCCGATCATGGAGCAGTGGTAGGCAGCAATGTTTATGATATGCCATACTCCTACAACCATATTCCTTTGATTATTTATGCACCTAAATTACTGAAATCAACACAGGCCATCCAACAACCGGGTGGGCAAATAGATGTCTTCCCGACTATCATGGGTTTGCTTGGGTTTCCTTTTGTGAACAATACGGCAGGTATTGACTTACTCAACGAAAGCCGTCCTTTTATGTATTTTAGTGCCGACGATAAAATTGGCTGCAGCAACGATACTTTCTTTTATGTATATAGAATCAACGGGAAAGAAAGTCTTTACAAATACAAAAAACAGGATACCCACGATTATCTGGCCCAATACAAAATGCTTGCCGACAGTATGAAGGCCTACAGCTTTTCGATGTTGCAAGCCAGCCAGTGGATGATTCAGAATAAAAAGACAGGAATGTGGAAATAAGAAATTCTTGAGAATTCGTTATTTTAAGGATAAAATTAAGTAAAGGGGTGACTTGAAGTCAACCCGCCACTTTTAAAAATATTAGGTTTCTATAACCGACTTTACGATTTCAAAAGTCTCGTCGGAAGCTCCCTGAACAGCTTCTAAAATAGTAGCCGGCATTCCTGTAGCCATAGCAGCCATGTTTAACAATGCCACATAGGTTTTACCGTCAGCTTTCTCATAAACAGAAATGCGGCAGGGCATCATAATTGAAACAATTCTTTCGTCACTTTTTTCAAGCATTTTGCCTGAATATTCAGGTTTACAAATTTCAACCACCTGAACAGCTCTCACTTCTTTGCCTGCTTTGGCCAGTGATTGCTGAAGATTGTGAACAGCCGGATTCTGCCATTCTTTTTGAGCTGCTGCTTGTACAAGTTTTTCGACGGTTACATTCACACCGTAAGGGCTTAATTGTTCGATAATTAATTGAGTTGTGTCCATATCTGAGTTTTTTTTTAAAAATTAATTTATTTCTTTCGCTATGGCAATGGCAGCAATCGTACCATCGGCCACTGCCGTGGTAATTTGTCTGTATTTTTTGCTGATAACATCACCTACAGCATAAACGCCATCGAGGCTGGTACGCATATCTTCGTCAGTTTTGATATAGCCCCAGTTATCAAGGGCCAGTTTATCTTTGAACAAGTCAATGTTGGGTTTCATACCGATAAATACAAAGACACCGTCGCTTTTCAGTTTTTTAATTTCTTTGGTTTTCAAATCTTCAACTTCGGTGATAATATTGTTTCCTTCGCGTGTAAAGGATCTTGGCTCATGTTCAAATAGGGTTGAAATTTTAGGATTGGCCAATAACTTCTCCTGGGCTTGTTTGTTGGCTGTAAAGCTGTCAAACTGATGAACCATGGTAATCTTACTGGCAAACTTGCTGATAAAATCAGCTTCTTCTACGGCTGAGTTGCCTCCCCCAATAATCACTACTTCCTTATCACCATAATACTTGGCATCGCAGGTGGCGCAATAGGAAATACCCTTGCCTTTGAGTTCTTTCTCGCCCGGTATACCCATCAGATTGGGTGAAGTGCCCGTAGCAATGATGATGCGCTTTGCTTTGATGGTCTCAAATTCATCAATCACCACCTCTTTCTTTTCGAGGTCAATCTTACTTACATCAACAGCTACTTTATAAACTGTACCACAAAGTTTGGTTTGTTCCGACATATTGTGTGACAACAAATAACCTGGCTGAGGATCAATAAAACCAGGATAGTTGGATACTTCGTGGGTAGTAGAAACATGACCACCTGGAAGGGCAATATCGACAAGCACCGTATTAATCTTTGCCTGACAAAGATACAAACCAGCCGTCAAACCACCAGGACCTGCTCCAAGTATGATGACATCAAATTCAGAAATACTGGGCTTGATAAGTGCCTTCAGTGCTTCCACCCTTGAAGGTGGCAGCAATGCATCGAGTTCGTGGATGATATCACTGCGTTTTATTCCACCCGTAAGTACATTCCCATGTTGTTTGCCATTGTCAAAAAACAATAGCGTTGGAGACGATTTAACCCCCAGCTTCTCAGCCAATTCCTTGTTCTGCTGACGGAACATTTTTACAAATTTGATATCTTGATCGTACAACTTTGCCAGACCCTCAAACTTAGGCGCTACAGCTTCGCAGGGTGGACATTCAGTTGAATAAAAATCGAGGACAACTTTCCCTCCATTGATTACTTCATTTTCAAATTCTGCTGTTGAAATTTCTTTCATTTTATGGTGTATTTAGTTTCAAAAAAATATGTGAATAAAACTGATTTTACACACAAAAATTAAATCTTTATTAATCTTCGATCATCCTCGTTCCTGAAGGGATCTGCGTCATCAGCGTTCCAATATTTTAGCGTTGGTTAATCTTTCACTAAATAGGATGCAAATCCCAGTTCCAGTAATTCTTTCACAGGACGGCAATCGGTAGAGCATACACTTCCTGTCCTGTTTTTAGCTACCGAACCGCAACCTCCTCCGCAAGCCAGTTGCATATTACAACTGCTGCATTCAGAAATAGTCGTTACATCACGGTTTTCCCATTCGTTGATCATTTCTTCTTTACGACTCACTTCCGGATAAAAACTCCCCAGGGATTCGTCGGCTTTACCCACAGTGGCTGTGCAGGAGTAAATTTGTCCGGTATAGTCGAAAGCCCATTCGGTTTTACAGGCCGGGCAGGCATCGTACAATGGATCGGGCAAACTGCCGTTTTCAGCTAAAAATTTAGAGATAGAATAAGCGGGCTTATAAAATGCAAGAATATGAGGATGTATGTTCACCAAATCATAAATATTTTCATACAATGAAATGCGGCTGAAAAGTTTTTCGGACGTTGGCTGACAATGGTGCAACTCATAATTCCTGCCCAGTTGTGTCTTAAAAAGTGGATTTGTGGTCCAGCCTTTATTTATTGCAAATGCAGCCATCTCGGGCAATGCATTTATATTTTCTTTATCAACCACCATCCTAAGATTAACGGGCAATTCATGCTGGAGACAACTATCTATTCCTTTTACGATTTTATCGAAACTAGCGCCACCACCTTTCAGAAAACGGCGTTTATCGTGTACACTGGCTATACCATCAAGGGTAACCTGAATTTCTCGGATACGCGCCTTCTTTAAGACAGAAGTATAATCTTCCAAAGCGTAGCCATTGGTCACAAAACAAACTTCCAGCTGAGCTTCATTGGCTTTATTCAGCAGATAAGCAATCATTTCTTTTTGTTTCGGAGTATTCATCAAAGGTTCACCTCCAAATACCGTGAGGTATTTCTTGCGCAAGGCAAATTCTTTTTGCACATAGCTAAAAAATGCATCGATAATTTCAGTACTCAATACCTGGTTTGCATTTGAATATTCGTCCTGATAACAATAGGTACAGGCAAAATTACAACTGTAATTTGTTACAAAAAACAGTTGAACTTCATCTTCTTCACGGCTATCGAGATAATCGAGATATTTGCTACGATAAAGTAGTTCTTCTTCTTTTTGATCAATAAAATATCCCTGTTTAGTAAGATTGGCAATAAAATCTGGTTCAATCGCTTTTCCTTTATGAAAATCAGCCAGCATCATCCCTTCCTCCGGGGTCAATATATCCGCACTTCCGCTCAGCAGATTCACAATAAAGTAATTTTCAGATTCTTTTATCTTTGAAAAGATATTGTGTTTGGAATACATCATTTATTTATAGCACTTAAAAGGAAAATATTAAATTTCTAACTCACAGCAATCCATCCAGTAAGCCTGTGAGTAAATAGCATGTTTTTTTTAGCTTAATCGTGACAACCTACAATGGTTTTCGATGTTTTAGCACAACATTGTGCTTGTTTTTGAGTAGCTTGTTTTTGAGTGTTTTCAACTTTAATAGTTTTTTTAACTAGACTTTTCATGTTTATATTTATTAAATTTATATATTCAAATTTTAATTGTTATTAATAAGATGCTTCACTTTGTTCAGCATGACAAAAGATTGTGAGCATTTACGTTTCTTCGTAATTGCTAATTGCTACATCCGCATCCACAACCACATCCATCAGGCTTTTCACCGGCAATGGTAAAACTAACCACTTCCGCATTTCCTTTGGCATAGGGTTTTGATTCTTCGATGATGTCAACGGAAGTAAATCCTGCATTAATAAGATGATCCATGTATTCAGCACGGGTGACCGCACCTGCCCAACATTCGGCTACAGCCACTGCATCATTTTTATATTTTTCGTCGATAGCTGAAGTGGCATAAATATCACTGATTACAAACCTGCCACCTTTTTTCAATATGCGGTAAATCTCATTCCATACGGCCTGTTTATCGGCAGCATGATTCAATGTACAATTTGAGATAACAAGATTGGCCAGCATATCGGGCAATTCAAGTTTTTCGAGTTCACTATGAACAAACTTAACATTTGATACTTTAAATTTTTCAGCATTCTGACGCGCTTTTTCAAGCATTCCGTCCGAAATATCGATACCATAAACAAAACCATTTTCACCTACAGCTTCGGCCATACGTAAAACATCGGTACCACGACCACTTCCCAGATCTACACAAACTTCACCTTTCATCGGTTCAGCATAATTGATGGCTCCTCCACATGAAAGACAGCATTCCGATTCGGCTAATTGACTATACCTGATATTAATTTCTTTTATTTCCATAACTTACGTTCAAAGATAGTATATTTTATTGTTTAATATAAATAAAGCTTTAAGAGATCTTCCGACTCCCAAATCATTAGCAAGTTTTACATGGCCGGTTCACAAAAAAATAGCCTAAAGCACTTCCAAATAATACACTGCTGAATGGGTTGCTGGCTATCCCACAACTACCGCTTGTACAACCTTCGAAATGATAATACAAAAAACCTGCCACCCCTCCTATTATTACAGCTATTGCTGGCTTCCAGAAATAAGAAGTTCTGATAAGTTCTTTGAAAGTTTTAGGTTTGTTCTCATTTTCGCAACTTGGCGTCATCTTTTTATTTTTTAAATTTAAATAGCTAAAGGCAAATAAATTTTCAATTAAGAAACAATCACAACTTCATAGCTTATTTCCATCGCTTTTTTATAAGCGGCAGAAACACCACAATATCTCTCCTGTGAAAGGTCTACAGCCTTTTGTAGCTTTTCAATATCCAGATTATTCCCTTTGAATTGATAAATAATGTGCATACGAGTATAATGCTTGGGGTGTTCTGCAGTAAGGTCTGCTTCAATTTTAATGTCGAAAGTGTCAAATTCAACTTTCATTTTTTTAAGGATAGCAACCACATCCATACCTGTGCAACCGGCCAGTGAAGCTAACATCAATTCTTTAGGGCGTGGGCCTGCATTTTCGCCACCCACTTCTTCAGTTGCATCCATTATCAGCGAATGACCGCTAACAATAGCTTCAAATTTCATGTTACCTGCCCATGAAGTATTAACTATATGTGTCATTTTTATATTTTTTTATTGATTATTTGATGATGCAAAATTAGTCCTATTTTGCATTGAATTACATAAACGTTGTAATAATAAAACAATTAAAGAATTGTTTTAGCTCAAGTTTTATATTGATTTTAAGATTCTTGGCCTGGAATATGGCAAAGTCTTAATGGTTTCTTACTGATTATGCCTGTCTTTTATTATGCGAAGCTTTTTACAATTATGAATTAGGAATCAATGGAGTACAGCAATAAATCTGTGTAAATCTGCAACAGCTGCTTCATCTGCGTTCTATTAATTTTACGCTGAACAAAGTGAAGCATCTCATCCATTCATTCATTAAAAAAGCCCTTACAAACTTAATTGTAAAGGCTTTATATAAGATATATTTTTTGAACCCAATTCTACCTGGAAACAATAATTTTCTTAACAGATTTTCTATTCCCAAAATTGACAGTAATGAAATAGATGCCTTCAGCAAAGTTGTCAAGTGGAATTTCAGTCAATGCTTTTAAGCTGGATATAGTAAAAATTACGGCTCCATTCATATTGCAGAATGAGGCAGTCGTTTTTCCTATTTCAGTATTTTGACAGCTAATTCTGATCCTATCTGAAGCCGGATTAGGATAAACTGAAATTAAATTTTCTGCTTCATCTTTCGTATCAATACCGCTTCCGTTGACTGTATGTAAAATATAGGTTAGGGTATCACCTATAGTTGGAAAACCTTCTTTATAAATAAATATTTTAGCGGTTGAAGTTACGGCTAGGTTGGCTGTCCAAAAATGAGCTCCAGCATACCCAAAGCCACCGGGTTTTATAGCGGGAAAACTACCTGATGCAGGAATTCCTAACCAGCAGTTTCCTGTTGAACAAAAATCGAAATAGCTCCCTCCCATTGTATCGTTTAGTATCAGTTTCCAATGCAAACGCAGTGTATCGTTAGAATTATTAGCAATATGAATACTATCGTAGGAAAGGCTGTTGCGGTTTTGGTATTTAACAATTGTAGTGGAAGGTGAAAAACTATATTGAGCCTTGCTTTCGTTTGCATAAAAACAAGCAAATACAAAAAGAAAAAATAGTACAGAAGTTATTTTATTTTTCATTTTACAAAAATATAAATTTATTTTCAGAAAATACAGCTAAGAAATATCTGTAAAATACAGATGAATCTTTTGCAGATATGTATTGCGTTGATAATTATTTAATTTAGAAAGACATCTACCTTATTTATTTTGAAATTTGGATTACTATCCTATTTTCACAAATCTTTCTTTTGTCATGCTGACGAAAGAAGCATCTCATTGACAAAATCACTTTCTTTATGAGATTCCTCACTAACGTTCGAAATGAAAAAATGAGTATTTGTTTTAATCAGTAAATCAGTTTTTTCTAATTTAAATTACAACTATTCTATTTAAATTTCAACACGTAATTTAAACTACAGCGAAAATTTATATGTAAAAACAGGCATAAGATCAGTATAGAATTACAGATTTTATGCCAGCTTTATTTAATTTTAAACTTATATAGATTCAACCGCTACTATCTCTGGAATAGCTTTAACAACAGCTTGTTCTACACCGTTTTTTAAGGTCATCAAACTATGAGGGCAGCAACCACAAGCACCTTGTAATTCAACTTTTACAATCATATCTTCGGTTAAATCCACAAATTGGATATCACCACCATCCGATTGGAGATATGGTCTGATTTGCTCAATTACGTTTTGAACTTTGGTCGTCATTTCAAGTTTTTCTTCTATTGTCATGATTTTATTTTTTATTAGGTTATTATTGTTTGATTTCTACTATTTTGGTTTTTTCATGTGCTGCATTTCTGATGGCTATTTGCTGTGCAACTTTCTCAGCCAATAACAGAAAAGCCTTCCCTCCTATTGAATTTGGATCTGTAGCAACAGGTTTACCGTTATCGCCCGATTCTGCAATACTTTGAACGATAGGTAGCTGGCTTAATACTTCTACACCTAAGTCGTTGGCTAATTTTGTACAACCATCTTTACCAAAAATATAATATTTATTTTCGGGTAATTCTGCTGGCGTAAAATATGCCATGTTTTCAACCACGCCTAATATAGGGACGTTGATACCTTCTTGCCTGAACATATCTGCTGCTTTTTTAACATCCGCTATGGCCAGTTGTTGAGGTGTACTTACAATCAAAGCTCCGGTTACAGGAACTGTTTGTATCATTGTAAGATGCATATCACCAGTACCAGGAGGTAAGTCGATGAGCATATAATCTATTTCGCCCCAATCGCCATCTGTAAACAACTGTTTCAAAGCACCTGAAGCCATAGGACCTCTCCATATCAATGCTTTTTCGGGATCTACAAAAAAACCGATGGATAATAATTTCACTCCATATTTAAGAAGGGGGATAATTTTTGTTTTCCCATCTGCTTGAATAGCGGCAGGTTTTTCGTTTACGGCATCAAACATTAATGGAATACTTGGGCCATAAATATCAGCATCAACAAGCGCAACTTTGGCGCCAGTATTTGCGAGAGCAACCGCAAGATTAACAGCAATGGTTGATTTCCCAACACCTCCTTTGCCTGAAGCAACAGCAATTATATTTTTAATTCCTTTTAAAAATTCTTGATTATCAGTTCGTTGACTTGTTACCCTTGAAGTTAAATTAACTTCCACAATTGCGTCTTTGTCAATGGTTTGTTGAATTGCAAAAATGCAATCGTTTTTCATTTTATTTTTCATCGGACAAGCCGGTGTTGTGAGAACCAGATCAAATTGTATCGTTTTTCCGTTGATGGAGATGTTTTCAATCATATTCAGGCTGATCAAATCCCGCTTTAAATCCGGGTCATTAACCTGACTAAGAGCTTCTTTTATTTTGTCAATAGTATAGTTCATTGTATTTATTAAATTCTTATTTAGAATCGGTAAAGATAATATTTATTATACTGATGAGCAAAGAAAACATGTTTTTTTTGTTAAAAAATGTTTTCCTCATTCAAAAAAGATAGTTTGAGTTAAAAAAAACCTAGGGATAAACAAAAAAAACCTGCACAAAGCAGGTTTTCTATATTTTTAATTGACCGATAATTCATTAATTTCACGCTTATATTTTTGCAACAATTCCACATCAATGGTGCAAGCATTCGGTCCAAGGTTTTCGACTAAAGAAAAATAGTATTCAATACCATTCAATAAATTAGATTTAAAAGCATTGTAATAATCAATTTGCTTGCTTGAAAGTGGTTTGTCAGCATCCGTAATATCCGTTTTTAAATAATTAAAATACAAAACCAATTCATTTATAAACATATTGGGCCGGGCAGTTTCTCGTAACAAATTGGTTCTTCCATAGATATGGTCCACCATTTCTTTTAAGCTAACCACTTTATCGAAAAAAGCCAAATTTGGGCCAGGACAAACTGATACAGCTACACCCTCTACTTTAATATCTAAATCGTTGACCAACAATGGAGTTGTCCCTAAACCAACACAAATACATGACTTCACCGTTATTTTGTCGAAAGCTTTTTTGTATTCGGTTTCGCTTAAGTTCAAGGTATCGAGTTCTTTTATTTTTGTTCGTTGGTATTGGCGAGAACCTGTACATTGGCCATCTAGATTGATTGCACCATATTTTTTGGGGCAAGGACTACCAGGTTTACCACTCTTGATCCATTCTTGTTTTTCAATATCTTTGGTATTCGTCCTTAAAGTATTAAAAGGGACACCCAGCGGTGAAGTATTGCTTAGGTAAAGATCTTTTTCTTTTGCATCACTCAATAGTTGTAAGGTATGTTTATCCACATTTACTACTTCAGGAACCAATAAAAAAGGAGAGCCCCAGCCAATAGAATTTAACTGGTAGTAATCCAATAGAAATTCGTGTTCTTCATGCGTACCCACACCACCCTGAGCAGTAATTTTAATTGAAGGAGGTTGTTGCGGACAGGGCTTTTGCTGGTTTTTAAGAGAAGCTGAAAACAATTCATAGGTTGAATTAATCAATTCAGCACGATTTTTTTTAAATTCTTCAAGTATAGGCCCCATCAAATATCCTTGAGTAGGGAAAGCGTGTCCTCCACAGTTCAATCCCGATTCGATGCGGTATTCTGAAACCCATAAGCCTTTTTTAGCAAAAAACTTACCTTGTATAATAGCAGAACGATAATCGCTTACTTTTAAAATTATTTTCTTTTTCAGGAAGCCATTTTCGTCAGGAAAAAAATCTTGTAGCTTTTCAAAATAGGCATACAATCTTGGATTCATGCCTGCAGACAAAACAACAGAAGAATTCAAAGTGCTATTGGCAAAACCTCTTAATGCAGCATGTGCATCATTAAATTCAACAGCTTGTACTTCCCCATTTAAATAATTAAATTTATCAAGCTTGGTCATTATATTTACATCAATATCACCAGCTGTAAGGTTATTAATGATCCAATGTAAATGTTCTTTTTTCTTGTGAACATCTTCCTGAAATTCATTAAATTTTTGCTTAATCGGAGAGATATCGGGCAATAATTCCATGTATTTTTCAAATTCTTTGCCTAATTCGGAAGCGGAATTTTTAAGCTCAGTAAATTTATCTTTTACAATTTTATCAATTGTATTTAAGTAAGTTGTAATTCTTTTGGCTCTAAAGTCTTCCACTTTGTTTGAAATTTCCTGATAGGGAATTTCAAATTTATTGCAGTAAAATTCTCTCATTTTTTCTATCAGCATGTCATCTAAAAGAGAAATGACCGATGAAATTCCAAGATGAGCAACTTTTACGGGTGTATCAACTGTAAAACCAATTCCCATTACTGGGATATGAAAATTATGCATACGCTATTTTTTCTGATTCGATAATTTAAATAATAAACTTAAACATTAAAATTAGTCAAAATGTTTACTAATAAAAAAAGCATTTAAAAATTATAATTAAATAATTGTTTAACAACTTATTACCTTATTATTACTACATTATATCAATAATAATATTTACTATTAAATAAAATAATTTGCAAATTTACAAATTTATATCTGCAAATGAAAGATTTTCACCGTATTTTTTGTTAAAAACTATTAACATTGCAAGTGTTCTTTGGTTAAATATGTAAGCTTAGTAACGCTTTTTACTTTTGAAGCTGAATGCTTTTTCCTTGTTAAAAAACTTTTTCTGTGGCAATAATTTATTGGCTAAATCTTCTCTTTTTAAACGTTTTAATGTATTGAATATCCACTGATGGTTTTCGGGTTTGTACCAAAAGAAAAATAGGTTTTGTTCTTTTTTATGGATTTGCGTTTTAGCCGTAAAAACAGGTTTTAAAGTATAGGGATGATAGCCTGAATAATAAATTTCAGTTGCCAGGGTCATGGGAGTTGGCGTAAAATCCTGCACCTGCTCAGGTTTCAAACCTAAGTATTTGGTTTCTATTGCCAATAGTGCCATATCTATCACGTCACAAGCCGGATGGCTCGAAATAAAGTAAGGAATTATCTGCTGTTTCAAACCGGCATCTTCAGAAGTTCGTTCAAATTTAGCCTTAAACTCCTCAAACAGATTAAACGAAGGTTTACGCATCAGCTGTAAGACATTGTCGGAACTATGCTCTGGAGCTACCTTTAAGCGACCTGATACATGATGTACAATTAATTGTTTAGCGTATTCATCATAAGAATTGGCAATTGATTCAGATCGCGTTTTTCCGGTAAATAAATCATAGCGAACGCCGCTTCCGATAAATATTTTTTTAATCCCGTTCAATTTGGCTGCTTTCCTGTACAAATCCAGGATAGGTTTATGATTGGTATTCAAATTACTACAAGTTGAAGGAAAAATACAGGAATATCTTTTACATTTTTGACAAATGTCCAGATCTTCGCCTTGCATCCGATACATATTTGCAGAAGGTCCACCTAAATCAGAAATATATCCTTTAAAATCAGGCATTTGAATAATATTCTCTAATTCAGTTAAAATTGATTTTTCGGAACGACTGCTGATTAGTTTTCCCTGATGGGCTGAGATTGTACAAAATGCACAACCCCCAAAACAGCCTCTGTGAATATTCACCGAAAATTTGATCATTTCGAAAGCAGGAATATTTCCTCTTTTTTCATATTTAGGATGAGGCAAACGGGTATAAGGTAAATCAAACGAAGCATCTATCTGCTTTTCTGTCATTACTTTTTGAGGCGGATTAATCACTAAAATCTGATCGCCTTGTTTTTGTATAATCCTGTCAGCTTGCTGTTTATTCGATTCTTCTTCAATGACTTTAAAGTTTGAAGCATATATTTTCTTATCTTTCAAACATTGCTCATGGGAAGCTATTTCAACTGTTTTCCAATTGTTAACTTCAAATTGGATTTCATTTTTAGGTAATAAAAATGCAGTTTGAGGAATGTTGATGATGGTATTTATTTTTTTATTGTTATTTAACTGATCAGCAACTGCAACGATGCTTTCTTCTCCCATTCCATACACCAGCATATCTGCACCGCTTTCCACTAAAATAGAAGGCTTTAATGCATCTGACCAGTAATCATAATGAGTAACTCTTCTCAGCGAAGCTTCTATTCCGCCCAATATGATAGGTATTTCAGGATAAAGTTCTTTTAAAATTTTAGAATAGACAATGCTGGCATAATCGGGGCGGAAACCGGGATGTCCTCCGGGTGTATACGCATCATCACTTCGTAACCGGCGCGCTGCGGTATAATGGTTTACCATGGAATCCATATTGCCTGCCGTTACACCAAAAAACAAACGTGGTTTGCCTAATTTTTTAAAATCCCTTAAGTCGTCACGCCAATTAGGCTGAGACAGTATAACCACCTTATAGTTACTTTTCTCAAGAATTCTACCAATAACAGCTGATCCAAAACCAGGGTGATCTACATAGGCATCACCAGTAACGATGATGATATCAGGCTGTTCCCAGCCACGCATTTCCATCTCTTTCACCGTAGTGGGTAACCAATCTGTTAGCTTAAAATTTTTACTCAATTAATTTTCTTTTAAATCAGTATATACTTCCGTAAATCTATAATTTATCAAAATACCCAATCGATGATACAAGCACCAAATCCCCATTTATTATATAGAACAAACAAAATATTAAAAACTAAGTTTCTATTTGCAAAAGTACTTATCTTTGTAAAACTTTTACAGGAAATCTATTGAGAATATCAAAAAGGATAATTTTTACAATTACCGGCCAGACGTGCTTAGAGCATTCTTGCAAAAATTCAAGAACTTATTTGCTGAGAATTTAATAATTATAATACATAAAAAATGAGATTATACCTTGCTTTAATTTGCTTATCGATACTTAGTTTGCATGTATTTGCACAAGATACAATTTATGTTAAACCTGAAAAAAACAAAGGGAAAGATATTTTTGTTTTTGACCTTTTTACCGACTTATGGCAGGATGTGCCTGCAGTTGCAAAAAACAGGACGATCAATCAAGGAGTAGATATTTACGCCATGCTTAATTTCCCAATTGGCACTTCAAATTTTAGTTTAACTACTGGTTTAGGTGTAAGTTCGCATAATTTTTACAGCGATGCACTTCCTTCTATCAGAGATGTAAACGACTTGATTACTGGCAAAACGGAGTTCTATAAATTGAATGATTATTATAAAAAAAATGTGGATTATAGTACAAATAAAATAAACCTTACTTATATAGATTTTCCGATTGAAATTAAATTTAAGACAAGAGCTGAAAGAAACAAACGTTTTAAAGCCTCAATTGGGTTTAAAATTGGATACAACATCAGCAATCACAGCAAATACAGAGGTGAAGACGTTATTGAAAACACCAACGATGTAATTACGCTTAAAAAAAGCGACATTAAATACATCAATATGTGGAATTATGGAATAACGACAAGACTGGGTTATGGTCGCTATAATATAATGGTATATTACTCTTTAGCAAAAATGTTTGAAAAAGATAAAGGACCTCAAATCTACCCTATTTCAGTCGGGATAAGTATCACTCCATTTTAATAAATTTCTTAATCTCTACAGTAATTATAAAGTATCAACGTCTTTAAAAAAACAGACAAAAACGCTTGGCTTAATAATTAATAAAGAAATCTTCAGCAGCTCTTCTTACTTTAGGTAGATTTACAAGGTAATCATTGGCTTCGTCACGATTCCCAACGGCCATCATCACAACTGATTTTAAACCTTTTTTGTCAAGTTCCAGCACTTTATCAAGTTCTGCAGGAACAAACCCTTCCATAGGAGTACTGTCAAGCTTTAGCATAGCACAAGCTGCAAGTCCAAACCCAAAAGCAATATATGCCTGTCGAGCAGCCCATTGCTGTTTATCAGCATTTTCGATATAGCCTAAAATTCTATTTCGATAATCGTTGAGGCTATCAATGGATTGATTTCTGGTAGTAGCAATAAGCCTGATAAATTCTTCGGTTTTTTCTTCAAAGCCATCTTTCCAAATAGCAAAAACAAGGACACAAGCAGATTCAGTAATCTGAGGCTGATTGTAACAGCAAGCTTTCATTTTCTCTTTTACAGCTTTATCGTTAATTACCAAAACATTAAAAGGCTGAAGGCCCATAGATGATGGAGCCAAACGGATTGCTTCGAGTAGGGTATTTATTTTGTCAGTTGATATGGCTTCACCGTTCATGCGTTTAGTAGCATATCTCCAGTTTAGATTTTCAATTAAATTCATAGGAGTGTATTTATTTTTTGTTTTAAATATGAGTGTTATTAAAAAGGGGATAAAAAAGCCAGAAAATAAAATAATTTTCTGGCTTTGCAATAAAAATATTTATACAAAGTTTTATATATGAAGCAAATGCCCCATTTTTTCTTGTTTGGTCTTTAAATAGTCAAAATTAAATTCATTGGGTTCAATGATGAGTGGTATGGTTTCTACAATTTCAATTCCATAAGAAGTTAAACCTACTTTTTTAACAGGATTGTTACTGATTAAACGAATTTTATGCGCATTCAAATCTCTCAGAATCTGAGCTCCAATCCCATAATCACGTTGATCGGGTTTAAAACCGAGTGCTTCATTGGCTTCAACAGTATCCTTGCCCATTTCCTGCAAATGGTAGGCTTTTAGTTTGTTCAACAAACCAATCCCCCTACCCTCCTGATTCATATAAACAACGATTCCTTTACCTTCTTTTTCAATCATTTCCATTGAGCGATGCAATTGCTGACCGCAATCGCATTTGTAAGAAGCAAATATATCACCTGTAACACAAGAAGAGTGAACTCTTACAAGAATTTCTTCATTAGTCTCCCAATTCCCTTTCACTAAAGCCAAATGAGTATCTCCAGTTGTTAATTGAGTATAAGCATGTAATTTAAAATTACCGAATTCGGTAGGTAAGTTTACAACTTGTTCTTTTCGTATAAGACTTTCGTTTTTTATGCGATAAGCTATCAAATCTTTGATGGTAATGATCTTAAGTTTAAACTTTTCAGCTATCACAAACAATTCGGGTAAACGAGCCATAGAGCCGTCTTCATTCATAATTTCCACCAAAACTCCGGCTGGAAACAAACCCGCCATGCTGGCCATATCAATACTGGCTTCTGTATGTCCGGCACGTTGTAAAACGCCCCCTTTTTTAGCCCTTAATGGGAAAATATGTCCGGGGCGACCAAAATCAGAAGGTTTAGTGTTTGCATTGGTTAATGCTTTAATAGTTTTCGCTCTATCGCTAGCAGAAATACCAGTAGTACAACCATCACCCAATAAATCAATAGAAACTGTAAACTGAGTTTCGTGGGCTGAAGTATTGTTGGAAACCATCATATGAAGGTTCAATTCATCACATCTTTCTTCGTTGACAGGAGCACAAATTAAACCTCTCCCGTGCATAGCCATAAAATTAACAATTTCCGGCGTAATGGTTTCGGCTGCAGTAATAAAATCGCCTTCGTTTTCGCGATCTTCATCATCTATAACAATTAAAACTTTACCAGATTTGAAGTCGGCAATTGCTTCTTCTATTGTATTGAGTGTATATTCCATCATTATTAGTTCCTCTTCAAAATATTTGCAAAATTACTTTTTTATATCATATTTCAAAGATAGTTTTAGCTTTAAAATATATATTTAGTATTGCATTGAATTATAGCATTTTCTGTAATTTCACATAGGATGGCAATTAGAAATCCAAGCATTTAAGGAGATCCATGCCGTCTTAAAAATTTCAAAGTTTACTAGGATACTTTAATTTACTTTTTAATATCGTAAAAACATCTGATAGGAGAATACAATACACCTTCGATGGTCATTTTTTTAATTAATTTTTCAACTTCTTTTTTTTCGATACCAGATAATTCGGCTAATTCACCAGCTTTTAAAGGTTTTTTTGCAGCTTTAAATGTTTCAATAATTTTTTGATTGTTTTCCATTTCGATATAATTTAGTGTATGAATAATTTTGTTTTTAAATTTGTCTTTTGTGAAATATTTTGTTCATTTTTAGAGATGCTTAAACAATCGCTATTTAAACTATAGATATTTAGATAGTTTTGGATCAATTTTTTAATTGCGTTTTAGTTTAGGCTGTTAAACTGTATGATGCATAAACATAATGAATAGCAAATTAACATTGAGCCTATTAAAAAAGCTAAACACTTATAATCCTAAAACATTGGCAGTATCGTTAAACAATTGATCGTTGTCTTTACCTAATAAAATATCGTAATTATCGTATCCTGCTTTAGGAATTTTAATTTCATATATTTTTTTTGATTTATTGACAAGTTGTTTGTTACGCAGCCAGGGGTTAAAATCTTTCAAAATACGGTAGGTAATATTATTGGCTTTAGCAAAATCAATCAAATTTGTTATACCCGAATCAACAGTGACGATTCGATAAGGAATGGGTGGATACAAATCTTTTAATCTTAAATAATAGCCATATTTAACAGGTTGTGAATAAATTATCTTAAGAGCAAGAATACGGTATACATAGCGGGAAGTTTCTTCGTTCAGATACAAATCATAATAAGAATTTACATTTTGATTTTCGAGTGAACGTTTCAAGCCAAACTCACCCATATTATAGGCTGCTGCTGCAAGCGTCCAATTATTAAAAATCCCATAGGTAGATGAAATGAATTTACAGGCTGATTCTGTTGCTTTTTCTAGGTTGTAGCGTTCGTCAACTTCTTCTGTAATTTCTAAACCATACCTAAGTGCAGTAGGTTTTATAAATTGCCAAAATCCGGCAGCATTTGCAGGAGAAACCACGTTGAGAAAACCACTTTCAATTAAAGCCAGGTACTTGAAATCGTCAGGGATGTTATTCTTTTTTAATATAGGCTCTATCACCGGAAACCAACGATAGGCGCGTTTAAGCAACAACAAGGTATTTGACTGCCAAAAAGTATTTGTAAGCAATTCGCGCTCTAACGATTCACGAACATAGAACATTTTGATAGGAACATTTTCGTTGCAAAATGCTAATTTTGAAGGTATTTCAGCAGTAAATATTTTATAATTAGTTTGAAAAGCTTTTCTGTAATTATCATCTGAATTCTTTTCGTTTTGCGAAGAATAAATAAAATATTTACCTGAAACCAACGCAAAAACTGTAAACAAAACAACAAATAGTATACGTTTTATATTCATATAGTGTAACTAAATAAAATTTATCAATTTTAAACGAACATTACGTTTAAATATTGCATAAAAACAGAAAGAAATAACAAGTATTTTTTATTGAAAAAACTTATATTAAATTCAATTAAAATCCACTTACAAAATCCCTAAAAAAAGGAGAAATTTTATCTTTTTCTGATAAAATTGGATGAGCGATGTCCCAATCGATATTCAAATCAGGATCGTTCCATAGAATAGCACCTTCAGATAATTTATTGTAAGTGTTAGTGCATTTATAGGAAAAAATTGTATCATCTTCTAATGTAGCAAAGCCATGAGCAAAACCTGGAGGTATCCAGAGCATGGTTTTGTTGGTTTCAGTAAGATCCAATTTATAATGTTTTCCGTAAGTAAGAGAATCTTTTCGAATATCAACAACTACATCCATTACACTTCCTTTAATTACTCTTACTAATTTTCCTTGAGCAAAAGGAGGTGATTGAAAATGCAAGCCTCTTAATACATTTTTTTGCGATTTGGATTCATTATCCTGAACGAAATTCAAATCCAAACCTGCATCTATAAATCGTTGTGCGCTGAATGATTCAAAAAAATATCCTCTTTCGTCACGAAAAACCTGAGGTTGTATGATTAGCAAATCAGCTAAAGGTGTTTTAATTATTTCCATTTTTTGATTCAGTTATTATTAGAGAATAAATTTAATTTATCAAAAGTAAAAAGAAAATACGTTGTTAATACTTATCATGCTTTCGTCAATTTAATTACTTATTAAGCAATAACTAACTACAAATGAATAGCTTCTCCATAAGCTTCTGCAACAGCTTCCATGATAGCTTCCGACATGGTAGGATGCGGATGAACGGCATCTAAAATATCTCTTCCGGTAGCTCCTAACTTGCTGGCAACTACAACTTCAGCTATCATTTCGGTAACATTTTCACCAATTAAATGGCAACCCAGTAATTTATTCGTTGTTGCATCAAACAATACTTTAACAAAACCATCTCTGTTACCAGATGATGTGGCTTTTCCAGAAGCCATAAATGGGAATTTACCAATTAAAATTTCATAACCGGCCTCTCTGGCTTGTTTTTCAGTCATCCCCATCGATGCTATTTCAGGATTGGTATAAGTGCATCCAGGGATTGTGCTATAATTCAATGGTAGTGGATGATGTCCGGCAATTTTTTCGACACAGATAATACCTTCGTGAGAAGCAACATGAGCTAAAGCTGGACCATGAACAATATCGCCAATTGCATAATAACCTTCCACATTGCTAGCATAAAATTCATCAACTATAATTTTACCTTTATCATATACTATACCAGTTTCATCAAGGCCTAATCCTTCCAGATTCGTAGCAATACCAACCGCTGACAAAACAACTTCAGCTTCGACGACTACTTGGCCTTTTTTGGTATTGATCGTAACTTTACATACCTCAGAAGAGGTGTCAACACTTTCAACATTGGCTTCGGTCATCACTTTCATACCTTGTTTTTTGAAAGAACGTTCGAGTTGTTTTGAAACTTCTTCGTCTTCAACAGGCACTAAATTGGGCATAAACTCAACCAACGTAACTTTTGTGCCGATAGAATTATAAAAAAATGCAAATTCAGAACCTATAGCTCCAGAGCCAACAACAACCATTGATTTAGGTTGTTCAGTCAAAGTCATAGCTTCGCGATATCCAATAATTTTCTTTCCATCTTGTTTTAAATTAGGCAATTCACGAGAACGTGCGCCAGTAGCTATAATGATGTGATTGGCAGTTATTTCAATAATATTACCTTCGGCATCTGTAACTTCAACTTTTTTGCCGGGTTTAATTTTAGCAATACCATTGATTACTTCAATATTATTCTTTTTGAACAGAAATTGAACCCCTTTACTCATTCCTTCGGCCACACTCCTACTTCGTTTTACCATACTTTCGAAATCAGCTTTGATTTCGCCTTCAATTTTCACGCCATAATCGGCGGCATGTGAAGTATAATTAAAAACCTGAGCACTTTTTAGTAATGTTTTGGTAGGAATACATCCCCAGTTTAAACAAATACCACCCAATTCGGCCCTTTCTACAACTGCAATTTTCAAACCTAGCTGTGATGCTCTGATAGCAGCAACATAACCACCAGGGCCACTACCAATAACTATTATATCGTAATTCATAATTTTATTTTTAAAAATATATTTCCCAAGAAGATACTTGGTTATCAAGAAAAAATTTAAATTTTCAGGTACTTAGTTCAGTATAAATACGCTAAGACACTAAAGAAAAATTAGCCTGCTAAATTATTAAAATTATTCCAAACTTCATTGCTAATCTCCTAAAAAAACATAATTTTGCCTTATAATTCTTTGATATTCTATAGGGCTTATATAAAACTTATTCCTTTAAACAAAGAAAACAATCAATAATCAAAAAGATATGAAAAATTTCGATCCAGCAAGCAAAATTCAGGATTTATTACAATTTGGGGAATTTGGAGATGTGAACCCTTCAATCACTGATTCAGCAACTTATTCATTTATGGAAGCCAAAACCATGGTAAATACCTTCCATGGTGAAACAGAAGGCTGTTTTTTATATTCACGTCATTGGAATCCCAGTAATAAATATTTAGCAGATGCTTTGGCAGCAATGGAAGGAACCGAAGCAGCCTGGGTTACAGGATCAGGGATGGGAGCAATCACTTCTGCAATTTTACAATTGGTGAGTGCTGGTGACCACATCGTTTCAAGCGTTACAACTTATGGTGGCACTTTTGCTTTTCTAAAAAACTATTTGCCAAAATTCAACATTGAAGTGAGTTTTGTTGATATCACCAATTTGGACGAAGTTAAAAAAGCCATGCGTCCCAACACAAAAATTGTTTATACCGAAACCATGACCAATCCCATGTTAAATATTGCGGATCTGCCAGCTTTAGCAAAAATAGCAGAAACTGTTGGGGCTAAATTAATGGTTGACAATACCTTTACACCTATGATAGTGACTCCCTCAAAACATGGGGCGCATATTGTAGTATATAGCATGACCAAATTTATCAATGGGAAAAACGATTGTTTAGCAGGCGCAATTTGTGGAAGCGTTGAATTTATTAATTCTTTAAGCGACGTAAACAGTGGTACGGCCATGTTACTGGGTCCAGTTCTTGATCCTTTGCGTTCTTCAAGCATATTAAAAAACATGCATACCTTGCATATTCGCATGAAACAACATAGCCACAATGCAATGTATCTTGCCCAAAAGTTCAAGGAAATCGGATTAAAATATCTTTATACAGGAATGCCAGAATGCAAAGGACATGATGTAATGTTGAAAATAATGAATCCAGAATTTGGATTTGGGGGGATGATTGCGATTGACATGCAAACAGCAGAAAGAGCTTCTTTATTGATGGAAATGATGCAAAAACAAGGCGTTGGATATTTGGCTGTAAGTTTAGGCTATTTTAAAACACTGTTCAGCAACTCAGGCAAAAGCACTTCCTCTGAAATTCCTGAAGAAACTCAAAAAGAAATGGGATTAAGTGAAGGTTTGGTGAGATTTTCGGTAGGTTTAGACAATGACATTGAACGTACTTTTGAAAAAATTCATTTCTGCTTAAAGGAATTAAATCTTGTGTAAGTAAAATTCTTTCTGAAAAATAGCTTTCTCATAGTAATGCAAAGATTTAATATTTTTATACTAAATTGATATTTCTCATTACTTCTTAAAGCTATTTTTCGTTTTTATTTGTTGATAGCCTTATATAATTCTTATCTTTACAACTTATTTTAGTATTTATAAAAGAATTCATACTATTTTTAGTTAATACTTCATTGAAAATCTTAAATTATTTTACTTAAATAAATGACTTAGATATTAAAAAAAATTATTTCTTATGGAAAAAAGAAACATCCTAATTATTGATGATGAAAAAAGTATATGCTTCATCCTTGAAAATACATTAAAAAATGAATTTAATGTAATATCATTTTCAGATGGAATTGAAGGATTGTCATATCTCGAAAATGGCAACATCCCCGACCTTATCATCAGCGACCTTGACATGCCTGGCATCAATGGTTTTTTGTTTTTAGAAAAAATCAGAAACAGTGGTTTTTTTGATAATATTCCTGTTATTATTTTATCGGGAAATGATGAAAGCACTGATAAAATTAAATGTTTTGAATTAGGAGCAGATGATTATGTTTCTAAACCTTTTATTCCAAAAGAAATTATGGCCCGTGTTAAACGAAGACTTGATGCAAGGGATAAATTATTGCAAAGAATCGGAATTTAATTTTCTTAACCATGAAAGACTTATCAGTGATATATATCGGAAAGGATACTGAAATGATTCAGCTTTTCGAAACAAGTGATTCATTTAAATTAGTAAATTTCCCAAATGGCTTGCAAGCTATTAACTGGCTTAGCAATTTTAAATTCAATACTTTCGACCAAACTCAGAAATTTGAAATAATTCAAGTTGATTTAATTGTAAGTGAAAGTAATTTACCTGGTGTGGATGGATTTGGGTTTTTCCAACTTTTAAAAAAACGTTGTATAGACTTTTCAACCCCTTATATACTGGTTACTTCAAATTTCAAAGATTCCTTAAAGTTAGAAGCTTTCAAAATGGGAATAGATGGCTATATGCCTAAACCAATAGATACTCAAACACTGGAGAATCGTGCTATGTATCTAATTAATGAAAAGCAGAAATTAAAATCAGTTTTGAAAAGCGAAACTATTGAACTGAAGCCACTTATCCATTCTTACAAAACCAAATTAATCAAACGAATCTTTGACCTTACAGTTGCTTCGACAGCTTTGCTTTTCGCTTCTCCGATTTTCTTATTTACTGCGATAGCATTGAAACTAGAGTCAAAAGGCCCTATTTTTTATGCATCCAAGAGAGTTGGTTCTAATTTCAATATATTTAATTTTTATAAGTTTCGTTCAATGTATCCTGATGCAGATAAACGCTTGAAAGAAGTTGCTCATTTAAATCAGTACA
This sequence comes from Bacteroidota bacterium, assembly GCA_037133555.1. GTDB lineage: Bacteria > Bacteroidota > Bacteroidia > Bacteroidales > JACABE01 > JACABE01. Next base: position 35,007 of record JBAXNW010000029.1, read on the forward strand.
AAGAAGCTGAAGTGGAACTTTTTTGTTCAGAATGCGCAAAACTTCCTGAAGGTGAATTTTGCAGTTCAATACTTTATACGGATAAAGAACGCATCTGCGAACGTATGGTAAATATTCGAAAAAATGCAAAAAAAGCTTTTTTAAAAATTCCAAACGATCCTCGGATTACTAAAGTTGGAAATTTTATTCGGAATTCAAGCATCGATGAATTGCCTCAATTGGTAAATGTTCTTAAAGGTGATATGTCAATTGTTGGAAACCGACCATTACCTGTTAGCGAAGCAAATGCAATTACAAAATCTAAATGGGCTGAAAGATTTAATGCAGCTGCAGGAATTACAGGTTTATGGCAAGTTGAACTCAGAGGACAAGGAGGGATTATGTCAGAAGAAGAAAGGTTTAAACTTGACAACAAATACGCTGAAAACAATTCTTTTTGGGGTGATATCAGGCTTATTCTTAGAACATTTCCTGCTCTTTTCCAAAAAGAAAAAGTATAACATTTCAATCAATATTTGTATGAATCTGTTTAAAAATCTCATTGGTTTCATCCTGGTTTTAAGCGTTTTTAAAGTACAGGCTCAATCGGATAGTCTATTATTAAAAAATATTAATGATTACAATCCAGCTATTCATAGTATATCCATATTATTACCTCCGATTCAAGCAGTTTTTGATTCTGCAGTTGAGAGATCTCCAATGATAAAATTCTGGGAAGCAGGAATAGATGCGCAAAAATATAAAATTAAAAGTGCCCAAATTAACTGGACTAGAAGTATTAATATTGAAAGTGAGTTGCGATACGGCTCAATAAACAATGTCTATGTCGGTCCTAATAGCAGCCAGGTGAGTACTACGGATGCCAGCCGATGGGGTACAGGTGTATCATTAAAACTGCCCATTTTTGAATTATTTAATAAAAAAAATGCAGTCGGAATTGCTATTAAAGAAAAAGAACAATCTTCATATCAACGTGAAGCAGCTATCAGCGAACTAAAAAAGGCAGTTATATCACAGTATTATGAATTATTATTCAGAGAACAATCCTTAAAAATAAAAAATAACAATCTTCAAAATACGGCATTACAACTTCAAATGGCTGAATTGGACTTCAAAAACGGCAAAATCTCCATTTCGGAATTGGTGAGATTAAGTCAGCAACATGCTACCAATCAATTTGAATACGAAAAAGAAAAACGTGAATTCTTAGCTGCTTTATTAATCCTAGAAGAAACAATTGGTTTTAAGTTGATTAAATAATCCTTATATGAATATTCTAACCATCATCCGCCTTATAATACGCTATTATAAAATTTTAATTATTCTCCCGCTCATTACAGCAGCCATGGCATATTTATTGTCGTCGCATCAAAAAACCACTTATCAGTCAAAAGCATCCATTTATACAGGTATTGCCTCTGGCTACTCTATTGAAAGCGAAGGCCAATCTACCTATAATAATTACAAAACCAATAATGCATTTGATAATCTGATAAACATTATTAAAGCGGAAGAAACATCACAGGAAACTGCATTGGAATTATTATCAACTCACCTTTCAATGGGAAAGCAAAGTGATATAAATATTTCTAATAAAAATTTTACTGATTTAAAAAACAATATCCCTGAAATAGTAAAAAAAGCGATAGTATTAAAAAACGCTACTAAAACACTTGAAAATTTAAAAACCATATATAAAAGTAATAATAATAACTTCGTTTATAATTTAGTAAACAGCAAAGACCCACATTATAGCATTTCTGCTATTAATGACATTGTTGTAAAAAGAGTCAGCACCAGCGATTTGATAGAAATTACTTTTGAATCTGACGACCCTGGAATCTGTAGACTAACCCTTGAAATACTTTCTAAAGTACTGATAACTAATTATCGTGAAATATTTCAAGATCAAACAATGACCGTAGTAAAGTGGTTTGATGAACAGGTTAAATTTTCCGCAGAACGGCTCAAAGCTGCAGAGGACAAGCTATTAGCTTTTAATAGTGATAATAATATCATTAACTATTATGAACAAACAAAATTTATTGCAGAACAAAAAGAACAACTTGACAAAGAATACCATACTGAACGAAAAGAAATGATGGCTGCAGAAGCCGCCAAGAAAAAACTGGAGGAAAAGTTGGGCGTCAAAGAAGAAATCTTTCAAAATAGCAGTGACATTCTAAAAACACGTAACCTACTTACTGATGTTATCAACCAAATCGCAATTCTAGAATCCGATAAAGAGCAGGCTCAGAATAATACATCAAAAATAAATGAACTTAAAAACAAAGCTGAATCTTATAAAAATAAACTAGCTTCCGATATTGCAACTTTGTATAATTCACAAAATTCAACCGAAGGAATTCCAATTGATAGGATGCTTACTGAATGGCTTTCGAAACTAATGAATTACGAAGAAAGCCTCGCAAAATTAAAAGCTTTTGAACAAAGGAAAACTGAATTTTTCGAAAAGTATAAAACTTTTGCACCCTTGGGCGCTACGCTTAAACGAATCGAAAGAGAAATCGGGGTTTGTGAACAGGAATACATGGAAAGGCTGCATAGTTTGAATCTTAGCAAATTAAGACAACAAAACATTGAACTATCAAGCAATATAAAAGTAATAGATGAACCTAACTTTCCAAATACAGGAAAATCTACCAGCCGGAAACTATTAGGGATCATCGGTTTTATAATAGGTTTAATATTGATATTAACTATTTTGATATTACTTGAAATTTTTGACTCAACTATTAAAACAGCCGAAAAAGCTGAATTACTTACAGGATTGAAAGTTGCAGGACTTTTCCCGAATTTAAAACAACTTGAGCGTTATCCGCAAAAAGAAATTATCATTCATCGATTAATTGATATTACAATTAGAAATACTTTTTTAAAACGACTCAATGATGTATCTAAGCTTAAAATTGCTTTTGCAAGTACCCGTACAGAAGAGGGAAAACATTCACTTGCTTCCTTTTTTGCTGATCGTTTGCTCGAAAGGCAAGTTGATTGCATGCTTTATGTTCCAAAAAGTTCGAAACCATCTAACGAAAAGCTAACCGTTTACAATCCAGACAGTCTAAATGAATTAAAATTATCTTTGGATAAACATACGGATAAGCATATAGTGATTGAAATTCCATCTTTACTTATGAACGATTATCCTTCAGAAGTTATTTCAAATTGTGATATCGTATTTCTGGTATGCAGATCTAACCGTGAATGGAATAAAGCAGATAAAAAAGCCTTGTCAAAATTTATTGAAACAACTTCTATAACCCCTGAACTGATTTTAAACGGAGTAGATATTTATGAACTCGAAAATATTCTGGGAGAATTACCTCGGACAAGAAGTAAGTTTAGAATTTTCATCAAAAAACTGCTTACCTTTAATTTCATGGGTTCAAAAAAGTTTTAATTATGAAGATTGCAAAAATTCTAAAAAGCAATAATCTGCTTTCTTTAGCTGGAAATTTCTCAGCTGCTGTATTTGGATTTTTAAGCTTTATGTTACTCACTAGAATTACTACTACCGATACATTTGGGAAATGGGTGCTTTTTATCACAGCCTCTACTTTTGTTGAAATGTTTCGATTTGGAATTACACGGGTTGCACTCATAAAATACCTAAGTGGGGCCCCAGATGCTGAACGAAGAGTTCTTATAGGGAGTAATTGGGTAATTGGAATTATTCTGACAGTTTTTATTGCTATCTTTTTATTGATTACTCATTTTCTGTTTAAATCTACAATTGACCAATCTGGATTTGTTTATTTTTTTCAATGGTATCCCCTACTTGCTTTTCTTAATTTACCCTTCAACAATGCACTTTCCGTAATGCAAGCAGATATGAAATTTTTTAAAATTTTATTAATCCGCCTTGTGAACACAGGTATTTTTGTTGCATTTTTAGTGCTGGATCTTTTTTACATAAAATGGGGAGTTGATAAAATAGTAATCGTATATCTTTCCATCAATTTATTTACTTCATTGATTACCATTTTTTTAGGATGGGACAATCTCCGACTTGCAAAATATTATGATAAAAATGTGATTAATAAAATATTGAAATACGGGAAATTTTCATTGGGAACACTGGTTGGTACCAGTTTATTAAAAAGTGCTGATACTTTTATTCTTGGATTAAGTCCTTTACTTGGCACTACTGCAGTTGCATTATTCAGTGTCCCATTAAAAATGACAGAGATTCTGGAAGTGCCATTGCGTAGCTTTGTAGGCACTTATTTTCCAAGGATGTCAAAAGCACATCGGGAGGGAAACATTATTGAACTCCGGCGATTATTTTATTCCTATTCAGGGGTGACAACCTTATTGTTTATTCCTTTTTTATTGATTTGTTTTTTTGCAGCACATCAAGTCATACTCATTTTAGGAGGGAAAGCCTACCTCTCTTCTTTACCTATCTTTTATGTTTTTTGTGTTTATGGGTTGTTTCTTCCCATTGATCGTTTTACCGGTGTTGCACTCGATAGTGTGAATAAACCCAACCTAAATTTTTATAAAGTACTGGCAATGGCATTGGTAAACATTATTGGAGATTTAATTTCTGTTTTCTATTTTAAAAGTATTTTGGGCGTAGCCATTGTAACCATTGTAATGACAATTGTAGGGGTATTTGTAGGATTATTTCAATTTAACAAAGAAGTACCATTCAGAATAGACCAAGTTTTTATTGTTGGTTTTGAAACAATTTTAGGTAGAATAAAAAGAGTATTTTAATGATTAATATGGGCAAATTCGACAAATTATCCGGAGCTAATCGATTATTTACATTGCCTTATGCCATCATTTCCGCTTTAGGAATGGCGGTTGTTGGCTTTATTATTGCCAAATTCGGAATCGTCTCTGCGGTTTTGTTCTTACTCATCCCATTAACCATTTATTACTTCATCCGTTTGTTCCGCGATCCTGCTCTTGGATTAACTTCAACTATCGTTTTAAATTTTTTCGTGCTGGGAATGTCGCGTTATGTGAATGCACCCTTTGGATTAGCCATCGATGCTCTTTTAGTATTAAGTATCATCGCATTGCTTTTTAAAAGCTATGCATTAATTAAACCGGATTATTCAATGTTGAACAACAACGTTATGTATCTTGCTTTAATTTGGTTTGTTTTTCTTGTTTTAGAGTTATTGAACCCCGAAGTAACCAGCAGAGCTGCCTGGTTTTTTTACATGAGAGGAATGGGCTTGTATATGCTGTTAACGGTATTTCTCGTATTAATGGTATACAATACACCCAAACATTTTGAAAAATTCCTGACGATTTGGGCGGTTCTCTCACTTATAGGCACCTTAAAAGGTTTGGGGCAAAATTACTTTGGTCTTGATCAATGGGAACAACATTGGTTATCCACCGAAGGATTTGTAACACACTTTGTTTTCGGGAAATTAAGGATTTTTTCATTTTACTCTGACGCAGGTCAATTCGGTGCTTCTCAAGCTCATACAGCTGTTGTTTTTCTAATCATTGCATTAAACACTCAAAAAAAATCTTTAAAATATTTTTATTTGATAGTTGCCCTTTTTGGCTTCTGGGGAATGTCTTTAGCAGGCACCAGAGGAGCCATGGCTGTTCCTGTTGCAGGATTTTTCTTATACATCATACTTAGGAAAAAAATTAAAGTTATTGTTTTTGGATTTATCCTGCTAATTAGCATTCTCATTTTCTTTAAGTTTACAAGCATTGGTCAAGGAAATGATCAAATACGGCGAATGAGGAGCGCATTTGACACTGAAGATAATTCATTAAATGTCAGACTCGACAATCAAAAAAAATTATCAAAATACCTTGCTTCACGACCTTTTGGAGGTGGGGTTGGAAATGCAGGTGCTAAAGCACTCCGTTTTGCGCCAGATTCATTTTTAGCAAATGTAGCAACAGATAGCTGGTTTGTCCAGGTCTGGGCCGAAACGGGTGTAGTTGGTTTATATTTGCATTTTTTTATTATCTTTTTTATTCTAGGAAAAGGCTGCTACATTGTGATGTATAAAATAAAAGATGAAGATTTGAAAATCAAAATGAATGCCTTGATGAGTGGTTATCTTGGAGTAATTGCAGCAAGTTATGGAAATGCTGTGATAAGTGGATTACCGACGGCATTTTTGATTTATCCTTCAATAACATATGTGTTTCTCTATTCACATTTAGAGAAACAAAAAGAACAAGAACTTATTGCATCTTCTTAAATAACAATATATTAAAGAACAATCTTCTTTTATATATAATTTTTTTATTAAAATTTTATGCATTGATTTTATTTAATTAAAAACAGTTTTCTAAAATGCTTGTAAGAATTAAAAAATAGCTAAACTTTAATTATTAAAAACTAATTAAGTATTATCTTTGTTATATATCTGTCAGACAAATTGTAAATTTTTATTGTAAACAAAACCCATTTTGAAAACAGTTATTGTATTTAAAATTCAGAAAACATAATATGGATGGTGTCGTAATACATTTAATAATTGGAGGCATAGCATTTACTGCATTTGGCTTTATTTATGCTATGATACAGGATAATAAAGAAAAAAATAATGGCAAATAAATTTAATACCTATCCATTAGTTTCAATAATTACAGTGAATTATAATCATTCAGCAGATACAATTGCTATGATTCATTCGCTGAAAAATTGCTCCTATAAAAATATTGAGATAATTGTAGTTGATAATGCTTCTCAAAATGATGACCCCTCTTGTATTTTAAAAGAATTTCCTGATATTCAATTAGTTTTACTTCCAAATAATTTAGGATTTGCAGGTGGTAACAACGAGGGATTCAGGTATGCAAAAGGTGAATTTCTTTTACTTTTAAATAATGATACTGAAGTTGACCCTCATTTTTTAGAGCCTTTGGTAGAAACATTGCAAAACAATGAAAATATTGGCATGGTCTCTCCCAGGTTAATGTTTTATCATAGCCCTGAGATGAAAACCATTCAATATGCCGGAGCACGAAAAATAAATTTGTTTACCGGTAGAGGTAAAAATCTGGGTTGGGGAGAAACAGACCATGCACAATATAATTATATTCGTGAAACAGATTATGCTCATGGAGCAGCATTAATGTTGACAAGAAAAGTATTAACTGAAGTCGGATGTATGCCAGATGTCTTTTTCCTATATTATGAAGAACACGATTGGTGCACAGCCATGCAAAAAAAAGGATTAAAGGCCTTCTATGTTGGGACCTCTGTAGTCTTCCACAAAGAATCTGTTTCTATCGGAAAAAACAGTCCTTTAAAAACATTTTATATGACTAGAAACCGAATCGTTTTTTTACGACGCAATGCCGATGGGATTAAATTCATTATTGCAATGCTATTTTTTCTTTTCATTTCTGCTCCTGTTGCCATTTTCCGATATATAAAAAATAAAGAATCGCATCTTATAAAATTTTATATATCTGCTATTAAGTGGAATTTCACGCATATTCACAATTTGTATGGCTTTCCAAAGCTTCATCATTTAGATAATGTTTTACCTGAGTTATCTGGCAGTTATCATGATTTAGCGTTTCATTCAAATTTTGTTAAATCAATCAATAAATAATTCATATGAAAGATTTACTGGCTAGAGAATTAAAAAAAATGATGAAAGCGAGACAAACTGATCAGAAAACAATTGGGTTGTACATCTTATTTTCGTTTCGCTTAATGAGTTTGGCAATTAATTTAATTAAGACCCGCTTATATTTGATCAAATGTAATAATGTAGGGAAAATGGTCTTTACAAAAGGAAGACCTCAGATTACAAATAAAGGAACTTTGATTATTGGAAATTACAACAGTATTTGGTCTAAAATCAGCAATACGCGTCTTTCAGCTCATTTAGGCGGTTACCTTGAGATTGGAGATCATAATTATATTAACGGAGCTTTTATTTCTGCATCCAACAGAGTAGTTCTTGGAAATAATATAAAAATTGGGCCTCAAACCATGATTATGGACAGTGATTTCCATGATATATCTGATCATAACAAAGAAGGACAATCTGCTGAAATCATTATTGAAGACAATGTATGGTTAGGAGCCCGTTGTACTGTTCTTAAGGGTGTTCATATTGGAAAAGGTGCTGTGGTTGCCATTGGTGCCATAGTAACTAAAGATGTTCCTGCAAATGCTATTGTTGGTGGAATTCCTGCAAAAATAATAAAGATAAAAGACTGATTTTAATAATTATTCTAACCTAAACTTTAAATAAAGTATGTTCTCATGAGAGATAGGTTAAGGTTTTAAAAGTCTTTTTTAAATAAAAATACACACATGAAAATAAAATTAGGAGAATATCTTTCCTCTAAATTAATACGTGTTACGACCACTGGAAAGATGATTCGTGAAATTGACGGATTGCGTTTTTTGGCTATTCTGCCTGTTATTGTTCAGCATATCAGCGAAAGATTATTCCGATACAATTACGCTTCTCACAGCGGCTTTCAAGGGGATTATCATAAATTTATAAATACTGATATGTCAGCCTATTGGATTAGCCGAGGAACAGTAGGCGTTTTCGTTTTCTTTGCCATCAGCGGTTTTGTATTGTCCTATCCTTTTGCCAAACACTATTTATCAGACTCTCCAAATGTGAACCTGAAAAAATACTTCTGGAGAAGAGTAACACGTCTCGAACCGCCTTATATTATCGTGATGACAATTCTGGCATTGGTATTAATTGTAAAAGGCGACTACAACCTTAGTCAAATGACGCCTCACTATCTGGCAAGTTTATTATATCAGCACAACCTTTTTTATCATGATTATAGCATTATCAACCCTGTTGCCTGGTCACTTGAAATTGAAATTCAGTTTTACATTCTTGCACCTATATTAGCTTATCTTATTTTTTCCATTAAAGATCTTTGGTTAAGAAGAGGTTTACTTATTTCATATATTTTTATATTTGTAACACTTCAAAATATATTTAACTGGAACATGGGATTGATGAAAATGACTATTTTCGGTCAATTGCCTCACTTTTTGGCTGGATTTTTAATTGCTGATGTTTTCTTGACGGAATGGAAAAATGGAATAAAGAAAAGATTTATTTGGGATATTATTGGTACTATTGCATTTATATTGCTAATGTATACATGGACAACTGAATACTGGAAAAACCTTGTTTTTGCGATTTCGCTTTTTACTGTACTTTTCAGTGTATTTAAAGGGAAAATATTGAATGCATTTTTCACCAATACTTGGATAATGATCAGTGGAGGTATGTGTTACTCCATCTATCTCATTCATTTACCAATAGTTGAATTACTTACAAGAATCTTTAAGCCTGTATATTTAGGAACGAATTATTTAAGCAATCTGGGTGTTCAATTTATATTGATAGCTCCTATTATAATGATTGCTTCAATAATCTTTTATTTACTTGTAGAAAAACCATGTATGGATAAAGACTGGCCACAAAAATTAGTAGCTTATTTTAAAAGAAAGTTCTCGTTTTAGATTACTTATTTCCGTTATTAATTGTACCATGTTCTGTATGAATAAATGTTTTATTTGCTCCTTTCATCGACAATAGGGCTTTAAACATTAACCAAACTCCTTTTGGTAAATATAAAACTGCATTCAAAGTTTTGATATTATACATTTTAGCAGGAATCGAAATCAATAAAGTAAGGCAAATTACACCAAATAAGCCCCCCCAAATCAAAGTAAAAATACTTCGATCAATTAGCAATGAAAGTATAAAAAACAATGATAATATACCAAGCAGCAAAACCCTTGGGAGAAAAATATGCTGAAAAGATCGATTGAAAAAATCAATATTCCCTTTCGTAAAAAGGAGTTTTAATGCAGATCCAAAAGATTTTCTCAGATAAATAAACTGAGCTGCAAGCCAACGTTTCCGCTGATTCGAAAAATTATCAAAAGATTGAACTTTTTCGTCGTATACATAGGCATCTTCAATAAAATCTACTTTCAAGCCATGCTGTGTCATATAAAGTTCAAGTTCTTTGTCAAACCCTCCTATTGCCTCAATTCCAGACATTATTTCTTTAAATGCTTTGTATTCAAATGCCATACCAGAACCAATCAATGAAGAACTTAATCCAAGCGCTCTGTTTCCTCTTCTGAATAAATGGTTGTTGATTTCCTCGCTTACAGCGTCAAGAATAGCTACTGAAGTATTCATATTTTTCGCTACACGATGTCCTTGTACCCCAAAAAAACCGAGCGATAAACCATTGTTTAATTTCCGAATAAAACTATGCTCCATTATATTATCAGCATCTAGAATTAATGCATAATCATAAGCATCTGAAAGTAAATCAAATGCTTTGTTGAGAGATTTTGATTTTGTACTTTTTTCAAAATTTACTTCAATCACCTTTATTGGCATAGCTTTTAGTTTTGCTATTGTTTCAGGTTTTAGTAAATCGGCAATTACTATAACTTCAAATAAATCCTTCGGATAGTCTTGTAAACAGGCATCTGCGGCAACTTCAAGTATTACTTTATCTTCTTTATAAGCTGGAATAAACACTGCAAATGAACACATTTTTTTACTTTCAACTCTAAGTTGTTTTTTTCTAAAAAGGCCAGCTATGGCTAAGATTAATAAATAAAATATACCCGTACCGAGGTATACAATGAGTATCATTTGTATCAAATTTATAAAAAAAACAATTTTCATATAATTGATTTTTAAGGTTAATAAATTATTCAGATTATGTAAATCTCTTTTTTTATTTTTTATGGCAGGTTTCTGTAAAAAAAAATTAAATTTTACGAATATTTATATAATCAGGTAGTTATAATATAAAGCGTAAGTAAAAACCTATTGACATAAAGCAAAGATACAATATTTTCATGAAAACGGTGTATTTTTTTGATTCAATCAAGATAAAAAAATCAAGCATAAAAAAACATTAAAAAATTACGAAAACAAAAAATAAATTGCACTATAAATTCAAATATTTGCTTACTAAGTTCAATTCATTTTTTTTTGTATTTGATATTAATTGTTTATTATCTTTGTTCAAAATCTAAACTTATCATGTTTATGCCTCATAAATGGAAATAGCTTAATCGTTTAGCTTCATTTGGCAAACACTAATTTTTCTATTAATCTGACAAGTAAGGAATTATGAATGTTTTTACTTAAGAAAACTTATTCAAGAACCGAAAAACAATAAAAATTGGATTGAATTGTAAGGACTTTAATGGATGAAATTTAGATTGCATTTAAGTGAATTGTTTTTTACTGAAAAAATAAATACAAATGCGAATAGGAATTGAAGCGCAGCGAATTTTCCGTCCCAATAAACATGGAATGGAAATTGTGGTTTTGGAGATAATCAAACAACTTCAACGCATTGATAATGTGAACGAATACTTCATTTATGTAAAAAAAGACCAGGACGTTTGTTTAAAATCTTCTTCAAACTTTTCAATCAGAGAAATCGAAGGCGCATCATTTGCTTTATGGGAACAGCTTAGTTTACCTAAAGCTGCAAAAAAAGACAACTGTCAATTACTACATTGTACAAGTAATACGGCTCCACTTTTTATTGACATACCAATTCTTGTTACATTGCATGATATTATTTTTCTAGAGAAGAGTTATTTTTCAATTCTTACTGGAAAGGGATCAATCTATCAGCGATTTGGAAATTCATATCGAAAATTTATAGTCCCTCTCATAATCAATAAATGTCAAAAAATCATAACAGTTTCTTATTCTGAAAAAGAGAAAATTGAAAGTTTTTTAAAATTAAAAAACAATCTGCTAGATGTTATATATAATGCTGTCGACAAGAGATTTAAACATTCGGAAAACAATAGTGAAATTCTATCCCAATTTAATATTCCTAAGCCCTATATTCTTTTTCATGGGAACAAACATCCTAAAAAAAACACTGAAAATGTATTGAGAGCAATTTCCATTTTAAAAAGTAAACATTCCATTGAAATTGATGTTGTTATTACAGATATTGATAGTCAATATATTTTTAAAGTTTCAAAAAAGACCAAGTCATTAAATATATTTCATCAAATCAATGCTGTTGGATATATCGATACCGTAAAAATGCCTGTATTGTACTCATCCAGCCTTATTTTTTTGTACCCATCACTAAGAGAAAGTTTTGGTTTGCCTATTTTAGAAGCTATGTCGTGTGAAACACCAGTCATTACATCCGATTGTTATTCTATGCCTGAGATTGCTGGTGGTGCAGCTTATTTAGTGAATCCAGAAAATCCCGATCAAATGGCTGATGCAATAGCAGAATTAATATCAAATTCTTCATTAAGAAATGAACTCATTGAAAAAGGCAAACAAAATGTGCTTAGATTTTCATGGGAGAATGCTGCAAAGGAAACATTAAAAATATATAATAAAATCTTAGCTGAATTATATGTTCCTAACACTTAATTTTATAAGTAAATCATAAATTAAATATGAAATTTGATTTTGAAATATTAATCTAAAATAATATTGATATGCAAGGAAAAGACATTGTTATAACTGGTTTGCAAGCATGGGAAATTGAAATTGGTAGTAATTGCAAAAACATTGCTGTCGAGTTCTCAAAAAACAACCGTGTTTTGTATGTTAATCCACCCGTGGATAGGTTTACTGCGTTTCGAAAAAAAATAAAAAAATCGAAGACAAAAGTCATAGAGGATCGATTAATTGAAGTTAAAAAGAACCTTTGGGTTTTATATCCTCAAAATAGGATTGAATCAATAAACCAGTTGCCTTTTGACTTACTATTTGATATTCTGAATAAGCGAAATAACAGAATAATAGCAAATGAAATTGAAGAGGCTCTCAAGTTCTTGAAATTTAAAAATTTCGTACAATTTTGTGATAGCGATATGTTTCGGAGTTTCTATTTGAAGGATTTTTTAAAACCATCAATATATATTTACTATACGCGCGACAACTTGTTGGCAGTAGATTATTGGAAACGACAAGGTAAGCGGATAGAACCATTGCACATGAAGAAGGCGGATTTGGTTGTTGCTAATTCAACCTATCTGGCAAAGCTAGCTTCATATCATAATCCAAATAGCTATTTCGTTGGACAAGGCTGTGATCTCTCAGCATTTCGGACAGAAAATGCAAATACAATACCAATGGATATTTCCGAAATACCAAAACCGATCATTGGATACATAGGTGCCCTTAAAACATTGCGTTTAAATATTGATACTATTCAATATATAGCTGAATCTAAACCAGAATGGAGTGTTGTCCTAATTGGACCTGAAGATGATGATTTCAAAGCAAGCAAGCTTCATAATCTTAGTAACGTGCGATTTCTTGGGAGTAAAGATGAAAAAATGTTGCCTAATTATCTTATGAAGTTTGATGTAGCCATAAACCCTCAGATTGTTAATGAAGTAACTATTGGAAACTACCCTCGCAAAATTGATGAATATCTTGCCATGGGTAAACCTGTAGTGGCCACTCAAACAGAAGCAATGGATTATTTCAAGGAGTATACATCTCTTGCAAATACGAATGCCGAATGGGTTGAGTGCATCGATATGGAGTTGAAAAGGGATAACGAACATTTGCAAAAGTCAAGAATGGTATTTGCAAGTCAACATACATGGGAGAAAAATGTGTATGAGATATATGAACAAATATCTAAAACTAAAAGAAATGAATATTAAAGAAAAAATAAAGAAATCAAAGGCACTTAGCAAAATTGTTATATGGCTACTTATGCCAAAAAACCAAGCACGACCAAGATTATGGGTTAAATTGTTTGTTATTCCATTTTACAGTAACAAAGGAAAGGGGGCAACAATACGAAGAAATACCCGTATGGATCTTCTCCCTTTTAATACTTTTTCCTTGGGCGATTATTCTACCATTGAAGATTTCTGCACTGTAAATAATGGAGTGGGAAAAGTCCAAATAGGTAAAAGGACTAGAATTGGTATTGGCTCTGTCATCATTGGGCCAGTATACATTGGGGACGATGTACGTTTAGCTCAAAATGTAGTAATAACAGCACTAAACCATAACTATCAGGATATTAGCAAGCCAATTTCAGAACAAGGCGTTAAAACAGAACAAATCAACATCGGTGATGAGACATGGATTGGTGCCAATTCTGTAATACTACCAGGTGTTCTTATAGGTAAGCATTGCGTAATTGCTGCTGGAAGTATTGTTACACGAAATGTGCCATCTTATTCATTGGCTGTTGGTAATCCTGCTAGAATTATAAAACAATTCAACCACACTAGTGGAGAATGGGAAAGAGTCTAATCTTAAAATAAATTGTGATGAAATATTTTGAAATTTTATTTTGGTGCTTGATGTTTGTTGTTTTTTACACTTACATCGGATATGGTATCTTATTGATATTATTGGTTAAAATTAAATCTTTGTATGCTAATGAGCGAAATATATACAATAGAGACTATGAGCCGGAAGTTACATTATTGATAGCCGCTTATAACGAAAAAGATTATGTAGCTGCAAAGGTTAAAAATTCCCTGGAATTGGATTATCCTATGGAGAAGCTTTACCTGGTGTGGGTTACCGACGGCTCTGATGATGGGACTCCAGATTTACTTGCAAAATACCCTGAAGTAAGCGTTTATCATGAATCTGCAAGAAACGGGAAAATCGGTGCCATCAACAGAGCTATGAAATTTATAAAAACCCCTATTGTAGTTTATTCGGATGCAAATACGATGTTGGGTAATGATGCCATTCGAAGAATCGTATATTTATTTTCGAATCCTGAAATCGGATGTGTTTCAGGCGAAAAAAGAATAGCTTCCAAAGATGCTGATACAGCTTCTGGTGCAGGAGAAGGAATCTACTGGAAATATGAGTCATTATTAAAACGTTACGACTTTAAACTTTACAGTGTAGTGGGTGCAGCCGGAGAGTTATTTGCCATCAGAACAGAACTTCATCAAGATATAGAACGCGACACACTCTTAGATGATTTTATCATTTCATTGAGGATTGCAATGAAAGGTTACAAAATAGGTTATGATCCTGATGCTTATGCTATGGAATCAGCATCAGCCAATGTTAAAGAGGAATTGAAACGTAAAATAAGAATTGCAGCCGGAGGTATTCAATCCATCGTTCGATTAAAAGCATTGTTGAATCCATTTAAATACAAAACCCTTAGTTTTCAGTATATTTCTCATAGAGTTCTCAGATGGACATTGGCTCCTTTGTCGATGATACTTATTTTTTTACTGAATGCCTATTTTGCAGTTCACCAAAATTTTGCATACAATAACTTTTACACGCTCTTATTCGGATTACAATTCCTTTTTTATTTTGCAGCAGTTTTAGGATGGTTTTTGCAAAATAGAGAAATTAAAGTAAAACTACTTTTTATACCTTATTATTTCTTTATTATGAATTATGCTGTAGTTATGGGGTTTTTCAGATATCTAAAACGCAGTCAATCGGTCAATTGGGAAAGAGCAAAAAGAGCAACATAAGACGCTAAGTATTATTAAATTTTCATTGGTCTTTTTTATTTATACAATAAAAATACAGTTGTTTTTTTATGAAAATCAGGCACTGTGTTTTTCCAGGCTGCTATTGTTTTCGTTTTAATAAATGCGGTTTCCAATGTAATATCGGAGGCGATACACAATAAAGTTTCGTTTCTGCAGGTTTGCAATAAAGCTTCAATCAATTGGTTGTTGCGGTAGGGCGTTTCTATAAAAATCTGAGTTTCATTCCTGAGGAAAATATTTTTTTCAATCTCCTTTATTTTATTGATCCTTTGATTTTTATCAACCGGCAAATAGCCTAAAAAAGCAAATTGTTGACCATTAAAACCAGAAGCCATTAAAGCCAGTAAAATGGAGGATGGTCCTATCAAAGGAATTACTTCAATATTTTTTTGTTGCGCAATTTTAACAATTTCTGCACCTGGATCCGCAATACAAGGGACACCCGCTTCAGACAATAAACCAATATTATCACCATTATCAATGGCATTTAAATAAAGTCCGATTTCTTCTGGCTTAGTGTGTTCGTTAAGCTCAAAAAAAACAAGTTCATCAATAGGCATTATCAAGCCTGCCTTTTTCAAAAACCTTCGTGCCGTACGAACTTCTTCAACTATATAAATGGAAATTTTATTGATAACTTCTCTATTATAAGAAGGTATTACGTTTTCTACAGCTGAATCTCCTAATGTCGTCGGAATAAGATATAGTTTTCCTTTTTGCATATTTATAAAATTAGATAAACCTTTTTAATTCTGCTCCCTAAGTACATGACAAAAATTTATAATATTGATTAATTTTACTTATATCTCTAGA
>JBAXNW010000030.1:0-50861 GCA_037133555.1 Bacteroidota bacterium
TAAAAGTACTACTTTTATCTTAACTTTGTGTCCTAATTTTGGGGAGTATCATAGACATTCAGAACCGATTTTGTAATTGATCAAAATAACAACATAAAAATAATTGAAATAAATGCCAAGCAGCCATTAAATAGTTGCTTCACTTCCGGGTTTTTCAGTGAAATTGCATTACAACAAGCAGCAAAATTAGGGATTAAAGAAGTAAAGGATTTATATGGAAATTTTATTAATTATCTTGAAATTTATATTGGGAATCCAAATCATATTGTCGCAATTTATGGTAAAGAAGAACCTGCAGAGATTAAAATTTATCCTAAAATTTTTGAAAAAGCCGGAATTAAGTGTCATCTTATCCCCATCGAAAAACTGCATCTGAATCTTAAACTGCTTGAAAAAGCCTGGATTATTTTAGAATTGACATTTGATGAAATATTAGTATTACCCTTAGAAACGATAGAAACTTTGATGAAAAAATCACCGCACAATGCAATAAACGCATCTATGCATTCTGGAGATAAACGATTTTTATATGTCCTGAATCAATCTAAGTTTCTTGAGAAAGTACTTGATGAAAAAGAGAAAGAACTTCTTGAAAAATACCTTGTTCCAACCTATATCTATGGTAAAGATAATGAAATCTGGGGAAATGCACTTATTAATAAAGATAAATTTATTTTAAAGCACTATGGGAAAGGTATGAGTGAAGATGTTTATGCAGGTTGTCTTACTTCGGAGAAAAAATGGAAGGATATTTTCAATTCTGAAATAATTAAAAAAATGGTATTACAGCCTTTTATCAAACAAAAACAATTTTCAGGCAGAATAGGCAATGAAGTCAGAAATGATTTTATTACAGGAACTTTGCTTTTTTTTAATAAGGAATTTTTTGGGCCCGGATTGTATAGAACCCACACATCTACAGTCACCTCAGGTTCTGGCGATTTCAGGAAAATAGCTCCATTAGTAGCAAAAGCAGATAAAAAAATAGCAGAGGTGCATTATTTATAATAAAATGTATTCAATCTGTTAGAAAGATAGATGTCAAAAATTAAAAATTAGGACAGAAATTAAACAAAAATATGAACCTCATCATTAATTTTACCCCAACCGGTATGATTCCTTCCAAGGAGATGACCCCTCATGTTCCGGTTTCAATTAATGAAATTATTGAAAATGTAAATGAAGCGATTGAAATTGGTATAACAATGGTACATCTGCATGCGAGAGATGAAATATCAGGTGCTCCTACATATAAATCAGAAATCTTCGGAAAAATTATTGAAGGCATACGGAAATTCTCAGAAGAATTAATTATCTGTGTTTCATTAAGTGGTAGAGGAATCAATGAATTCAGCCATCGCGCTGCTCCACTGCAATTGGCAGGTAATTTAAAACCCGATATGGGAAGTCTTACATTGAGCTCTTTAAATTTTAATAATACTGAAAGTGTCAATTCTCCTGAAATGATTCAAAGACTTGCCCAGGAGATGAAAGACAAAGGAATTCTAGCAGAATTGGAAGCTTTTGATGCAGGAATGATAAACTACGCAAAATACCTTGAAACAAAAGGATTGTTGCAGCCACCTCATTATTTTAATTTATTACTCGGGAATATTGCCTGTGCACAGGCAGATTTGATGCATGCAGGATTAATGACCCATGATTTACCTGATCAATCCATATGGAGTTTTGCAGGTATAGGAAATGCTCAATTGATGATGAATTCATTAGCCATTGCAGCTGGTGGTGGTGTGAGGGTTGGGCTTGAAGATAACATCTGGTTTGATAAAGAAAGAACCCAACTGGCAACCAACAGTGATCTTCTGAAGAGAATTCATAAGTTGGCTAAATCTAACGACCGGGAAATTATGCATCCAGCAGAATTGAGGAGATTACTGAAACTGAAGCCTGGTTTTGGTGAATATGGTAGACAATATTCATAAATAAACTGCCTTTTTGTATTGTTTTTTTAGCAGAATTAATACTGAAAAAGATGAAAATTAATGAAATCGATGAGATTAATATTTTGGGTTATGGAGGAACTATCCTTTCAATTTATTTTGATATTTTGAAAAGTAATGGATTCAAAGGGGTGATAAATATTATTAAAAATGATAACAGAACAGATATGGTACAGTTTGATTCTGGAATGGATTTTAAAATACTTGATATCAATGATTTTAATCCTAAACAAGATGGGAAATATTTGTTGTGCACGAATAAACCCAGTACAAAATTATTCTTACTTGAAGCATTTAATGAAAAAATAACTCAGCTTGAATTAAAATTGCTCCCAATGATTCATGTAACATCCTATATTAGCCCAACTGCAATGTTTGAAAAAGGAATTGTTTTAGAAGCAATGGCCTGCATTGCTCCTTATGCAGAATTAGGTAAAGGTGTATTTGTAAGCCGGACTTCATCGGTGGGTCATCATACAAAAATTGGAAATTGGTCAACTATCAATCCTGGTGTTACTATTGCAGGAGCAGTTAAAATAGGAGAATCAGTAATGATAGGCCCCGGATCAACAGTTTTTTCAAGGATTTCTATCGGAAATAATACCATCATCGGTGGAGGAAGTGTTGTGACGAAAGATATTCCTGAAGGTGTAATTGCTTATGGTAATCCATGTAAAGTAATCAGAGAAATAAAATAATAAATTTTAAATCCGAAAATCTAAGTACTATGAAACTGGCCATCATGCAAGCTTATTTTTTCCCTTATCTGGGTTATTTCCAGTTAATCAATGCTGTTGATAAATTTTTATTATACGAAAATATTAGCTTCAGAAAAGAAAGCTGGATGACAAGGAATAGAATATTAGCTGCAAAATCAAAACCGTTTTATATTAGACTCTGCGTAAAATCGAAAAGCTCAAACAAGAAGATTTCAGAAATCAAAATAGTAGATCAGAAATGGAAACTATCTCTTTTGAAAAATATTCATCATAATTATAAATTCTGTGAATATTACCATGAGGTAATGCCTCTTCTTGAAAAAATTATCCATACAGAAACAGATTCTTTACATACCTATAATAGTAAAACTATTTGCATGTTAGCTGAACTTTTAGGCATTACAACAATAATTGAATATTCAAACACCCGTTATTTAAACTTAGAAAAGGAACTTCATTTAAAATATCCTAAGCAAAAAACGGAAGAACCTCTTCAAACTATGGAAAGAAAAACGGAACGGATTATTTCGATTGCCAGACAAGAAAAAGCAGATGTATTTATCAATGCTATTGGAGGAAGTTTTTTATATAGTAAACCAGAATTTACAGAAAACAACCTTAATCTTTTTTTTATAAGCACCAAAGATTATAAATATCAACAATCGTCAAGAGATTTCTTTCAGGACTTGTCTATCATCGATGTTTTGCTGAATTGTGGAATTGAAGGGACAAAAGAACTTTTAAATCAATTTGAACTGGTATAAAATGGGTGTAAATATTTCCGAAGGTTTTGATTCTATTAAAGAGGAACGTATCCGGTATTACAATAAGTATACGTTTGACTGTCCTATCGTGATGTCAATAGAAACTTTCGAGGAGATGAGAAAGCTGGGACTTATCATTCATAGGGCCATCATTTATATGATTGAACATTACAGGGATTTTCAGGATTTAATGCCTCGTACTAAAAGAGAGCTTGAAATATTGAAAATATGTGAGCAGTATCAGATGGAAGCAGGTAGTTTCAGAACAGATTTTGTAATAGGTACAAATAATCAGCTTAAAATCATTGAAATGGGCACGCGCCATCTGCTGGATGGCTATTTTATGTCAGGTTCATTTCATGAGATTGGAATGAATCTGGCCAAAAAATTGGGGATTAAAGATGTTGTGAATATATATCCCCGATTTTTCACTTATCTGGAGGAATGTATAGGGAATGCCCCAAGAATATGTATAGTAAAAGGAAATGACAGACTTGAAGAAATGGCTGTTTATCTGAAAATATTTAATGCTGCTGGACTGGAAGTAATCATGGTTCCCATTGAAAATATTCAGGATCAACTTGATATGCTAAACGGTGCATTCCTCATAGGAGAATTAACATTAGAAGAAATACATTCATTATCCGATGAAGTAATTCATATACTTGCAGCTGCAAATATTCATAATCCTATTCAAACGGTTTTAACTACGCACGACAAACGGTTTTTTTATGTTATGGGTGAATCTGAATTTACAAATCAATTTTTAACTGCAGATGAAAAAAAAATATTGATGAAATATCTTGTTCCAACTTTTATACCTGGAAAGAACCATGAACATTGGGAAGCTGCTTATCATAACAAGGACGCATATATTTTGAAACACCGATGTAAAGGAAGAAGTGAAAATGTGTATGCAGGATGTATAACAAGCGAAGATGTATGGAAACAACTGTTTGATTCCGGAGAAATCAATGAAATGGTGTTGCAAAATTTTATTATTCAAAAGAAATTTAACGGAACAGTTGACAATGAAAAAAGAGAGGATTATGTTACCGGAACCCTGCTTTATTACAACCAGGAATTTTTTGGTCCGGGTGTATACAGAACATCTTCTATTCCTGTAAGTAATATCATCGATTATCGAAAAGCAGCTCAACTGGTGGCAAAAGCAGATATAAAAAAGAAGAATTTATATTATTTATAAGAAATTCATGTTGGTAGTATTTAAGATTGATGGGTACAAATAAATGAAGTATGCGGATTCATTTTATTTCAATAGGAGGTGTAGCTATGCACAACCTGGCTATTGCCTTACAGAAAAATGGGCATGAAGTCACAGGCTCTGATGATGGAATATTTGAGCCTTCTTATTCCAGTTTAAAACAATATGGATTATTACCAACTGCCATAGGCTGGTTTACTGAAAATATCCATAAAAAACTTGATGTAGTCATAGTGGGAATGCACGCCAAACCTGATAATCCTGAATTAATAGAAGCCCAAAGAAAACAAATCAGAATATATTCTTATCCTGAGTTTTTGTACGAACACTCCAAAAATAAAATCAGAGTTGTCATTGCCGGAAGCCACGGTAAAACGACCATAACTGCTATGATTGTTCATGTATTGAAACATTCATGTATAGATGCTGATTATATGGTAGGTGGACAGCTGCAAGGTTTTGAGGTAATGGTAAAGTTAACAAATTCTGCCAGTTGTATAATCATAGAAGGAGATGAATACCCGACTTCAGCCTTTGATACTGCATCCAAGTTTTTGCATTATCATCCTCACATTGCAGTTATCAGTGGAATTGCTTGGGATCATGTGGATGTTTTTCCGACTTTTGAAAATTATCTTGAACAATTTCGCTTATTTATTGAAACTATAGAAAGTGGAGGCTGTCTGATATATTATCAAGGGGATAAAGTAATAAACCAACTTGTAGAGAATTTTAAATCACGAAAAATTGCTTATTCCCAACATCCGTATAAGATTGAGGAGGGAATTACCAAAATAGATCAGGATGCAGGAAAAAGCCATTCATTAAATATCTTTGGTTTGCACAATATGGCCAACTTAAGTGCATCAAAATTGGTCTGTAAAGAGTTAGGAATAACTGATGATGTTTTCTTTCAGTCAATTTCTTCGTTTAAAGGAGTTTCAAGAAGACTAGAACTCATTGCAACTCTTGGGAAATCTTTTATTTATAGAGATTTTGCTCATGCTCCCTCCAAAGTGAAAGCAACAGTCAATGCGCTTCGCATGCAATATCCTGATCATCTTTTGATTATTTGTCTTGAATTACATTGTTATAGTAGCATGAGTGAAAATTTTATTGACCAGTTTAATACAACACTCAATCAGGCAGATGAAGCCATTGTTTTTTATGATCCAAAGGCTGCTGTTTATAAAAATATTCCAGTTATGACCTATGATAGAATAAAACAAGGATTTTCGAGAAATGATCTTCAGCTGTATTCTGATAATGAAGAAATGCTTAAATATGTGAACACATTGACAAAAAATAGATTTGTACTTGCTTTCCTGACTTCTGGAAGATTTGGAGTACTGGATTTTCAGAAATTTGTTCAGAATATTCAATCAAACTAATTAGAAACATAAAAAAATTTTCTTTTATCATATTACCTTAAATTTGTAAGTTCAAGATAAAATCTGGTTTAATTTAGGAAAAAAAATAACAATTATTACAATGACAGATATCTCTAATTCTGAATTATTATCCTACCCGTTCTTATCCGAACCCATAGCTGTTACACAACAGCAATGGCCTGATGAATTGCCTCCATTGCTTAGTATATCTTGCATAACTTATATGCATGAAAATTTTATTCGAGATGCTATTGAAGGGTTTTTAATGCAACAAACAAATTTTAAAATAGAAATTCTTATCCACGATGATGCTTCAACTGATAAAACAGCTGATATTGTGAGAGAATATGAGAATAAATATCCAAAATTAATTTTTCCTACTTATCAGGTAGAAAACCAATATAGGAAAAATCCAAAAACTTCAAAAAATGTTGAGCAGCCTGTTCGAAGAGGTAAATACATCGCCAAATGCGAAGGGGATGACTATTGGATAGATCCCTTAAAATTACAGAAACAAGTGGATTTTTTGGAAAAGAATAAGGAATATGGATTAGTTTTCACTGATGTAAATATATTAATACAAGAAACCGGAGAATTTAAAAATGCAGTTTTTCATGACAAAATACTACCTCTCAGAATTAATTTTACTGATCACTTAGTAAACAGAGGTTTTTTAGCCCCATGTACCTGGTTATGCAGGCGCGAATTTATGCCAAATTTAAAAAAGAATTATTGTGATGGTACATTCCCATGGCTACTTGATGTTTTTATGAATTCTAAAATTTATTATTGGGATGAAGTAACCACAGTTTACCGTTTATTAGAAGAAAGTGCCAGTCATTCAAAATCAAAGAAGAAAACGTATGATTTCAGGAAAGGGGTCTTTGAAATTCAGAAGGACTATATTATCAAATACAATGTAGCTGAAGAAATAAAAAATAAAATATTTATTGAAACCTATATTCATTTACTGGAAGATGCCATTTTATTTGAAGATACAGATTTTATAATTGAAGGACAAAAGTATCTTCAAGAATCGCCTTCAAATCTTATGACTATTATAAATGATTTTTATAAAACTAAAAAAGAATATATTCGATTAAAATCTGATTTTGAATCAGTTGTTCAATCCAGAAGATATCGTTTAGGAAGGGTTGTATTATATCCATTATCATATATCAGATCAAAATTTAAGAAGTTTAATAATGTTTAGAAGAAGAAAATGAATAGAATATTGATATTTTCACACTATAATTCTTATAATGAGCTTTCAGCACATGTATTATATACATTAGAAAAAATGAAACCATTATTTAAAAAAATAATCTTTGTTTCAAATAGTTTCCTCAATGATAATAATAAAGATAAAATCGAAACCTTCTGTGATAAAATATTAATAAGAGAAAATACAGGCTATGATTTTGCTGCCTGGAAACATGCAATTTATGAAGAGGGATGGGAAATATTGGGTAAATTTGATAGTTTAACTTTAATGAACGACACTTGTTTTGGGCCACTTTTTGACATGAGGATTATTTATAATAAAATGGAAAGTGGTACTACTGATTTTTGGGGATTAACAAATCATCCTAAAATGAAATTAGTATTATCTGAAAAAGAAGCAATGATAGATGAGCATATTCAAAGCTATTTTATGTCTTTTAAAAGTTCTATTGTCATATCGTCTATATTTAAAAACTTTTGGGAAAGTATAATTGATAAAAATGAAGTTAGTTTTGTCATTATTAATTATGAATCTCAATTAACAGGCATTTTATCAAAAGCCGGATTTAAATACAACGTCCTATTAGATTCAGTGAAAGAAAACAGTTCAAGTTATAAATTATCAACCTTCACAAATACTTACAAACTTGTTCAAATTGGAATCCCTTTTGTTAAAGTAAAGAGCTTTCTTTTTAGTAAAAATCCTATTTTTCTAAAGAAAGTGATTTCTCAATATTCAAATTATAACATTGAGTTAATTGACAATTACTTTAATGAAAATTTTACCCCAAATGTATCTGTTGGGATATCAAATAAAACATTTATTTGCGGTTTAAATAAAACCACAAATTATAAGTTCAGCTTAAAGGTAGCTATTCACTTTCATGTTTTTTATATAGATATTTTTGAAATATATATCTCATTCTTAATAGACAATTCAATAAATTTCGATTTATTTATAACAACTGATACAGAGGTTAAAAAAAATCAGATTATTGAATTATTTGAAATAAAATCAAAGAGTCATTTGCTTAAAGAGATATTGGTATTCGAGAACCGTGGACGTGATGTACTTCCCTGGCTTCAGATAGCTGATAAATTGAATACGTATGATCTGGTTGCCCATTTTCATACAAAAAAAACTATAACAGCAGATGAATGGATTGGAGCATCATGGATGAAAGAAATTGTTGATTCTTTGCTACATCCAATGTCAGATATTATTCAGCTGTTCGAGGATGAAAAGAAACTTGGTATTGTAATCCCTGATATACCGGTTTTTTATAAAAAAATATATGGTGTAGATATGTGGAATAAAACAAAAATATTATTCAATGAATTATGGATCAGGATGAACTGTAATAAAAAGATTAACTTGAAAGAGATTTCAACTCCAATTATGCCTTATGGTACAATGTTTTGGTATCGGCCTGCAGCATTAAACCCATTATTTAATCTAAAATTATCTCAAGTTGATTTTCCTTTAGAACCATTATCTAATGATGGTTCAATAGCGCATGCAATTGAGAGCATTTTGGTTTATGTTGCCTGGGATCAAGGTTATAATTTTAAAGTAGTTATAAATAATGATTATGTTTTAACAGGATTTGATAATACTATGTATGCCGAATTAATAGCAGAGAAAAATCAACTCTTTCGCTCAATAACATGGAGAACAGGTCGTCTTTTTACATGGATTCCAGGTAAAATAATCAAGCTTTTAAAAAAATAATATGCTTTTCCCTTTATTTAAAATATTATCATAATGCCCAAAGTTACAATAATTGTACCCAATTATTTGCATGCTCCATTTCTGAAACAAAGAATGGATAGCATTTTCAATCAAACATTTACTGATTATGAGGTTATTATACTTGATGATTGTTCTTCTGATAATAGTGTTGAAATATTAAATGAGTATGCCAAACATCCAAAAGTCTCTCATTTTATAATTAATGATAAAAATAGCGGAAGCCCTTTTAAACAATGGGAAAGAGGCATCCAATTAGCTAAAGGTGATTATATCTGGATAGCTGAAAGTGATGACTGGTGCGAATTGAGCTTACTTGATGAATTGGTTTCTGGAGCATTGAAAGATGAGAATATAGTAGTATCTTATTGTCAATCTCAGATTGTTCTTGATGATATGAGTATCCGTTATACTTCCACTCATTCAAAGATGTCAGAAATATTGGATGGAAATGAATTTGCTGCTGAAAATATGCTTACAGGAAACAAAATATTCAATGCTGCCATGGCAATATTTAAAAAGTCTGCATATATTAATGTTCCTGATGAATATACTAATTATAAGTTTTGTGGTGACTGGGTTCTATGGATTTCAATCCTATTAAGGGGAAAAGTGCATATATCTGGTAAAGTACTGAACTATTTCAGAAACCATTCAGAAAATACAAGCACCTTGTTTTATAATACTGGATTAAATTATATTGAAGAATTAAATTTATTACAATACTTCAGGAATCTAGACAGTTTTGATGATAAAAAAATACAAATAGCAGTTAAAACAAAATATCTGGATTTTTTAAAGCTTTCAGGAACCTTATCCAGCAGTATCAAAAAAGAGATTTCTATCCGATTTTTATCAATATTAAAAATAAACGATAGAATAACTCTTCATTTAAGATTTTATGCTCATTCCATTAAATTTAGGATAATGAAACTGATTAAAAAAAATTATGAACGGTATTAGTGTCATTATATGTTGCTTTAACAGTGCCAGTCGTTTACCACAGACTATGAAATATGTAGCAGCACAGGAAGTTACGGATAAAATTGCTTGGGAAATAATTCTTGTAAATAATGCTTCAACTGATAATACTACTGAAGTTGCGATGTATGAATGGCAAAAATACAATAAAACCATTCCTTTCACAATTACAGATCAGCCAATTCCAGGACTGACAGCTGCCCGTGAAAAAGGTATTAAAGAGGCAAAATTCGATTATCTGCTGTTTTGTGATGATGATAACTGGCTTAATTCTGATTATATAGAAATTGCCTTTGAATGCATGGAGAAACGAAAAGATGTCGGAATTATCGGTGGCTGTAGCAGTGGATCCTTTGAAATCCCAGAACCTTTCTGGTTTCAGACATTTTCACAATCCTATGTGGTGGAAAGACCTCTGAAAGAGAGCGGTTATTTACCTGTTACACGGGAATACTTAGCAGGTGCTGGAATGATAATCCGCAAACAACTATTGTCGGCGATGAAGGATGTGGGATTTACACCGATTTTAACAGATCGTATTGGAAAAAGTTTAATGTCAGGTGGTGACTACGAACTTTGCCTTATAGCTAAATTTTTAGGATCCAGGATTTATTATGATGAACGATTAAATTTGGTTCATTTTATGTCAAAAGAAAGGCTTAGTTGGGAATATTGTATCAGGATGACCACCGTGGGACATGCCATACCCGAAATTATTTTTGATCTATACAGGGTAGCCCATTATTTTTCGTTGCGTAATCAGCAGCGAAGTTTTGCTCGGATTTATCTCAGATTGCTTAAAAATTATTTTGATGATATGGTGTTTGCAGAACAAAAAGGTATAAAAGGCATTTTTAATTTTCTTAGCAACATTTCTTTGTTTTTTCGTTTACGTATTGGTTCATTAACGCAACGGAAAATGTTATCCTCCAGAAATAAACTCTTCTTCTTACTTAATAATTCTAAATTGTTGAAACAACAATATACTTCTATTCAAATATTAATGGAGAAGATAAAAGAGGGACATCTTAAAATTAAAAGAGAATCATCAACTATACAAATGGATGAAAAATACTAAATAATAAAAATGATAAATTACGGAATCAGTGTAATTATTTGCGTTCACAATGGAGCAAGCCGAATTATCCCTACTTTGAAAGCTCTGGCTGAGCAAAATATTCCAAGTGGATTAGAATGTGAATTATTGATGATCGACAATGCTTCTACTGACAATACTGCCATTATTGCAGCCGATTATTGGGTATCTGTTGGTTCACCTTTTTCTTTTAGAATATTAACTGAACCTAATCCTGGTAAGGCCAATGCACTGGTGATGGGATACAATGCTGCTCTTAACGAACTCATCTTATTGTGTGATGATGATAACTGGCTGCAACCCGACTATCTTAAGACAGTTTTGGAGATTTATACATTATATCCTCAAATTGGATTACTTGGAGGTTATGGAAAAGCTCTTTTTGCGAATAATGAAAAACCAGTTTGGTTCGACAAATGGGAACGTTGCTATGTATGTGGTAAGCACCATCTTCGAAATGGATTTCTCAAAAATATGGATTTCAGTATTTGGGGAGCAGGTTCGGTAATGAGAAAAACAATATGGACATTTCTTTATTCAAATGGATTTGTATTTTATAATGGTAACAATAGAGGGAAAGCCATGACCGAAGATGCTGAATTATCAATGGCAATAACTTTTACCGGACATAGTCTGTACTTTGACGACAGACTTTGGTTTATTCACGATTTGCGTGGCAGAAAAATTAACTGGAAATCATTGCTTGCACAACAATCTTTGAATGGTCAAAATACTGCGATTCTTTATATGTATAGACTTGCATACGATAATATTTTAAAGTTTAATCTACCTGTGAACTGGTTGTTTTCCAGAAAAATCATCGGATTGACCTGGCGAATATGTGGATCTTTTCGGAAATGGGATAATTATCCTGAGAGAATATTTTTATTCAACATAATCAAAGAACTTCTTTCTAATCAAAAAAAATATAAGAAATTAGCTTTAGCGTCGATTATATGGATCAGCAAGATAAAGAATGCTTTTCCATTGGATAACAATAATAAACAAATAAATTAAATATTAATTTTACTTAAATTGAACCTCTAAAATTATCTATTAACTTTCAGAAAATGAATCAAGTTTTTTTAATATTGGCACATAAAAACCCGCAACAACTTTTATTGCTATTAAACCAACTTGAAAGTAGTAAATCTTTTTTTTTTATTCATACAGATAAGAAAAGTAAAATAGAAGATTTTAAATCAGCTTCCGTTGCAATACAAAATGTAAATTTTATTTCAGAACGCTATCATATTAAATGGGGATCTTTTAATATGGTAAAAGCTACATTGGCATTGATGAAAGAAGCTGAAAAAAGTGATATTACATATAGCCATGTTCATTTGCTGAGTGGAGAAGATGTACGGATTAAATCCATTGAAAATCTGCAAACGTATTTCTCTGACCACTCTGACTTTAGCTTTTTAAACCATTTTGCATTGCCTTGCCCTTATTGGCCTGACGGTGGAATGCAACGAATTACTGAATATTATTTTGATAATTCTCCTCGAAAAATAAAATCAGTAAAAAGAATACTACTTAAAATTGCTGCTCAATTTCTGAATAAAGTTGCCGTACATGTATTCCCATTTCTGAAAAAAAGACCAGATAAAAATATCATTTATCATGGTGGCAGCCAATGGTGGTCATTAAACAAGGAAAGTGTTGGTTTTATTCTTCAATATATTGAATATTATCCTGATTTCGTGAAATTTTTCAAATATTCCTTTATACCAG
Organism: Bacteroidota bacterium; assembly: GCA_037133555.1. Classification (GTDB taxonomy): domain Bacteria; phylum Bacteroidota; class Bacteroidia; order Bacteroidales; family JACABE01; genus JACABE01. Next base: position 12,849 of record JBAXNW010000030.1, read on the forward strand.
ATGAAATTTTCTTTCATACCATATTGCTTAACAGCGATTTGAAATCTAAAATCATTTGCGACAATAAACGGTATATCGATTGGTTACACCCTGAGAAAGGGTTTCCGGCTTATATTATTGTAGAAGATTATAAAACTCTGCTTCAAACAGATGCTTTTTTTGCAAGAAAAGTTGATTTTGAGACTTCAAGCGATCTATATAAAATATTTTAAAAACTAAAAAATAATCAGCTTAGCAAAATGGTTTGTTTATAGAGGTTAGATTATCATTGAATTCCAATGATAAATTACTAATTTTAATGCAGTTTTTTCAGTTCTTAGTCTTCATTTATTTCTTGATTCTGCTTCCATTTATTAATTTTTATACAATTAGGCAGTTCTTAGATCTTTTAAATTAATTTGTTATTTATGCAGAATGTAATTTTACTTGAACCTCACGGTGGATTAGCAAACCGAATGCGGGTAATCGTTTCGGGTTTATGGCTGGCTGGCAAATTAAATAAAAAAATTAAATTGATTTGGAATCTGAATTCTGATTTGAATTGCTCCTTTGAAGAATTATTTGAAGCTATTCCTAATATTGAATGTATCGAAAAAAAGAAGGCTTTATTTATGTTTCGCTCAACTTTTCAAAAACCATTGTTAAAGCGGTTGATTATAAAATGTATAAATGTGTTGGTGAGTGGAAAATATGTTGTTTTTGAAGATAGAACTGTAAAAATGATAATGAATAAAGAAATAGATATCGTTGCACTTGGTAAATCAAATAAAACACTTTATTTCATGACTTGCGAGGAATTTGGAGACAATCACAGCGAATACAAGTATTTCATCCCTAAGCCTGACATTCAGCAGAAAATTGATAGGCAATGCAATCAATTCAATTCAAAAACTATTGGTGTTCATATCAGGAGAACAGATCATGAAATTGCAATCAAATTGAGTCCAACGGAATTGTTTATCCAACGAATAAATGAAGATTTGGCAAAGGACCCCGAAATTAATTACTTTCTCTCTACAGATGACGCTGCAACTGAAATTCAATTTAAAATGCTGTTTGGAGATAAAATAATGTGCACAGAAAAAGAATTTTCGCAAAACAGCTCGTATGCAATTAAAAATGCGCTAGTAGATTTTTACTGTCTGGCAAATACAAACAAGATTTATGGTTCTAGTAGTAGTTCCTTTTCATATATTGCTGCAAGGATAAATGGAATTAAAATCGAAAATTTAAAATATAATTAAAAATGCCTGAACTCAGTATCATCATGCCACTTTATAATACTGAAAACTATGTAGCTCAGGCAATACAGAGTTTGTTGTGCCAAACTTACAAAAATTTTGAACTTATTATAGTAGACGATGCTTCTACAGATCAAAGTCTTGAAATCGTAAAATCATTTAATGACAGCAGAATTAAAATTCTTACCAACGAAAAGAATGAAGGCATCGTTTTTTCACGAAACAGAGGATTACAAATCGCAAAAGGCAAATTCATCGCTCCTTTTGATTCGGATGATATCGCTATGGCGGATAAATTTGAAAAACAGATTAGTTTTTTGAAGACAAACTCTGAATATGGAATGATAGGAAGTTGGGTAAAATTAATAGATGAAAATGGGGACTTCCTAAAAAAAAAATGGAAACTGAATGCCCCAGCTGAACGCATAGCAGGCATAATGCTTTTCCGGAATTATTTTGTACAATCTTCGGTTGTGATAAGACGAGAAAGTGTTCCTAGGAAAGGTTATGCTATTGGTAATGATATTGTTGAAGATTATCTTATGTGGGTAGATGTGGCTGAAAAATACAAGGTATGGAATTATCCTGAATATCTTGTCAAATATCGTATTCATCCTCAGAGTGCAACTGGAAGTGATGTAATTCGCCTTCAGCAAAAAGATAAAATTGTTTTTCAAATAATTTATAATAAACTTGGCATTATAATAGATAATCAATTGGCAGAATTTTTACTGAAAATAAAAGGTGATAAATACATTCAAAGTTTGCAGGAATTAAAAGACATTGATAATTTTCTACTTTTAATACTGAAACAGAATGCTAAGCTTGGAAAATTCAATCAACAGGAATTAAAAAAAGTGGTATTCAACCGTTGGATAAAATCTTGTTATAAAGCTAGGCGTCTGAATGCTGGCATGCTGAAAATACTGTTGACATCTCCCTTGTCAAAACTATTTATAAGCTTTAAATTATGAATGAGAAAAGACTTGTAAATGTATCTATCATAGCACCCAACTTTAACAATGGGAAATACATTAAGGAATTCGTACAAAGTGTCGTAGAATCTACAGTTTGTCCTTTTGAACTTATTATTATTGATGATGGCTCTACAGATGATTCTATTGAAGTTCTTGATCATTATAAAAATCTGGATTATTTAAAGATCATTCGCTTCATTGAGAATCGTGGATTAACCGCTGCATTGAACGCTGGGCTGGATATTGCATCCGGAAAATATATAATGCGAGCAGATCCTGATGACGTTCTTTTACCAGACCGTATTGAAAAGCAATTTCAATTTATGGAGAATCATGTTGAAATTGATGTCGTTGGATGTAACGTAATCTATTTTAATGACAAAAATGGAGACAATATAAATAATTCGAATTTTCCACTGGAACATGCTCAAATAGCAGCTGCCTTCAAAAGAGGTGAACACGGTCTTCAGCATCCAACAACTTTCGTGAAGGGAGAAGTGTTTCGTAAATACAGGTATCAAAAAATATTTCCCGGAGAAGACTATGAGCTGTTTGCCAGAATGTTAAAAGATGGTTGTAAGTTTGCCAACCTTGCCGAACCGTTTTACTTAATGCGTGTTCATTCAGGAAGTTCAACAACAAATTTAAAAATTGAAGATATAAAACAGACTTTTAAATTCAGGGATCAGATTTTTGGTGTCAAAACCAGCAAATTCTGGATTTATTTCTATTTTCAATATATTCGACATTACAGAAGCTTTCAGATGAGTGAAAATATCTTATTTAAATATTCGCATTTATTACTCTCTGTTATGTTTTACCCTACCAAACTTATTAAAAGACTGAGAAAGAAATAATTTTATTTATATGAAAATCGGAATTTTAGGTTGCCGTGGAATACCCAATCACTATGGGGGATTTGAACAGTTTGCCGAATACCTTTCCAAAGGATTGGTTGAATTGGGTATGGAAGTCTGGGTTTATAATTCTCACAACCATCCCTACCAGCAAGCTGAATGGAAGGGTGTTCATATTATTCATTGTTTTGATCCTGAATACAAAATTGGTACTGCCGGACAGTTTATCTATGATTTCAATTGCATAGTGGACAGTCGTAAACGGGATTTCGACATTATCTATCAATTGGGTAATACAAGCAGTGCTGTCTGGCATCGATTGCTTCCTGCTCAGCCCTACAGAGTGAGCAATATGGATGGCTTGGAATGGATAAGGACCAAATACAGCAATAACGTCCGCAAATTTTTGAAATACGCCGAAAAAGCAGCCGTCAACAGCAACGATTTATTAATAGCAGATTCTGAAGCTATACAAGAATATGTTTTAGAAACCTACCAAAGAGAAGCTGTTTTTATCCCTTATGGTGCTGAGGTTTTTACAGAAAATAATGTGTGTAAACTTGATGCATTCGGTTTAAAACCTGATGCATATATGTTGCTCATTTCACGTTTTCAACCGGATAATCATATCGAGGAAATCATTAAAGGGGCTCTCTTATCTAAATCTGAACTTCCGTTATTGGTGATTGGCAATTATCAAAATAAATTTGGAAGTTATCTGTATGAAACCTATCATTCGGATAGAATACGATTTTTGGGGACTATTTTTGAAATGGACACCCTTCATCAACTCAGATATTATTCTAAACTATACTTCCACGGTCATTCATCCGGCGGTACCAATCCTTCGCTCTTGGAAGCAATGGCTGCATCGGCTTTGATTTGTGCCCATGACAATAAATTTAACCGCGGGGTATTAAAAGATAATGCTTATTTCTTTAAGGATGAGTTGCAGATTGCTGATATAATTCAGCAGGAGACTGATACTGAATTGAAATCAAAATGGCTCAGTCAAAATATCGAAAGGCTGCATACGGTTTACAATTGGGATAAAATCATTCATACATATTATGAATTATTCAGACAAATAAAACCCAGGGATTTTACCCGGAATTAAAGTCAAAACTTAACAAATAATATTATTTCGACTACTCCTTAATAGTCAATAGTTTAACCCCTTTACTCATTTTAAATACAAAACTATGAAAAAACCTAAAAACAATCCTAAGCAGAAAACCTATCATTTTTCATTTCTCATTTTTATGATATTGATAGTAGTTATTCCAAATTTGCTGTATAGTCCTGCTATGGATCAACAATTAGAAATCCGTTTGCTTGGTTTATCTCTTTTTTTGGGACTCTTGCTTTTACCTTTGATTTTTATCCAAAAAATGGGCGTGTTGAAGCAAGCCGAGTTTAACCTACTAAAAAACCCTGCAGTTATTATCTATGCTATCTTTATCCTATTTATCGGAATTTCAATTTTTTGGGCGACCAATCAATCAGAAGCAATGTATGAATTTCTGAAAAGATTCAGTTTTTTTATACTTTTTTTGTATTTGTTGCTCTTTGTTTTACCTGAAGAAAAAAGCAGAATTACACTTATTAAATCTTTTATTGTATTTTCCTTACTTATTTCAGTAACTGGGTTTTTACAGATATTAAAAATTTTCTCAGCAACCAAATACAGCATCGATGCGATTTATTCAATTACAGGAAATTTTGCACAGAAGAATATTTTTTCAGAAGTCTTGTTTATCACTTTTGCTTTTTGCGTATATGGAATAGCTGTGATGGATAAAATTTGGAAGAGACTTGCAATAACAGGGAGCTTATTAACCCTTATATTAATTGCATTTTTAATGACCCGCGCCATTTGGGCTGCCTTCTTTATTGCTCTTGTTTTTACTGTTGTATTGTATTTAATATACGTCAATAAAAATCAATTAGGAGGAAAAATAAAGTCAGGATTGCGTTATGTTGTAATTATTTTTGGGATAGTTGTTATTGGAGTTGTTGTATTTTCTACGCTTGACAAAAACAAAACCCTTCAGTACCAAATTACCAATGCTTTTGATTTTAAACAAGGGAATACTTACCATCGGTTGAATTTATGGAAAAAGACCATCGCATTGGCAGAAAAGCATCCCATAGTAGGAGTGGGGGCAGGAAATTGGAGGATAGAAATCTTACAATACGATTTACAGGTTACTACTGATAAAGGACGTATTATGCCGGATCGTACACACAATGACTACCTTCAGGTATTGGCCGAAAATGGCATCCTTGGATTGACTTTATTCCTTCTGCTTTTTGTTATACTGCTTTATTTTTGTATCAGAACACTTCAAAAAGCGGAGCATTTTCAGGATAGCATTTTTAGTTTGATATTATTCTTTGCTTTACTAGGTTATATGATTGATTCATCTTTTGCTTTTCCACGCGAAAGAATAGAATTGCAGATATTTTTAAACATAATTTTTGCATTTATTGTATTCGAATATACCAAAAGATTCGGGAAGGAGAAAGAAACTAAATCCCAAATTTCAATCAAAGCTTTTGCAATGATAATTTTAGGTGTGATGGCAATCACCAGTTATGCTGCTATAAAAAGACTGAAGGCTGAAGTAGGTATCAACAAAATTTATAATTATACAAAAGAGAACAAACAGCCCGAAATTATAAAAATTACCAACGAAATTTACTCTCCTTTTTCAAGCATTTCTCCATTTTGTGACCCTATTTTAGAAATCAGAGCCACTTCAATGTATAAGGATCACTATGATTTGAAAGAGGTATTGGAAACTTATGAGAATTCACTGAGAGATAGTCCATACCACCTGGAAACAATAAATGCCCTGGCCATTATTTATAAAAATGAAAAAAATTACAGCAAGGCATTGGAATACATCAATACTGCTTTAAAATATGGACCCACCGATACAAGGGCTAATTTAATAAAGGCTGAAATTCTTATGAGCATGAATAAAACAGAAGAAGCTTATCAACAATTGAGAACGATGGAGCCTTCCAATAATAATCCTGATTACAGAAAAGCTTTGAATTATTTATTGTTCAATAAAATAAGAGAGATGATGTCTCAAACTAAAAATGAATATTTTAGTATGCAGGTTAGTAATATGGTAGGGCAAGCTGATGTTGTTCATCAGATTTATTCGAATTCAATTCATAAAAATGAAGCTTTTGAAAAAACTTTATTGGATACAGTTTTTGCAGTTTGTGATCAGAACAAAATCATCAATGATCCATCTGTTCAACAAATTAAAATAAAATATATTATTAAAAAATAATTTGCTATGCTCAAAGAAAATGAAAGATTTTATAACAATGCAGTTGTATTTCTCGATATTTCGCTGTCGCTCATCGCTTTTTATATAGCGTATTCTATTCGTGTTTATATTTTTGCCAAACAGGCATTGTATGCTGACCAATACATATTATTGAGTGTATTGATGATTCCTACCTGGTTTGTTTTGCTCAAGATGATAAGTATTCAGTCTTCACAAAAGATTAAACCTTATTCTGTTGTGTTTATCGAATACTTACTGGTAATGTTATTGGGTGTTAGTATCTTATTTATCTTCATTTTTGTTTTTAAACTTGATTATATCAGCCGTATTGCCATCCTGGTATTTGGATTAACGGATTTGATGTTGTTATTTCTAAGTAAGGTCTTGATCATTAGTTTCTCCAAACGGTCGCTGATCAAAGGAAAAAATATCAGGCAAGTAATATTAATTGCCGATGAAAGCTCTGTACCATTTATCGAAAAAATCATTTCAGAGAAATACCTGGGTTTTATTATTTTTGGAATAGTTTCTGATTCAGAAGAAATAATAAGAAAATACGGTGAAAAATACCAGATGATTAACAATGGTAAAAATCTTGATAAGATGATGGAAGCCAATATTGTAGATGAAATAATTTATTGCAAAAATGAAATCAATAATCAACAAATCAAGCATTTAATCTATTCATGTGCCGAAATTGGGGTGACCCTCCAGTTGCATTCTGAAATATTTAATATAATTGCCTCAAAATCTCACCTGAATTATTTTGAAGAAATGCCTGTGATGACTTTTGATGTTACCTCTGCCGATCATTTTGCATTGTCTGTAAAATTTATATTTGAATACCTGTTTTCTTTTCTGGCAATGCTTATTTTCCTGCCTTTCTTTTGTATTATTGCCTTGATGATAAAGATGGAGACGAAGGGGCCGCTATTCTTCAAACAAGAAAGAGTGGGTTTTCACGGAAGAATCTTTACGATGTACAAATTCAGGACCATGATACTACATTCCGCAGAACTTAAAAAAGAACTGGAAAATAGGAACGAAGCAGATGGCCCCGTTTTTAAAATTAAAAATGATCCACGCATAACCAAAATGGGTGCTTTTTTAAGAAGAACAAGTCTGGACGAATTTCCTCAATTTCTTAATGTGTTAATGGGTGAAATGTCGGTTGTTGGTCCTCGTCCTCCTGTTCCTGAAGAGGTTGCATTGTATGAACGACCTCAATTGCGCCGGCTTTCAGTAAAACCAGGCATTACCTGTATCTGGCAGGTTTCAGGACGTAACCAGATTGGTTTTGATGAGTGGATGAAACTCGATTTACAATACATTGATAATTGGTCGCTCAAGCTCGACATCCTATTGATTTTAAAAACAATAAACGCTATATACCGAAGAACAGGGTATTAATGCTTATTGTAAAAATTATAAACCGTAATTTCTGATTTTATAACTTTGTTATTTAAAAAAAATCATGTAGGTTTGCAAAAGTACTGCTCACAATAAAATTTGAAATTATCTGTTAGTAAATACTGCTTGTTGAATTAATTGCTTATAACCATAGAATGCGTTGGATAGATTTTTTGAAAAGTCGTTTGTTTTTTAAACATTTGTTCCTGGCAACAGGTCTTAGTTTTGGTATTATATTTTTAATCATCCTTTCTTTGAGTTTTTATACCCATCATGGAGAGTTTTATACTGTACCCGATTTTAGAGGAAAACAACCCGGCGAATTAGCACAGTACGCTGAGGAAAATGGTTTTGCTTTTGTGGTTGTTGATTCTCTTTACAATGCAAAATTAGCTGTTGGCAGCATATTACTTCAGGATCCTTTGCCGAATTCCAAGGTAAAACACAGCAGAACTATTTATTTAACCGTAGTTTCGGCTGAACCCGAAAAGGTAAGCATGCCCAATCTCATAGATTTATCACTTCGCCAATCCATATCTTTGCTTGAAACCTATAATTTACAGATAGGCTCTCTTGAATACATTCCCGATATGGCTAAAAATGCTGTATTGCATCAAAAATACAAAGGGCTTGAAATTGAAGCCGGAAAGCCCATTAAAAAAGGAAGTCGCATCGATTTAGTCTTGGGACAGGGAACCGGTGGCGATAAAATGCAAATTCCGTTTTTGTTGGGAAAGAAACAAAGTGAAGTCATGAAAATTCTAAGAGCTTCATCTTTAAATATTGGAAATGAGGTATTTGAAGACGGAAAAGATACGATTCATGCCCGCGTATTTCGCCAAAGTCCGGCTTTCGGTTCAGGAAAAACAATTAACATGGGACAAAATATCGATATTTGGTATCGTTCCGATAAAAAAGTAAAATTTAACGAACTCATCAGAAATTATAAATACGATTCTACTGCTAATGAATCCGATGGTTTCTGAATTTTTTCCAATGTAATAGAATGAAAAAAATAGTATTAATTATCAGCTTGGTATTGATAAACATTTCGTGGATATATTCTCAGGAAATCATCACTCAATTAAGCACTAACCCACTTCTTATAGGTCAACATCGTGCAAAAACCATATTAAAATCAACAAGTCCTGCATTGCATTTGCCTTTTATTGATGATTTTTCAAATTATACGCTTTATCCCGATTCAAATTTATGGATGGATGATTATGTTTATATCAATACGCAATTTGCTATTTTCCCACCAACGATTGGTGTTGCTACATTTGACGCCTTGAATGAAAATGGGATAATCTATCCAACTGCCATGTCATCCCAGTTTCCTGCCGATACCCTGACTTCCAGGCCGATTCGTTTAGATTCGATCTTTCAACCTACGTTAAAAGCCTTAAAGTTATCCGATTCCTTGTATTTTAGTTTTTATTTTCAGCCTGGAGGAGGACGTGGAAATGCGTGGGAACGACTTGGCGATGCTCCCGAAGCAGAAGATTCACTGGTACTTGAATTCTACAACCCTGTCCAACAAACCTGGAATCATGTATGGGCTTCCAAAGGCATGCCCCTCGATTCTATTTATCTTAAAACGAATAGATATTTTAAATATGTAATTATTCCAGTTAAAGATTCGGTAAATTATTATAAAAACGCATTCCAGTTTCGTTTCAGGAATTACTGCAGCTTAGGCAATAGCAGTTCTCCAAGTATGAAAAGTAATTGCGATCAATGGAATATTGATTATGTGTATTTAGGTACAAACAGAACCATCAACGATACTGCATTCCGTGATTTAACGTTTGTTGAAAAAGCACCCTCGTTTCTAAATAAGTATCAGGCTATGCCTGCTCATCAGTTTCAAATAACCGATGTGAAAGATAATCTCTTGATTTTATTAAGCAATATTGATGGAATTGCTCATTCATCCAATTATAAGTATGAAATCTTGGACCAGAACAACACATTACTATGGACAGAAAATCGTGGCTTTGAAAATATCAGTTCATTCTGGACCAATGGTTATCAAACAGCACCTGTACATGCAAATCCACCGGTTATTTATAAATTTCCTACGGCTGTTGGCAACGAATCTTGGTTCGAAATCAGGCATATTTTTAAAGAAGGCGTTTCTCAGGATATACGACCCGAAAATGACACCAATAGATTTGTTCAGCACTTTGCTGATTATTATGCTTACGATGATGGTACTGCCGAAAATGGTTATGGCTTAACTCCTGCTGGTTCTATGCTGGCGTATAAATTTGCGATGCATCATCCCGATACATTGGTTGCAGTACAAATGTTTTTTAATCCTACCTATATGAATTCCAATCAACAGTATTTTAACTTAACTGTTTGGAACGATATTGGTGGACATCCGGGAGATACTATTTATCAGAGTAATTTATTGTATCCGATTTTTGAAGACGGCATTAATAATTTTCATAGTTATATTCTCGACAGACAAATTAAAGTAAATGCAACATTTTATGTAGGTTGGACCCAAACTACCGACGATAATCTAAATATTGGCTTCGACAGAAACACTGCATCACAGGGAAATATTTTTTATAACTCTTATGGAACCTGGGATACTTCGTTTGTAAAAGGCTCTTTAATGATACGTCCTGTATTAGGAACCGCTTATTTAGGTGTAAATGAACTTGGGAAATTAGCCTTTAATTTTGATGTATTTCCCAATCCATTGAGAGGTGGGAATCTGAATATTAAACTACAATCCACTGGACTCAACAATGAAAAAGATTTTGATTTGCAAATTTTCAATATGCTAGGTAAGTTGGTATACCATTCGGAATTCAAGAATTCAATTGATGTTAGTCCATTCGAAAATGGAGTCTATCTGATGATGCTCATTAATAACAAGAACAAACAACAACAAGTAAAAAAGCTTATCATTGCCCGATAATCTTTTTTTAATTTCACATTTATGATCGAAGAAAACGACTTAGAGGAAGAAAAAATATTCAATTCAGAGGAAGAAGAACAGGATTTATTCGAACATCACCGTTTTGAAGTTGACAGAGGACAAGGTTTACTGCGTATTGACAAGTATCTTACGATGCATATCGTAAATGCTACCCGTAACAAAATACAAAATGCTGCCCATGCCGGAAATATATTGGTCAACGATAAACCCATAAAACCAAATTATAAGGTCAAGCCATTGGATGTCATTAGTATCGTTATGGCCTACCCCCCACGCGATACAGAAATATTACCCGAAGATATTCCATTAAATATTGTTTACGAAGACAAGGATTTATTGTTGTTAAACAAGACACCCGAAATGGTGGTTCATCCCGGTTATGGTAATTATACAGGGACATTGGTAAATGCCCTCACTTTTCATCTTTGTAAAGACGGTAAAGAACTGAGCGACTCCAATCGGCCTTATCTGGTTCATCGCATTGACAAAAATACATCAGGGATATTGCTGGTAGCAAAAAATGAATTGACTCAAAATCATCTGGCCCGTCAGTTCTTCGATCATAGCTTGGAACGTAAGTACCAGGCATTGGTATGGGGTGATTTCAAAGAAGACCAGGGCACCATAGAAGGGAATATTGGCCGTCATCCCCGTGATCGGAAAATAATGACGGTTTATCCTGATGGAAGTGTTGGGAAAACAGCCATTACCCATTATCGCGTAATTGAGAGATTCGGATATATTTCCCTGATTGAATGTGAACTTGAAACAGGGCGTACCCATCAGATCAGGGCACATTTAAAATACATCGGACATCCCGTATTTAATGATCCAACATATGGGGGTAATCACATCATAAAAGGAACTACTTTTACAAAATACAAGCAATTTGTAGAAAATTGTTTTAAAATAATTCCCCGCCATGCACTGCATGCCAAATCCTTAGGTTTTATCCATCCAACAACAGGCAAATTTATCTTTTTCGATTCCGATCTTCCGCAGGATATGCAGGAAGTAATTGATAAATGGAGGAAATATTCCAGCGTCAGAGTTTTAGAAGAAGAATAGAAATTACTATAAATGATAATGAAACAATTAAGGCTGTCCGTTTGGACAGCCTTAATTGTTTTAACCACATTTTGAATAGCCGCAGTGTTTGCATGCCAGGCAGCCTTCTTTGTATATCAAGCCTCCTTTTGCTCCACATTCGGGGCAGGATGCTTCCGAAGCAGCGGTGCCATCTGGGATGTATTTTTTAAGTGCCCTTACGACTCCATTTTTCCAGGTGTTGATAGAATCAATTTCGAGGTTTAAGTTTGAAATTAAATCAACTGCAAATGGTAAGGGCATACCATGTCGCAAAATTCCTGAAATTAGCTTTGCATAATTCCAGTATTCTTTATCAAAGGATCTCGAAAGTCCTTCTATTGTGACTTTATAGCCCTCTTTGTCTTCAAATTGGAAGTCGTAACGTGCTTTTTCGCTGCCCTCTTTATTTCGGATAACATATCCTTTGTTTACCCAAATTGGAAGATAAAATCCTTCAGCTTTTCCTGTAAAAACTTCGTAAGGCTTGTTGTCTAATACTCCAACCACTGCTATCCATTTTTCGTAATCATTCTGAAAACGAACTACTTCAGCTTCCAGCCTTTTAGGACGTGTGGGTGCTTTAGTCTCTTTAAATTCGTAAAGATCTTCTTTTGCATCTGAATGTGCAATCAGAACTCCGGTACGGGATCCATCGCGATAAATCGTAATTCCTTTACAACCTGTTTCCCAAGCTGTTTGGTAAATATTACTTACCAATTCTTTGGTAGTTTCTTTAGGTACATTTACAGTAACACTGATGGAATGATCTACCCATTTTTGAACTGCACCTTGCATTCTCACTTTACTGACCCAATCAATATCATTGGATGTTGCCTGGAAATAGGGAGATTTTTTAACTACTTCTTCCAGTTCAGCTTCTTTGTAAAGTTTAACTGCATCAACATCGTAATGATTTACTTTTAGCCATTTCAAAAATTTAGGATGAAAAACATTGTATTCTTCCCATGAATCTCCAGATTCATCTACAAATGAAACGTTTGAATTTTTGTCGTTTGGATTTACTTTTTTTCTTCTTTTGTAAGAAATCATAAAAACAGGCTCAATTCCAGAAGTGGTTTGAGTACAAATACTTACGCTTCCAGTAGGTGCAATGGTTAACAGTGCAATATTTCTTCTGCCATGTTTTAACATATCCTCGTAAACCAAAGGGGCAGCTTCTTTCAGTCGTAGAATAAAAGGGTTGTTTTTTTCTCTTTCGGTACTGTACAAAGGGAATGCTCCTCTTTCTTTTGCTAACATAATTGAAGATCTGTAGGCTTCGAGGGCTAGCATTTTATGTACTTCAACTGAAAAATCGGTGGCAACTTCCGATCCATATTTACAACCCAAGGCAGCTAACATATCTCCTTCGGCAGTAATGCCAAAGCCTGTCCTTCTGCCTTCCAGGGCTTTCATCTTTATATTCAGCCAAAGATTTCTTTCTATTCTTTTTATTTCTTCTTCTTCAGGATCCGCATCAATTTTTTCTAATATTTTTTCAATTTTTTCTAATTCCAACTCAATTACATCATCCATCATTCGTTGAGCCATATGGGCATGTTTTACAAATAGTTCTGAATTGAAACTGGCCTCAGGAGTGAATGGATTCTCAACATAACTGTACAAATTAATGGCTAATAAACGGCAGCTATCGTACGGACAAAGGGGAATCTCGCCGCAAGGATTGGTTGAAGTGGTTTTAAAACCTAAGTCAGCGTAGCAGTCTGGGATAGATTCTTTCTGGATAGTATCCCAGAATAAAATACCAGGTTCTGCTGATTGCCATGCATTTTGAATAATTTTATTCCACAATTGAAGTGCATCAATTTCTTTAACTACGATAGGATTTTTTGAATCAACAGGATATTGTTGACGGTACATTTTATTTCCAATGACCGCTTGCATAAATTCATCATCAATTTTAACCGATACATTGGCACCCGTTACTTTACCTTCTTCCAGTTTTGCATCAATAAACTTTTCAGAATCAGGATGTTTAATAGAAATACTCAACATCAATGCTCCACGTCTACCGTCTTGTGCAACTTCACGAGTAGAGTTTGAGTATCTTTCCATAAAAGGAACGATACCTGTTGAAGTAAGTGCACTGTTTTTTACAGGACTCCCTGCAGGACGAATATGGGAAAGATCGTGTCCAACACCCCCACGGCGTTTCATCAACTGAACCTGTTCCTGGTCAATTTTCATGATGCCACCATAGGAATCAGAATTTCCACTATTGCCAATTACAAAGCAATTTGATAAGGAAGCAACTTGAAAGTTATTTCCAATCCCAGCCATTGGACTACCCTGAGGAATGATGTACTTAAAACCTCTCAGCATATCATAAATCTCATTTTCCAACATTGGGTGTGGAAACTTTCTCTCAATTCGTGCAATTTCCGAAGCAATCCTCCGGTGCATATCATCTGGCGTTAATTCATACAGATGACCTGCACTATCTTTCAGTGCATATTTATTCATCCATACACTTGCAGCCAAAGTATCACCCTGAAAATAGGCCGTTGCCTTTTCCATGACTTCTTCATGCGTATATTTTTGAGGGTCTTTAAGGTTGTTAATGGGTTCCGTCATTGCTTCTATTTTGGTATTTGGTTCATTTTCGGCAGTAAAAATATCTGGTGTTTTTCTTTTTTCGATGATTTCATTATAATTGTTTTCTTTCTCTTTTTTTAGAGTGTTGATTTCCAGGATAGAAAAAAGTGAGTTTTCCATAAAATGAAGCAAATATTTATTATAATATTTTTTAAAACTGACTATCAGCTAAATAATGATTAATATATCGGCTTGTAAATATACAATTCTTCATTCAAATTGAGCAAAAAGAGTAATTAACAATATGGATCAAATTAAGTGTATGTAGTTGAACTACTATGCAATTAGTGTGTTAATAAATATTCGAATCGGGTATTGATTTCTTAGATTTTGTCATCCCAAATTATTTTTTTTCCAAACCCAAGTCGGTTATCTGTCATTTTCATAAAATTTGGTGTAATTCCCCAAAGTGTTGTTTTAGCTAAGAGTGCAATAGGGAATTTTTTTATATACGTTTTGCTGGCTACTGATAATTCCTTATCTTCAAGTTTTTTGATGATTCCTGTAAATTGCAAACCCCTTATTTTGCCGATAATACTTGTTTCGAGTGAGATGGCTCCTGCAACATTTGGCTGATTCATAACATCAGTAATGTGTTTGGTCGTGATATCAGAAGTAAATACAAACATATTCAATGCTGCTATATACACATAAAAACAAGTGGAAGTATAGGGTTGGTTGTCACTGCAAGTAGCAAGTGTAAAAATATGATGCTCGCCAATATAATCAGTGATACGTTTATCGATAGATGTCATAAGGTTAGTGAAAGTTTAAGTGAATCTTCAATTTATTTTTAAGCAGTAAGCAAGAAGATGTACGCTTATTGTTTTTTTATGAACCATTCCTTTATAAAATACGATTATTTTTTAATTAACATGTTTAAAGCAATTATCATCAGGCCGATAGCAAATACTTTTTTCATTTTCTCGGGCGATATGCTCAATGCAATTTTTGATCCGAAATAACCGCCAACAAAAAAAGCAATGGCTATAATTGCAGCATACTTAAAATTCATCTGCCCTGCTTTGTAATAATTCATAACTGCCATTAAACCTACAGGTGGCAGCATCACAGCCAAACTTGTACCTTGTGCTGTTTGCTGACTTACCCCTAAAAAATAAATCATGGCAGGTATCATTATTACTCCACCTCCTAAACCGACCATGCCGCCAAAAATGCCTGCAGATAGACCAATTGCCAATAAAATTAAAATGTTTCCGATATTCATATCCATATGTTTAATTATTAAGTGATTAAATACTGAATTTATGTTTATAAAATTATTTTTTACTGTTTTAAAATTTAATAATTTACGTAATAGTTGAATAATAAAAGCTTTGAAGGCAATTTCCCTAAAAGCTTAAAGTTTGTATTTTATAATTTTAACTTCTAAAAGTCTAAACTTAGCGAAAAATAGAAAATACCTGGTTTTACAATTCCACTTTCAATACCCCAGGCATAATCTGCTCTCATAAAATAGCCCAACAATCTCGATCTTAACCCAAATCCAATACCTCCCACCAAAGGGTCTATTTCTTTTTCAAGTCTGAGGATAAATGGGTTGGCATAAAGTGTCTTAGTATACAAAGAATTGTTTTTGTCCCATGGGTTTGAGCCTGTCCAGGCTGTGCCAAGATCACCAAATCCAATAATTTGCAAATTGTAAAGAAAATCTGACCGCATGGGTTTGTTGGAGAAATACCTGAATACAGGAAATCGCAACTCGCTGTTGATGACTGCAAAACTGTTTCCATTTCTGATATTCTGTATAAATCCCCGTAAATTGGTTGCCAATGTTTGATAAGTGTAATTTTGATCAGTAGCAATATCAATATCCCGGTTGAATTTCGGGAACAGCCAATTATCAACACCCCCCATATAATAGATTAATTTATTTTTACCAAAAGAAGTACTACAGGCAAAACGATTGGCCCAAATAAAGGATTTATGAATCTTTTGATAATTTCGATAATCAAATCCTACGACAAAAAGGTTGCGGTTTTTGCTATCTATGGATTGATAATATTCTCCCCAGAATTTATAACGTGTCCCATAATAAAGATTTAATCCAACATTCCGAGTGTTGTCAAATACAAATTCTCCTTTTAAACCAGACCAATAGTTATTGATGTCAGGTTCTCTTAAACTCAACTGATCGGTTGAAAGAAATACTTCTCTGTCGTTGCGCAAAAATGCGGTTCCTCTGGCACTCATCACATTGTTGAATGGCCACCGTAAAATATAGTAAACCGAATGCGTATACTGATGAGATTTATAAAAATAGTTGGTGTTATCAATGGATTGACGATGAAAAATAATTTGTTTATCCAATCTGTGTTTCAGATTTTCGTAACTTAAAAGGTATTCAAAATTATCAAAATTAAATGAAAATCGTAAACCACCCGTAATACGGTAGTCTTCCATCAAATCGCTCAAGCCAATTTTCATCAAAAAATTAAAACCCGCATTCAAGTATATAGGTGAACCTCCACCCGAAAATTGCTGATAATTTGCATTTAAGAAACTAAAATCGAATTGTGAAGTAATTTCATTGGCTGTGTATTCTACTTCATAATTCCGTTGGGTTTCCTGAGCAAAAGTAAGTTTTTCATTGAGTAAGTCGGTGCTATCGTTGAGATTGATCTCACGGAAACCCTGATTGGCATTGTTAATGCTCAGCTCTTCAGCTTTTTCAACGTCTTTTGCAATATCTGAATAGTATACATTTCGGAGTTTTTTTTGAGGAGGCAAGGCTTTTTCCGGGATTTTTTTCAGTGTGTCTTTTTTTAGTAATTCTTTTTCTAAAAGTAATTTCTTGATATAATCGGTGTTTTCTAATTTGCAAGCAGTAAGATTCGCAACAGCTTTATTTTCTCCAACAAACATTTTGTAAACGCCATCGGTATAAATAATTTCGGCTGTTTTTTTTGCAAGAGGACTTATATCTTGTTCAATAATATTTTGCTTGTAATCGCTTACAGCAAACGAAATTGTATTGTACCGGTAATGCATAGCAGTATCAATATAGCTTATAACACTATCAAAACGGGCAATATATCTGTTGGAGATGCCATTGGCATCGCTGAGATAACTGAAATATCCTTTTTCATATTCCATTGGAAATGATTCATTGACCAGGGGAGTTTTGGTAACCCTCCTGAGTATTTTTTTGCGCCGGGCATAATCGTATAGGAAAATATCTTTTTGATCCATCATGCTAGCATTAGGTGAGATCTCAGCATTGAGTGTATCATTGATTCGATTGGAGCAAAATAGAATATCTTTTGAATTATTGATGAATCTGGGGTTTACATCATCATAAATATCTCTGGTAATTTGTTCGGATGAATGAGAAGCCATGTTATACACAAAAATGTCAGATTGCCCATTCTGAACGGCTGATAATACCAATAATTGTCCGTTTTCTGAATAGGAGAAATCAAGTACTTTCTGGAAATATTGCAATAATATTTTTGTGAACTTTTTTTCTTCCAAATTATAAAGGTAGAGATAAATTAAACCTTTGGTTTCAATGATAATTGCTAGAATATCACCGGATGGATGCCAGGCGAGCAGGGGATAGGAATAATCGGTTTTATCATCCAGTTTGTATCCCGATTTCATTATTTTTTTTGTTTTCTTGGTTTCGGTATTATAAATCCAAACTTTATATTTCCCCATTTCGTTGCTTACATAAGCAGAAAGTATACCATCATTGCTAACTTTAAGTCGGTTGTAAACCCTTGTTGTTTTTACTTTTTTTATGATAGGTGTTGTAGTGGGCAGATTGCGTTGATAGGAAAGTGAATATTTTTCCTGATAAAATGCAATCCATTCATTTACAATTTCTTTAAAGGGGACACCCAATACATATAAAAATCCGGATTCAATGTTACGGCTTACCCTCGACATATAAACAATGTTAGAAATATTTTGCTCTCCATATTTTTCGGCAATAAATCGCCAAAATGATTGTCCAGCGTTCACAGCATCTTCTCCGGTTAATGCGTTAAATTTTTTATATTTGCCTGATAAAATCCCATCTCTGACCTTATTATCAGTTTCTGTATTCCAGTTTTCGGAAATATAGGCAATTAAACCCTTTGAGTACCAAGCCGGTATCGTAAAAATAGTTTTATTTTTTACCTGTGAAGTCAAGCTACTGCCAAACATTAATTGATTAAAAACGACTTCGGTAATTCCTGCTCTAATCTGTTGTTGTAAATCAGCATAATTACCATTAAAATAAAGAAAAACCTTATTTCCCATAATATGAGTTAAACCACCTGTATTGTAGCTTTCATCATTGACATATCCAATATTGCTTTGCTTAAAATCTGACAGTTTGTTGAAAATGATAAATTGCATTTTGTCATCAATTTCAAAATCGAGTTTGGTCTCGATTTCTTTCAAATGTTTCAGGGTATAATTGGCTGTAAAGTTGGCAAACTGTTTGCCTCCAAGGTAATAATAAACATCAAACTTCTCGTAACGGTAATACGTCCAAAAAAAATCATCGTATTGAACCCTGTTTTTCCCAAAATTCAATTGCATCCCACTATAGAATTGGGCAATTCCAGAATGCGTAATACTACTTAAGCAAAGCAATATTAGTATTCTTAATACATTAAATGTCTTTATTTTACGATAAATAATTTTCATTGAATCTGACTGTTTTTAACAGCATCCGGAATTAGTTTGCTAAGATACTACAATTACAAATATGCTGATAAAACTTTATTAATTTAGTAAATGATTTTTTTTGAACGGATAAACATATTTTTTTTAAATTTGTAAAAATTCTGGCACAAATATTGTAATTTTATTGTTTGAAAATATTATAAACCTATGTTGATAATCCTCTATTATCTTCTTATTAATCGTTTAAATCATAAAAAAATATGAAATAGCCATAAAAATAATATTCAAACAAACCGAGAATGATATTATATGGCGTATTCCATGTGACCAATAAATAATTTAAATTAATAACACATGAAATGTCCATGTTCTAAAGACGCAAGCGAGATGAATATATCATGGACATTCCATTGGCGAAACTTGAATATAATTCATTAACTTAAATATTATAACAATAACTATTTCAGTAATTTAAAAAAGTATAAACAAATGAAAGCAAAAAACATCTTTATTCTTGGATTCATCTTAGTTGCAGGTTTGAATGCCTGCAAAAAAGATGACACAACAACTTCCACAGAAACATTTACTCGAGCTGATTATGTTGGTTCCTGGGCTTGCACAGAAACACCTGTTGCAAAAATTTTAAATTTCGACTGTACGATTACAACGGATGCCAATACAGAAACGAATATAAATATTTCAAATTTTGCAAATCTGCATGGAACTGCTTTTGCGATTGTTAGTGGGAAAAATTTGGTGCTTCCTAAGCAAACTTTTAGTGGGAATACTTTTGAAGGATATGGAACTATGGAGAATAAAAATTTTATTACTTGGCATTATTATGTAAAAGACAATACGGATAGCCTGGTTTACAATACTACTTTTAACAGGAAATAAAAAAAGGCTGTCTGAGAATTTTATCAGACAGCCTTTTTTTTTGTATTATATTTATTCGTTTAATTTCCAAATACATATCCTAGTTGAAGTCCAATGTTTAAAGCAACTCCATCTGTTAATAGATTACAGGAAGCATCTAAACCAACTAAATATCTTTCAGCAAAATAATATAAAAAACCAACCCTTGGTGTTCCACCAAATTTTGTAGTTGACCCGTTTCCTGCACTACCATGAAACATAAGTCCTAAATCGGCACCAACATAGGGTTTGAATTCATCTTCCATCAAAAAATATTTAAAAGTACCCACTACCGGTAATACATAGGAAGGATCTACTGAAATAGACATCGTTCCACCATAACCATCATCCGTAGTAATTGTACTTCCTGGATAAACATAATATCCAAATGAAATACCTATCGCGAATTTGTTCTGAAAAACACCTTCGATATTCAATTGTCCGAAAAATCCCAGACTGGCATAATCTGCAAGGCTGCCAATTGGAATAGTTAATCCTTCGCGTGTATACCACAATAAGTTAAAATCGCCACCACCACTTCTACGGCCACCTCTTCTCCTTCTTTTTTTCGTCATATCATTATCTTCATCGGTAATGACGATTTTGCTGGTAATAGCATTGTCTTCAAATAAGTTGGTTTTTTTCTCAGTTAAATCAAAAGCTGATTTTTTAATGGAGTTTCCAGTGAAACTCATTTGAGAGAAACTGGTGTTTGTCATAAAAACACCTAAAAATAGTACAAAAAAGATTTTTTTCATTTTGGTTTTTGAATAAGTGAATAAAAAAATTAAAGCTAAATATTATAGTCTGTTACAACTAGAATATCAATTATAAATCGTTTAAAACATAATTTTCATACCTATATTTATACCAATACTTCCAAAAGTATAGGATTGTTTCAATGCTTGATTAGGTTCTGAGTCGGGGATAGTGGTTGAAAGCAGCGTATCATAATAATTTGTTTGTATTTGCTTAACTGTAAGGCTTGATAATTTATCAATTCCTTGAGAGCTGTATTCGGTTATTTCGCTTTTATCAGGTGCATAAGACATATTCAGAAAATTCAATTCGGCAAATATAGCAATATTATCACTCACAGTAAAAAAACAACCTAAACTTGCATTCAACCCAATGGCCATTCCCCCATCGTATTTTGTTTTCATAAATACTGCAAAAGTATCAGCGGTAGAGGTTTTCTCATTATAGAATGATGCAAAGCCCATTATCATGCCAAATTTAGCATAAGGATTAAACCCTTCCATGCCAGATGCAATTACAATAGTAGGGTTAATAATAAACATCGAAGCATAGTAATCAGAACTAATGGTTTGCGTTTTATTCAAGCCAAATGGGAAAACAGTGGTTGCTGTTGTTTTGTTTCCCATCAAATAAGAGGCTCCTAATTCAAAACCTAAATTTGTATTGATCATGTATCCTAAGCCGAGGTTTAAACAAAGTCCTTTTCCTAAAGAAACATCTACCTGGCTTTCAGTATTTATGCTGATTGAATCCACTGTATGGTCGGTAAAACCTGAAATATTCTGAGATCCCAATGCAAGACCATAACCTAAGCCTATATTAACATAAAAAACCCCATCAGAAGCTCCGGCTTTTCCTCTGTTGCTTCTTCTTCTTGCTGTCGTCCTATCATTTCCGTCAGAATTAATAAGTAGTTTACGCTCTGACAGATTGGTGTTGAAAATAAGTGGGTTTTCAGTTTTAAAATCAAAAGTCGATTTTTTTTGAATGTTTCTATTGAAACTCATTTGCGAATAGCCAGTGTTTATAATAAACACAGCTAAGAATGTATAAAGGAACTTCTTCATTTTGTGATTATTTTTTAATAAACTACTGATTAATTTCTATATGCAAAAGTATTTAATTTTTCAAAATAAAAAATCTTTTTTGTTAAAAAAGCTTATATCTTTTAAAAAAGCTGTTTTAAGCTGCAAATTAACCTTTTTGGCTAATATTTTTTCTTGTTTTAAATTCTTTAGGTAATATTGCAACACTTTGTTAAAGGAATTGATTTGGAATACTAGATCGCTGTTTTGCACTTAAAATTTAAGTTTAAAAACATAAAAAAACTAAAAAACTTTAATAAGTTGAGAGAAACACTTAATTTTTTTATAATTTTGGAAACTATTATTATTAATTAGAATTGATGGAAAACTATATAGTTTCAGCTAGAAAATACCGACCCAATACTTTTGATACAGTGGTTGGACAAGCTTCTATAACAAATACCCTAAAAAATGCTATCAAGAACAACCATCTGGCTCAGGCTTTTTTGTTTTGTGGGCCCAGGGGTGTTGGTAAGACTACTTGCGCCAGGATTTTAGCTAAAACCATCAATTGTCAGAATATTAATGAGAAAACCGAAGCTTGCGATGCCTGTGAGTCCTGCATTTCCTTTAATAATTCTGCTTCTTTTAATATCTATGAATTAGATGCGGCATCTAATAACTCTGTGGACGACATCCGCAGTCTGGTAGATCAGGTGAGAATCCCACCTCAATACGGCAAGTACAAAGTATATATCATTGATGAAGTTCACATGCTTTCGGCTTCAGCTTTCAATGCTTTTCTGAAAACCCTGGAAGAACCACCTGCTTATGCTAAATTTATACTGGCAACCACCGAAAAACATAAAATAATTCCTACTATTCTTTCTCGTTGTCAGATTTTTGATTTCAAAAGAATTAAAATTGAAGACATTGCCCATCACCTGGCTTATGTAGCAGAAAAGGAAAATATTACAGCCGACAAAGATGCCTTGCATATTATTGCCCAAAAAGCAGATGGAGCTTTGCGCGATGCCCTATCAATTTTCGATCAACTGGTAAGTTTTGCTGGTAATCATCTTACTTATCAGGCAGTTATCGAAAATCTGAATGTGCTTGATTATGATTATTATTTTAAATTAACGGATTATTTCCTTAAAAATGAAATTTCGGAATCTTTGTTGCTTTTCAATGAAGTAATTGAAAAAGGCTTTGATGGACAACATTTTATTATAGGTTTAGGGGAACATTTACGTAATTTATTGGTCTGTAAAGATGTTGCAACCATAAAATTACTTGAAATTGGTGAAAATTTAAAAGGAAGGTATAAAGATCAATCAGCCAGCTGTCCGGTTCCTTTTCTTTTTAAATCTTTAGATACAATCAATCAATGCGATTTAAACTATAAAGTTAGTAATAACAAAAGATTGAGTATAGAAATTCTACTGATGCAATTAAGTTCGTTGATTAACAATGCCCCTGCTTCTGAAACCGTTAAAAAACAAGAAATTCATTTACCCAAACAAGAGGTAAAACCAATACCAGCAACACTTAAACCAATTGTTGAGAATAAAACGTTTGTTGTACCAGAAACCGTTAAAGTTGCAACTCAAAACAATACAACTGTGTATAGCGGAATCTCGGTAAAAGCTATGATGGCTGAAGAGACTAAACCCTTGCAACAGATTAGCGATGAATCTTTAAGCCTGGCAAAAGAAACTGAAGCCCCAATTGAAATTACACAACAGGACTTCGAAACATATTGGATGGAATATTTGTTAACTATTCAGGAATCATCACCAAGTCTGTATGCTACCTTATCAAAAAATATTCCACTTCTAAGCGAATATAATATTGCTGTTACCATCGATAATAAAGTACAGGAGTCTGAATTAAAGCTAAAAAAAGGAGAGTTACTGGAATTTTTGAGAAGCAAAACCGGAATCTATGCATTACAACTCGAAACACAGGTGCTGGCTTCTGAAATCCAAAACGATATTGCCTATACTGATCATGATAAGTATAAGAAAATGGCAGAAAAAAATCCTGATATCAATAAACTGAAGGATGAATTAAATCTTGAAATAGAATTTTAAACAAATTTCACTTTTGTAAATTAATAATAAAAAAAATGAAAATTAAATTTTTAAGCCTTTTGTTGCTGGGATTTATGGTAACCAGCCTATTTGGACAGGAATCCAAAAATGATTTGAGCAAAGCTTTGCCCATCGACCCAAAAGTAAGAATTGGTAAATTAGACAATGGTTTGGTATACTACATTCGTCAGAATAAAAAACCGGAAAAACGTGTAGAACTTCGATTGGCTATCAATACAGGTTCTATAATGGAAACGGATATTCAACAAGGCTTGGCACATTTTACTGAGCATATGTGTTTTAATGGAACAAAAAATTTCCCAAAGAACGAATTGGTCAATTATCTGCAAAAAATTGGAGTACGTTTTGGAGCTGATATCAATGCTTACACAAGCTTTGACGAAACCGTGTATATGCTTCAGATACCTACTGATAAAGAGGGTTTGCTCGAAAGTGGATATCAGGTATTAGAAGACTGGGCTCATAACGTAAGTTTTGACGGCAAAGAAATAGATAAAGAAAGAGGCGTTATTACCGAAGAATGGCGTTTAGGTTTAGGTGCTCAGGATAGAATGATGAAGAAGGTTTTTCCTGTTCTTTTTAAAGATTCAAAATATGCGAACAGGACACCTATCGGGAAAATTGAAATTATTGAAAACTTCAAGCATGAAACCATCCGTGAATTTTACCACGACTGGTATCGTCCAAATTTACAGGCTGTTATAATTGTTGGTGATATTAATTTAGATTCAGCGGAAGTCAAAATCAAGCAACATTTCGGAGCAATTAAAAACCCTGAAAACCCAAAACCACGAACAGTTTTTGACTTACCAGCCAATAAAGAACCATTGATTGCGATTGAAACAGATAAAGAAGCTACCAATAATATGGTCATGCTGTTCTACAAACATCCTCATGTTATCAAACAAACTGTTGGCGATTACAAGGAATATCTGATGGAACAATTGTATACTGGCATGTTAAATGCCCGTTTTTCAGAAATTGCATTAAAACAAGATGCCCCATTTATTGGAGCTTCAACAGATTATGGTCAGTTTTTAGCCCGTAGCGGTGATGCCTATTCTTCATATGCTTCTGCAAAGGAAAATCAAATAGAAAAGTCGTTGGAGATACTTTTAATTGAAAACGAAAGAGTTAAAAAATATGGTTTTCTTGCTTCAGAATTTGAAAGACAAAAAGAGGAAATACTCAGCCGCATGGAAAAATCGGCCAAAGAAGCAGACAAAACTGAGTCGGCCAACTTTTGCTCCGAATATGTGAGTAATTTTCTTTCAAAAGAACCCATTCCCGGCATTAAGAGCGAATTGAAATTTGCAAAAAAATTATTACCTGAAATTACCCTGGAAGATATCAACGCTAAAGCAAAAATATGGGTCACCGACGATAATATGGCTTTAGTTGTAACAGCTCCTGATAAGGAAGGTGTTAAAGTTCCTACCAAAGCACAAATTATGGCCGTTGTTCAAAATGCAAAAACAAAACAATTAGAAGCTTATGTTGATAATTTCAAGACAGAACCCCTTTTAGAAGAGGAACTGAAAGGGTCAACCGTAGTTGCTAAAAAAGAAAATAAAGAAGTTGGGTTTACTGAATTAACATTAGCCAATGGTATTAAAGTCGTATTGAAACCTACTGATTTTAAAAATGATGAAATTTTAGTTTCGGCTTACAGCCCTGGTGGTCATTCTTTGTACCCTGACCAGGATTTTATTTCAGCAAATTTCTCCAGTGAAATAGTGGATCAAAGCGGTATCGGAAATTTTGACAATGTTCAATTGGAAAAGAAATTAAAAGGAAAAGTGGTTCAGATCAGTCCTTATATTTCTGATATCAAAGAAGGATTTACAGGAAGTTCGACACCCAAAGATTTTGAAACCCTTTTGCAATTAACCTATTTGTATTTTAAATCGCCCAGAAAAGATACGGCTGCATTTAATACGTTTACTTCTCAGATGAAGAACCAGTTAAAATTCATCAAGGCAAATCCTCAATATGCATTTTACGATACCTTGTATAAATCATCCTATCCAGGAGCCAAAAGAATGATGATAATTCCCAGCGAACAACAAATCAATCAAATAAAACTTGATAAAGCTTTCCAGATTTATCAGGACAGATTTGCGGATGCCAGTGATTTTAAATTTTTCTTTGTTGGAAATTTTGATGTAGATTCTATTACACCCATGATCGTAAAATATCTGGGAAGTTTGCCTGTAACCAATCGCAAAGAAAATTGGAAAGATGTAAGTGCTGAATTTGCAAAAGGAGTTACAGAAATCAAATTCCATAAAGGAACTGAGAAACAAGGCATGGTTGGATTGTTAATGTCGGGAAATATAGAATGGAACGATAAAAATAAAATCTCCATCGCCTTATTGCAGGAAATAGTTGATATTAAATTAGTGGAAGTGATTCGTGAAAAATTGAGTGGCGTATACAGTCCTCAGGCTATGATTAATATGGAACATTATCCAAAATCAGAATACAATATTATGGTTATGTTTGGATGCGCTCCTAAAAGTGCTGATAAATTGACCAAAGCTGTTTTTGGAATCATGAAAGACCTCTTAAAGAAAGGTCCTACTCAGATTGACTTTGATAAAGCCAAAGAAGCTGTTACCAGAGAACGTGAAACCAATTTGAAGAAAAACAATTATTGGTTACACAAAATTGAATCAGCATATTTTAATGGAGATGATATCAATCAAAGCCTGAAGTTTGAAGAACAACTCAAAGCAGTTTCTTTGGAGGATTTGAAACAACTTTCATTAAAATGCTTTACAAAAGATCATTACGTGAGAGTGGTTCTGATGCCAGAAGAAGCCAAAAAATAACATAGCTAAAGTTTGCCCATATTTTTAATTTGGGCAAACTTTTTTTTTAAAAATAATATAAATATCTAATAATTAATTAAATAAAACAAATGAAGAATAATTTAAAATTTCTCTGGATTGCTTTCTTAAGCATTTCCGTTTTTTTTATTGCTGTTGAGAAAGTAAATGCTCAAAAACAGTATACCTACGAAAGCGTAGACGGTGATCCTTTAAAAGCCAGAATCTATACCCTCGACAATGGTTTGAAAGTCTACATGACGATTTATAAAAATGCGCCAAGAATCCAGACTTACGTGGCTGTAAGAGCAGGTAGTAAAAACGACCCCCATGAAACTACTGGTTTGGCTCATTACTTTGAACATATGATGTTTAAAGGTACTCAAAATTATGGTAGCAAAGACTGGAAAAGTGAAGCACCTTATATTATAAAAATTGATTCTCTGTTTGAAATCTATAGAACAATTACAGATGAAAATAAACGTAAAGAAATCTACCATGTTATTGACAGTGTTTCCTATATTGCTTCAACTTTTGCCATTCCCAATGAATACGATAAATTAATGTCAGCCATTGGTGCTGATGGTACCAATGCATTTACTTCTTTGGAAGAAACTGTTTTTGTTGAAGATATTCCTTCTAATCAGCTCGAAAACTGGGCAACTATTCAGGCTGAACGTTTCAGCAATCCTGTATTGAGATTGTTTCATACTGAGTTGGAAACCATCTACGAAGAAAAAAACATGACGCTGACCAATGATGCCCGTAAAGTTTATACAGCTATTTTAGAAGGTTTGTTCTCAAACCATCCTTACGGAACACAGACTACTATTGGTACACAGGAACACATCAAGAATCCTTCGATGAAAAACATCAGAGAATTTTTTGCAAAATATTATGTAGCTAATAATATTGCAATTTGTATGTCGGGTGATTTTGATCCTGATTATGCAATTAAAGTGATAGATGAAAAATTTGGGGGGTTTAAAAAATCAGAACTTCCTGTTTTTACATTTACTAAAGAACAACCAATTACCAAACCTATTGTAAAAGAGGTATTTGGTCCTGATGCTGAAAATATATCAATGGCCTATCGTTTTGCAGGATCCGGCTCTAAAGAAGCAGATATGCTTACCATGCTTGATATGGTTTTAACCAATGGAACAGCCGGTTTAATTGACTTAAATTTAAATCAGCAACAAAAAGTACTAAGTGCAGGATCAAATCCCGAAATAATGAATGATTATTCAGCTTTTGTGATTAGTGGAAAGCCTAAAGCCGGGCAAACCCTTGATGAAGTTAAAGCTTTACTTTTATCTCAGGTAGAATTGCTGAAAAAAGGAGACTTTCCTGATTGGTTGATACCTGCTATTATTAACGATTTAAAGTTAAGAAAAATAAAGGAATATGAAACCAATAATGCCAGAGGAATGGCATTTGTAGATGCTTTCATCATGAATACTTCTTGGAAAGATCAGGTTGAGACCATTAATAAATTATCAAAAATCACAAAACAGGATATTGTAGATTTTGCAAAAGCAAATTTAAACGATAATTATGTTCTGGTTTATAAAAGAAAAGGAAAAGACGAATCTATCAAAAAGGTGAAAAAACCTAAAATCACACCTATCAAAATCAACCGTGAAGATCAGTCTGATTTCCTGAAAAAAATACAGGCTAATAAACCTGCTGATATACAACCTGTTTTCTTAGATTTCAAAAAAGACTTACAGTTCTTCTCTGTTAAAAGCAATATTCCTGTCATCTACAAAGAAAATACTGAAAACAAGACGTTTGATCTTTATTATGTTTTTGAAATGGGAAGCAATAACGATAAAAAATTGGGTACTGCACTTAATTATTTCAAATTCCTGGGAACTTCAAAATTTACTGATGATCAGTTAAAAGAAGAATATTATAAATTAGGATGCTCTTTTAATGTTTCTAATTCTGCAGATCAGGTCTACGTTAGTTTAAGTGGACTGTCAGAAAATATGGAAAAAGCGATACAGCTTTTCGAGACCGTATTGGCCGATTGTCAGCCTAATAAAGAAGCATTGGATAATTTGATTAAAGACAATCTTAAAAAGAGAACCGATGCAAAAATGAACCAACAAAGAGTATTCAGTGCGATGGTACAATTTGGCGTTTATGGTGCAAAATCACCTTCAACCAACGTTCTTACTGAAGCTGAATTAAAAGCTTTGACTGCTGAAGAATTGCTTGTTAAAATCAAAGGATTGCTTTCTTACCAGCATCATATTATGTATTATGGAAGTCAACCTACTACCGAAGTTACACGAATATTAAATGCCTACCATAATGTTCCTGCCACATTGAAAGTTGTTCCAGCCGAAATAAAATTTGTTGAACAAGAAACCAAAAAAGACATTGTATATCATGTTGATTTTGATTCAAAACAATCGACCATGCTTATTTTAAACAAAGGTGGTTTATTCGATAAAAATATGGCTCCTCAGGTTAATTTATTCAACGAATATTTTGGTGGAAGCATGAATTCTATCGTTTTTCAGGAATTAAGAGAAGCCCGTTCTTTGGCCTATACTGCTATGTCGATGTACCAGAGTCCAGGTAGAAAAGATAAATCTTACATGGGTATTTCTTATATTGCAACACAAAACGATAAATTAGTGGATGCATTGAGTGCATTAACAGTATTGGTTAACAATATGCCTGAATCTGATAAATCTTTTACCTTGGCTAAAGATGGAATTATTCAGAAAATGAGAACAGAACGAATTACAAAGTCTGATATTTTATGGCAATACGAAAGTGCCAAAAAATTGGGGCTGGATTATGATATCCGCAGAGATATATTCATGAAAGTACCAACTATGACTTTCGGCGATGTAAAAGCTTTTGCTGATCAATACATTAAAGGTAAAAAACACACTTATCTTGTATTGGGCGATAAAAAAGAAACCAACTTCAAAGTTCTGAAAGCCTATGGTAAACTAAAATCGCTTTCATTAGAAGAAATCTTTGGATACTAAGTAAGTTTTTAAAGTTCAGAAAGTTTATAAAGAAAAAACCGGTTTAGGCCGGTTTTTTCATTTTTATTTTCACGAAGTCGTTTAATAAAATTCTGCTAGTGAAAAACTAATTCAAAATATTGCTGATATTTTTGTAAATTTGCACGCTTAAATTAAGAAACTACCCTAAGTTTTAAACAATATGAGCGATCAAATCAAACACGAGTGCGGTATAGCATTTATTCGTTTATTAAAACCATTGGAATATTATTATTCAAAATATGGAACGTCTCTGTATGGTTTAAACAAGCTTTACCTTTTGATGGAAAAGCAGCACAATCGTGGACAGGATGGCGCAGGAATGGCGAATATCAAGTTTGATCTCAAACCTGGTAATGAATATATCAACATTGCCCGTTCCAATAAAGAAAGTCCTATCAAAGACATTTTTGGGCAGATTTATTCAAATATTCAGAAGATTAAAGATAAAAATCCTGATTTACTGAACGATGTAAACTGGATGAAAGAGAATGTCGGTTTTACCGGAGAATTGTTCCTGGGTCATTTACGATATGGTACTTTTGGGAAAAACAGCATCGAAAATATTCACCCTTTTGTACGTGCCAATAACTGGATGTCGCGCAATTTAGTAGCTGCAGGCAATTTTAACTTAACCAATATGGACGAATTGTTCAACAAATTGGTAAGATTAGGGCAGCATCCATCGCAAACCAATGATACGGTTACCATTTTAGAAAAAATAGGAAAGTTTCTGGACGACGAAAACCAGGAATTATTTATTAAATATAAAGACAAAGGGCATTCGAACCGCGAAATTTCAGATTTAATTGCCAAAAATATAAATATTCAAAAAATACTACACCGTGCGTCCAAGTATTGGGATGGTGGTTATGTAATTGCCGGATTATTAGGTCATGGCGATGCTTTTGTAATGCGTGATCCTTCAGGAATTAGGCCTGCCTATTATTATCACGACGACGAAGTGGTGGTGGTTACTTCTGAACGACCCGTGATTCAAACCGCATTCAACGTGCCACTCGAAACTATTCAACCCATCAAACCGGGATATGCCCTGATTGTAAAACGCGATGGAGAAGTTGAGGAAGTTTTATGTAAACAGCCTTCATCTGAAAAAAAATCATGTTCATTCGAAAGGATTTATTTTTCGAGAGGTAGCGATGCAAGCATTTATAAAGAAAGAAAAAAATTAGGAAGTTTAATGACCAACTCTTTGTTAAAAGCTGTTGATTATGATCTTGAAAAAACTGTTTTTTCTTATATTCCAAACACAGCTTCTGTGGCTTTTCAAGGATTGGTCGAAGGCCTGAACGATTTTTGCAAAGATGTTCATAAAGACAGAATCCTGGAACTGGGATCTCACATAACTCCTGAGAAATTAGATAAAATACTTTCCATTCGCCCTCGTATAGAAACCATAGCCGTTAAAGATGTTAAGCTGAGAACTTTTATTACCCAGGACAAACAAAGGGACGATTTAGTAGCTCATGTGTATGATGTAACGTATGGTGTTGTAAGAGAGGGTGTTGACAATTTAGTGGTAATGGATGATTCAATTGTCCGTGGAACTACGCTCAAACAAAGTATTATTCGCATACTTGATCGTTTGGGACCTCAAAAAATTGTCATCGCTTCTTCGGCACCTCAAATCCGCTATCCCGATTGCTACGGAATTGATATGGCAAAACTCGGCGATTTTATTGCATTTAAAGCTGTAATTGCATTGCTCAAGGAAACCAGGCAAACACATATCATCAACGAAGTATATAAAAAATCAAAAATACAGGAAAATTTCCCGAAAGAGGAAATTGTAAACTATGTGAGAGAAATTTATAAACCTTTTACAATTGACCAGATTTCACAAAAAATAGCTGAATTAGTAACACCTGATGGGGCTAAAGCCAAAGTTCAAATTGTTTTTCAGACCATTGAAGATTTACACCATGCCTGCCCCGAAGATTTGGGCGATTGGTATTTTACTGGTAAATATCCTACACCTGGTGGAAACAAAGTGGTAAATAAATCGTTTATTAATTATATTGAAGGCAAAAACGAAAGGGCTTATTAAAGTTTTTATTGAGTGTTAAATAATTGGCTGACAAATTTACTGCATCAACTTCCATTTCACTGAGCGAAGATAAAATCTTGCTCACATATCCTAAAACTTCTTATTGATTTCTTTCAAGTATGCATTCGTTGATGCTTATTTGCACTTCATAAAAATGTAAGTGATTTTGTATTAAATTAATAAAGCACTGTTTCCTAAATAGCTGATTGACTGCAAAAAATTTGATTTAAGTTAAATATATTATCATAATTTATGAAACATCTACCCAACCTACTCATCGTTGACGATTCAAGAGAAAACCTATATTTACTTGAGTCTGTTATCAAAGATGTTAATGTAAACCTGATTCAGGCCGATTCTGGGAAAGATGCACTTAAAAAAACCCAGGGTCTTGAAATAGCATTGGCTATAATTGATGTACGTATGCCTGAAATGAATGGATTTGAACTGGCCCTGAAAATGAATGAGGATAGAACTGAAAGCAAAGTGCCAGTTATTTTTTTAACGGCCAGCCATTTCAGCGAAGTTGATATATTAAAAGGCTATAGTTCAAGTGCGGTGGATTATATTTTTAAGCCTTTTGATAATTATAA
Organism: Bacteroidota bacterium; assembly: GCA_037133555.1. GTDB lineage: Bacteria > Bacteroidota > Bacteroidia > Bacteroidales > JACABE01 > JACABE01. Next base: position 45,290 of record JBAXNW010000030.1, read on the forward strand.
ACTGCTTTGCAAAATTAAGATTTTTCTTGACCTTTTCAATCAGAAACAAACCATTATCAGAGAAACTGCTTTGTTGAAAAAAACAGCTGCTGAATTGGCCAGGGTTAATATTGAACTCAAAATAAATGAAGAAAAATACAGAAATTACATTGATAATGCTCCGGATGGCGTTTTTGTAACAGATGAATACGGTAAATACATAGAGGTGAACAATGCATCCAGTCGGATAACAGGTTATTCGAAAGAAGAACTTCTAAAAATGGCAGTTTCAGATTTGCTTCCCAAAGAAACAATGAAAGAGGGGATTGCGCATTTCAACAATTTAATTCAAACTGGATTTTCAAGCTCGGATTTAAAATTCAAGCATAAAAACAATTCAAACCGTTGGTGGAATGTTGATGCTGTTAAAATTAGCGAATCAAGATTCCTTGGCTTTACAAAAGACATCACCCAGCGTAAGCAAATGGAAGAAGCATTAAGAATAAACCAGCTGGAACTGGAAATGCAGAACGATGAACTGCTGATAGCAAAAAATGCGGCTTTAGTTGCTTCTGAAAAATACATAGAGTTATTCAATTTTGCCCCATCTGGTTATTTTATTCTTTCCAGTGAAAGAATAATCCAAGAGATGAACCAAAGTGGATCTCTTATGCTAGGCATTAGTAAACAACGAAGCCGCTTACCCAACGATTGTTTCGACTCTTTTGTTTCAAAGGATAGCTTGGCTGTTTTTAAAGTTTTTTTTCAGCATATTTATAGGTCTAAAACCAAAGAAGTTTGTGAAGTTATTATTGAAGCTGAAGACCATCCGCCTAAATATGTATATATTGAAGGTATTCTTGCCGGACTTAGCGGGCAGTGTTTACTGAATGTGGTTGATATTACTGAACGAAAATCAGCCGAAAAAGAAATAAACCGTATCAATAGTTTTTTGGATTCGGTGATAGATAATATTCCGAATATGCTATTTCTTAAGGATGCAAAGAATCTAAATTTTGTCCGATTTAACCATGCAGGTGAACAATTACTTGGAATCCCAAAAGAAGAGCTGATTGGTAAAAATGATTATGATTTCTTCACTAAAGAAGAAGCGGATAGTTTTACTGAAAAGGATAGAATGGTGTTGCAAAACGGCGGATTACTTGATATTAATGAAGAAAACATACATACCCGACATCTTGGTAAACGAATACTACATACCAAAAAGGTTGCTGTTTTAAATGTCAAAGGAGAACCCGAATATTTACTGGGTATCTCTGAAGATATCACCATGCGCAAGAAAATTGAGGACGAACTAAAAGAAAGTGAATCAAATCTTGCTGAAGCACAGCAGATTGCTCATTTTGGTAGCTGGGAATGGGATATGATTACCAATAAAGTTAAATGGTCGAAAGAGATGTTCCGCATTTTTGATATTGATCCAGCTACCTATGATGAAAATCCCCAAGCGATAATTAAAGTTTTGCATCCTGATGATTTAGCAGTCTTTTCTCAAAGCATGAATAGCAATTTATCAAGAGGAAATTCTCCTTCATTAGAATACCGTATCATCCATAGAGATGGGTCTATTCATTATCTTGCTGCTGAGGGTAGAATGGAATTTGACAAAGCAGGGAAAGTTTTTAAAAGTATTGGCACTGTTCAGGATATAACTGAACGTAAAAGAATAGAGCAATTTCTGAAAGAAAAAGAAAATCGCTTAAACAAAACCCAGGAAATTGCACACTTAGGTAGTTGGGAATTAGATATACAAACGAACGAACTTAGCTGGTCAGATGAAGTTTATCGTATTTATGGAATACTTCCCAATGAGTCCATGCTTTCTTATAATGATTATCTTAAACTAATTCATCCTGAAGATCTTGAAATTGTTCAAACAATTTATGCTGATTCAATTGCCGACGAAAAAGATGGTTTTGAATTAGAGCATCGTATCATTCGTAAATCTACAGCTGAAGTAAGATACGTATATGAAAAATGTGAACATATCAAAGATACTTCTGGCAAGATTGTTCGTTCTGTAGGAATGGTGCACGATATCACTGATCGCAAGAATGAAGAGATGGCCATCAAAGTAAGCGAAGAAAAATACAGGACGATTTTAAATGCTTCTCCCGATGGTATTTTATTGATCAATCTCAAAGGAATAATCACAGAAGTTTCCGAAATAGGGCTTGGGTTATTTGGTGCTGACGACAGGAATGATTTGATAGGTAAAAATATTTCAAGATTCATTCCAACAAATGAAAGAAATTCAGTTAAAGAAATCTTCGAAAAAACAATGAGTGAAGGTCTTGTACAGAATTATAATTTAAAAATCAGAAAGAAAAACCAGCTAGTTTTTCCATCTGAAACCAGTGTTACTTTAATCCAGGATACTGAAGGAATGCCCTTGTCTTACATGGTGATTATTCGGGATATTTCTCAACGTATGAAAATTGAGACCAAACAGATACATGCCGATCGTATGGCAAACCTGGGCGAAATGGCCTCGGGTATTGCACATGAAATTAACCAGCCTTTGAATATTATTTCAATGGTGATGGATAGAGTTTTGTTTGAAACGACTAAAGCCCAAAAAATTGATAATGAATTTCTTAAAACAAAATCCAATAAAATATTTGAGAATATATTACGGATCAGAAACATCATTGACCACATCAGGGCATTTTCACGAACCCATGATGATTATATTCTAACCGCTTTTGATGTAAATGCAAGCATCGAAAATGCCGTTTCTATGATTAGCGAACAATTCAAACATTTGGGGGTTAATTTAACAATAGAACTCGATAAACGAATTTCTCAAATCTTGGGTAATACTTTTAAATTTGAACAGGTAATCATTAATTTATTAGTAAATGCCAAAGATGCCGTAGTTGAAAAGAAAAAAACTGCTGATGAAAGTTTTGAGTTGCAGATAGGAATCAGATCTTATCAGCTGAATCAATCACTTATTGTTGAAGTTAGTGATAATGGAAGTGGTATAAGTGAAAGTGATATCAGTAACATCATCCTCCCTTTTTATACTACCAAAGAAGAAGGTAAAGGTACTGGTCTTGGCTTATCAATTTGTTATCAGATTATTAAGGAAATGAACGGAAGTATTGATATAACAAGCAATGCTGTTGATGGAACAAAATTTAAAATAGTTTTTGATGTATAAAATACCAAAATATTAATAAGCCTAAAAAAAACAATAAGCATAAGAAATTGTAAAATTAAAAACAGTTTGTTTGTAAGTTTATAATTTTTATTAATAAGTTCTAAATTCATTAGTATCCGACATAAGCTAAAATAGATATAACAAACTAAAGAAAACTTAAAATATGGTAAATAAAGACAAGATTAAAATTTTGATTCTTGATGATGAGAAGCAATTTACTGAAGAGCTGAGTGGTTTTTTTCAGGATTCAGAGTTTGTGTCCTTTGAAGCAAATACGGTTGATGAAGCTAAAAAGGTATTCAGCAAGCATGAAATAGACCTTCTGATTCTTGATGTACGCTTACCTGGAGTGAATGGCCTGGATATTCTGAAAGAGGTAAAGATTCAATATCCTTATATGGAAGTTATCATTATTTCGGCTCATGGAGATATGGATACTGTTATCAAGGCCATGCGACTGGGAGCCTTTGATTATTTACGCAAACCCTTCCGTTTTGTTGACATTCAGATTGCCATTGAGCGAACCCAGAAATACCTTCAGATGCAGCGAAAACTTAAACTGATGGAAGAAAGAAACTCATTGATTTCGAAAACCCTGGAAGAAAAAATTGATCGTCAATTTATTGGTGTCAGCCCACAAATACTGGAAGTATTTGAACAAGCCATCATTGCGGCCAATTACCCTGAAGCCAATGTCCTGATTACCGGAGAAAGTGGTACAGGAAAAGAAAACATTGCCCGTATTATACATTATTCAAGCACAAGAAAAGACCATATTTTTTGTGCCGTAAACAGCAGTGCTATTACAGAAACCTTGCTGGAGAGTGAGTTCTTTGGCCATAAAAAGGGATCGTTTACCGGAGCCATCAACGATAAGATGGGTTTCTTTGAAGTATGTAACCAGGGAACCTTGTTCCTGGACGAAATTGCTGATATGCCTTTTAATTTGCAGGCAAAATTGCTGAGAGCTACTGAAGAAAAGGTAATTACAAGAGTTGGGGATACCAATCCGATTTATACTGACTTCCGTATCATTTCTGCCACCAATCATGATATTGATGATCGCGTAGAACGGAAAAATTTCAGGCTCGATTTGCTTCACAGGCTCAATACCTTGCATATTCACATTCCAGCACTCCGCGAAAGACCTGAAGATATCAAACCCTTGCTCCTTCATTTTGTGAATACCTATTCTGTTAGATTTAATAAGCCTAAGCTTCAAATCTCTAAAGACGTTTTTGATGCGCTACTGAAATATGATTTCCCGGGCAATGTCAGAGAATTGAGGAATATGACCGAAAGAGCCATCATTCTTTGCAAAGGAACTTTACTAGGAATTTCCGATTTTAGGGTGAAACCACAGAAAGCAGAAAAAATAGAACACAAAGAAGAATTGGTAAATCTTAAAATAAATGAAACCAATATTGTAAGAAAAGTACTGCAAAGCTGTAAATACAATCAACAAGCCGCGGCTGATATGTTGGGAATTACCCGTGATGCCCTCGTCAGGAAAATGAAAAAGTACGATATTACCGTAATCCGAAACGAGAATAATTAGCAAGCAATAGTAATTGTCTTTAAACGATTATTGAGTCAGAAGACTGATTTTTTTGGCTTGCCAACATATTTTTATATATTTTCACACCTCTTTTAAACTCTTTTATTTAAAGTTTCACTAGCCCATTTCCGCACAAGTGTGCGATTTTTTCATATTTCCTTCATTTCTTTTTCGTTTTCCTTTTATTAAATTCCCCTGAGAGATAAAAAAAATTAATTTTTTCTGTCTGTCATTTTTAGCGTATTAGCTGATTAATAATTTTCATTTTCTGTAAATCAAAAATATTTGGCACGTCCTTTGCCTAGCGTTTTGTACTTGAGGTAAACCGTCCCTCGTTTTAAAGCACGGTTTTAATAATTTTAAATAGGAGATTAAAAAAATGGCAGTAGAAAAAACCATTGGATCATCAAGCCTCGTAGAGGTAATTGACCGTATTCTTGACAAAGGTGTCGTAGTTGATGCATGGGTAAGAGTATCATTAGTAGGTATCGAATTGCTTGCAATTGAAGCAAGAATCGTTGTTGCCTCTGTTGAAACTTACTTAAAATATGCTGAAGCAATTGGATTAACTGCAAAAGCTGCATAAGTTTTTGTTGAATTTATTTTTTTTGAAGAGGTAAACCGTCCCTCATTTTTAAGCATGGTTTTAATAATTTTAAATAGGAGATTAAAAAAATGGCAGTAGAAAAAACCATCGGATCATCAAGCCTTGTAGAGGTAATTGACCGTATTCTTGACAAAGGTGTCGTAGTTGATGCATGGGTAAGAGTATCATTAGTAGGTATCGAATTGCTTGCAATTGAAGCAAGAATCGTTGTTGCCTCTGTTGAAACTTACTTAAAATATGC
>JBAXNW010000031.1:0-49234 GCA_037133555.1 Bacteroidota bacterium
TTATTAACATATTTCTTTGTAATTCAATTAATTATATGTTTTGTCATGTACTAAAGTTTTTTTGAATACATCCCTTGGTTTACAAATATGCTAAAAAACAAGATAATATAAAACATCCATGAAACATATCGAAGTTTATAAACCCAAGAATCCTATCAGAATAGTTACTGCAGCCTCGTTGTTCGACGGACATGACGCTGCCATCAATATCATGCGACGCATTATGCAATCTAGTGGTGCCGAAGTAATCCATCTTGGGCACGATCGTTCAGTGAAAGAAATTGTTGATTGTGCCATACAGGAAGATGCAAATGCTATTGCCATTACTTCCTATCAGGGCGGGCATATGGAATTCTTTAAGTATATGTTTGATATGTTAAAGGAAGTAAACTGCACTCATATAAAGATTTTTGGAGGTGGCGGTGGTGTAATACTACCCGTTGAAATCGAAGAATTGCATCAATATGGAATCTGCCAGATCTATTCACCCGACCAGGGACGACAAATGGGTTTACAGGGAATGATCAATGATTTACTGAAGAAATGCGACTATCCCACAGGTGTGGGCATTCAAAAAACTTTCGATTTAAAAAAGCTTCTCAATACAGATTATATCCAAATCGCAACATTAATTTCAGCTTGCGAAAACAAACCCGAAATTACAAAAAAAATCACCGAAAATCTAATTGACATAGCTGCACTTAATAGAGCTCCGGTATTAGGTATTACGGGAACAGGTGGTTCAGGAAAATCTTCTCTGATTGATGAAATTGTTCGTAGGTTTTTAATGTCATCTGAAGACAAAACCCTTGCCATTATCTCTGTAGATCCTTCCAAACGCAAAACAGGCGGAGCCTTGCTTGGAGACAGAATCCGGATGAATGCCATTAATAACCCCAGGGTGTATATGCGCTCGCTGGCAACCCGACAATCGAACTTGGCCTTGTCGAAATATGTAAAAGATGCCCTTACAGTAGTAAAAGCAGCTGGCTTCGATTTAATCATCATCGAAACTTCCGGTATCGGTCAATCAGATACCGAAATTGTTGATCATAGCGATGTTTACTTATATGTGATGACACCAGAATATGGAGCTGCTTCTCAACTGGAAAAGATTGATATGCTCGATTATGCTGATATTATTGCCCTCAATAAATTCGATAAAAGAGGCAGTCTGGATGCTTTGCGGGATGTGAAGAAACAATATGCACGCAATCATAAACTATTTGATATAAAACCTGAGAATTTACCAGTTTTTGGAACCATTGCTTCACAGTTTAACGATCCAGGTGTCAATGAATTTTACGGGGCTTTAATTAAAAAGATTGAAGAAAAAACAAGCGTTCGTTTGCATGAATTCAACGACCATTTAGAAGGTATTTCCGAAAAAATACAGATCATTCCACCCAAAAGAAATCGATATCTTTCAGAAATTACAGACGTTATCCGTACATACAACCGATGGGTTATCCAGCAAGGCGATATTGCTCAGCATTTGTATAGTTTCAGAAAAACTATCAAGGCATTGCAATCTTCTTCCGGAAGTGAAGAAATAATTCAAGCGCTTGAAAAATTGTATTCCCAAAAAGAAAGCCTTTTGGATGGGCCTAACAAAAAATTATTGGAAGGCTGGAATGAAAAGCTGGAAGCTTATCGAGAAGATTTTTTTATTTACAAAGTGAGAAATAAAGAAATTAAAGTAAAAACCTATACAGAATCATTATCCCATCTTAAAATACCCAAGATCAGCCTGCCCAAATACGAAGCCTGGGGTGATATTTTAAAATGGAATCTCCAGGAAAATCTACCGGGCGAATTTCCATTTACAGCAGGTGTATTCCCATTTAAACGCGAAGGTGAAGATCCAACCCGCATGTTTGCAGGAGAAGGCGGACCAGAAAGAACCAATAAGCGGTTTCATTATGTTTCCCGTGGAATGCCCGCCAAGCGCTTATCAACAGCTTTTGACTCGGTTACGCTTTATGGTCAGGATCCCGATGTTCGTCCGGATATTTATGGGAAAATTGGCAATTCAGGCGTTTCCATCTCTTGTCTGGATGATATGAAAAAACTCTATTCAGGCTTTCATCTGGCCGATGTAAAAACATCGGTTTCGATGACCATCAACGGACCAGCACCTATAATGGTAGGCTATTTTATGAATACTGCCATTGATCAGCAATGCGAAATCTATATCCGTGAAAACGGATTACTGGAGGAATGCCAGCAAAAGATTGCAAAAATTTTCAAACAAAAAAGTATACAGAAACCTGCTTATCAGGGCGAAATTCCCGAAGGTAATGATGGTTTAGGCTTGTTATTACTCGGAATCACAGGCGATCAGGTATTGCCCCGTGAGGTTTATGAAAAAATTAAAGCGGAAACTTTATCCACTGTGAGAGGAACCGTTCAGGCTGATATTCTGAAGGAAGATCAAGCTCAGAATACCTGTATTTATTCCACCGATTTCTCGCTTAAATTAATGGGAGATGTGCAAGATTATTTTATACATCAACATGTACGTAATTTTTATTCGGTTTCCATTTCGGGCTATCATATTGCCGAAGCAGGAGCCAATCCAATTTCACAATTGGCTTTTACCTTGTCCAATGGGTTTACCTATGTCGAATATTATCTCTCGAGAGGAATGGATATCAATAAATTCGGACAAAACCTTTCTTTCTTTTTCTCCAATGGTATTGATCCAGAGTTTTCGGTTATTGGTCGTGTAGCCCGGAAAATATGGGCCAAAGCCATGAAACTGAAATATGGTGCTGATGCCCGCTCACAGCAGCTGAAATATCATATTCAGACTTCCGGCAGATCATTGCATTCGCAGGAAATTGACTTTAATGATATCAGAACTACCTTACAAGCCTTGTATGCCATTTATGACAATTGCAACTCACTGCATACCAATGCTTACGATGAGGCTATCACTACACCTACCGAAGAATCGGTTAGAAGAGCCATTGCAATTCAACTCATCATCAACCATGAACTGGGACTGAGCAAAAATCAGAATCCCCTGCAAGGAGCGTTTATTATCGAAGAACTGACCGACTTGGTAGAAGAAGCAGTAATGGCAGAGTTCGACCGAATTACTGAAAGAGGTGGTGTGTTGGGTGCCATGGAAACCATGTACCAAAGAGGTAAAATACAGGAAGAATCCCTTTATTATGAAACTTTAAAACATACGGGTGAATTGCCGATAATGGGAGTAAACACCTTTTTATCATCCAAAGGATCGCCTACTGTGATTCCGGGAGAAGTAATCAGGGCTACAGAAACCGAAAAGCAATATCAGATTGGTATGCTTGAAAACTTACATCGACTACATGCTGATAAAACGCCTCAGGTTTTGCAAGTGCTCCGCGAAGATGCCATGAAAAATAAAAACATTTTTAATGCTTTGATGGAAGTCTGCAAATACTGTTCATTGGGCCAGATAACTGCAACGATGTTTGAAGTAGGAGGACAATACAGAAGGAATATGTAAAAAAAAGATTGGATTTCAGCAGTATAGCCTCAAGTTTACAAAAAGCCTAAATCTAATTTTGCTTCTTCTGACATCATGTCTTTATCCCAGGGTGGTTCAAAAACTATTTCTACTACGGCGCTTTTGATACCTTCAATAGCATTTATTTTTTCCTCAACTTCCACTGGTAAACTTTCGGCTACCGGACAGTTAGGAGCGGTGAGTGTCATCATTATTTTTACACTTAGATCCTCATTTACAATAATTTCATAAATCAAACCTAAGTCGTAAATATTCACAGGCACTTCAGGGTCGTAAATGGTTTTCAATACATTTAGAACAGCATCTTCGTAAATTCTAATTTCTTCTTTTCGTTCCATATTGATAATTATGAGTGATGAATTATGAATGATGAATTTTTTGTTTTACAGTTAAGATTCATATTTTGTTTTAAAAACCAAAGCATACAATTTCATTTGTTTCATCATAGCTAATAAACCATTGGAACGTGTAGGTGAGAGATGATTATTCAAGCCAATTTTTTCAACAAATTCAAGTTTAGCATCCATTATATCCTGAGGTTTGTGATTGGATAAAACCCTTATCAGCAGATTCGCAATGCCTTTGGTAATCACTGCATCGCTATCCGCTTTGTATATAATGACCCCATCGGTATATTCAGCACTAAGCCAAACCCTGGACTGACAACCAACGATTAGATTGTTCTCAATTTTATTTTTTATGTCAATCATGGGACATTCCCTGCCCATTTCTATCAAATAGTTGTATTTATCCATCCAGTCGTCGAAATTTTCAAATTCTTCAACGATCTGGTCTTCTATTTCTTGTATAGTCATTTTTAAATCCATTTCTACTTATGGTATAATTGTCTGTATTCGCAGCTGTTTCTGAAAGCTAATCTCTAACTAAACATTTCTTTCACTTTATAAATAGCTTTGATCAGCACATCAATTTCTTCTTTGGTATTATAAAACGCAAACGAAGCACGAATTGTTCCGGGAATTCCGTAAATATCCATCAACGGCTGTGCGCAGTGGTGGCCAGTTCTCACAGCCACGCCAAAACGGTCGATGATAGTGCCCGCATCATATGGGTGAATGCTGCCAATCAAAAATGATACAACAGCAGCTTTGTGCTGAGCAGTTCCTATAATTCTTACACCTTCAATCTTTAACAATTCACTGCTGGCATAGTCTAATAATTCTTTTTCGTACAAAGCTATATTTTCAATTCCCAATTCTTCAATATATTGCAATGCAGCCCCTAAGCCTAAGACATCCCCTACATTGGGCGTTCCGGCTTCAAATTTATAGGGCAATTCGTTGTAAGTGGTTTTTTCAAAACTAACGGTTTGTATCATCTCGCCACCACCCTGATAAGGGGGCATGGCATTTAACCATTCTTGTTTCCCATATAAAACACCGATTCCCATTGGAGCATATAATTTGTGCCCTGAAAAACAATAGAAATCACAATCCAGATCCATTACATCTACTTTAGAGTGGGCAATTCCCTGTGCACCGTCAATCATCACCGGAATATTATAAGAATGTGCTATTTTGATCAAATCTTTTATAGGGTTTATACTTCCTAAAGCGTTTGAAACATGTGTAATAGCAATGATTCTTGTTTTGTCAGAAATAAGTGTTTCAAATGCTGCCTTGTCAAGCTCTCCGTTTTCGTGAAAGGGGATCACTTTTAAAATGGCTTGTTTTTCTTCGCAAATCATTTGCCAGGGAACAATATTTGAATGATGTTCCATGGCAGAAATCATTATTTCATCACCTTTTCCGATAAATTTATTACCGAAAGAATGAGCAATTAAATTGATGCTTTCTGTGGTACCTCGAGTAAAAATAATTTCGTAAGCATGTTGCGCATTGATAAATTTCCTGATGACTTCCCTTGTATTTTCAAAAGACAAAGTGGCTTTTTGGCTCAAAAAATGTACACCCCTGTGAATATTGCTGTTTGATTCGGTGTAGTACTTTACAACTGCATCAATTACACATTGTGGCTTTTGTGTGGTTGCTGCATTATCAAAATAAACCAAAGGTTTACCATATACCTGTTGTTGTAAAATGGGAAAATCCTCTCGTATTTTATCTATATTCAACATATTAAATTAAATCTATTTCTTTTTTGCTGTCGTTTTAGCTGGTTTCTTGGTTGCTGCTTTTTTTGTAGTCGTATTTTTTATGGTTTTACCACTTTCTTCTGCAATTTTAAGGCAATCACTCAAAGTTAAATCCTTAGCTTCTTTTTCAGCTGGAATTTTGAAATTATCTTTTCCAATTTTGATGTAAGCGCCATATCTTCCGCTTAGCACCTTTACATTAGCATTTTCAGGAAATTCCTTGAGGCTTTTTTCAGCAGATTTCTTTTTATTTCCTTTGATGTATTCGATAGCTTCTTCCAATGTTAAAACCAATAAATCCTGAGCTTTTGGCACGGGGAAATTTGATTTATTGTGTGTAATGTAAGGACCATATCTGCCAATATTTACCACAACCTCTCCTTTTTCATATTCCCCAAGGGTTTTGGGGAAATGTTTTGAAATTTCAGCTTTGGCTCCATCTGAAATTCTTTTGGCTTTAATAATTTCGATACACCTTTCCTCAGATACTTCGTAAGGATCATCTGTTTTAATTAAGGAATAAAATTTCCCATCATGGCGAATATAGGGACCAAACCTGCCAATAGCAACAACCATTTCAATATCTTCAAAGGTCCCGCAAGTTCTTGGAAGGTTAAATAATTCGAGTGCTTCTTTAAGATTAATCGTATCAAGACTTTGACCTTTTTTTAGTCCTGCAAAACTTGGTTTTTCCTCATCTTTGGCTTCACCAATTTGTGCCATAGCTCCAAAGCGACCAATTCTGACATATACGTTTTTCTTCGTTTTTGGATCAACACCCAGTAATCTTTCACCTTTTGCTCTTTCCGATTCCTTTAGGGTTTTCTCAACATTTTCGTGAAATGGCAAATAGAAATTTTTAATCATTTCATTCCAAACCATTTGGCCATCTGCTATTTCGTCAAAATCTTTTTCAACCTCAGCCGTAAAATTATAATCAAGTATACTTTCGAAATGCTGAACTAAAAATCTATTCACAATAGAACCAATGTCTGTTGGAAATAATTTACTTTTTTCGAAGCCTGTTTTTTCTGATTTTACAACTTCAGTTATTGTATTGTTTTTCAGTGTGATAAAATCAAATTTTCTGATTTCACCATCTCTGTCTTCTTTAACGACATATTCTCTTTTCTGGATAGTAGAAATTGTAGGTGCATAAGTTGAAGGCCTGCCTATACCCAGATCTTCGAGTTTTTTAACCAGACTTGCTTCGGTATATCTTGGTGGGTGCTGGGTAAAACTTTGGCAGGCATTGCATTCATTTAGATTTAATTTCTCTCCTTTTTTTACGGATGGCAACAAACCTTTTTGATTTTCTTCATCTTCATCATCGTTCGATTCAAGGTAGACTTTTAAAAATCCATCAAATTTTATAACTTCTCCTTTTGCGACAAACTTTTCTTTTCTATTGTCAATATCAATGGTAATATTTGTTTTTTCTAACAAAGCATCACTCATTTGAGAAGCAATGGCACGTTTCCAAATCAAATCATACAAACGTTTTTGCGAAGCATCCCCATTTACTGTTTGGTTTGTCATGTAAGTCGGACGGATGGCTTCATGCGCTTCCTGGGCACCTTTGGTTTTAGTAGTATATTTACGGATTTTTACATAGTCTTCTCCAAACAAATTTTCAATCTCTTTCTTAGCCATCGCCAGTGCCATATTTGAAAGATTTACAGAGTCTGTTCTCATATATGTAATCATTCCCGACTCGTACAATTGTTGGGCCACCATCATAGTTTTAGCAACGGGAAATCCTAATTTTCTGCTGGCTTCCTGTTGAAGTGTAGAGGTTGTAAAAGGTGGTGCCGGCGATTTTTTAGCTGGCTTCGTTTCTACATCAGCTACAGTAAAACTTGCTTTTATACAATCGTTTAAAAAATTAACTGCATCATTCTTCTTTTCAAATCGTTGAGAAAGTTCTGCAGTAATGGTAGTGTTCTTTTCAGGATTTTTCACATCAAAAATTCCAATTACTTTATAAAAAGAAGTAGTTGAAAATCCTCTGATTTCATCTTCTCTTTCAACAATGAGTCTCACAGCAACTGATTGAACGCGACCGGCTGACAGTGCTGGCTTCACTTTTTTCCACAACACTGGCGATAGTTCGTAACCAACCAATCTATCTAAAACTCTTCGAGCCTGTTGAGCGTTTACAAGATGAAGGTCGATAGACCTTGGATTCTCAACAGCATTTAAAATAGCTGTTTTTGTAATTTCATGAAAAACAATACGTTTAACCTTATTTTCTTTCAATCCCAAAGCTTCCATCAGATGCCACGAAATAGCTTCTCCTTCACGGTCTTCGTCGGAAGCAAGCCAAACTACTTCTGCTTCTTTGGCTAACTTTTTAAGTTCGTTAACGATCTTTACCTTATCAGGTGAAATTTCATATTGAGGTTGAAAATTATTTTCGATATCAATGCTGATTGTTTTTTTTGACAAATCCCTCACATGACCAAAACTAGATTTCACAACAAAATCATTACCTAAAAACTTTTCAATTGTTTTAGCTTTTGCAGGTGACTCAACTATTACAAGATTTTTCGACATAAATTTTTTCTATTAATATATATGGTATGAATTTTGTCCTATTTTGAGCAAATTTGACCCAAAGAGTACAGTTTCATAATGTGCAATTTCATATGATTTCTCAATATTTTTAAATAATACCACTTGAAAAACGGCACAAAATAAAACAATAAAAACTGAATTCAGCGAATTATTTTTTAAAACCATCCTAAAAAAATAAAAATTTAGCTTTTTTGACTACCTTTGGACCTCAAAAAACTTAATATTTAATATGTTGATATTAAATTATTTATAATGAAGTTTAAACAAACATAATTAATTTTTGTTTGGGTAATAAATTAAAACTAAAAAAAATAAAGTGGAACGCAAGAAAGTTTTTATTGAAACTTATGGTTGTCAGATGAATTTTTCAGATAGCGAAATTGTTGGCTCTATCATGAAATCAATAGATTATGAGTTAACAACAGATATAAATCAAGCAAGTGTTATTTTTTTGAATACTTGCTCCATCCGCGATAATGCTGAACAAAGAGTAAACAGAAGATTAAAAGAATTAAGATCCTATAAAAAGAAAAATCCTGAATTGAAAATAGGATTACTGGGATGTATGGCTGAAAGATTGAAGGAGCAAATTTTTAATGAAGAAGCTGTAGATTTAATAGTAGGGCCCGATGCATATAGAGATCTACCTAATTTATTGAATACTGTTGATAGCGGACAAAAAGCTGCCAACGTCCTACTTTCGGAAGAGGAAACCTATGCTGAGATAGAACCTGTTAGACTTGATAGCAATGGTATTTCTGCATTTATTTCAATAATGAGAGGTTGCGAAAATTTTTGCACATATTGTGTTGTCCCTTATACAAGAGGGAAAGAGAGAAGCCGTAACCCCGAAACCATTATCAATGAAGCAAAAGATTTGTTTGAAAAAGGATATCGAGAAATTACCTTGCTGGGTCAAAACGTAAATTCCTACCAATGGGAAGGCAATCAGGAAATAAATTTTACCAAATTGCTGGAAAGTGTTGCTTTGATCAATCCTTTATTAAGGGTGCGATTTGCCACCTCTCATCCAAAAGACATTTCTGATGAATTGTTATACTGTATTGCGAAACACGAAAATATTTGCAATGCCATACATTTACCGGTACAATCAGGTAGCAGTGAGGTACTTAAACGCATGAACAGAAAATATACCCGAGAATGGTATATAAATAGAATAGAAGCTATCAAAACAATCATTCCTGATTGTGCTATTTCAACGGATATTATTGCAGGCTTTTGTGCAGAAACTGATGAAAATCATCAGGATACAATATCGCTGATGAAATGGGTTGGCTTTGATTATGCTTATATGTTTAAATATTCCGAAAGACCTGATACAGTTGCGGCTAAAAGATTGAAAGATGATATAGCTGAGGAGATCAAAAGTAAAAGACTGGAAGAAATTATTGATCTTCAGATGAAATTAGCATTGGAAAGCAACCAAAGAGATATCGGCAAAACTTTTAAGGTATTAATTGACAATGTTTCAAAAAGATCAAAGCTAAAACTATCAGGTAGAAACAGCCAGAATAAAGTGGTTGTTCTTCCAAAAGAGAATTTTAATATTGGCGATTATGTTAATATTCAAATAACAGACTGCACAGCTGCTACTTTGATGGGTGAAGCTATATAAAAGCAATATTGATTGCTTTGTAAAAAAATATTGAAAATAATGATATTTTATTTATATCTATAATTTTATATCAATAAGATTTTAATGTTAATATTTATAAAAAAAAACTAATTTTGCCAGCTAAAAGTATAAAATTTTACTTTTCTAAAAATTTAATCATTGAATAATGAAGCAAATAAAATCAATCTATAAAAAATTTAACGTAATCGTATTTATTTCGATTATTGTTGTTTTTGCATCCTGCACCTCTCAAAAAAAATTAATTTATTTACAAGAAAAGGCAAATAGCGTAAGCACAAATAATGTTTATGCAAACAAAAGTCCTGATTATCGTTTAAGAGCTAATGATATTTTGTATATAAAAGTCAATACCATTAATCCAGATAATTCAGATTTTTTTAACGGAGAAGCTACAGTAAATAGTGCCTATCAATTCCAGAACGAAATTGGAATTTATTTAAACAGTTATACGATAAACGATTCTGGAAATATAAATTTACCCATTGTTGGAAATGTTTACGTAAAAGAACTAACCATTACCAATGCACAAAATGAAGTACAAAAAGCAGTTTCAAAATATCTAAAAGATGCTTCTGTCATAGTAAAATTAGCCAACTATCGCGTAAGTATTATTGGAGATGTTGCAAGAGCGGGTGTTTACTTCTTTTACCAGGACAAAGTGAATATATTGGAAGCCATAGCCAAAGCCGGAGATTTAACGGAATATGGCAACAGACATCGTGTTATGTTAATCCGAAAAACTGAAGCTGGAGACAAAATAAGTATGATTGACTTAACCGATAGAAATTTGTTACTCAAAGAAGAATACTTTATTTTACCCAACGATATTATTTATGTGGAACCAAACAAATCAGCCAAATCTGTAGGATTTGCTACTTTCCCCTGGACAGTTGTACTTTCAACAATTTCAACAGTTGTTACAATTTACGCTCTACTCAGAAAATAATCCTTACAAAAAATCGGATAAAAATATTTCAACTTAAAAATTCAAACGTGGAACAATCTCAAATCAACAATAATTTACCGCAACAACAAGAAGCAGAAGAAAAAGTGGATATCATGTCCATTGTTTTTAAAGTATTATCGCATTGGCATTATTTTGCCATTTCTATCGTTTTAACCCTATTGCTGGCTTTTGTTTTTAATAAATACTCGGTCCCTTTGTATGAGGTAAAATCGACTGTTATGATTAAAGATGACTCAAAAGGTGGAGGTGGAGGAAATGAACTTATGAAAGGCTTATCCCTTTTTGGTTCTCAGAAAAATGTTCAGAATGAAATAGGTGTTTTGCAATCCTATTCTCTATCCAATAAAGCTATTAAAAAGCTTAACTTTTATGTATCTTATTTTGCTGAAAATAATTTTAAAACAGAGGAATTGTATAAAGAAAGTCCTTTTGAAGTTATTTTAGATACCGGTTATATTCAATTAGTTGGAGTGCAAATATCAATTAAAATTCTTTCGAACGAAAAATTCCAACTTGAGATTCCAGAACAAACCGATGTTACTTTATTTAATTACAGGGACGAAAAAGCATTGGAAGATAAAATTGATATTCATAAAGTTGTAAAAACTTTATACTTTGGCGAAATATACAAAGATGAAAATCTGAATTTCAAAATCCTTTTAACACCAAAATACAAGAAGAAAGATGCCAATGGGAAATCTTTTCTATTCACTATCAACGACCTGAATCAGATGGCCTCTCAATTTAATGATTCTAAAATTGAACCTATTAATAAGGAAGCCACTGTTTTAGCTATTACTATTAAAAACAGGAATAAACAAAAGGCCATTGATTTTATCAATGCTCTTACCGATGCATATATCAACAGCGATTTGGAAGAAAAGAACCTAATTGCAACCAATACCATTGGTTTTATAGATGAACAACTTTCAGGCATTACAGATTCATTGCATATTGTCGAAAACCAATTACAGAATTTCAGAACACTTAACAAAATTATGAATGTAAGCGATGAATCAAAAATTGTTTATGATAAAGTTGTGTTGTTGGACAATCAGAAAGCGCTGGAATCTTTAAAATCAAGTTATTATAAGTATTTAACGGAATATTTTTCTAAAAATACCAGTGTTAAAAGCGATATTATTGCACCTTCAACTATGGGAATTGAAGATCCTTTGCTTGGTAAATTGGTAGAAGAATTGGTAAAACTTTCTGCTGAAAGAGAAAAATTAAAAAGTTCAACTACTGCACTTAATCCTGTAATTACTAAAATCGATCTGAGAATTGATAATATCAAAAAAACAGTGGTGGAAAATGTCAGGAATATTGTAAATATGTCGAACATTGGCATCAAAGAACTTGACAAAAGAATAGAAACAGTTCAGAATGAACTCAATAAATTACCTGCTACTGAGAGGAATCTGATTAATATTGAAAGAAAGTTTAAAATCAACGATCAGATTTATACTTTTTTATTGCAGAAGCGAGCCGAATCTGCCATCGCCAAAGCTTCCAATATTCCCGATAATAAGATAATTGATAAAGCAAGATCAGCAGAAAAAGTATATCCAAAAACAACACTGAACTACATCATTGCTTTCATACTTGGCTTACTCATTCCACTTATCTATTTGTTTGTCAAAGACTTTTTAAATAATACAATCATCGAGAAAACTGATGTTGAAAAAATAACTTCTTTCCCTATTATCGGACATACCACTCACAATGATAATGAAAGTAGTACCGTTGTTCACGATTCTCCAAAATCTTCTATTTCAGAGTCTTTCCGTTCTGTAAGAACCAATTTGCAATTTATTGCCAAGGGGAAGGAAAAACAAACCATAATGGTTACTTCTACAATGGTAAGTGAAGGAAAAACATTTATATCCATTAATATTGCCTCTATTTTTGCATTGTATGGAAAGAAAGTCCTGCTTATGGGTTTTGATTTACGGAAACCAAAAATTTATCAGGATTTCGCACTTACAAATACTGAAGGAATCAGCTCATTTTTAATTGGAAAAAGTAAATTGGAAGATATCATTCAACAATCATTCATTCCCAATTTAGATATCATAATGGCTGGACCTATTCCTCCAAATCCTTCAGAATTAATCGCTTCTGAAAAAACAGATGAACTGTTTGCCCGCTTACAGGCAATTTACGATTTTATTATTATCGATACGCCTCCTGTGGGATTAATTACAGATGCATATTTACTGATGAAATATACCGATTCCAATGTTTATGTTTGTCGTCAGAATTTTACTAATAAAAAAGTTTTTAATTCAATTATTAGCGATATTGAAAAAAGAAAAATCGGTAAATTTAACATCCTGATTAATGATGTCCGCCTTGATCGTGATTCAAGCGGATATGGATATAGCTCAGGTTACGGATATGGATACGGTTACGGATATGGTTATGGTTATGGATATGGTTATGGATATTACTCTGATGACAATAGCAAAATCAAGAAAAAATCATTCCTTAAAAAGATTAAAAAGTTTTAAAAAACAACAAACCTAAAAAAAAATCTTATACTTCCCATGAGGTATAAGATTTTTTTTTACAATATAAAATGCAAAAAAAACATTTCACCATACCCATTTTTATTCCTGAATTGGCTTGCCCCTTCAGGTGTATTTATTGCGATCAGCAAAAAATATCAGGAACTAAATGCATTCCAACGCTTACAGCTGTTAATGAGATCATCGAAATGCATCTTACAACAATTTCAAACGAAAATACAGAAGTAGAAATCGGTTTTTTTGGAGGCAGCTTTACAGGCATTCCAGCGCTTCAGCAAGAAGCTTTTTTAAAAGTAGCTCAGCCATATATAGAAAATGGGGTTGTAAGTTCGATTCGTTTATCAACCCGTCCTGATTATATAAATGCTGATATTTTGAAATTACTTAAAAACTACAATGTCAAAACAATAGAGTTGGGTGCACAGTCGCTGGATGATGAAGTGTTATTCGCATCTAAAAGAGGTCACACCGCTGAAACCGTCAGAAACGCTTCAGAATTAATCAAATCCAATGGATTCGACCTTGGTCTGCAAATGATGATTGGATTGCCTGGCGATTCGATGGAGAAATCGATAGCAACTGCGAATAAAATAATTACATTCGGAGCCGACAATACCAGAATTTATCCTACCCTTGTCATCAAAGATACTTATCTTGAAGATTTATACAAAAGAGGCGAATACCAAGCATTAAGTATAGAAGAGAGCATTGTTGTTTTAAAAGAAATTATACCATTGTTCGAAAAAGCCAATGTTCAAATTATCAGAATCGGACTGCATCCATCAGAAGATTTACAAGGGAGTGCATTTGTTGCCGGTCCTTATCATGCTTCGCTGAGAGAATTGGTTGAAACCAAGCTTTGGGAAGAAAATTTAATAAAATATACACAAAATCCTGATCAGCATCAAAACTTACATCTGTTTGTAGCTCCTAAAATGTATAATTTTGCCATCGGTTACCATGCTTCCAACAAAAAAATGCTTGAAAATTCATACCGTAAAGTCAGATTTTTAATTGATACTAACTTAGAAAAAAGAGACTTTTATGTACATAGTTATTGATTCTAAAATTCCAAGTGAAGCAAAAGATAATCTAAGTCAATATGGCCAACTTATTGAGTTCAAACCTCATTCAATTACCTATGATGCTATATCTTCCCATCCTGATATTTTTTTATGCCAGACGCCTGAAAATATAATACTTGCTCCTAATACGCCTTTAGAAATTATTCATAAATTTCAAAACAATCAACTCAATTTTATTTTTGGCAAACGAGCTGTGGGACAACAATATCCACAAACCTCTTTTTATAATGCAGTTGTTACTGACAGTTTTTTGATCCACAATACTAAAAATACAGACGATAAAATTATAGAACTTTCTTCCGGAAAAAAGATAATTTCAGTCAATCAAGGCTATACACGTTGTAATTTAGTTAGTTTGAATGATTCTAGTTTTATCACTTCTGATAAAGGTATTTACAACCAACTGCAAATTCAAGAAAACATTTCCGTTTTATATGTGAATCCTGAAAAAATCAGACTCCCCGGACACAAAAATGGGTTTTTTGGTGGATGTTGTGGTGTGTATGGTCAGCAATTATTTATTATTGGCAATATAAATGAAATGGAGGAAGGTTCATCAATAAGAATTTTTGCTGAAAAAGTCGGTATTCAGATTATTGAGCTTTATGATGGGGTGCTATATGATGGGGGTAGTATCTTTTTTATAGATTCGTAAATTTCCTTAAAAAGTTTGATACTATAACACCTTGTTTGTTTTTTTTGTACTTTTACAGTCGTTTATTTCTTTAATATCAATACTATGAGAAAAATATCCATATTAATTTTATGCTGTTTTGTTTTATTTTTAAATTCAAACATTTCAGTTACAGCACAAAACACAAATCAGGTCGTTCAAAATATTGACAAAATATTTGAAAAAAACACTGAAGTTCAATTCAAATTTGCAATTTCTTCACGCAACGAAATCCGGAATCTTACCAAAATCATCTCTATATCCAATGTTAAAGGAAATGAAGTTTATGCTTTTGCCAGCAAAAAAGAATTTTCAAAATTTTTACAATTGAATTATCCATACCAGATTATTAAAAATGACGTCAATAGTTTAGATTTAAATATGCTTGATCACTTGAATTCAAAAGCAATACAAGCCTGGGATTTTTATCCTACATATACTGTTTATGATAGTTTAATGACAAGGTTTCAAATCAATTATCCCAATTTATGCAGAACCTTTAGCATCAAAACATTGACCAGCGGAAGAAAATTGCTTTTTGTAAAACTAAGCAGCAATCCTGATGCTATTGAAAATAAACCTAAATTTTTGTACACTTCTTCCATGCATGGAAACGAGTTAACCGGATATATTTTAACCCTACACCTTATTGATTATTTATTAAGTAATTATGGAAGCAATGCTCGTGTTACCAATATTTTAAATAATACTGAAATCTGGATTAATCCTTTAGCCAACCCAGATGGTACTTATAGAGGAGGAAATAGCAGTGTTTCTCTCGCAACCCGTGAAAATGCCAACAATATTGATTTCAACAGAAATTTCCCTGACCCCCAGGACGGATTACATCCTGATGGGAATGCCTGGCAACCTGAAACCATGGCTTTTATGGCTTTGGCCGATAGTATACAATTTACCATGTCTGCCAATTTTCATGGTGGCGCAGAAGTTGTCAATTATCCCTGGGATACATGGGATTCCTTGTCACACAAACATGCAGATCAAAAATGGTGGAATTATGTCAGCAGAGAATTTGCCGATACAGTCCATGTAAATAGTGTAACAGGCTATTTAAACGATCTGGATAATGGTGTTACTAATGGCTATGCATGGTATAGAATTACTGGAGGACGTCAGGATTATATGAATTATTTTAAACATTGTCGCGAATTTACCGTGGAAGTGAGCAATACAATGACTCCTGCAGCAAATCAACTGCAAAGTTTCTGGAATTACAACTATCGTTCATTGCTAAACTATATGGAACAAAGCTTATATGGCTTCAAGGGTATTGTAACAGATAGTATTACCGGACTCCCTTTAAAAGCTAAAATTTTTATTCAGGGGCATGACATCGATAGTTCACATGTGTATTCAATGTTACCATTAGGAAATTATTTTCGCCCGATTTATGCAGGAAGCTATAACTTAACCTATTCCGCTCCTGGTTATATCTCAAAAACGGTAAATGCTACCGCTATCAATAAGGCTTCCGTTATTAAAAATGTTCAATTGGTTTCTACAATTAATACCATTCAATCTGTTGAAAGAACAAATGAATTTTCATTATTCCCAAATCCGGCACAAAATAGCCTTCGAATAAGTTTTAAAAATCAGCTTTCCAAAAATTCAACTTTATTAATAGCAGACATGCAGGGCAATAGCGTATTCAGAACCTCAATCTCTCCTAATGATGAAACCCTAAGCATCAACCTAATCGGATTTGCCAAGGGTATATATTTGGTAAGATTGATGAATGATAACGAAATTAGTTCTGTTAAGAAACTTATTATCTATTAATTACACTTTTTATTTAAAATTATTCTAAATTAGTTGCATAATTGCATAATAGTCATTATTTTTGCAATAATATTTTAAGCTTGTAACTATGATTGTTTCATTTTTATATAGGATCTCATTTGTTTTAATAAATTTATCATGACATTAAATGATCTAAAACAAGGAGAATCTGGTATTATCACGAAAGTGAAAGGTAGAGGAGCTTTCCGCAACAGAATCACCGAAATGGGGTTTGTAAAAGGCAGAAAAGTAGAAGTTGTTAAATCTGCGCCCTTGAAAGACCCCATTGAGTACCAAATAATGGGTTATGCCATTTCGCTGCGAAGAAGCGAAGCATCTTTAATAGAAGTAATTACTGAAGAAGAAGCCAAAAATTTTCATTCCTTACATTTCTATCAGGGTGTAACGGTCGAAGACCTCTTGAAAACTTCGGCCAGAGAAAAAGGTAAAATTATTGATATTGCTTTGGTCGGCAATCCTAATTCAGGCAAAACTTCTTTATTTAACTTTGCATCAGACTCCAAAGAGCATGTTGGCAATTATAGTGGTGTAACGATAGATGCAAAACTTGCAAAGTTTCAATTAGACGACTATACTTTTAATCTCACCGATTTACCAGGTACCTATTCAATTTCCGCCTATACTCCCGAAGAATTATATGTAAGAAAATTTATATTTGACGAAAGCCCCGATGTGGTTATCAATGTGATTGATGCTTCAAACCTTGAACGCAATTTGTTTTTGACAACTCAATTAATTGACATGGACATTAAGGTAGTGATTGCCTTGAATATGTTTGATGAATTGGAGAAAACAGGCAATCAGTTTGATTTTACCCACCTTGGTAATATGATTGGAATTCCGATGATACCCACAGTTGGATCAAAAGGTAAAGGGATAAAAGAATTGTTCAGGAAAGTAATTGAGGTGTATGAAGATCAGGAACCTTCAGTAAGACATATTCATATTAATTATGGTTTAAATGTTGAAGAAGCCATTAAAAATATCCAGAATGAGATAAAGATAAACCAGTCGTTGACCGATAAAATTTCATCCCGTTTTTTGGCTATCAAACTGCTTGAAAAAGATGAATGGGCAACTGCTTCTATTGTTAACTGGGATAACTATTTTACGATGGCTGATACCATCGAAAAAGAAGTGACCCGACTGGAAATATTATATACCGAAGACGCTGAAACCCTCGTTTCAGATGCACGATATGGATTTATTGCAGGGGCTTTAAAAGAAACTTTTGTATACGAAAAGTATCGGTCTGATTCGCCAACCGTTACCAAAAAAATTGACAACCTACTCACTCATAAAGTATGGGGTTATCCAATTTTTATTTTCTTCTTATGGATTATGTTTCAGTCTACATTTAAATTGGGCGAATATCCTGTTTCCTGGATTCAGAATTTAGTCGGCCTAACTGCAAATCTCTTTCAAAATTCAATACCCGAGGGCATGCTGAAAGATTTAATGATTAATGGTATTATTCATGGAGTAGGTGGTGTGATTGTTTTTTTGCCAAATATTTTAATCTTGTTCTTTTTCATTTCAATAATGGAGGATACAGGTTATATGGCACGTGCAGCATTTATTATGGATAAACTGATGCATAAAATTGGCTTACATGGAAAATCCTTTATCCCTTTGATTATGGGTTTTGGCTGCAATGTTCCTGCTATTATGTCGACCCGAACATTAGAAAACAGAAGTGACAGGATATTGACCATTCTTATCAACCCTTTTATGTCGTGCAGTGCACGTTTACCGGTATATATTTTAGTTACAAGTGCCATATTTGCAGAATATGCAGGAACCGTGTTGTTTTCGATTTACATGATAGGAATTTTGCTTGCTATTATTGTTGCAATAGTATTCAGTAAATTTGTTTTTAAGTCAAAAGATGTACCTTTTGTTATGGAACTTCCACCTTATCGGATACCTACATTAAGGGCAACCTATAAACACGTTTGGAACAAAAGCGGTCAATATCTCAAGAAGATGGGAGGTGTAATATTGTTTGCTTCAATTATTATATGGGCTTTGGGTTATTTTCCAAGAAAAACAGTAAAAGAAGTAGCTTTTAATCAGCAAATTAATACTACCGAACTTGCTTACTCTATGAAAATTGCAAATGTCTTGGCTGCTGATACTGCTCTGCTTAAAAAAGAAAAAGCTACGGTCATTAAAAATATTGAACTTGAAAAGGAATCATTCCGTCAGGAGAATTCCTATATCGGAAGAATTGGTCATTTTATTGAACCAGCAATGCGCCCTTTGGGTTTCGATTGGAAAATGAGTGTAAGCTTGCTTGCGGGAACGGCTGCTAAAGAAATTGTAGTGAGTACGATGGGCGTAATATATCAGGCTGATGATAATGCCGATGAGCATTCTTCCGCATTAATCAGTAAACTTAAAAATGAAACCTACAAAACAGGTAGTAAAAAGGATGAATATGTTTTTACACCATTGGCTGGCTTTTCATTTTTAATGTTTGTATTAATTTATTTCCCATGTGTAGCTGTGTTTGCTGCAGTTAAGAAAGAAGCCGGAGGTATAAAATGGGCATTGTTTCTTGCCGTTTACACAACCTTACTTGCCTGGATTGTTTCTTTTTTAGTTTTCCAAATAGGTAGTCTTTTCTTATAAAATAACGAATATGATATTAGTAACAGGCGGAACTGGCTTTTTAGGTGCTCACGTATTATTCGAATTGCTCAAAACAGAAGAAAAAGTTAAAGCATTAAAACGAGCAAACAGCAGTATTAAACTTACTGAAAAAATATTTTCATACTATAGCCTCGATGCTAAACAGTTATTATCGCAAATTGAATGGGTTACAGCTGATGTAAACGACATTTCATTATTGAATGAAGCAATGCAAGATATTACTCAGATATATCATTGTGCTGCAATTGTTTCTTTTGAACCTGATCAAAAAGAGAATATGTTCAGAACCAATGTGAATGGCACAGCCAATATGGTCAATATAGCTTTAAAACATGCTGTCGAAAAATTTTGTTTTGTAAGTTCAATTGCAGCCATTGGAAGAACCGAACATAACGATTTAATCAACGAAGAAACTGCCTGGAAATCATCCGATCGGAATTCTAATTATGCTAAAACGAAGTATGCAGCCGAAAGGGAAGTGTGGCGAGGTATTGAAGAAGGCTTAGCTGCCGTAATAGTTAATCCATCGATAATTCTTGGAGCTGGGGATTGGGGAACTGGAAGTTCTAAAATTTTTAAAACATTATGGAAAGGGAATAAATTTTACACAAAAGGCGTAAACGGCTATGTAGATGTGAGAGATGTAGCTCAAATTATGACGAAACTGATGAAAAGTACAGTGGTAAATCAACGCTTTATACTTTCTTCGGAAAACCTCAGCTATCAGGAACTTTTTACAAATATTATGATGGCTTTTGGTAAAAAACCACCAAGTATACATGCCAGCAAATGGATGCTTAACATAGCTTGGAGGGTCGAAAAACTAAAGGCCTTGGTTTTTAAAAGCAACCCGATTATTACCAGAGAAACGGTGAATACTTCACAAAATAAATATTATTATTCGTCCAATAAAATCAGACAACAATTATCATTTGATTTTATGCCGATACATCAAAGCATAAATGATACTTGCAAATTGTTTAAAAGTGAGAATAGCTTAGGCTGAAAAACAAATAAAATAATAAAATAAAGATAGATAATTATGGTTTTCTTGAGAGGAAAACCATCCCTACTCTGAATCTATTCAATCCACCCCAGGTTTTGTATTGAACAGAATAGTAATAATACCCAGTATCACAGGCAATGGTACTATCCGCCTTAGTGCCCATCCAAGGTCTGTTTTTATCAGGACTCAGAAAAATCAAATTTTGTGAGGTGTCATAAATTTTGGCAAGAAACACTTCATTATTAATTATGTTCATTGAATCTTTAACCATCCAGAAGTCATTAATTCCATCACCATCAGGCGAAAACCAGGTAGGAATAATAATATTTGCATCACTGCTATTCGGATCATCTTTCGCACAAGCATATATTGCAAGCGTTATGACTGTAATAATTAATAATGTTTTAAACTTTTTCATCCTTTGTAGAAATTAAGCTTGTATTGAAAATCAAAATTAAACATTTTTAAAGAAACAACGTTAGAATTATAAAATTTATTTTAGTAATTTTATGCACTGAAAATTGATGCTCGTATCGTATGAATTACAATAATTTCTAAAGGCGCAATTCCAATTAAAAATTATTTCAGCCTACAAAATTTTATCTTTCAATCTGACATGCAATTACTTAACAATCTTTAACTATACATCCTAATTATGTCGAAATTATATTTGGTTCCTACACCCATCGGAAATTTAGAAGATATTACATTAAGAGCTATCAGAATATTAAAAGAAGTACAACTTATTCTGGCTGAAGATACCCGCAAAACAGGAATTTTGCTCAGGCATTTTGAGATTGAAACACGGATGTTTTCTCATCATCAGTTTAATGAACACAAAACATTAACTCAAATAATTCATCGTTTACAAATGGGAGAAGCTATGGCATTGGTTACCGATGCAGGTACACCCGGAATATCGGATCCTGGGTTTTTAATCATCAGAGAATGCTTACGCAATAATATTGAAATAGAATGTCTTCCAGGAGCAACAGCTTTTGTTCCTGCTATTGTAAATTCAGGTTTACCCTGCGACAGATTTTTATTTGAAGGCTTTTTACCTGTAAAAAAAGGGCGACAAACTAAACTCAAAGCATTATCGGAAATAGATGTTAGCATGATTTTTTATGAATCACCCCATCGCTTGATTAAAACTTTGGAACAATTTATTGAATATTTTGGTGCTGAACGTCAAGCCAGTGTTTCACGTGAGCTTACTAAAATATATGAAGAAACCCAAAGAGGTAGTTTAATTGAAATTTTAGCCTATTTTAAAGAGAAAACAATTAAAGGAGAAATAGTTATGGTAGTAGAAGGAAAATCTGCATAAACTGATTACAGCTTAAATGTTATCCCGAATTTGCCTCCTGAAACAGTATTTCCACCACCAATTTCAAGATTAACGCCCCATTTCCCTGAAAAATAATATCTTCCACCAATCTGGGCACCTAGTCCTAAACCTGAAGCAATACCTCCTGAATAACTACTTGATGAAATACTGTAAAATCCCAAATTTAAACCTGCGTAAAAATCCCAGGGTGAAGGAATTTCAAGAATCCTGTTAAAATGATAATTTCCATTTCCTGAAATTCCGATAATACTACGGTTGTGTTTCACATTACTCCAACTTTCGTTATAAGAGCGGAAAGAAATTTCTCCACCTATTGTTATATCATGGTGAACACCATAATCTAGCCCTACATAAACGGGGACACCCCAACTTGAAAATCCAAGACCTGCATTGAGTTGAGTACCTCCTTTTGAAACCGGCCCTTGAGCAAATAAAGTAAAAGTAAATAACAAAAATCCGATTGATAAGAATACTTTTTTCATTTTTTATATAATTAGAATATATTAGAAGAACAATTTATTTCGTTTTAAGTTCCGAAGGCAAGTCATTATTTACTTAGCTCAAAAAAGTACTTATAAAACCAGGGTATGGTTTCTATACCTTTGTAAAAGTTGAATAAAGGATAATTTTCGTTGGGCGAATGAATAGCGTCTGATTCCAAACCAAAACCCATCAATATTGACTTTACTCCCAATATTTTTTCGAATTCGGCAATAACGGGAATACTTCCACCGCTGCGAGTAGGTACAGGTTTCTTGCCAAAAGTTTGAGTATATGCTTTTTCTGCAGCCATATAGGCCGGCATATTCATAGGAGATACATAAGCTTGTCCTCCATGCAAAATACTTACTTTCACATTTACATAGTCAGGTGCGATGGCTTCAAAATGTTTTTTAAACAACTCACTTATTTTTTCGTTTTCCTGATTGGGAACCAATCGCATAGAAATTTTAGCCGTTGCTACTGAAGGGAGCACTGTTTTAGCTCCTTCGCCAGTATAACCACTCCAGATGCCATTTATGTCCATGGTTGGTCTTATGCCTGTTCTTTCGGTAGGAGAAAAACCTTTTTCGCCCCAATCACTTTTAATTGCCAACGATTTTTTATAGTTCTCGAGATTAAAAGGGGCTTTTGCCATCTCAGCGCGTTCCTCCCTACTGATTTCCAAAACATCATCATAAAATCCGGGTATCGTAATATGGTTGTTTTCGTCATGCAAAGAAGCAATCATTTTTGCCAGTACATTAGCAGGATTTGCTACAGCACCACCAAAAATTCCTGAGTGCAAATCTCTGTCAGGACCCGTAACTTCAACTTCGAGATAACTCAAACCTCTTAAACCAGTGGTAATGGATGGAATATCCTGCGCTATCATTCCTGTATCAGAAACCAGTATAATATCCGTTTTAAGCATTTCTTTATATTGCTCACAAAATTGCGGAAGGTTGGGTGAGCCAATTTCTTCTTCACCTTCAATCATAAATTTTACATTACAAGGCAAAGTATTGGTTTTTACCATCAGCTCAAATGCTTTTGCATGCATAAAAGACTGACCCTTATCGTCATCAGCTCCACGAGCCACTATTTTTTCATCAATAATCTGAGGTTCAAATGGAGGTGAATGCCACAATTCAATTGGGTCTACCGGCATAACATCATAATGGGCATAAACCAGAATGGTTGGTAAATTTTTGTCAATTATTCTTTCACCATATACTACCGGATTCCCATCTGTAGGAATTATTTCTACTTTATCGGCACCAGCATCAAGCAAAGTTGTTTTCCAATATTCTGCTGCTTTGAGCATATCAGCTTTATTTCCCGATAATGAACTAATAGAAGGAATCCGGATTAAGCCAAATAATTCCTCTAAAAATCTTGCTTTGTTTTGGTCAATGTATTGATTTATATAATGCATAATGTCAATGTTTTTAAATTTTTACGAATTGTAAAGGTAAGAAATATAATTTAAAATCTCAGTTTTTACAGAAAAAAACAGGCAACTTTTTGATGACTATCATTGTCTTATTAAAAAAATAAGTACTTTTGTTTTTTGGCTAAGATTATGTTATTTTTAACGTCTTGATATTTAATAATATGTGTTTTCGAAAAATTATAATATCGTTTATTTTTTTTATGCTTGGTTTTTATTTCCAGACACAGGCGCAATTGACTGCTACAG
Source organism: Bacteroidota bacterium (assembly GCA_037133555.1). Taxonomy (GTDB): domain Bacteria; phylum Bacteroidota; class Bacteroidia; order Bacteroidales; family JACABE01; genus JACABE01. The sequence continues at coordinate 24,142 of JBAXNW010000031.1, forward strand.
CTGCTACCGGAATAACTCCATTGCAATTGGTTCAGAATTATCTGGTAGGAACAGGTGTAACTGTTAGTAATGTAAAGTTTAATGGTTCATTATTTGCTCCAAGTGTTTCTAACCAAATTGGTTATTTTTCAACTGGAATCACTGCTACCAATTTAGGATTTCCTTCGGGTGTAATAATGGCTACCGGGAGTATTGCAAGTGCTACCAATGGACAAACGACAACCCCAATTTCAGGTACAGAGTTGACAGTAGTTCCTGAGTTGGATCAATATGCCGGGACAAGTACAATTCGAGATGCAGCTGTATTAGAGTTTGATTTTATACCTGTATCTGATACAATTAAATTTAGATATGTATTTGGATCAAGAGAGTATCCAAATTATGTGTGTAGTATGTTCAATGATGTATTTGGATTTTTTATTACAGGTATGAATCCGTCAGGCCCAAACTATGTCAGCAAAAACATTGCATTGATACCAGGAACAACTTTACCCGTTTCTATTAATACTGTGAATGGAGGAGTATCAGCAGGGAGTGCAACACCCTGTATTTTAACCAACACTCAATACTATCACTCACCAATTGCTAACATAACTTACAATGGACTAACTACAGTTCTTACTGCCTGGGCTCTGGTGATTCCTTGCACCTCTTATCACATGAAGTTAGCTATTGCAGATTTAGGTGATAACGCCTATGATTCAGGTGTATTTTTAGAAGCCAATAGCTTTAGCAGCCCTCAGGTAACCATACATCCAACATTTTCCTCACCAACAGCTTCCAATCAAAATGCCATAGAAGGCTGCAATAACATGATTTTAACTTTTAAATACCCATATAATGTTACTTATCCTTACCAGATTCCTGTTATTTCTATAGGTGGTACTGCTACCAATGGAGTTGATTATCCATTACTGCCTAATATGCTTACTATCCCAACCGGTTGCGACTCGGTTCGCCTTATTATTTCGCCCTTTTATGATCACATTTCAGAACCAACGGAAACGGTTAAACTTGTTTTTCAAACCTCGGTTTGTGGAGATTACGATACAGTTATCTTTAATATTCAGAATTATGATTCACTCACCGCAAGAGCTTATGGCGACACAACTTTGTGCAATGATCACGCACCCCTTTCAATTGTTACTCAAAATGGAGTACAACCCTATCAGTATTTCTGGAGCAATGGTGCAGGAAATACAGCTGTTGTAAATCCTTCCCTTACAGCCACAACATTGTTCCATATTACTGTTAGAGATGCCTGTTATAATACTGCGACCGACTCAGTACTGGTAATAATTGATTGTAACTTTGCAAGAGCAGGACCCGATACCACAATATGTATGGGAGGAATTGCAAAACTTCATGCATCTATGGATACAACTGTCTATCATTCATCAGGTATTCCTTCATTTTTATGGAATACAGGCGATACAACTGCTATTATTCATGTTAATCCAACTGTAACTACTACCTATATTGTTACCGTTTCAGATATTTTTACGGATAAAGATACTGTAACTGTATTTGTGATTCCTTTGCCTGTAATAACCGCAACTACAGCCACACCTACAATTTGTTTCGGCGACTCAACCACGCTGCATGCATCCGGAGGATTGAGCTATTTTTGGACCAGTGATATTAATGATTTTTCACTGACCGGTAAACAAACATTAGCCAATCCCTTCGTTTCACCCATACTCACCACTAATTATACAGTGAAAGGAACAGATATCAACAGCTGTTCAAATACGGCTTCTATTGTAATTCATATCAGCCCTAGCCCCAACCCTCAAATTGTTGTTTATCCTAACCCTGTATCGGTATTTGACCCAACTGTTCATATTTTCGATGCTACAAACGGGAACAATAGCTACATCTGGTTTTTTGGTGATGGCACAAACTCCACTCAGACCAACGTTTACCATACTTACAACGATCAGGATACTGGCAGGTATTTAGTTACAGTAATTGCCAGCAATGCCTATGGTTGTATTGATACAGCTGAAGTATGGGTGATTGTACGACCTGACTGTACATTTTATGTCCCTAATTCATTTTCACCAAATGGTGACGGCAAAAATGATATTTTTAAAGTTTATGGCATGGGAATACTTGAATTTGAAATCAATATTTACGACCGTTGGGGAAAACTTATTTATTCTTCTTCCGATATGAACATGGGATGGGATGGGAAAATAAAAGGTGACATGGCTCCAGACGGTACCTATGCCTATATGATTATTTATAAAGATAATACTGGCATCAGACATACAAAATCTGGCGCGATTTCAATTTTACGATAGTTGTTGGCAGGTTTATAAAAAATGAGGTACGGATTTATTGGATTTATTTACAATATTAAATTTTAATTAATCCAACTTATCGTTCAGCGATTTAAATCCCTGCCCAAGTATTTCATTGGCATTGATAACCGTTAAAAATGCATCAGGATCAATTTGATTGATATAAGCTTCTATCATTGCCAGTTCTCTGCGGTTAACAACCGTAAAAATAATTTGTTTTTCGGCACCGTTGTACATTCCGTTTCCTTTAATCATTGTTCCGCCTCTATGTATATCATTTAAAATTTTTTCCCTGATTTCTTCATATTTGTCAGATATAATAAACAAGGTTTTATCATAATTAATTCCCTGAAGAACAATATCAACTACTTTTGAAATCACAAAAATAGTGATCCACGAATACAAGGGAAGCCGCCAATCGCCAAAAGCAATTAAGCTTGATAAAACAATCGATGAGTCAACTATCATGATAGATTGGCCCAAAGGAAGCTTTGTATATTTAGATAATATCATTGAAATTACATCGGAACCTCCACTTGTTGCTTTGGCTTTAAGAATGAAGCCTACCCCCACTCCAATAACTAAACCACCAAAAACACAGGATAGCAATATATCGTGAGAGAGTTGCAAAGGATCATTACCAAAAAAATAGCTGAGCGTATCAACAAAAACAGCTGTTAAGATAAAAGTAACCACCGTTTTAAATCCAAAGCGAGGACCTAAAATTTTGACACCAATAATGGTTAAAGGAATATTAAAGCACAAAGCCAATAAACCAACCGGAAGCCCGAAAACATAGTGAAGTACAATAGAAAAGCCATAAATACCGCCAGGCACGATTTTGTAAGGAGTTATAAAAAAAACATAGCCCATCGCAACCGCAAAGGATCCCACAGTTATTAAACCATAGTCTCTGAACCATTTCTTTGAAAACCTCTTTTCGTTGTGAACAAATGCCATTTTAATATAAATTAAGCAGTAAGTTTTTCTTCTAATGATTTGAAGCCTTTTCCAAGAATTTCATTAGCATCTATCACCGTTAAAAAAGCATTTGGATCAATCTGATGGATGAACTCCTGCAAAACAGCTAATTCTCTTCGATTTACAACTGTAAAAATAATTTTCTTCTCTGCATTGTTAAACATTCCGTTACCATTGATAAAAGTACCGCCTCTATTAATGTCAGTAAGTATTTTATCGCTGATTTCCTGGTATTTATCCGATATAATAAATAAAGTTTTATCATAACTCACTCCTTCGAGCACCACATCAATTACTTTCCCTGTAATAAATATCACTATCCACGAATACAATGGGACTTTCCAGTCGCGAAATACGACTAAACCTAATAAAACAATCACAGAATCAACGTAAATCATCAATTGACCCAACGGTAAACGGGTGTATTTTGAAATAATCATGGCAACAATATCAGAACCGCCCGAAGTAGCTTTGGCTTTAAAAATCAAACCAAGTCCAAACCCTATTAAAACACCACCAAACACGCAAGCCAACAAAACATCATTGCTTAAATTTATTGAGCCATTCAGCATGGTTTTAGGATTCTCGTCACCAATCAGAAAGGTAATCACATCCATAAAAACAGAAGCCAACACCATTCCAATGACTGTTTTTACCCCAAAACGGGGGCCCAAAATCCTGATTCCCAATATCGTTAAAGGAATATTCATTGCCAACCCAAATAAACCTACCGGTATACCAGGAACTAAATGATGAACTACAATACCAATACCATATACACCACCAGGAACAATATTATAAGGGTTAATAAAAAAAACAAAACCACATGCCAGAATAAAAGAGCCCAACACAATTAAACTATACGCAATGAACCATTGCTTCGAAAATAGTTTTTCATTTGTAACAAAAGCCATAAATTAAATTATTTAAAGTAGTAATTTTGTGAATTTCAACAACTAAGCTTTTCAATCCAAATAGGATGAAAAAGGCTGCAAAATTAATGCTTTTTTCTAGAAGAAATTGACAATGCTTGGTTTTTCTTTAAGAAGTAATTTCTGAAAATAAATCTTCAATTAAAAAAAAATGCTCCGATGTAAGTTTCGAAGCATTTTTTTATATTTTAGTAATGAATAGATTATCCTTTTAAAGCTTCGGCACCGCCTACTATTTCCAAAATTTCGTTGGTAATAGCTGCCTGACGGGCTTTGTTGTAAGATAAACGTAATTGTTTTAAAATTTCAGTAGCATTATCGGTTGCTTTATGCATTGCTGTCATACGTGCACCTTGTTCTGAGGCCCATGAATCGAGTATTACTTTATACAACTGGATTTTCAAGGTTTTAGGAACCAATTCGTTTAAGATTTCCTGTTTGTTGGGCTCAAAAATGTAATCGGCATTTGAGGTAGTCTTTGATAGAGTTGAAGGAGGTAAAATAGGCAGAAACTGTTCAACTACTAATTGCTGTGTAGCTGCGTTTTTGAAACGGTTGTATATAATTTCAATTCTATCGTATTTTTTTAATCGGAATTCACTCATTAATTGCTCGGCAACAGGAACAACATTTTCGAATGAAAGTTTATCAAAAATATGGTCCAGTCGATCCGTAATTTTATAAGTACGGCGGGCGAAATAATCACCGGCTTTTTTACCAATACACAAAAGTTCTACATCTCCTTTGATATTTTGGCTTGAATATTTCTCCTGAATCAATATATTTACAGCCTTAATAATATTTGCATTAAAAGCACCACACATCCCTCTGTTTGAAGAAACAGCGATGATTAATACATTTTCGGGTTTGCGTTCTTCAAAGAAAGCAGCAGCATCGGTATTTTCGATGCTGTCACTTAAGTTTTGGAGTATTTCAGTAAGCTTAGCCGAATAAGGTCTAAGTTTGATAATAGCATTTTGAGCTCTTCTCAATTTAGAGGCCGATACCATTTTCATGGCATTGGTAATCTGCTTTGTAGAGTTTACTGAGGCAATTCTTGTTCTAACTTCTTTTAAATTGGGCATTTTTGCTCCGTTTTAATTAGTTTTGGTATTTTAATGCAAGCTCTTTTGCTGTTTGTTCCAGTACTTTTACATCGTTATCGGTTAGTTTACCGTCTTTGAGAGAATCGAGTACTGCTTTGTGGTCAATTTGCATATGATGCAAAAACTCCAGTTCGAAATCTTTTATTTTCCTGACAGGGACTTTTTGCAACAAACCTTTAGTACCACAGTATAAAATTGCAATCTGCTCTTCCACTTTCATGGGTGAATATTGAGGCTGTTTTAAAATTTCAACATTGCGGCTTCCTTTATCCAATACAGCTTTAGTAGTAGCATCCAGGTCAGATCCAAATTTAGAAAAAGCTTCCAGTTCGCGGAATTGAGCCTGATCGATTTTCAAAGTACCGGCCACTTTTTTCATAGATTTTATCTGAGCATTTCCCCCAACTCGTGATACCGAAATACCAACATTGATAGCCGGACGGATACCTGAGTTGAAAAGATTGGTTTCCAAAAATATCTGACCATCGGTAATTGAAATTACATTGGTAGGAATATAGGCAGAAACGTCGCCGGCTTGGGTTTCGATAATAGGTAAAGCTGTAAGTGATCCACCGCCTTTTACCAAATGACGGATAGAATCAGGTAAATTATTCATTTGTGCAGCAATTTCATCAGATTTGATAATCTTGGCTGCTCTTTCGAGTAATCTTGAATGCAAATAAAATACATCCCCAGGATAAGCTTCACGGCCTGGTGGACGACGCAACAACAATGAAACTTCGCGGTAAGCAACTGCTTGTTTTGATAAATCATCATACACAACCAATGCAGGACGTCCGGTATCTCTGAAAAATTCACCTATGGCAGCTCCAGTAAAGGGAGCATAAAATTGCAATGCTGCAGGATCAGAAGCAGTAGCTGCAACTATAACAGTATAAGCCAAAGCACCTTTTTCTTCAAATGTTTTTACAACATTGGCAATGGTAGATCCTTTCTGACCAGAAGCTACATAAATACAAAATACAGGTTCTCCTTTATCGTAGAATTCTCTCTGATTAATAATGGTATCAATCGCAATGGCTGATTTTCCGGTTTGACGGTCACCGATGATAAGCTCACGTTGTCCTCTGCCAATAGGAATCATGGCATCGATTGGTTTGATACCAGTTTGTAAAGGTTCGGTAACAGGTTGGCGATAGATAACGCCTGGAGCTTTGCGTTCGAGTGGCATTTCGTAAGTTTCACCTTTTATCGGGCCTTTACCATCAATAGGCTCGCCCATGGTGTTAATAACCCTGCCAAGCATTCCTTCACCTACTTTGATAGAAGCAATCTGATTGGTACGTTTCACGATGTCACCTTCTTTAATCTGACGTGAATCGCCTAAGAGAACCACCCCTACATTGTCTTCTTCAAGGTTAAGAACGATTGCCTTTACCCCTGTTTTGGCAAATTCTACTAACTCGCCTGATTGAGCATTGTTGAGTCCGTAAACACGGGCAATTCCATCACCAACCTGCAGTACTGATCCAACTTCCTCTAAGTCAGATTCCATTGTAAAGCCTGCTAACTGTTGTCTTAAGATTGCCGATATTTCAGCGGGTTTAATTTCAGCCATATTGTAATTTATTTATAATCTGTTTGTTAAAATCCTTTTGCGTAAATATTTTTATCAAATTCTTTCCTCAATCGTTGAATTTTGGTCGAAATGCTGCTATCAGCCTGTTTATCATCAATGGTAACAACAAAGCCACCGATAATATTTGGGTTAATTTCTTCCAATAATTCAATGCTCTTTTGGGTTTGTTTTGTAAGTAAAGCCGTAAATTCTGCTTTGGTATCATTATCCAATTCCACAGCTGTTTTAAGTTGAGCGGTTTTTATCCCCTTAAATTCTTTGTACATTTCAATGAATTCAATCGCTATGCTTCTCAAATTGGCTTCACGTCTTTTCTTTAAGATGAGCAGTAAAAATGACAGCGAAACCTGGTGCAGATGACTGCCCATAATTTCTTTTACAACGGCTTGTTTCTTTTCGGTTTTAATGATAGGACTTGAAAGCATGCTTTCAAATTCCTTACTCGATTGGCAAACCTGTTTTACCAATTTCATATCTTGAAAAGCGGTTTCTAAAATTTCTTGTTCAATCGTAAGATCAAACAATGCCTTTGCATACCGGCCGTTTATTTTGCTATCCTTCATATTCTTCTTATTACATCAATTAGTTAAAACTGATGTTATCCATCATTTTGTCGATATGTTTTTTCTGATTTTCTTTATCTGTCAATTCTTCTTTCAGAATTTTTTCTGCAATATCAATTGATAAAGTAGCTATTTGATTTTTTAGTTCAGTAATTGCAGCCATTTTTTCGTAATGAATACTTTCTTTAGCCGCTTCAAGAATGCGATTGTATTCCTGATTGGCTCTGGTTTTTGATTCCTCAATCATGGTGTCGCGAATGCTACGTGCATCTTTTAAAATGGCGCTTCTTTCTTCTTTGGCCTGACGAAGCAATTCTTCGTTGTCCGATTTCAGCGCTCTCATTTCGTCGCGTGCTTTATCAGCCTGATTTAAGGCTTCTTCTATTGAATTTTCTCTTTCATGCAAGGTGGCTAAAATAGGTACCCATGCAAATTTGGCTAGTATAAAAACCAAAATTCCGAACGACAATGTCATCCAGAAAATAAGACCTATACCGGGTGTTACAATTTCCATAATTTGTGTTTTTTACAAATCTTTACTAATTTATTTGTTAAAATTAAAAAAAACCATAGCATTGCAACCAACCGTTGCAATACCATGGGTTTATTAGTTTATTTAATGAAAACGATCAATAAACAAACTACAATAGCAAAGAAGGCAACACCTTCGATCAATGCAGCCGATACGATCATATTTGAACGGATATCGCCTACAGCTTCAGGTTGACGTGCAATTGATTCCAATGCACTTTTACCGATATTACCAATGCCCATTCCGGCACCGATTGCGGCAATCCCTGCACCTAAACCAGCACCCATTTTTGCGATAGGTGTAAGGTCAGCTGCTGCTTGTAATAAAATTGATAAAGTTGACATAATTTATGGTATTATAAAGTTAGTAAATGATTTATTGTTAATATATTATTTTAATGTAATTCTTCTTTGTGATGTTCTTCGATGGCCATACCAAAATACAAGGCCGAAAGCAGGGTAAATACATAAGCCTGAATAAATGCTACCAGTAATTCCAATAATCCCATAAAAACATAGAAAACTACAGATACTACCGAAACACCATATCCTAAAATAGGTTGCATTTCGCCAAAAATGAAGATTAAGCTGATGAATCCCAGGGCAATAATATGTCCAGCTGTGATGTTGGCAAAGAGACGGACCATCAATACAAAGGGTTTGGTAAAGACACCCACCAATTCGACGATAGGCATCAAAGGAATTGGAATTTTTAACCACCAGGGAACCCCGGGAGCATTAACAATATGTTTCCAATATGCACGGTTGCCACTAAAAGTTGTAATTAAAAAGGTAAATATTGCCAACGTCATTGTAATAGCTATATTTCCGGTAAGGTTAACCCCTCCTGGGAAAAATGGAATCAATCCCATTAAGTTATTTAAAAAGATAAAAAAGAATACGGTCAATAGAAAAGGGAGGTATTTTTTGTATTTCTTTTCTCCAATGGATGATTTGGCAATGTCGTCTCTGACAAATATAATAATAGGTTCCAGAAATGACTGTAAACCTTTAGGTGCAGCTACACCGCGTTTCCGATATGAACGTGAGATAGAAATAAAAATAAATCCCATCAGGAACACACTAAAGAATAAAGATAACACCATTTTGGTAATCGAAAAATCAAGCGGTAGTTTTGCATCTTCTACTTCCTTACCGTCGATACCCATCGTAACATGAACGATCTTTCCTTTGTTAGCACCTTCTTCTGCAATTTTAAATCCGTTATAGCTTTCTTTTCCATGATGAAAGCGGGAAGAACAAAAACTGCTGAGTTTCCCATCATAAAACAAAATAACAGGCAAGGGAAGCGAAACATGTGTCTCTCCAATGGTCATTATGTGCCACTCATGCGCATCTGAAATATGCTCGAGTATCATTTCGCCTGCATTAAATTTTTCGGATTTTAGCTTTTCTTCATTTGCAAATACAGATTGAGAGGCTGCAAAAATATACATCAACAACAATAATATTGTGATTCCTTTTTTGTTATATGTTTTAAATCCGCTGGTTAGATGCATATTAAATTTTCTTTTAGTACCCAGATTTCAATGTTTATTTCAACAGATGACAATGAGTTTATTGATTAAAAATCAGCGGCAAAATTAAAAAATTTCGGGCAAAATCCACAATAAAAAGCAATGTTTTTTTAAAAATACACGTAAGCATCTTGTTTTGTGATTTATACATTGATAATTTTCAAGTAAATATCGATTCAATTTAAAAAATCACAGTTTATGGTTTTAGATTGTGCATAGGACTCAGGTTGTAATTTTCGGGATGACGGGCTGTTTTGTCGCGATAAAAATCTTCAATCAAGGCAAAATCTTTTTCGAAGTTTCCTGCAACTGGATAAATAATCGGACCAATGCCTCCTTCTTTTTTGGCATAATCGATAAATCCACATATTACAGGTACATTCGCTTTCTCAGCAATGTGATAAAATCCTTTTTTCCAGTGGGCATTATATTTACGGGTACCTTCGGGAGTAATTACAACTGCCAGTTCATCAGATTTTTTAAATAAATCGGCAACATAATCTATCATGTTATTTTTCTTGCCTCTGTTTACAGGGATTCCACCCATGGCTTTTAATATTCCACCTATTGGAAATTTAAAAAGTTCCTGTTTAATCAGGAACTTCGTTTGAATGCCTAATTTATAAAATGCCAAGCGACCAATGATAAAATCCAAATTGCTGGTATGTGGTGCTTCTATCATTATAAATTTATGAAATCCTTTGGGTAAGGTTCCAATTACTTTCCATCCAATGAGTTTAAGAATTATAATACTTATGATTCGCATTCTTTTTTGTTTTGAATGCAAAAATACTTAAAATTTACTCAGCTTTTAGTTGAATGAAAGCTTTATTCTGAATTTTAAAAAATGTAATTTTGCAATCCTAGAAGAATAATATGCGCAAACTTCAAAATATTGAACTAAATCGCCTGAGTGTTGAAGCTTTTAAGGAAGTGGATAAATTGCCTGTTGTCATCATTTTAGATAATATTCGCAGCCAGCACAATATAGGTTCTGTTTTCAGAACTTCCGATGCTTTTAAAATGCATAGCATCCATTTATGTGGTATCACAGCCATTCCACCCAATCGCGAGATACACAAAACAGCCCTTGGAGCTACTGATACAGTGAGCTGGAAGTATTTTGAAACCACCCTTAAGTCCATCGATTTTTTAAAAAACGAGGGATATAAGGTTTATGCCATTGAGCAGGCAGAACACAGCATCAGCCTTGAAAATTTTGATTTGAATACCAATCAAAACATCGCCCTCATATTTGGCAATGAAGTTGAGGGTGTCAGTGAAGAAGTTATGCAAAGGGTAGACGGGTGTATTGAAATTCCACAATTTGGCACCAAACATTCCTTAAATATCTCGGTAAGTGCTGGTATCGTCATCTGGGAAATTGCTAAAAAATATTTCCAACAATAGGCGAAATTCCATTCATCATTGCAAAACATTAAAATTTTCTTTTCTCTTTTTGTGTTTTTAAGAAAATATTGGCATCTTTAAATCTTGTTTTTAATTTTGTTTTTTGAATATTGGCTTCTTGGAGACTTGCAAATGGTCCAATGATTACCTTATATAGCGGTTTGGATTTATACCTTGTTTTTTGGATAATAGCATTGTTTTTATATTTTTCTGGTAGATTCTTTTGCAACAATAATTCAGCAGTTTTCTTAAGTTTAAAGCTCGCCAATCTGATATAAAAATATTGAATAGTATCTGCCGGAAATGTTTCAGTAACCTCATCTGTAATGGGTTCTATCATGATATTATCAGCCGATTGACGCGTGTATTCTTGCAGGAATGAAGTATCGAGTGCTTGTATACTTACATTTGCAGTTCCTTGTCCTACTATTTCAATTTGTTTGGCTGCAATCAACGAAAGGTCAATAAAATTCTTTCGATGGAAACGATCGTTGATGCGAACAATTACTGATTTATGGTTGCGTGGATTTGTGACTTTTACCAGTGATTGCAGTGGGAAACTTCGGTGAGCAGCTGTGTATTTGATTGAACTAAACCTTTCTCCACTATAGGTTCTTCTTCCATTAAATTTTTTTGCATAAAAAGTAGCTTTCCCATGGTAAACATGAGAAGATTGTGCCAACATAATATTACACAAGAGGAAAAGAGCAACTGAAACTAAGAATTTATGCATCCTTAACAGGTTTATTCAACAAACTTACACAATTTATTGTTTAAAAGCTAAATTTAAAACCCGAATTGAGTACTTTTGCGTAAAATTTATGAGAAAATATGGAAGAAATACAAAATAATACTGAATTACAACCAAAATCAACTCCGCCCAATGTCAGACCACAAATGCTTGGAGTAATCTGTATATTAACTTTTATCTGGAGCGGTTACGGAGTAATTTACAACCTGATTTATGCTTTATTTTTCGATACGATTAAAGAATTATTTATTGCTATTGAATTTCCATCAGCTTATAAAGAGATGAAAATAGCTTTGTTGCAGGTATTAGCTGCTGGACGTATCTTTTTCGTGGTAGGTTTAGTGCTTAGTTTTTTCTCATTATTTGGAGCCATTAAAATGTGGAAATTACAAAAGAAAGGTTTTCATTTCTATACCATTTCGCAAATTATCATTTTGATGCTCCCCTTGGTTTTTATTAAAGGGGGAAGTTTTCAGTTTGTTGATTTCTTGATTACCGCTATGTTTGTGAGCATGTATGCCACACATTTGAAAGTAATGAAGTAAAATATTAGTACCCTTAAAATTTGATTTTATAATTGTTGAATTCATTTATCATCAATCCTTAAACGTTAATTTAGCTGGTTGTAGAATAAAGCTTATCAATGTTAAAGATAATGCTCTCATAAGTATTTTCTTACATAATGAATTGCTAACTTCTATAGCCTTATAAATCAGAGATATGTGCAATAAAAATACAATGTTAAATAATATTTATGTTTTAATCGAAACCAATCTGATTTTATAACACCATCCTAAAAACGATAGTTGTAAAAACAACAATCAAAAAAATGAGTATTTAAACAAAAAAAGCTATCTGCAAAACAGATAGCTTTTTTTAATATTAATTAATTTGTATTATTCAGCTTTCAATTTTACACCTGTAATTTCCCATGTTGCTGATTCTAAGGTAGAGCTTTTGTATTCGAATGCAAAACGCACATTTGGTTTTCCTAGGAAAGCAGCAGGAATAATTACATCACCACTTTTTACAAATGTCCAATTAACACCAGAAGGATATGCTGGTATGATTAATTGCGTCCAAGTGGCAGTTGAAGGATCATTACCAACAAGGTTAGAAGAAATCCATAAGGTATGGTTCGTTTGAACGTTTGCAACATCACCTTTGTTAATTGCATGATTAAAAGAAATTTTTGCACTTGTATGATAGGCTGATAAATTAATAGTTGGCGAAATCAACCAATCTTCGTTATCATTATTTACACTTTGGAAGCCTGACATCGTTGCACCATAGGAACTCCATGCCCAAGCTTGTGTTCCTGTAACACTAAAAGCTGTAAATCCACCAAGACTACTAGTAAAAGGTTCTGAGAATACAATAACGGAGTTGTCAATCGGGAACCCATATACATCTTTAAGGTCCCTAATACAGAACTGCCAGCCTGTACCATATTTTGTTAAAATACCTCTTACACTGCCATATCCATTTGGTAATTTATTATTAGCAAAATTAGCATATGTACTTGAACGTAATTGAACAGTGTATGTATTCAATGAGTCAGCAAAATTTCTAGGTGTCATTCCGCCTAAAAGATAAAGTGGATCAGCAAATATACTTCCAGCATCAGTAAATCCTACTTTGTTAAATACAACCAAGGTATTAATATACCTGTCAGAAGTAGCTAAAGTAGCTGATGTTATTTCAACTGCTGCTGGTATTGCTCCAGGGAATTTATCTTTGAATACATGAGCATCTACCAGAATATCAGGAATAGTTACAATACCTGTTCCTCCTTTGTATCCAATCGAATGTGTTCCATTTACATAGCTAATATATAATCCTTTACAGTTGATGTAAATTACTTGCCCAAGAGGGAAATCATTGTATAAACTGTATTTTTCCATTTTGATATCAAAACCACCTGTTGTATCTTGAAAAACGATGTCTTTATAGTAATTACCGGATTCGTCAGTTGCAACCACAACTCCTTTTACATACCAGTTAGAATCAATAACGACTGATCCTGAACCAACAAACGTTTTCATTTGTGCAATCGTTTTCAATGTTGCACCTGCAGGTAAAGAAAAATTTGGTTCATCGAATGGTGGTTTGTCAATATCTTTTTTACAGCTACTCAAGCTAATAATTGCGAGTAGTATGAATAACCCTATTATTTTTAAGTTGAATTTTTTCATTTTATATTAATTTAATTATGTTTGTTTTCTATTTTTATTTTTGTTTATTAAAATCTAATTCCAAGGTTTAAGAAAAATGTTCTACCCAACCCATAATAATATTTGGGGGGGAATTTATTAATATCTTTCGTATCAAAATCAAAACGCATTTGCTCATATCCACCTGTAATAAGAGATGTATTATCGAGAATATTTGTTATGCTTAGATTAAGATTAATGTATATTTTTTTAACTTGCCAAGATTTGCCGACTGATGCATCTAACGTAACACCATCATCCAGTTTAATTTGGTTAAGTATAGAAGGAATTCTTGGGTCATTAGGATTTGCATAAGGGACTGCATTTACAGTACGTCTTTCAGGATTAAAGTCAAGATAATTAGATCCAAAATAGTTTAAATTAGCATTAAAGAACCAAAAACTGGGATGACGATAACTGATACCTAAAGACCCTGCTGTTTGAGGACTTCCGTTGATATAAAAGTTTTTCATATAAACAGTTTCTGTGATACTTGGTTGTGAACCATTATCGTAAGAAATATTTGCAGTAGGATTACTAGTATAACGGTAGTTGCCCAAAGCAGCTACGGCAGTTACTGAAACTGTGGTACTTGCTTTTACTTCAGCTCCAATTTCGATTCCCTGATGAACTTTATTGATACCTGTCATCACGTAATTGACAAAAGTAGCCAAATCGTCGTTATAAAAACTGCTAATTTCGTTCTGATCCCACATCATTGTTTGATAAGCTGTTACACGTGCTTTAATGATAGGTGTTCGTAAAATGTAACTAACATCACCTGTCCATATTTTATCACTTTGCATATCATTGGTAACCGTGTTTCGGGTTCTAGGCGAAACAAAAGAATTATAAACAGAAGGAGGTCTAGTCATTACTTGGGTATTGGCAGTAATAAAATTGCGCCCATTTATTTTATAAGTAATCCCAGCTTTGATGCCGCCATCTGTAAAATTATATTTTTGTGAATCGCCGAAAGAATTATCAGGATAGTAGCCGTTTCTCATATTACCATGTCGCCACATAGAAGTAGCATTTAAATTAGCGGCAGCAAAATAATCAATTTTATCACCGGTAACATCAACCTGGCCCCAGATTAAACCACTATTGGTATATATATCATAATCATACCCAAAAACGTCTCCAACTTTTACAATTCTGTTAGGATGGTTAATATCATTTTGATTTTTAATGGTATCGCCGCTAAAATCACGTGCTGCAAAATTATCAATATCTACCCAATAATTGCCACCCAATAAATCGGCTATGGTTTTAAAATGATGTCCGTTATACTTACGGAATTCAAAACCTCCATCTAACTTTACATTACTGGATAATTCTTTGTTTAATAAGATATTCAAACTTAATTGTTGTTGGTCGTTGCGTCTGTCTTCAACGATATAGCTGGATTGTTTTCCAGCCAGATTATTTCTGTAATTGATTTGGTATAAATTATCCCAATCTATTTGTGATGTTTTAGGATCTGTTTGCCATGCCAGGGTTGTAAGATTAATAACATTTTGGTCTGGTATATGGTTAGAAATATAATATTCATAACTTGGTAGTTTTCGGTAATAATCAGGGCGAGGATCTGCTGAATTGTACCAGTTTATAGCAGTGGCACCATTGTATCCAAATGAATAAGCTAAGGATGATGTAATTTTTGTTTTCTTATCAATATCCCAGTAATGAGATAAAATCATCATGGGTTCATGAAAATCTTTCACTTTTGCATTTCTTACTTCACCATTCTGGTAACCCCAATTCGGATTGTAATAATTACTACCCGTTAGATTATAAACTTCCTGAGTAGATCCACCTTGTTGGCCTCTACGGGTTGGAGATCCATAAAAAGTTAAACCTAGGCTGTGATGGTCGTTGATTTTCTTTTCAGCAGAAAAAAAGTAAGCCCATGCATCATAAAAAACACCTTTTACATAACCACCTTCACCCCAACGACGCGATCCACTTATAGTAAATGCCCAGTTATTTTGCATCAGACCCGTAGAATAGGTAAGCATTGCACGGTTGGTATATGTTTTATCGGACATTGAATAGGTAAATTTGGTTTGTTTGCGTTGCATCGAAGCCCGTGTAATGATATTAGTAGATCCGCCTAATGAACCAAAAGAAAATCTTGAGGCACTGATGCCATTTACAGATTCTTTATTACGGGTAGCATCGTTGAGTCCACCCCATTCTGACCAGCTTGCTCTTCCGTTTTCTGCATCATTAACATTGATACCATTCATATAAGTAGCAAAATTTTCACCATCATAACCTCGTATTCTAAAATACATAGCACCCAATGTATAACTGGCAGTAGAGGTGAAAATATCCCCAGATGAATGGAGTAAGCCTGAAACACTTTGTCCTTTGCTTTCATCTTCTGTACTTAAATCGGCAAGATTCACTTCGCTGATACCTTTTCTATCGTTTTCAACAACAGATTTTGGAGTTAGTCCGGCTTGAACATTTACCGGTGTTGCACCAACATTTATTACTGTTTCGAAATTTTCAAATCCGATGGCTATAATCGTAAGTGTTTGTTCTCCTTTGTTGAGGCCTCCAATTTCGTAATGACCATTTATATCAGAAACCACTTGTTGTGCTCCAACACGCACAATCGCTTCTGATATTGCTTTCCCGCTAACCTGATCGGTGACATTGCCGGTAATTTTACCTTGCTGTGCCATTAATCCGGCTCCACAAAAAAGGAAGAGCAACAATAATGTAATTTGTTTCATTTTTGTTTAAATATTAGTGAATATTAATTTTTAGTATTTTAAAAACTTTGCAAAGTAAATAAATATTTTGACGTTGAATTGCATTTTGAAAAAGCTTTATATATATTTAACACCGAATGTTATATAAATGTTTAAATATTAATTAGTTTGCGAAATTTAAATATTATCGCATAATAATACTATCGGAATAAAAATTATTTAACGTAATTTTAACCCAATGGCAATTAGATAATAAAATTTTATACAATTTAGAGAACGATACTTCAATAAAACATTGAAGAAAATGAATAAACCAGCTCCTTTACTACTTATTTATGCACTTTTTTAATAAATTCTTCTACTTCTTTTACGCCACCCTGATATATAAGATAGCCATTGTAAGGTTCTCGTGGAGTAATTTCATCATTGATTGGATTCAGCATCATTTCCCTGACTTTTTCAGGATCTGTAGTCTGACCAAGTACCCATCCCAATTTGATATATGCAACTTCCGGCATCATATTCATTGCAGGGATTACGCCTTTTGCCATTAAATCTCTACCTGTGTCGTATACAAACATGTGAGCATAACCCCACATGGTTTGAACACACATAAACATATGAACACCTTTTGCAGTTGCTCTTTCGATAGCAGGATACAATGGTTTGTTTACATGACCCAAACCTGTACCAGCTATAATTATTCCTTTGTATCCATTTTCAACCAAAGAATCTATCATATCAGGCTGCATATTAGGATAATAATAGATAATGGCTACTTTTTCTTCGAAAAAAGGAAGAATTGTAACATTCCTGTCTTTCCGTCTGTGATTGTAAACAGTTTTAATAGGAACAACTCCTTTACGTGTAACACTGGCCAATGGTACATCTCCGATTGTCCGAAATGTAGAACGATAGGAAGAATGCATTTTACGAACCCGGGTTCCACGGTGTAGTAGACCATATTCATCTGAAGTAGGACCAAACATGCAAACCATTACTTCGGCGATATCACCATGGCCGGCAGTTGTGGCTGCATGCATCAGGTTTAAAGCTGCATCCGAGCTCGGTCGATCCGATGAACGTTGTGAGCCAACCAAAACAATAGGAACGGGTGAGTTTTGAACCATAAATGTCAGGGCTGCAGCAGTATGACTGAGGGTGTCGGTTCCATGCCCAATGATGATACCATCAATTCCATTTTCTATTTCTTTGCCGATAGCAATAGCTAGTTTTTTATATTGATCTGGCCCCATGTTTTCGCTAAAAACGGCAAAAACTTTTTCGGTAGTTAAATTGCAAATATCTGCTAATTCAGGCACTGCTCCATACAACTCACCGGGAGAGAAAGCTGGAATAACAGCTCCTGTCCGATAATCCAGCCGCGAAGCAATGGTTCCACCAGTACCAATTAATTTTACTTTAGGAAAACCTTCGGTATAAGGAAATTCTTTCTCAGGAATTTTATAATTGGCCTTTTTGTAACCGGTTTCAATCATTTCGGTAATATTGGCAATATCAACCCCAATATTATACCCTGTGATAATTTTCATAACAATATGCTGATCATCATCGTTCTCGGAACGTGGCAAAACAGTTCCCTGAAAAATACCTCTTGTTGTATTAACAGTGGCTTGACCCCAAACACGAACATTGTACTTTTTTAATATTTCTAAAGCTGCACCTTTATACCCCTGAAAAAAATCTTCACTCATTCTTATTGATTTAAAAAAGATTTAAAATCTATTTGTTGAAAAAAAATAATGCACAAAAGTAGGGAAAAAATCAATATTTCTGAGCTTCAAATCTATTTATTCCGATATTTATTTTAGCTCAATTCGAATAGAAAAAGACAATAGAAAATATAAGAAAATCTATTACTTTTACCTTTTAATCCCAATGGAATGAAAAAGACATTTTATTTGCTGATTGCATTGATTATGAATGCATCCGTATACTGTCAGACAGCAAATGATTATTACAACAGTGGCGTTGACAAACATGCTCGCAAAAATTTTGAGGGTGCCATTGCTGATTTTACAAAATCAATTGAGCTGAATCCAACATCAATATACTCCTATAATGGCAGAGGATTTGCAAAAAGAAGGCTTGGAGATTATATAGGAGCTATCATTGACTTTACAAAATCTATTGAATTGAATCCAAACTATGTAAAAACTTATTGTAACAGAGGAAATGTAAAGATTGATCTTCAAGAATTCGAAGCTGCCATTGCTGATTTTAATACCGCGATGCAGA
Organism: Bacteroidota bacterium; assembly: GCA_037133555.1. Classification (GTDB taxonomy): domain Bacteria; phylum Bacteroidota; class Bacteroidia; order Bacteroidales; family JACABE01; genus JACABE01. The sequence goes on from JBAXNW010000031.1 coordinate 43,058, forward strand.
TAGACCCCAAATATGCAGAAGCATACAACAGTAGAGGAAATCTTAAAAGGAAACTTAATGATATTTTGGGTGCTTTGGATGACTATTCAAAAGCCATTGATCTTGATTCAAAGTTTGCAAACGCATTTTTCAATAGAGGTGTAACTAAAGTGAGGCTTAAAGATTATGAGGGAGCAATTGCTGATTACACGAAGACGATAAAGATTGACCCAACTTATTACGAAGCATATTACAACAGAGGTAACATACATATCCAACTCAAAGATTATAAGCAAGCAATCTCTGACTTTGACAAAGCAATTAAAATTAACCCGAAACTTATTCAGGCTTATGACGACAGAGCTTACTCAAAGATGGCACTCAAAGATTATCCTGCTGCTATACAAGACTTTTTAGAAGTTATTAAACACCAACCCAATAACTCAAAGACCTATATTAATTTAGCCTATTCAAGACAAGGACTTGGAGATACTAAAGCTGCAATTGCTGACTATTCAAAAGCCATTGAAATAAAACCTATAGATACCTTAGCCTATTTTTATAGGGGAAATGCATTCTACAGTTTACAAGACTATAAAGGAGCAATTGACGATTATACTAAAATAATTGAAATAGATTCACTTAACTTAAACGCTCACTTAAATCGAGGTCGTGCAAATATTGGGCTCAAATATTTCACAGCAGCCATAGTTGATTTATCAAAAGCAATAGAAATCAATCCAAGATATGAAAATGCATATTATCATAGAGGATTTGCCAACAAACAACTTGAGGATTACAGCAATGCAATTTATGACTATTCAAAAGCGATAGAAATTAACCCAAAAAATGCAGATGCTTATCTTGAAAGAAGCTTTGCTAAATTTGAATCAGGTCAAAAAGACAGTGGATGCAAGGACTTAGCAAAAGCCAAAGAATTGGGTAATACCAGAGCTATAGAATCATACATGATACATTGCAAGTAGCTGAATTTAATCAACTTAGTTTGTCTAAATCAAATGGGCACTGATCAGGTGCAAAAACTCCTGACGGGTTTTATCTGACAAAAAAGCTCCTGTAAAATCTGAAGTAGTCGTTACTGAATTTTGTTTTTGAATACCCCGCATCGACATGCAAAGATGTCTGGCTTCGATAACGACAGCAACCCCCATCGGTTTCAATGTATCCTGTATACAATCTTTGATTTGTGTGGTTAAGCGTTCCTGAACCTGCAAACGGCGTGCAAAAGCATCTACTACTCTTGGAATTTTACTCAAGCCTACGATATATCCATTTGGGATGTAAGCTACATGTGCTTTCCCAATAAAAGGAATCATGTGGTGTTCGCACATCGAATAAATTTCGATATCCTTTACAATCACCATCTGACGATAATCTTCCTTAAACATAGCGGATTTCAATATATTTTCGGGATTGGCATCATAGCCATGGGTCATAAACTGCAGTGCTTTTGCCACTCTTGTAGGCGTATCCAACAATCCTTCTCTTTCAGGATTCTCACCAATAAGTTTTAAAATCTCATAATAATGATGGGCTAATTTTTTGATTGTAGCTGGATTGTAAAGGTCTAATTTTTCATATCCATCCAGATGATGTTCTTCGAAACAGTCTTTTTTAGTTTTTGTATCCATGATTATTTTTTTAAGAACCGAAATATTCAACAAAATTATTTTCGGTTTCGTATAATTTAATACTATGTAATTCAGCGCCTAATTTTTTAACAGGTGCAGCTATTTCATCCCAGATAGCTTTTGTAAGATTTTCGGTAGATGCCAGTTTTCCTTGCATAAAATCAACTTCCAGGTTTATATTTTTATGATCTATTTTGTTTATTATTTGCTCATTAACTATTTTGCTTAATTCTTTTAGATTGATCAAAAAACCCGTTTCGGGATTAATATCACCTTTTACACAAACAAAGAGCTCATAATTATGTCCGTGCCAGTTTGGATTGGAACATTTCCCAAAAATTTCCATATTTTTTTCGTCAGAAAAGTCAGTACGAAAGAGCCTATGGGCTGCATTAAACCTTTCTCTCCGCGTAATATGAATCATAGAATATATTTTTAACAAATGTACAAGAAAATCAAATACCTTTACAAATAATTCAAGTAAAATGAGTATTTTTGATAAAAATAAAACAACATTAGCATCTTTAAGTTTTGAAAAAAGTTATTTTAGCAATTACAATTGTTTTCCTCTTACATCCTTTTGTCATATTTAGTCAAACAAAAACCACAACTTGTTCACAATTTAAAAAATTAAGTTGCCCTGAGAAAGCTTGGGTAATAAAGCATGTTTTTATTGCTAAAAAAGCATGGAAGATTACGCAATATGTTCGTTTTCAAACAGACAGTATCCAAAAAACAAATATTTTGGATAAAGATGCTAATGGAGGACAGGTGGATGCATTCCGGCACGCATACTGGATGGCTTCGCTTTCACAAAAAATAAACTGGCGAAAGGCTTATCGATTGGGAAAGGCGCACGAAAAAGGAAATTATCTGGATTTTAAAAAGCATCGTTTGGAAGAAGGAAGTTTACCCGATAAAATAAGTTCTGATATGGATTTATGGAACAATGAGATAGGATTGCAAATAGGGAAAACCTATCCTTGTATTTCAGCAGATAGTCTACAATCGATTGTGATTGAGCAAATTTTAATGGGAAAAATGAAAGTAATCAAAAAAAACAAAGTAGGTTTGTTCCTGGACACTGAAGGAAATATCATTGAAAATAACACGCTCAGTGGGAAATGGGAGAATACAAAAGTATTGGTAAATTCCGCTTTTCAAAAATAAAAAAAGCTAACAGTAACAAATCCTGTTAGCTTTTTAAATCCTTTTATTGCAGTTGATTTGCTATCGTTGCATAATGCTGAGCCTTTTCGTTTTCACCCTGCTGTTGATAAATCTGAGCAAGCATCTGATAGGCAGGTTTGAATCCTTGATTTTGCTCTAACAATAACTCCAAAGATTTTATGGCTGAATAGGAATCATTTTTACGTAAATATGCGTAAGCTGCAATGTAATGCGCCATATAATATTTCAAATTATTTTTAATAATTCTTTTAGTTGTAAGCAGGGTATTCTCTATATCATTTTTATAAAAGTATATAACAGCCTGAGAATACAAAGCATTATCCAGTTCAGGATCAAATTTCAGTAGTTTTTTTATGGTCAAATCTGCACTATCCAATTTTTGAATTTTTGTATAAACATCTGCCAGATTCAGAAGTACAGCTTCGTTGGTTGGCACTGCCTGCAGTGCTTTATTAAAGTAACGGATTGCATTGCTTGTATCATTGATTTGCATAGCTTGAGCACCTAACAAATCATTTTTATCGCTTCTCTTTAGAATTGCACAGATAGGTTTTCCATCCACATCAATCGTATGTATAGTATTGGCGGGTGGCCATGCACCATTTAGTAGTTGTGCCGAGTTAATACCCATATTTACAAAAATTGCATAATCCCAGTCAGTGTTTCCTCTTTCGTAATATCGGACAAAAGCAACTTCAAATTTTGCTGTGTCCTTACGGAAATAATATTGTAATGGGGAGGTTATCCAGGCTCCTACTCTAATTTTTTTACCAGTGAGTGCAGCATCTTTGACCGCATTTTCTTTTACCCATTCAGATGCTTTCTTTAAACTATGAACGTAATAATCTAATTCATAATTGCCGTACGCTTTTTTTACACCCCCTTCAATTTCGTTATAATACACATATTCATGTGGATAATTTGCAATAATATGACGGATTGGATTGAATGACAATGCCAAAACCAAGGCAATGGTAATATAAACTAAGGCTTTCTTTTTAAAAACATTAAAAAACTGTCCGATACCTATAGCTGCCATTGCAACCATGGGTGGATAAACAAACATAGTGTGTCTCCATCCTCCAAACACATTGGATTTTTTCCATACAATATAAACTAAAGGGAATGCCAATGCAAAAAACAATATGAAAATAAATAAAATATTGAGATTTTTTTGCTTTATAAAAAACTGACGAAAAAACAATACAAATCCTAAAATAACAATGATAGGCACAGTAATAAGAATGTATTTTGATAAATAATACCAGGGAACATTATCAGACCAAACTTGCTTGCCTTCAAAAATCTGACGGAGGCTTACCGCAAAATTAGTCATATCAGAAAGTGCTTTTACAGGATTTTTCAATGGAGCTTCCATTCCATAAGGCCAGAATAATATCCCCATAAAATAACCTAACAATGAAATTCCAACAACATAAAATAGCGCTCGTTTTACGGTTGAAAGATTTTGCGAAGCAAATAAATCTTTTAATTTCCCGGATGCAAAAACAAAATACATTGCCACAAATAATCCGAAATAGGCAATGCTCAACAATCCACCAATACGAATACTTATGCCAATAGCAACTGCTAAAGCAAGCATAAAAGAAGTTTTGAGGCTTGGACGTGGCATTTCCTTCAACCATTTAATCATATAATACAAAAACATGATATAACCCATTGCAAAAGGAATGTCCTTGGGATTGTTGAATGAATGGCCTAAGAAGCCAGGTGAAATAAACATCAAAAACAGTCCGATAATCCCTGCTCGCCAACCTACCAATTCAACGGCTATGAGTGCTGTAAATAATATGGCTAACCATCCGAACAAAGAATTGATAAAATGCCGGGTTTCGTAAATTTTGTCAATATCAAAAGTTTTAATGATAACTGTCGAAAGCAAATCGAACGACTGTCCATAAAGTCTTAAAGCCGGGCTCACTAAACTGCTGGTATCTTTCCCAAAACTCGTATAATATTTTAAAACTTTTTCGGATTGTACATAATGTTCATTTTCGTCACCAGAAATACCGGCATCAAAACTCATTATAGGCATGATGATTAGCAATGCTGCTGCAATTATAAAAAAAACCAGGCGATAAATTGATGATTCTCTATTCAGTTTAAAACTTTCTGCAAATTTGTATTCCCCTTTTATTTCTTTTATTGGATGAAACAAGAACCACTTCCAAAAATTTGAATGCCAATTTTTTGATTTTTGAATCAATGAAATACTTGCAAAAGGATTAACTTGATTAAGTATGACTTCGCTGAAATTCATTTGCTGTTTACGAAGAAAAAAGGCTATGGAACTACTTTCAATCTCTGAACCGATGATATAGGAAGCAGCACTTTTACTTAATAACCATAGGTATTGTCCATTATTATTGTTTTTTTCTTCTGTTGAATATTTAATTTTAGCAGAGGTGTCAGATTTTATACCTTTAATAGAAACTAGTTCATTTAAGTTTAAAAACTTCTCAATTGCCCAACAATCGATGATTGCACAATGATAGTGTTGGGGTTCAAAAATATCGCCTGATGTATGAATCCTGAATTTTAAAGCTGGGTTTATTGCTTGAATTTCTTGCAATTGGACTTCAGAAAGCAAATGAGTGGAAGTTATAATAAATTCGAAATTATTTAGCTTTTCTGGACGTATCCTTGAAATAGAATCCAATAAAAGTTTCTTTTCATTATTAAAGTCATGAATACGAAAAACAACACTTATATCATTGCTCTTTGATGAAGTAGTTGATTTTTCCTCTTTTTGAGTGGATTTCCCTTGAAATTGTATTTTCATAATTGTTTAATAGATAGGTTTGTCTGATAATTTAAAAAGAGTGATAATGAATTAATGCAGTAGTTTTAGCCATTATTTTTTTCGAAAACCAATTTTTTATTTAAAAAATAGGCCAGAAGTGCATTCGGAAACGCAATAATTACCAATGCGTAATAATGGTTTATATTTATATGTTCCAATGCCCATATAAAAAAAATTGCAATGCAATAAGTGACAAAATAAACCATTAAAAATCTAATTATCAATTTATTACTTTTATTTTTAAAAACTAGGAGGCCATACATTTTAAAATTAAACAGTATGCCCAGCACCGTTGCTATAAATCCTGCTATTGTATAATGCAAACCAATAAATAAAAAGAATGCAAAAATACCATAGCCAAATATTGTATTTAAACCGGCTACAAAAAAAAATCGTATGATTTTTAAATCAAACCCAGTTTTAAGCAATTGTTTCAATCTTTCAGCAGTGCTTTCCATTCATTTATTTAATAGTCAATATAAAGTACTCCCCAATGTTCGGACAAATTTCGCAGCAAGTTAAGATGTTTTT
>JBAXNW010000032.1:0-47710 GCA_037133555.1 Bacteroidota bacterium
ATATACTGAATAATTTTGGATATAAATACGACATTATATTTTAACTACTACTTATGTATCCTTTCCCTTTTAATATTTCATTCAGAAGTTCAGCATAAATAGAATTTTCAATTGTAATTTTCTCGTTTTTTTCATTGACAAGCGCTTTTTTATCTATGTTCTTTTTGAAAGAAGCATAGTTAGGGAAATATCTGTATTTAATACTATCTGCAGCTAAGTCAACTTTAAAATTGTTTAATTTAATGGCTTTTGCATGAACATCCCTAAGCGGAAGTTTGAGCATATTTTCACCTATCCTAACCTCTTTTTCGTAATTGCGTGACTTCAATCCATCATCCATAGCTGGGACTAATGGTGTTGCTGCTACAAAGGGAATCCAGGACATAATATACCAGGGCGATTTGCTGGATTGCATGATGGTAATATGTTCGTCTTTAAAGCCTTCCCTTCTGGCTGTAATTTCTTTTGCTTTCCCGTCTCTTTTCAAAATATATTTACCATTTTTAGTGACCAGCTTTTCTCCGTTAATTAAAATTTCATTTTTCGCATCCGTTATTATACTTACTTTTTGATATCTACCATTTAGGTTGGACGCACAGGAAGTCAGAAAAATAGCAATGGAAATTAGTAAAATATGTTTTTTCATCTTCAGAAAATTCGTTAATGGATGATAAAATTTTAAATATATATTCTTTTCAACAAGTTTAATTAAAATTGCAATTAGCTAAATAATAATTAGAGTAGCATTAAGTCAGCATCTATACAATTTCCAATTTGCTATCGGATGCTGATTTTAAGTTTATCAAATATTTCATAAGCTGGTATCCCAAATGCGACGCCTTCAATTCCAAATGCTTTCAATTTTGAGCTTACAACGCCTAGTACCAGAGCGCTTTTATTCACAATAGCACCTCCACTGTTGCCTGCATTCACACTGGCATCGGTCTGTATTAACTTTGATGTTGTAGCAGTTTTTCTTAGCGATGAGATGATTCCTTTTGAAATGGTTTGTGATAAATCTTCGGCCAAGGGGGTTCCAATTGCATAAATCTCAGTTGCGACTTCAATTTCGGGTGACTCACTTAATTTAAGCGAAATCAGTCCTTTGGCCTCAATTTTCAAAAGTGCCAAATCATGAATTTTACTAAATCTGACAACCTTGGCATCACAAACTGTATCGTTGTTCATTACAATTTTCAAATCTGTTGTATCCAAAATTACATGATAATTTGTTACAATATATCCATCACTGCTAATCAAAAACCCACTACCATGTCCGCTTTTATTCTTTATCGTTACGGATGATTTTACTGCTTCGTTTAATGTAGAAGCATAACGATCTGATTTATTTATGTAAAGTGCTTCAAAGGAAGCTTCTTCTTTTTGCTGGCTTTTGTCGTGCAGTATCTCTATTACATTTTTTGAATTCATAAATCTTATCAATCCACTTTCCATTGCATCTTTGATCGCTTTGTCAAAAACTTCGGCTTCATTATCCATTCTAAAAGCAAACTGACCAGATTTAACATTGGTTGACATTGAAAAAATAGGTTTTTTATAATAATCCAATGCCTTCCAGTTGATTGTAAGATCAAAATAAATCATACCACCGTTTGACTTAATATAATCATAAGAAGCGTAAGTATTATCTACTAAATGAAAAGTATAGTCAGTAAGAACTGCATCTATCAATAAATTATCCAGATAACTGTCTTTTAGGATTTTATTCGTAGTATCAATGTATCCTTTTTCCTTTAAAAGTGAATTTAACAAATCAGAGAAAATCGTATTGCTTATTTTAATTTTTTCGTTTCCTTCACTTTTCCCGACTTTAAACTTTTCATTTTTTATAAATGATTTGTAAGTTGAAAAATATTTATATTTTATACTATCTTCTTTTAAATCAATACTAAAATCATTTAATCTGATTTCTTTGGCATCTACTTCTTTTTGAGGCAGGCTGATCATATTTCCCCCAACATTTATTTGGTCATCATAATCCCATGCATTTTTACCATTGTCATAGAGCATAGGATAAACTAAGATGCCAAATGGAAAGCAAGAAAACAAAAACAAAGGAGATTTTTTATATTGCATTATTGTAACGCGCTCATCCTTATAATTTTCACGTTTAACAACAATTTCTTTGGTATTTCTGTCACGTTTCAACAAATATTTACCATTGATCATTTCAGCTTGATCACCATTGATAAAGACCTTGTTGTGATCATCGGTAAGTATGCGGACTTGCTGTATATCGCCGTTTAGAATAGTTGCACATCCAGAAAGCAATAAAACGATGGATAAACCTAAAAGTATTTTCTTCAAAATTGCTGTATTTTATTGATTTTTAATTATATTTATCCTATTTGAGTGCTTGGTAAACAGACAGAAAAGCAAAGTCTTTCGCAACTTTACAGATGAAATTATTACCTAACAAAAATATACAATTTAAATTAACCGAAAACTTATTTCTTAAAAATCTCTCTCCACATCAGGTAATTCATATAACGCCATACAAAATCCTGTTTTTTAGTATCGTTCCCATTAAAAATGGAATCCCAGTCTTTGAGGAGACGATCGGAATTGACAAAATAATCGAGGTGGTGCAATTCGATGATTTTTGCTTTCATCTGTAGATTGATTTGTTGCAGCCATAACTGCTGAGGTGTAGAAAACCCCATTTTATCGGTGCGATTTTTGATGGCTTCTGGCAAAACACCCTGCATAGCATTGCGCAACAAACTCTTACTCCATCCATTGCGGATTTTATAAGTGGCAGATATATTGAAGCTCTTTTCAATCAACTGTATGTCATCGGAAAAAGGTGTACGTGATTCAACAGAAAACGTCATGGAACAACGGTCTTCCCAACGCAACAAATTTTTAAGGTAATGTTTGGTGAAAAAATGATGCAACAATGCATTACATCCTATCAATTGATAGTCACCTGCAAAGCTGATGCTGGAAGTTTGCTTGGCAAGAAATGCAGCATTGAGATAATTAGCTTCCGGTTTAATTATTTTTGAAAGTTTGAGCCTTACTGAATTGGGTAAGACTTTGTCGAAGCCGAATTTAATCAATGATTTCGCGAACACAAATAAAGAAGTGGGTGATATCTCAATGTGCTTTAATTCTTTAAAGAGGGTTTTCCATTTCATTTTGCAAATTAATTCCGAATAATAGGCACTGTAAAACGGTGCATACCCTGCAAAAAGCTCATCACCTCCCTGGCCATCAATCAAAATGTGAATACCATTTGCAGCTGCTGATTGCATTACTTTGTACTGGGCATAGGTACTGGTAGACAACAATGGAATATCCTGATGGTAGATAATTTTAGAAAGTTCCTGCATCATATCTTCAGCAGTACAATGGGCTTTGATCCATTCCGTGCCTGTTTGCCTCACTACCCTTTCAGCCCAGTTGGCTTCGTTGAATTCATCGGTTTGATTAACAGCCGTAAAAGTGCTGAGATAGTCGCCGGTTTTACCTAAGTTTTTTTCTTTAATAATATTAGAGGCCATACATACGATACTCGAACTGTCGAGACCACCGCTCAGGCAAAACCCAACCGGAATATCGGCTCGTAAACGAATATCAATTGCATTGTGAATCAACTGACGGCATTGCCGGGTATATTCAAACTGATTGTGGGCATCAAAAGTTTCAATCTTTTGATTGAAGTTTAATTCATAATATTTTTCAATTGTATAGCTTTTTTGCTTGAAATCGTAAATAAAATAATGAGAGGGCAAAATTTCAAAAACATTTTTAAAAAAGCTTTCCGTTTGCATTTCAATTTGGTTCAGGAAAAGAAAGTCAAAAACAGCTGTTTCGTTCATACTGATTTCGTTATCAGGAATCTGAAGCAAAGCCTTGTGCTCCGATGCAAATGCAAGTACTTTTTCATCTTTGTAATAATACAGGGGTTTCACACCAAATCGGTCACGGGAAGCAAAAAGAATTTCTTTGCGTTGGTCGTATATAACAAAGCTCCACATACCATTTAGTTTTTGCAAACAACCTAGGCCCCACTCCTGATAAGCTTTTAGCAAAACTTCTGTATCACTTTGACTGATGAAATGATAACCCAAAACTGATAATTCAGAACGAAGTTCGATGTAATTGTAGATTTCCCCATTCAACGTAATCCAAATATCATCGCTGCACATCGGCTGATGACCCGCTTCCGACAAATCAATAACAGATAAACGACGATGGCCCAATGCTATATTATATTGATCAGCTACTTCAGCTATATTTTCTTTAGGTGAGTAAGGGAAGTAAGGATGCCAGGCTGTAGGCATTGTATCTTTCCCGCCTGCACAAGATTTTTGATTTTGATTGAACAGCACATAACCCTCATCATCAGGTCCCCGATGCCTTATCGTATCGGTCATTTTTTGAATGACCTGAGGCAAATGAATGGCTTTGTCAGTTAACTGAACGATGGCTGTTATTCCACACATTTTTAAAGGGTTTTTCTGTCAAAAAAAGGACTTTTTCCTGATACACTCATTGGAATTCCAAAGATAATAGCAGCTTCGTCGCCCAGGAGTCTTAATTCCCTCACGGCTATTCCAATTGAGAACATTACACGGTTGTCAACTCTATGGTCAGCAGCAATGCTCACGGCTGAACCAATGGCAATACCCAGATCGTTGGTATTAAATACACAAGGTGCCATTGGGACAAGCTGCTTGGTATCACAATCCGGATAACCGCATAATCCACAATTCAATGCATGGGTTTTTATTTTAGAGGCGATTAAAACAATGGCTTCAGCATGTAAAATGTTTTCAGCATCGCGAAGAAAAAAGCGGTATTTCTCTTCAGCAGCACCTATTTCCTTCATTTTTTCAGAGATAAGAATTATTGTTTTGTCTGTTGCAACAGCCAGCATCAGATTATCAACACCCCTTGCTTTTGGAGCTGTGCGAGCTGCCAGAAGTATTTTTGCTGCAATGTCTTTTATAGACGATGGTCTGAGATTTTCTTCTGAAGTTAACATTGGCATTAGGTTATTAGGCATTTTGACTTTAGGTATTTTGCAATTAAGTTCTCTAAGTACTTTAGGCAGTTTTTTCTCTACAACTGGTATTTCTTTACATCTTCTTCCGGCAAATCTAATACATATTCGCGTAGAAAACGAACTGATTTTGCTATATTGGTATACATAATTTCATCGTCGGTAATAAAGTTGACATACTTACGGTATTCCTTCAAATAGTTTTCCAGGTATTCGGAAGTTTTGGCAGGTCGGCGGAATTCGATGGCCTGGGCTGCATTCAACAATTCGATGGCAATGATGCGTTCGAGATTTTCGAGCACCTTAAAAGTTTTGGTAGCAGCATTGGCCCCCATACTTACATGGTCTTCCTGACCCTGAGACGATTCGATGGAATCCACAGAACAGGGTGTACACAATTGTTTATTCTGACTTACAATAGAAGCAGAAGTATATTGAGGAATCATAAGTCCACTGTTCAGACCGGGATGTAAAACAAGAAAATGTGGTAAATCACGTTTTCCTGAAATCAATTGATAGGTTCTGCGTTCAGAAATATTTCCCAGTTCGGCCATCGCAATGGCTAAATTATCCAATGCCAATGCCAGTGGCTGTCCATGGAAATTACCTGCTGAAATAATCAAATCTTCATCAGGAAAAATTGTTGGATTATCGGTAACCGAATTGATTTCGTTTTTAAAAACATAAGAAACATAATTGATAGAATCTTTGGAAGCACCATGGACCTGAGGAATACATCGGAAAGAATAAGGATCCTGAACGTGTTCTTTTTTTCGTCCAATGATTTCGCTGCCTTTTAATAGGTTCCTGATACGACGGGCTGTCTTGATCTGTCCTTTGTGTGGGCGAATCAATTGTATCAATTCATGAAAAGGTTCAATGCGACCGTCGAATGCATCTAAGGACAATGCAGCTGTTATATCAGCCAGTCGTGAAAGTTTAAAAATCCGCAAACAACAATACACTCCATAAGCACTCATAAACTGGGTACCATTCAGCAATGCCAAACCTTCTTTTGAATGCAATTCTATACTTTTCCAGTTCATTTGTTGAAGCACTTCAGCAGCAGCTTGTTTTTTACCTTGAAAATATACTTCACCCAATCCTAACAATGGCAGGGCAACATGGGCCAATGGAGACAAATCGCCTGAAGCACCTAATGAACCTTGCTGATAAACTACTGGAATGATATCATGGTTGAAGAAATCTATCAAACGCTGAACAGTAATCAATTGCACACCTGAGTGACCATAGGAAAGAGATTGCACTTTGAGCAATATCATAAGCTTAACAATTTCCTGAGGAACTTCATCTCCACATCCACAAGCATGCGACATGACTAAATTTTTCTGCAAAGCCGAAAGCTGGTCATTTGAGATCACGTGATTACACAATGAACCAAAACCAGTATTGATACCATAAATAGGTTCAGTTTGTGATTTCATTTTATTATCAAGGTATTCACGACATTTTACGATGCTGGCTATTGCTTCTTTTGATAGTTCAAGGCTGGCTTTGCTATTTATTATTTCTTCAATGCACTCGAAATCGAGCATTTCTTTACTGATAAGATGTATCTTCATTTGTATCAAACTTTTTATGCAAAAGTAGAAAAAAATTTGCTTAATTAGGTTATTAGGCCATTAAGTTAATGCTAATTGGTAGGCTATTGTGATGTATTGATTTGGTGATTTAATATTACTTAGGGTGTTTCTTATTGACAGGTATAGCAATAGCGAAATATTTCTATAAAAAAGACTTTTGAAACTATTATTTATTTTTCATTACTTTTGCCTTGCTTAAAATCTCTATTATAAAACACCAATTCAAAAAATAATACAGTTAGCTATTCAAACTATCGAATGTATTGCTATAAATGATGGAAAAGTTTTTTCAAAATCAAACGGTAATTTTTTATACATTGCTGGCTTCGAGTCTGGTAATTACACGTTTGCCAATTATCGGAAAATTTTTCCGTATCGTAAATACATTGATTCATGAAAGTGGTCATGCATTGATGGCCTTAGTATTAAGCGGTAACGTACACAGAATCGACTTATTGAGCGACACATCCGGAAGTGCCCTCACCGCAAGCAAAAATGGGTTTAGTCGCTTCCTGGTATCATTGGCAGGATATCCAGCTTCAGCTTTATTTGCATATTTCTGCTTTTATTGCATCAAACAAAATGCAGCAAATTACGTTATCTATGTATTAATCGGCATCTCAGTTTTCAACTTGTTGTTCTTTGTAAGAAATGCTTACGGAATCTTTTGGCTGATATGTTTTCTGGCTATTGCTGCTGGGGTTATATACCTCAATCATGCCATGCTGATGTATGCATTTTCTTTACTCTGTTCATTCATAGTATTAACAGATGCTGTTATCTCAGGAATTCATTTATTGGTGATTGCAGTTAAAACACCTAAGGCTGCCGGTGACGCAAAAAATCTGAATGAAGCTACCCATTTACCTGTTGTTATTTGGGCATTGTTGTTATTGGCTTTTTCTGTTTTTTGTGCTTATAAAACAATTTGGGTATTTTTCCCAAAAATATTTTGAACCATGTTACAAGAAATTATCACTTATGTTATATTAACGGCAACGCTTATGTTTGTTGCTTATAAGATTTATGAAACTTTTGCTCAACAAAAAAGCGGATGCGATAGTTGTGCATCCAGCTGTAATGATTGTGCACTGCAGGATTTAAAGCAGGAGATAAAAAAACACAAAAGCGTTTGAATTTCAAATCCAAATGCCCTTTATTAAAACTTAAATTTATTTTTTGTCAAGCCTGTTCAGGCCTTCAATGGCTTTCTGATAATTGGTGCGTAAACCCATGGCAGTTTTATAGTCACTTCTGGCTTTAGCGACCTCTTTCATCAATTCATAGGTATAGCCTCTGTTATAATAAGCCTCTACATAATTCTTGTCAACATCGATGGCTTTTGAAAAACTTTTGACAGCTTCAGGATAGCTATATTTATACTCGAGATAAACATAACCGATATTGTAATAGGCTTGCTTATAGGTAGAATCGATTGTAATAATACTTTGGTAGGCTTTAATGGCAGCATCCGGATTGTTATTTTCCTGTTGATACATTCCAAGTGCATAGTAAGCTTCAATACTTTTAGGTTTCAGGTTCAAAGCACTGTTAAAATAATCAATGGCATTTCTGTTCTTTTGGTTCGACAACATTAAACCCAACTGCATATATGCATCATAATAATCAGGTTCAATCTGTATTGTTTTCTGAAAAAAAAGTACGGCTTTGGTTGAATCACCTGCTTCTTTGTAAGCAAATCCTTTAATAAAAAAAGCTTTGGGAGTAAGTTCCTGAATTTCTATTGCTTTATCTGCATTTTTATGCGTTTCGTCATATTTCTTAAGATATAAATTCAATTCGGCAAGTTTCAAATAGGAGTCAACATGTTGTGGAGAAAGGGAAATCGCTTTTCCAATAGCATCCTGACATTTTGTTATTTGATTCATGGCTAAATAAATATCTGAAAGGGTCAAATAATAATCAGGTTTTTTCTCATCAATTTGTATGGCTTTACTGATATCGCTCAGGGCATCATTTATTTTATTTACAGCTAAATACAATTTGGCTCTTGCATCGAAAAGTTCAGCATTATTGACATCTTTGCTGATTTTTTCAGTTAAAACAGCAATTTGATCAACAGGAATGCCCGATGATAAATCTTTTACATTGTTTTTCGAATGGCAACTTATAAATATAATGATTGTAAAAAGAAAAAATATAGCTTTTTGGAAATTGGGTTTTATCATTTCTAACTGTTTTTTTTGAGATTGCAAATTTCGTAAAAAAAATAACACAAAGCAGATATACATCCCATTCTTACGAATAAATATATACCTGCTCTAATTATTAATGAATCAATGACTAAGAAAAAGAATAAAAGCAAAATCAACTGCCGACATCTATCTCTGGTCTTCAGGCTTTCTTATGCCTGAGCAATACTTTCTCTGATTTTGAGTTCGAGTTCTTCGGCCAATTCAGGATTATCGGTAAGTAATTGTTTAACACCATCTCTTCCCTGACCTAATTTGGTTTCTCCATAACTGAACCAGGAACCACTTTTTTTGATGATATTAAAGTTAACACCTAAATCAACAATCTCTCCCATTTTCGAAAAACCTTCACCATACATCAGATCAAACTCTGCCATACGGAAGGGTGGAGCTACTTTATTTTTTACAACTTTTACCTTCACCCTGTTTCCGATAACGTTTTCGGCATCTTTTATCTGGCTTACCTTGCGGATATCCAATCTAACTGAGGCATAGAATTTCAAGGCATTTCCACCGGTAGTAGTTTCAGGATTACCAAACATTACGCCGATTTTTTCGCGTAATTGGTTGATAAAAATACAGCAGCAATTTGTTTTACTGATGGTTCCTGTTAATTTTCTTAATGCTTGTGACATCAATCTTGCCTGTAAGCCCATTTTTGAATCACCCATTTCGCCTTCGATTTCACTTTTGGGAGTAAGAGCAGCCACAGAGTCAATAACAATGATATCAATAGCACCTGAGCGAATCAGATTTTCGGTAATTTCCAATGCTTGTTCACCATTATCAGGTTGTGATACCAATAAGTTATCAACGTCAACGCCTAGTTTTTTAGCATAAGAACTGTCGAAAGCGTGTTCGGCATCAATAAATGCAGCAATACCGCCAGCTTTTTGAGCTTCAGCAATGGCATGAATAGCCAATGTAGTTTTACCTGAGGATTCAGGTCCGTATATCTCTATCACTCTTCCTTTAGGTAATCCGCCAATACCCAAAGCCATATCCAGGCCAATTGAACCAGTTGATATAAACTCAAGCAATTCTACGGGATGATCTCCTAGTTTCATGATAGAACCTTTTCCATAGCTTTTTTCAATTTTTTCTATGGTCAATTGTAAGGCTTTTAATTTTTCTTTTTTATCCTGATTGTCAGAATTCTCTTTGCTCATATTCGTTTTTTTAATTGATTAATTATGTTGGTTTAATTTTAACTCTTTTAATATCTGTGTAGTATGATTTTTAGTATCCACTTTGGTGAAAATTTTCTCAATATTGCCTTTTTCATCAATAATGAAGGTAAGCCGATGGATGCCATTATAAGTCTTCCCCATAAATTTTTTCTCACCCCATACACCGTAATTTAATATTATTTTTTTCTCGGTATCGGGTATTAGTGAAAATGGCAGGCTGAATTTTTCAGTAAAACTTTGATGTAAGCTTATATCATCCGCGCTGACTCCGATCAATTTAAATCCTTTTTCTATTAATTCCTGATAATTATCCCGTAAGTTGCAAGCTTCGGCCGAACAACCAGGTGTATTGTCTTTTGGATAAAAAAACAAAATTACTTTATTTCCAAGATATTCTTTCAAACTTATTGTATTGCCAAACTGGTCTTCTGCTTTTATATCAGGGGCTTTATCGCCTTCTTTTAGATGTAACATTTTTGTTTTATTTTTATACAAAAATAAACGAAAAAAGGATGATTATGACAAAATGTTTATTAAATAATGTGAATAAAAGTTTAATATTATAATAAATTGATTTTAAAACAGCTGCATATTTATTGCAAATCAGATTAAATAATTGTTCATTCTAAAAAAATATAATAGTTTTGCAAATATATTAACATCAGTCAAACAAATCCAGCATGATAAAAAACTTACCCCTTTTCTTATTGATGCAATTATTAATTAATTTTAGCTTATTTGCACAAAAACAGCCAACTGTCGCTGACTTTACTTACAATTATGTAACTTTAAAACCTATCGGTGAAATACCTGAGGATTTGTGTACCCAATTTACGCAAGCTTATCAAAATGAAAAAGATGAATTAATTAAAGACAAATCCACCCAAACGAAACATATAACCAAAACTAAAGATAAATTTCTACAAGAAAGCAATTATTTCATCAATCAAATATTACTCAGCGGCAAAGTATTGTACAATACCCCTTTAAATACTTATATCGAGAAAATTACAGACAAAATCCTTATCAACGAACCTGAATTAAGAAAAGAAATAAGAATATACATCCTCAAAACACCAACTGTTAATGCTTCAGCAACCGACAAAGGAATATTATTTGTCAACCTTGGATTAATTGCACAGGCAGGAAGCGAGTCTCAATTAGCTTTTATTATTTCCCACGAATTGATACATTATATTAAAAAACACAGCCTTGATTTATACCTCGAAAAAGATAAAGTGAGTCGTGAAAACAAAGGATTTAAAAATACATCCTTAAATGAAGTACTTTACAAAACACATTACCGTTCCAGAGAAATGGAAAACGAAGCTGATGACAAAGGCTTTACCGATTATTTCAGTAAAACAAATTATGATCTTAATCAAGCACTTGAGATTTATGATGTGCTTCAATACGCCTATTTACCTTTCGACGAGTTATCATTTAATCCTTCATTCTTAACTGACTCTTTATTTAGCTTTCCTGCTAAATGTATACCCGAAAGCATCAATCCTATCAGAGCCCGTGATGATTACGATGATGAAAATTCAACGCATCCTAACATTAAAAAGCGCCGCGAACAAATGCAGGAAAGATTGATCAATACCGACAATAAAGGCAAAACAATCAATCCTCAGGGCGAAACCTATTTTAAAACGATCCGCGATATGGCTCGTTTTGAATGTTTGAGATTGTATGCCATTGACCAAAACTTTGCAATGTCTTTTTACAATGCATGGTTAATGAAAAAAGATTATCCAAATAATTTGTTTCTCGACCAGGTAATCTCAGCTTCACTTTATGGGATGACAAAATACAAGAACAGAGATAATATCGGGAATATTTTACCTTCAGAAAAAAGAGTGGAAGGAGAAATCCATGCTGTGGTTAGTTTATTCAAAAATATTAAAAAAAATGAAATGAATGCCATTGCCCTTCGCTATGTATGGAAAGCTCATCAGAAATATCCCAAAGACGAATATTTGAGTAATATTAAAGACGATTTATTCAAAGAACTGGTATCAAAAAATAAAGCCAGACTATCTACCTTTATCAACACACCTCAACTAATTAAACCAGGTGATACTTTAATTGCCGAAAAATCAAAATCTGACAGCATTCAGAAACAATCATCCAAAGTTAGAAACATCGAAAAAAAGAAAAAAACGCAAACTACTGAAGACTTCTACATTCATATTTTTGCCAACATCCTCAATGATAAAAAATTCACTGACGATTTCAAACAAACTATTGAAATTCTTGAGAATGCTAAAAGGAAGGAAAAAAATGAAATAGCTAAACTCAGCAAAAAAGAACAAGAGGAATACGCTGACGATGAAGAAGATGATGAGGAATTATACGATGAATCTGATTTGGCTTATAGCAAAAAAGAACTAAAATATGGTTGCAGATTGGGTATTGATACCATATTGCTTTACAACCCTTTTTACATGAAAATTGATTATAGAAAAGCACAAAAATTAAAATTTTTCGACACCGAAAGTAGTCAACTTAATTTTATTGAATTGCTTAAGAAAAATGCAAAGAGAACAGGTTTATCGATGAAAACAGTACTCCCTTCTGAATTCAAAGAATTTGGAACAGCACTCTACAACGATCATCTATTGTTGAACGATTGGACTGATGAGTTTTCAAATTGGGAATTAAACTGCGAAAAAGTACTTTTCCTTTCAGAAGAAATAAAACCCATCATCGATGAATACCAGACCAAATTCCTGAATATTACCGGTGTGATTTCTGCAAAAACATCAGGTATCGACAACCGGACATTCTCGATGTTGCTGTATGGTGCAATAAGCCCAGTGATGTGGCCAATTACCTTGCAATATTTTATCAAACCTGCATTCCATACGATTTATTATGATAAGCTTATCAATATGGAAACTGGCAGTACTGAATTTATCAATTCTGCTGTTATAGAAATGTCAGACAACAACGCCTATCTGAATTCCAGAATATACGATACCTTTAACCAAATGAAAACCAAATAAGAAAATTGAAATTATGAAGAATAGATTCATCTCGGGCTGTATACTTCTCCTTTTATTTTTTGCGTTAAGCAGCCAAGCTCAAGTTTCTGGTTATATGGGCAGCAGAAATGTTATTAAATTAGCCCTTTTTATGAAAAGCTCTTTTGTGATGCCTAATGTAAATGGAAAATCTGGCTACTTTAGCTTTAACGATAGGTTTTCACTGGAATACGAACGCGTTATTTCGCGCAATAAATCTCTAGCATTTCATGTTGGGAGTTTTGAAACCTTTTACAAAACTTATGGATATTCTGATTACGAAAGTGCTCCTTTGTTAAAGATGTCTTGTAAAACGATAGGTGGAGATTATATTATGTACCAAGCCTCACACCTTGCCCCTTTGGGAGCTTATACTTCCTTTGGCTTTGATGTTATTTTCAGTAAAGCGGAAGTAGATACAGCTGCCATTAACATTAATTCAAATGGTGGCAACAATTATGCAAACTTCTCAAATACAGAAATTTCGACCATTCATCTTGGTTTAAATTTGAAATCAGGTGTTAAACAAATATTTTTTAATCATTTGAGTTTAGATTTTAACTTCCAATTAGGAGTAATATTTGCTGAAAATGTAACAGGAAATGCCGATTTCAATAATAATCCTGAGGAATTTATCAAAGGCAGAATTGGAAATCGTCTCTGGGGGCACTATTTATGGGGTGTTAATTGCTCATTAGGGTATTTGTTTTAAGCAGACTGAACAACTGTAATTTTTAAAACAATTGCATTAATCTGTTTTTATAAACTATTTTTCTTTACTTTTGCTTACTTAATATTATCTTTTACAATCCATTTATGACTAACCAAATAGATATTTTTGTCCCTTGCTTTGTTGACCAGGTTTTCCCAGAAACTGCTTTTAATATGGTAAAAATTCTAGAAAAACTAGGTCAGGAAATACACTATAATTCTAACCAGACTTGTTGTGGTCAAATGGCTTTTAACAGTGGTTTTTGGGATGAAGCTCGTGCAATGGGTGAAAAATTTCTGACTGATTTCCCGAACGATCGTTATATTGTTGGTGGTTCTGCTTCTTGTATTGGTTTTGTTAAAAACTATTATGGCAAATTATTTCACAATACAGCCTATCATTTAGAATTCAGAAGGTTACAAAAGAACATTTTTGAATTTAGTGATTTTGTTGTAAATGTATTGAGAGTAACCAATGTGGGTGCAACTTTCAACCATAAAGTTACCTATCATGATTCATGTGCTGCTCTCAGAGAATATGGCATCAAGGATGAACCTCGATTATTGCTGCAACAAGTGAAAGGCTTGGAATTGATTGAAATGAAAGATACTGAGGTTTGTTGTGGGTTTGGTGGTACATTTTCGATTAAACACGAACCTATTTCTACTGCTATGGCCCAACAAAAAGTACTCAACGCGATGGAAACCGGTGCCGAATATATAGTTTCTACCGATGCATCCTGCCTGATGCATCAGGATGCTTATATTAAAAAACAAAAATTACCCATTAAATGCATACATTTGATTGATGTGTTGGCATCGGGAATATAGTTAATTGTTATTAATTTATTGATTCTTAAAAATAGATAATCTATTCATTCTGAATTGATTTCCTCATTCATCCAAAATGTTATTGATTTGATTCAATCCAAAATTTGAATTTGATGGAAAAGAAACTTTTATACATCTTATTTTTTCTGTTAATTCAAATAAATGCCAATGCTCAGTTTTATGATGCCGGCCAGGATCCTGCAAGTCTCAAATGGCAGCAAATCAACACACCTCATTTTCAATTGATTTTTCCTTGTGATTTTACAACTCAAGCGAATTATATAGCCAATTATTTAGAATTTGCTTATGATTACAACACTGTAACGCTAAGTCGCAAACCTGTTAGAATGCCTATCCTCTTACATAACCGAACGGTTGAATCCAATGGTTTTGTGACCTGGGCTCCCAAAAGGAGTGAGTGGTATACCTGTCCACCACAGGATATGTATGCTCAGGCTTGGCTCGAGCAACTGGCCATACACGAATACAGACATGCCATTCAGGTAAGTCAGATGAACAGAGGATTTACCAATATTTTACGTATTCCTTTCGGTGAGCTGGCCACGGGATCAGTAGCTGGTGTATACTTACCCCGCTGGTTTCTGGAAGGTGATGCTGTTGTAATGGAAACCGCCTTGACAAAATCAGGCAGAGGTCGCTTACCCGGATTTAATGTTGATTTAAAAGCCCAATTGATTGAAAAAGGAAGCTTTAATTACAACAAAGCAATTTTTGGTTCTTACAAAGATTATACACCCGACCCTTATACCCTGGGTTATCATTTAGTCGCATATTCAAGGTATAAGTATGGTGCCGACGTTTGGGATAAAACACTTAAAAATGTTGCAAGAAATCCATACCTCATGGTTCCTTTTGCACAAGGCCTTAAAAAAGCCAGCGGTAAAACTACGATGGGTATGTATAAGGAATGCCTATCGTTTTTTGACAGTATATGGGCCAATCAAATTCAACAAACTGCTGTAAATTTATTTCAAAACCATATTATCAGAAAAAACAAGCTGTATACAAATTACAGATTCCCAAATTATATCAACGACAGCGAATTTATAGCCTTGAAATATGGCATGGACGATATCAGCCGTTTTGTTAAAATTGACAAAGATGGCAAAGAAAGTAGAATATTTACACAAGGAAATGATTTTCAGCAAACACTCTCATTTTCGATGAATATGATTGTCTGGGCAGAACAACATCCTGGATTGCGCTGGGATCTTCAAAGCTATGCTGTTATAAAAACCTTTAATATTGTAACAAAGAAATACACCTCATTTACCCATAAAACCAGGTATTTTGCACCTTGTATTTCGCATGATGCCAGCAAAATAGTGGCTGTTGAAGTAGATTTTCAGAACAACAATTTTTTAGTTGTGCTGGATGCCAATACCGGAAAAGTCCTTACCAAAATAGCTTCTCCAGAAAACGCATTTTTAACGACACCCAGCTGGAGTGATGACGATCGAACAATAATCATGACTGCTACTTTATCCAATGGAAGAGCGATGGCTGAATACCATCAGGATATTGGGAAAATTCATTTTAAAACTTCCTTTTCTCACTGCGAAATAAGTGGTCCTGCTTATTTCGAAAATTACATTATTTATAATGACACTTATGGGGGTGTAGATAATATTTATGCTATTGATACACTAACGAATCAGATTTACAGTCTAACCGCTTCAAAATACGGAGCCACCGACCCATGCGTATCTTACGATGGAAAACGACTGGCTTATGCAAATTATACAGCTGATGGTTACGATATCGTTAGTATTGCCATCCAGCCTGAATTATGGAAACCATTGAAAATCAAATTAGATGATAATTTTAATTTGCCTGAGCTACTTGCCAAACAGGAAAAAGGTGTGATAGATTTCAATGCTAGTAATGCAAAACAATATAAAGTTAAAAATTACAATAAAATTGCACATTTGCTTAATTTCCATAGTTGGGCTCCCTTATCAATTGATGCCAATAACCAAAACGCAGCACCTGGAATATCTTTGATGTCGCACAATCTTTTAAGTACTTCATTTATTACTACAGGTTATGAATATATCAATGCCGAAAAAACAGGAAAATATTATTTCAATTATACCTATAAAGGACTTTATCCTGTGATTGATGCGAGCATCGATTATCGAAAGAGCAATGGAACTTTGATTAAACAGGATAAAAGTAGTGAAGCTTTTACTTTTGGAGAAACCAATATAAAATTAGGTTTAAGTTTACCCTTACAATTTCCTACAGGAAAGTATTATACAAAAATACAGCCTTCAGTAAACACCACTCTAATCAATATTTCGCATGATGCATCTACCCCTGTTTTTTTTACAAAAGGCAATATCAATACGATTGATTACCGAATATACAGCTACCATTTATTAAAAACCTGTGAACGAGACCTTTATCCCAAATGGGGACAAAGCCTTGAATTGAATTATCGTCATTCGCCTTTTGGTATCTCTAATTATGGAAATATCGCCAGTGCTGAAACTTATCTTTATTTCCCTTCTCTTATAAAGCATCATGGATTTATTTTCTACAGTGGAATACAACAGAGAAATGCAGGCAGCTACCGATATACTTTCTCCGATATCATCAATTATCCATTGGGTAATACTGCTGTTTACAGTTCGCTTTTGTATTCAGCATCCATCAACTATTATTATCCTTTATTGTACCCCGATTTTAGTTTAGGCAGTCTGATCTACCTTAAACGACTGGATATGGATGTATTTTATGGTCTAGCCAGAGCATCCTTCAAAGGAAGTTCTACGCAGATGCAATCGATGGGTGCAGCAATCAATAGTGAAATGCACCTCTTGCGATTTCTAGCTCCCATCTCTTTGGGCTATCGCTTTACATATCTACCGGATGATAAAACGATGATGCATGAAGTCTTATTAGGTATTAATTTTTCCGGTTTCGGTGGAAAAGGCAAGAAGTAATTTTTAAATCAACTTAGCTTATTCTATTCATGCAACATCAATGGTTTTATTGATACTGAGTTGTAAAGCTCAGGTCAGCACCATAAGCTGTACCTGCATTGTTGGTTGCAAAAGCTCTTACATGGTAGATCGTATTCAGTTGAAGTGTGTTTAGTATTGCAATAAAATCTCCCAGCCCACCTCCAACATTGGAAACATTATTTGTAAGATCCGGATTGAGTGAAATCCCCCAACATACTCCAGTTCCAGTAACAGTAGCACCACCATCAGCTGTTACCTTTATACTCACTTTTGCAGTGTTCGATGTAATCTCAGTAACACTTACGGTTAAAACTTTTGGGATATTTTCAGTCTTTTCCTTTTTACAAGCGACTGATAAAAGGAGAAATAGTGAAATAAATCCAATAAGTCTCCTGAACTGCAGAGCGGATTTCTGAATACTTATCATGTTAAATTATTTTAATAGGTTATTTAAATAATGTTCAACTAAGATTCTCAGAATTATGATGATAGATGACTTAAAATTGTAATTCAACAACAACTTAATTAATTTCTTGAAGCATCAAGTTTAGAAGCAAGAATTCCAATATCAAATCATTATCACAAAAGTACAATAAATTACAACTATTTCAACCTACAAATCAAAAAAATAAGAATTTATTTTACTTATTCCTTTTAAGATCAATAAATTCTTTTCACTGACAACCATAGCATTACGTATGATTTGCAATTTATATCCCTTTTGTAAATTGGTCGCTGCTTGTTGGATATATGTTTTGGGTAAGTTCTGTTTCGGCATTGGGTTTTCCTATCAGCAAATTTTCAAAAAGATGAATGAGGGCTGTATGATTTTCTTTCAGATTAGTTGTAGTTTTAATATCACTCAAATCGACAGAAAAACCTGAAAATAAATCTGGCAGCTCTTTTACAATTTCTGTATTAAGAAAATGAGTCTCATAAAAAATACGGTGATTCCTGCCAGGCGTTTTTTCTATAAATTGAATTTGATTTTTTACAGTGCGAATAGTTGCAGTTTTTTCACAGAATTGAATACATTCTTCATCCATGCTGTCTTTTTCACATCCTGTAACCTGATGAAACAAGCATTGACGGCTCGTCATCAGCACAATGGGGTGAAAGATGCTGTAATAAAGCTTAAAATCCTTAGGTGATTTCAAATATTGCAATTGTATTTTGCTCAATTCATTGGAAACATAAGCACCGCTACAGTTGAAATTTTCTTTTAAACAAATCAGGCTATAGGAGTTTGTAATATTCAGATAAGGGCCTGCTATCCATTCTATGCCTTTACTGAAGGCTTCAATAGCAATACCGGTATTATTACTAACAATCAGTTTGGGATGTATCTCCTCAATAAATTCCACAGCAGCTATAAAATCGTCACCTATTAATACAGAAGGAAAACAGGGAATCAATTTTTCGTATTTTTTAAAAAGTGCTGTCATTGAAGACACTTCTTTTTTAAATCCATCAGGAAGTTGAAAATAAATAATTGCATCTGTGGTAATACTAAGGTAAGCATCTTCAGGCGAAGAAATAAAAACTGCTAGCTCGGGCTGAATTTTTAAATGATTTTGCTTGTTTAAGACAGGAATAGCGATGGGTTCAATATAATCTTTTGAATCATTTAATAGGAATAAAAGCCTATTTTTAACGGAAGTAAGCTCATTAAAAGGAAGATATACCTCAGCTTGAAGTAGTTCAGTATCCAGTTTTTCAATGTAATATTCCGTATCATTGATGGCTTTCAGCTTTTTTAAAAGCATTGCATCATTTAAAGGTTCAGTACCAAGCTTGCTAAGATTGATATTTGAAAAAACTATAAATGATGTATCGGCTGTTTTTACTAAGACTTGTAATGGCTTTCCACTTTCCCCTGAAATATGAATTTCAAGTGGAAGTTTTTCAGTACTAAGTTGTTTGAGTTCATTTTCAAGTCTTGCTTTGAAATCATCTTTTTCAGCATACCAAGCGAGCTTTATGGCTTCCATCTCAACATCCGTAACATCAGGATTTATTTCAACAAGATGCTGAATAGAATGGTCACGAGGATGTGAACTGTACATATCTTTATGGATGACGCCCCTCAAAAAAGAATTTGAAAAGTCCCGGTTAAATACCTGATAGAATTTAGCTTTGTCATTACTGAGCTGTTCATGGTTATTCAAGCGCAGCAATTGTTTCTTCCAAGTATCGACCACTGTGTGTACATAATCAAATTGTTTAATTCTACCTTCAATCTTAAGGGAATCAACTCCGGTATTATACAGTTCCTCAAGGTCAGTAAAAGCTGAATTGTCTTTCAAATTCAAGGGATATTCTTTTCCAACATCAGTCGAATGATAACGCTCTCTGCAGGGCTGACTGCACCGGCCCCTATTCCCCGACTTACCTCCATCAACTGAACTCATATAACAAATACCAGAAAATGAAATACAGTTGGATCCATGAACAAAGACTTCCGTGCGTATGTTGTTTTTATGAGAGATATTGGTGAGGGTTTTAATTTCTTTAAGGTTCAACTCTCTGGACAAATTCACCTGACTGACATTTAGTTTGCTTAAAAACAGGACTTGCCCTTCATTGTGAGTTGTCAATTGAGTAGATGCATGAATATTAAATCCTTTAAAATAGGTATTCAGTAAATAAAGCAATCCTAAATCCTGAACAATGATGCCATCGATTTTGGTATTCATTAATTTATTGAGCAAAGTGATGAGGGCAGGGATTTCATTTTCTGTGATAATGATATTCAATGTTAAGAAAACCTGACAGTCATTTTTATGAGCTAATCTCAATACACCTTGTAAATCTTCAAAACCTATATTAGCAGCCTTGTTTCTGGCATTAAATCTGTCCAGACCACAATAGACCGCATCAGCACCAGCCAGTATAGCAGCCTTGATAGCATCCACATCACCTCCAGGTGCTAATAATTCAATTTTTCTTTTACTCAATTCATTCTATTTATTTGAGGTTTGGATTTCAAATCTAAGTTAAATGGCAGTCAAAACAATGGGTAAAATATACAAGAACTACAGCATGTAAATATTGGCCGTTTATTGGTTTTACATTTAAGTTTGAAATTAAAGGAACACAAAATGAAGACATAAAACACAATTAACTATTCCTATATGATAACTTTCTCCATAATTTCTCTAAGGGTCCTTGCTTATTATATTTAAACCAAATAAGATTTACAATTACCTGAAAAACGTAAACACTTATTGCAATTACTAATAACGAAGTAAGCTTTGTTTGCCCGAAAAATCCATAGCCCCATCCATAAAAAATAACCGAAAGCATCAACGACTGCAAGATATAATTGGTCAGTGACATACGCCCCATCAAAGCAATAGGTCTTAAGAATTTTGCCATATACGTATTGGAAGCAATTATTATAATGAATAACAGATAGCTGCAGGCTACAAAAATATTCATAAATTCATAGGAAGTCATATAGACTGCATTAGCAAATGGGCTTTTGGAATCAACTATTTTATCATAGTTAAAGTAAGAAAACACAGCCAATGCAGCTACAAAAACTAATACAATACTCCATTTCAAAGGATTTGCTTTTACCTTCTGATGCAGTTGCATTCTGGCAGCGATAAAACCAAATAAAGTAATCCCGATTATTTTGGGCAAATAATAAAAAACATTGATATTACGGAATGCAAAATATTCGTGTAAACGCAAAATGAAACAATCCTTATAGTTGCCAGTAGCATAGATTATTTTTGCCTTTTCCAGACATAGGGTACAAGTAGAGGACATCGCTTCGGGAAGGGGAATCCAAAAGCTTATGGTCAGCCATATTCCAATGAAAAAATAAAAGAAGACAGCAATAGGAATAAGCCAGCGATAAGATAGCTTATAAAACACCAGCATTAGCAAGCCTGCAATTGAATATAAAAACAAGATATCTCCAGCCCATAGAAATAAAATATGTAAAATACCAAAAAAAGCCAAGACCAACATCCTTCTGCTAAAAAAGCCGACAAAGTCTTTACTGAGATTTTCAAATTTCTGATACTGAAGATAAATGCCATAGCCAAATAGAAAGCCAAAAAGAAAAATGAATTTATCTGCAGTTAAACTAATGAAGATCGTATAAAATTTAACTTGAAATGCATCCGGTAAATGTGAATAAAAACCCCCAAAATCAAAGAAAGAAGCATTAAATCCCAACACATTCACAACAATAATTCCCAATAAAGCAAAGCCTCTCAAAATATCGATACTGCTTATCCTTTCATTGATGCTAACAGGTTTTACAATCTCTTCCATTTTTTTAATTGATTTATATTACTACGAATCGTTTCAGCAAATACCTTTTTAAAATGTTATTAGTAAATAAACTCCATGATTGGAGATTATTAATTTTATTTTTTAATTCGCTGCAAATCAATCAATAAAGAATCCACTTCCGTTGCATCCCAGCCGTATTTTATAGCAATTTTCTTTCCTTGCTGAGCCATCTGAATAGCATCCGATATTCGACTTGCTTTTTGATAAAGTCTTGAGCCTAAAAGGCAGGAGTTGTAATCTTCATTTAAAACCAAAGCACGTTGGGTCCATCGAACAGCTTGTGTTAAAGCGTTTGTATCGTTTATATTTTTCAGATAATTAGTAGCAATGGTAGCCAATTGCATATAATCATTCCAGACATAGGTTGAAGTTGATTGCAAAGTGGTTTCTTGATATGCTTTCCAATTATTGAGCAAATCGTAGAGTTTTAAATCTAATGTAAACACCAAAGAATCAATACTAAAAAGATGTATTGCTGTAACTGATTTTCTACAATTAAAATAATTGAGGCTATCTTTAGATTCTACCAAAGGGTTTAGAATTTCTTTAACAAGATAAAAAATCTTTCTACTAACCCTTTCAGGTGAAGCAATGGATGAATATTCTTTCTGATGATGCAATACAAATTGAAATTCCCTAGAATTGATATCAGTTGTACCATTGGCAATAATTCTCCAGTTTTTTTCAGTTAATAATTGTCCTTCAGTTTGAGTTGAAAAATAGCGAGATACAACCCCAGAAAAATCCAATTGAGCCTTTTTAAGTGTTGTTAAATAACTTAAACATTTGTCGGCATTACTTGTATCTGTGTCAAATTGTTTTTTCAAATAAGGCAATTGTTTTTGGGGATTCAAGGCATTTTTCCCTTGTTGCACAAATTCATTGGCAGTAAGTTCGCCTGCTATCCGATATATACATTCTGCATTGCTGTCATAAAAAACAAATGTCGGAAATGAATTAATTTTTAGACTTTTTAATAAATTAATTCCATCACCTTTCCCCATATCCTGAGCTACGCAAATAAAATTCCGGTTGTAGAAATCAGCAACAGCAGTATCTTTAAAAACTTTAGTCATCATTTTTTTACAATGAGGACACCAACTCATATAGCACATTAAAAAAACAGACTTTTTCTCTGCTTTTGCTTTTTCCAGCGCTGTTGACAAACCGCTTTCTGACAAAAGAATTCCCGATTGAGAGCGAGTAGTCTGTGCGTTAAGTATGATCAAAATAATTACTAAGAATTTAATCAGATTCTTCATACTGTATTTTATTTTTATTAAGCTCAGTCTAACTAATATATTCTGAATAACTGTAAACAATTTATCAGCTAGATTTAATTTAAAATTCAATAATCAAATCTGCTGAATATCCTTAACTGAATATCCTACAGCTTTTATTGCAGTTATAACTTCCTCTTCCTGTAGAAGGTTTTGTAAACTAACTTCAGCGGCCTGCAGATCAATTTTCTCAAGCTGAACGCCATTAACATTATTGATAGAAGTACTTACTCTTTTTTCACAGTGAGAACAAGTCATTCCCTGTATGGAGATTTTAATAGTTTTCATTTTATTCAGTTTATAAAGTTTTTACATTTAACGTTTATGCAGCAGTAATGTTTATGATTACATAACTTACAAGCCTGGTTTAATGAAATCAACTGCCTTAAACTGCAATTTTCCGTTCAATTTCTTTCAGATTGTCGATTTTCTTTTTCTCCAGAAAGCTCTGAATATCACCCATATGTTCTTTGATGGTTTTATTGCCAAACTCAAAAACTTTTTCGACCAAACCATCCAGAAAATCGCGGTCGTGAGAAACCAATATCAGTGTGCCATCAAAATCCTTCAATGCATTTTTGAGAATTTCTTTGGTTCGGATGTCCAAGTGATTGGTAGGCTCATCCAATATCAATAGGTTGACCGGTTCCAATAATAGTTTGATCATGGCCAGACGGGTACGTTCTCCACCCGACAATACTTTTACTTTTTTGTTGATATCATCACCTCCAAACATAAAGGCACCCAATAAATCTCTGATTTTATTGCGGATATCCCCTTTGGCCACATCATCTATGGTTTGAAAAACGCTGATATTTTCATCGAGCAACGAAGCCTGGTTCTGAGCAAAATAGCCTATCATGGTATTGTGGCCTAAATTGAGTTTACCATTATAATCTATTTCACCCATTATTGCTTTCACCAATGTAGATTTTCCTTCTCCGTTTTTACCAACAAAGGCAACTCTTTGAGCTCTTTCGAGGGTAAGGTCGGCATTTTTAAAGACGACATGTTCCTCATATTTCTTGGATAAATTTTCAATGATGAGGGGATAATTTCCTGAACGGGGTGAAGGAGGAAATTTGAGTCTAAGAGCTGAATTGTCTTCTTCGTCTATGGTAACGATGGGTAATTTTTCAAGCATTTTTACCCTCGATTGCACCTGATTGGTCTTAGAGTAAGTCCCTTTGAAACGATCGATAAAAAGCTGGTTTTCAGCAATAAATTTTTGTTGTTCGCTGAATTGTTTTTGCTGTTGTTCGCGTCTTTCCAACCGCAATTCTAGGTATTTTGAATAGTTTACTTTGTAATCGTAAATCTTACCCATGGTAATTTCGATGGTGCGGGTAGTGATATTATCAATAAAAGCACGGTCGTGAGAAATCACAATCACTGCTTTGGCATTGTTAATCAAAAATTCTTCCAACCATTGAATGGATTCAATATCCATATGATTGGTAGGTTCATCCAAAAGTATCAGATCGGGTTTTTGCAGCAGTATTTTGGCCAGTTCGATTCGCATCCGCCATCCTCCACTGAATTCACTGGTTGGACGCGAAAAATCTTCACGCATAAAACCCAAACCCAATAATATTTTTTCAATTTCAGCATCGTAATTGATGTCTTCTATGCTATAAAATTTTTCGCTTAAGGCTGAAACCTCTTCAATGATTTCATAATAATCGGCAGACTCGTAATCGGTTCGGCTAGACAATTGAAAATTGAGGGCCTCTATCCTGCTTTCCATTTCATTGATTTGGGCAAATGCCTGAGCCGCTTCCTCGAATACAGTTCTATTATCTTCAGTCATTAGGTGTTGTGGCAGATAAGCAACAATGGCGTCTTTGGGAACAGAAATATTGCCTCTGCTGGCTGTTTTAACGCCGGCTAGAATTTTGAGCAAGGTAGATTTTCCGGCTCCGTTTTTTCCCATCAGTGCGATACGATCTTTCTCATTGATGGCAAAGGATATATCTTTAAAAAGTGTAGTATTTCCAAATTCTACTGTAAGCCCGTCTACTGAAATCATGCTATTTTTTTGAGCGGCAAAAGTAAGCATTTTAGTTCGGAAAATTTGTAAAGTTCATAAAGTTAGTAAAGTTATTAAAGTGAATAAAGTTATTAAAGTGAATAAAGTTATTAAAGTGAATATGTTAGAGAAAGAGTAAGAGTGTTGTGATGATTTGGTGATTTGGCAAAATGTGAGGGTAAATCTTAGCTGCCAATTAAATTAAAAAAGCTCTTACAACACCAGGTTTGTAAGAGCTTTTTTAATACACTGTTTAGTAGGTTTAATCGGATTTTTCAAAAGAATTAAAGGATAATTCATTGAAAACAAACCCTATCCCTTTAAAGACTTTATAAACTTTATGAACTTTACAACTCATTAAGCCAATTCGTGTACAATCAAACCACTGCGTAATTTAGGTTCGAACCAGGTCGTTTTTGGAGGCATAATGTTACCGGTGTCGGCAATATCAATCAATTGTTTCAGAGAAACTGCATACAAGGCAAAGGCAAGTTTCATCTCACCCGAATCTACCCTACGTTTCAACTCGCCCAAACCTCTGATACCTCCAACAAAATCGATACGCTTGTCAGTTCGTAAATCTTTAATCCCCAAAATAGGGTCTAAAATTAAATTCGATAAAATGGTTACATCCAAAACTCCAATCGGGTCAGTATCGTTGTAAAATCCAGGTTTTGCGACCAATGAATACCATTTTCCATCCAGGTACATGCTAAACTCGTGTAATTTTGTAGGTTTGAAAATTTCGCTGCCTTCTTCTTTTACGTTAAAAGTTTTATTCAACAATTCGAGCAACTCAGCGGAAGATAAACCATTCATATCTTTCACCACGCGATTGTAATCAATGATTTTCAATTGATTATCCGGAAAATGAACTGCAAGGAAAAAATTGTATTCTTCGGTCCCATTGTGATGAGGGTTCAAACTTTTCTTTTCATTGCCAACCAAAGCTGCAGCTGCAGTACGGTGATGTCCATCAGCTACGTATGTAAATGGAACTTTTGTTCTGAACAATTCAATGATTTTTTCAGTGGTTGCATCCTCGTTGATGACCCAGAAATGATGTCCGAAACCATCATCTGAAATAAAATCGTAAGTTGGTTGCTGCGCTTTCACAATAGCCTCAACAATTTCATCAATTTCTTTCACAGCAGGATAGGTAAAAAAAACAGGTTCCATATTGGCATTGGTTGTGCGAACATGTTTCATGCGATCTTCTTCTTTATCTTTGCGGGTTAATTCATGTTTTTTGATAATGCCTTTCAAATAATCTTCAACAGCTGCACAACCAACAATACCATATTGGGTGCGACCATCCATGGTTTGAGCGTAGATGTATAGTTTTTCCTTTTCCTCTTTAACCAACCAATGATTGTTTTGAAATTTCAGGAAATTTTCTTTTGCTTTTTCATACACAGATACATCGTGTTCGTCTAAACCCAATGGTAAATCAATTTCAGGTTTAATGATATGAAGCAATGAATAATCGTTGCCATTTGCTTCAACACGTGCTTCCATCGAATTCAGAACATCGTAAGGTCGGGAAGCAAGAGCCTGTGCAATAGCATGGGGTGGACGTAATCCTTTAAATGCTTTAAGTATAGCCATAATAATACTACTTAATAAAAATATTAATGATTTAATTTATGAATAAAATTCAAATTAGGAAACAAATTAGGATTAATCTTCAAATTCAATATCATCATGAGATTTCTCGTCTATTTGTCCGCTCGCCAATTGAGCTTTTTGTAAAGAAGCAATCAAAGCTCCGGTCATTTTGGTAAGTTCCATTAATTGACGCCTGCCTTCTTCTTCCGTTTCTTCAGAAATATAATGTAGCGTTTTCGCAATGGTGATATAAACGATACATTCTCTGATTGCACTTTTAGCCATCTTTAAGTAATACACAAACTGACTTTTGTTGCGGGCTGAACCTTCTGCAATATTGATTACAATGGCCTGAGCTGCTTTTGACATGGGTACTCCAATTGTTAGTTTTGCATCTTCAGGAAAAAAACTCGTTGTTTGTTGAACCCAGTCAACAAAATCAATCGCTTTGTGATAAATTCTCAAATCTTCAAACCTAAAGAAACTGTTAATTTTGTCTGTAGTGTTTTCCATAATTTCTAAGTTATTATAGTTTGCGCTTTATAATTATACAAAATTATATAATTCCAGACGAATTCAATAAAAAAAATTAAAATTTTCTAATTATTTTTTTTTAAAAAGTCAATTAACAGAAATAACTATAGCTTCCAAATTACATAATGAAAGCAGATTACAGGAAAAGTTAAAATAGTGATAGGCTTACTAAATAAAATATTTTTAACTAAAAGCCTAAAATTCAAACACCTATAGCCTTTAAAAATATACCAATAAATTCCTTAGTATTTTTAATTATTGATTTCCTTTTTCTTCATCAGATAATATACCGGAATTCCGAGAAGGACAATAATAATGCCAGGCCAGGTATAATTAGGTTTGTAAATCAGCAAATCGATGCAAAGAGCCGATGCCAGCAATATATAGAGGGCAGGTAAAACAGGATAGCCAAATGCTTTGTAAGGCCTTTCTGCATCTGGCTTCTTTTTTCGCAGTATAAAAAGGCCGAGTATCGTCAGAATATAGAAGAGTAAAACAGCAAATACCACATAATCGAGCAGATCGTTGTATTTTCCTGATAAACAAAGCAAACTTGCCCAAATACACTGAATGATAAGGGCAAAACCGGGAACTGCATATTTATTTAAACCAGAAACTTTTTTAAAAAATAACCCATCAATAGCCATGGCATAATAAACCCTGGCACCGGATAATATTAGACCATTGTTGCAGCCAAAAGTGGATATCATAATCAGTATAGCCATCACAAATGCGGCTGAACTCCCGAATATTCGGCTAGCTGCTGCCACGCCCACGCGATCGGAAGAGGCAAACTGTATTCCCCGCCCAATTACATCCGAAGCTTCTGGACTTCCCTGCAAAGGCAATATGCTCACATAAACCAGATTGGCCATTATATATATGATAGTAACAATCAATACGCCCCAAAATAAGCTGAGCGGAATATTCCTTTTAGGATTTTTGATTTCACCGGCAATAAAAGTTACATTGTTCCATGCATCACTCGAAAAAACAGTGCCCACCATGGCAACGCCGATAGCAGTTAAGATGGCAATCCCGCTGATCTCTTGGATAGAAATGATTTTACTGTTTTCTACAATTGTTGTTTTTACCGTCCACATATCATTGAAATTGAGAGCCCAGAAATTCTGATGTGAAGCAATGAAAAAACCAAGTATAATCAAACCTGCTATGGCAATAATTTTGGTAATGGTAAAGCTAATCTGTATGATTTTCCCGTTTTTGATGCCCCTGAAATTAATCATCGTAAGAACAATCAAACTGAAGATGGCCAATACCTGAGCAGCCGAAATTTTTAGGAATCCAACATCCAACAATATATTCGCTTCACTAAAAAAAGGAATCACGACGCCGGTGTATTTAGCAAAAGCAACAGCAACAGCAGCTATGGTTCCGGTTTGTATCACAAGAAAAAATGTCCAACCATACATAAATCCTATCATGGGATTAAATGCTTCTTTCAAATAAACATATTGTCCGCCGGCTTTGGGCATCATCCCCGCCAATTCACCATAACTCAGGGCTGCAATGATGGTAATAAAACCTGTAATCAACCAGGTAAGTAGCAAATAAAAAGGAGAGCCCAACGTACGTGAAATATCAGCACTTACAATAAAAATTCCAGATCCTATCATAGAGCCCGCAACTATAGCAATGGCACCAAATAAGCCAATTGATTTCTTAAAATCAGGATGTTCAGTTTGTGTTGGTTCCATATTTATCAGGATTAAATTTTTACAAAGTTATTTTTTTTTATAACATCTGCAATAAAATTATTTCTTCAGCAACGCTATAATTTTTAATGGTTTATTAAAAATTTAAACGATAACTAAAGCCTGAAATGCAAGAGAAATAAAATTTAATAGCTTTCTCAATATTTTTATAGTATATTTGTTGAGAGAACTTACAGCCAGACAGATAAGTATGTATAATATGCAATACAGCCTATATCATTCATCGTAAATATAATTATTTTGAAAAAGATAATTAAACAGCTAAAATATTACTTTTCGTTTACCAAAGGTGAAAGAAGAGGGATATTTATATTATTGAGCCTAATGATGCTATTGATAACAGCTAGGGTGTTGATTTTTCCGTTTTTAATCAAAAACCAGCAGCTAGATTTTTCAAGTTTCGAAAAAGAAATCCTTGCATTTGAAAAGTACAGCGATTCAATGACTTCTGATAACGACATTAAAAAGAAAAACGAAAGCTTCGACTACAACAACAGCGACAGATCCTTTGCTGAATTGAAACTAAAACCTTTCCCATTTAACCCCAACGAAATGCAAGCCGAACAATGGAAACAATTAGGTCTATCGGAAAAACAAATTAAAGTTATATTGAATTATCGCACTAAAGGTGGAAAATTTTATAAAAAAGAAGATTTCAAAAAAATGTATTGTATAAGCACAGAAGAATACAACTTACTTGAGTCCTATATCCAGATACCCGAAAAGGAAAATAAAAACCATGAACCTCTCAAATACGAAATCAAAGCAAAGCCTTTGTTTATTGTAGAAATCAATGCTGCCGACACCAACGATTTGCAGGAAGTAAAAGGAATAGGTCCTTCTTTTGCCCGTAGAATTGCCAACTACAGGGAGAGATTGGGTGGCTTTGTAAAAAAAGAACAATTGCTCGAAGTTTTTGGGATGGACAGTGTCAGGTATGAACAGATAAAAGCTTCATTCACCATCAATACTGATCATATTCTGAAAATAAATATCAACAAGGCTAGTATACAGGATCTGAAAAAACATCCGTATTTTGATTATTATTTAGCCAAATCCATCGTAATGTATCGCAGCAAAAACGGTGATTATCAATCGGTGATCGATATCAAGAAAGCCAACCTGATTTATGACGATTTTTACAACAGAGTTTCACCTTATTTAACCGTAAATTAGATGATAAAAAAAACCAAAACCATTAACATTCTTATTTCCAAAAGCATTTTAGTGTTTTTTGTTATAGGATTTTTTATACAAATACAGGCTCAACCCTTGTACACTAAAAACAAAACTGACAAACTGAATAAATTATCTGCTTTATACAGAAACAACGAAAGGAAAAAATCAATGTCTTATGCCCAACAAGCTCTAAAATTGGCAGAAAGCATAAAGTATCAAAATGGAAAGGCATTGGCTTTGCGCAATATAGGCATCCTTCTTTTCTTTAATGGTGAATACGCTCTGGCTGAAAGAAATTACCGTCAATCGCTTCAGATTTATGAAGTGATTAAAAATGATGATGGTATTTTTAACTGTTTCAACAACCTAGGATATCTTTATCAGGAAAAGAGTGATTACGATACTGCAATTTTTTACTATAATAAAGCATTAAAGATTGCGCTAGAGAATCACAACAAAGAAAACATTTCAAGTGTTCAAAACAATATGGGTATGCTTCATTATTACAGAGGCTTTTACAAATCAGCATTGCAATGTTTTGAGACTTCTCTAAAACTGGACCGACTAAGATACGATACTATTGGAATGCTTTATGCCTTGAACAATATTGGCAGTGTATACGAATGTCTTGAAGAATATCAGAATGCACTCAGCTATCATATTCAGTCTTATTCAATTTCAAGCTACTTCAACGACTTGCACAATCAGGGCAGAAGCCTGAATAATATTGGCAAAATATTTTTGGAGACCAAAAACTATAAATTGGCTTATACTTATCTTACTCATGCAATGGCTATTCGAGACGAACTAAACGACAAAACAGGATTACTGATTACCTTGTTTAATTTTGGTCAGTTTTTCCACGAATTGTATAATTATAAAAAAGAAAACGAACTCTATCATCAGGCATTGAAAATTGCAGAAGAACTAGGTGATGAGAGAAACATTGCTATCTCGTTGAATTTAATTGGCAGCAATGTCCTTAAGAAAGGTGAAGCCCAAAAAGCCAGGGCATATTTCAATCAAAGTCTTAAAATTGCTCAGGAAATAGAAGCATTTTCAGAAATAGCAAAAAATTATAAAGACTTGTCTTTTTCTTATTATACCGAAAATAATTTTACTTTTGCTTATCATTATTATAAACTTTATCAAAAAGCATACGATGAAATAGGGAGTAGGGATTTAGTAAATGGAAATTAGGAATTAAGAATTTGCATTTAACTTAACAACCTAATAACCAACAACTAACTATAAACAAGCAATGAACATCACTAAGGTATTTAAAACATTTTCACGAAACTATTGGATGGCCAACGCCATGGAGCTCTTTGAACGTTGGGCCTATTACGGAATGTTTGCAGTATTGGCCTTGTATTTAACAGGGTCTAAAGACACCGGAGCCTTAGGTTTTACTCAAATCCAGAAAGGTCATCTGATGGGTACTGTCACCTTTGTTTTATATTTTTTACCCATAATTACAGGATCAATTGCGGACAAATTTGGTTATAAAAAGGTATTGTTTGTAGCTTATATCATACTCTCTTCAGGTTATTTCCTGATGGGTAGGGTTGAAAGTTATTCCTCCGTTTTTATTGTTTTTTTGTTTGTAGCCATTGGAGCTGCATTGTTTAAACCCGTCATATCAGCTACCATTGCTCGAAATACCAACGAAAGTAATTCTTCAGTTGGCTTTGGTATTTTTTATATGATTGTCAATATAGGTGCTTTTGTTGGGCCCATATTTGCATCAAAACTAAGAATGCATAACTGGAATTATGTATTTATTATGTCGTCGGGTATTATATTGATTAACCTTATTTTACTTATTTTCTACAAAGAACCTGAACGTAAAAAAAATACTGAACCCTTAATCAAGGTTATTTTCACAGTATTCCGGAATATTTTTAAAGTTGTAAAAGATTTTAAATTTGTAATATTTTTATTGATTATTGTGGGCTTCTGGACCATGTATTGGCAGCTTTTCTTCACTTTACCAACTTTTATCGAACAATGGGTAGATACCAGTGTAATTTACGACAACATTGCTAACCTCTCCCCTGCCCTTGCAGCTAAGATTGGGAATCCTGACGGTAGTATTTCACCTGAAATGATTATCAATATTGATGCCTTGTATATCATACTTTTTCAGATAATTGTTTCATCTGTAGTTATGAAATTAAAACCGCTTAACTCCATGATTAGCGGCATATTTGTTTGCTCCATCGGATTAGGATTGTGGTTTGTAACCCAAAATGGGATGTACCTTTTTCTTTCCATTATGATTTTTTCTTTTGGTGAAATGGCAAGTTCTCCCAAAATATCGGAATACATCGGACGTATTGCCCCAAAAGACAAAACAGCTTTGTATATGGGAACCTCTTTTTTGCCCTTGGCTGGAGGAAACTTTTTTGCCGGCATTTTATCGGGCAATGTCTACACTCAGATGTCCGACAAAATCAGTTTGCTCAAAATTGAAGTTGCTGCAAGGGGCTTACATATTCCTGAAATTTCTGACAGCTTCAGTCAGAACGATTACATCCGACAAGCTTCAGAAGCCATGGGAATGACTAAGCATGAACTTACCCAATATTTATGGAATACTTATCACCCTTCAAATATCTGGATGGTGTTCTCAGGCATAGGTGTTTTTACAGCACTGATGTTGTTTTTGTACGACCGATTATTGCTAAAGTCGAAGTAGGTGTTTAGACTGCAGGATATTAGGCTGAACATTCTAAGCGAACAGCCTTAAATTTCCACTTGCAATATTTTTAATAATCAAGGTTTTCATGGTTTTTAACTTCTTATTCCAAAAGTTTTATAATTCAATCAGAAATAGTTTTGTAAATTTGTCCTAAAATAAAAAATTCATACAAAATGAAAAAAAAATTACTTATTTTGATTTTTGCATTGTCAATCAATATTTTAAATGCAGCAATTGTTCCTATAGAAACTGCTCAAAAAATTGCATTGAATTTTTATACTCAACAATATAAAGCAGCAAATCCGCTTGAAATTTCAAAAAAAATATACATTAGTGATGTTTACACCATCAACAATCTGTCAGTAGCTGTTTATTATATATTTAACATTGCAGATTTTGGGTACATCGTGGTTTCAGCCGAGGACAACTGCAAAGCTATTTTGGCTTATTCTTTTGAAAGCACTTACAAACCTGGTCAAATTACTCCACCCTTTCAAATGTGGATGGACGAATACAAAAGTGGTATAGTAAACTGCAGAAAAAACAATGTAATTGCAACTACAGCTATCAGAAGCGAATGGAACAACCTCATTCACAATAATTTTTCTAAAAACACAGCTACCTCAATTCCTCCTTTTGTTAGTTCAAAATGGAATCAAGACAATAATTATAACATTAAATGCCCTGCCGATGCGGCCGGTCCTGGTGGGCATTGCGTTACCGGCTGTGTAGCTACCTGTCTCGGACAATTGATGTATTACTATCGTTTCCCCGATCACGGAACAGGCAGTTATGCATACAACCATCCCGTTTATGGAAATCTTGTTGCAGACTATCAGAATACCAATTATAAATGGGATGCCATGTGCAATACGCCTACAAAACCAAGTGCCGCTATTGGAGATTTAATATATCAGGCTGGAGTTGGTGTTGATATGCAATACAGTGCCAATAGCTCAGGAATGTACAACCATTCTGCAGCTTATGTGCTGAAAACTTATTTCAAATATTCTCCATCTGTTCGTTATATTTTTCGCGATAGCACCAATATAAGATGGGACAGCCTCATGGTAGCACAACTGAATAAAAAAATGCCCTTGTACTATGCAGGTTGGTCGGTACCAAATATTAACGGACATGCTTTTGTTTGTGATGGTTACCAGGATACGACCTATTTCCATTTTAACTTTGGATGGGGTGGTAATTCTGACGGTTATTTTTATGTAAATGCGTTGTCGCCTGGAGGTAATAATTTTAATCTTGCCCAGGAACTCATCATCAATATTTACCCTGACACTGCCTTATATACATACCCCGCCTATTGCAGCGGAGCCAAAACACTCACTACTATGGAAGGCAGCATTGAAGACGGAAGTGGTCCAATTGCTGATTACCAGAAAAACAGCAATTGTTCTTGGTTAATAACACCAACTGCCGATTCAATTACATCCTTGCAATTAAACTTCAGTTTATTCAAAACCAAACTCAATCATGGAGTTGTTAGTATTTATAAAGGAAACAATGCTTCAGCACCTCTTGCAGCTAGCTATTCAGGAGAGAGCCTCCCAGCCTCAGTGATTATAAACAGCAATCAGGCTTTTGTAAGTTTTATTGCTGATGCTGACACTGGAAAACCTGGCTTTTTTATAAATTATAGCACAATAACCCCCAATTATTGTAGCAGTTACAAATACATGAATACCAATTCTGGTAGTTTTAGTGACGGCAGTGGCAGTAAAAAATACAATCCCAGCACCTATTGCAAATGGGTAATTTCACCCAATACAACTGCTGGAAGCATCAGTTTGCATTTCATTAATTTTGACACAGAAGCAAACAAGGATATTTTAAGAATTAAAACAAGTTTTCCTGATTCTGTTTTGGCAGAATTCTCAGGTAATAATTTTCCTCAGAATTATACCATTCATGCAGAAGAAACGACTATTGAATGGATTACTGATTATGAAAATGAATTCCAGGGATGGGATATCAGTTATACCTCATCCGGAGTTGGAATCAATACAATTCCCGCTATCAGGAGCTTACTTGTATACCCAAACCCTGCTGAAGACATCTTACATATCAATATGGATTTTTCAGAGAAACAAGATATTTTATTTGAAGTCTATTCAATGCAAGGTAAATTGATTTATACTGAAAAACAGATGAATCTTCAAGGAAAATTCAATCATCAGATTCAATTAAATAATATACAATCAGGAATTTACATACTTCAATTAAGCAACCAATACCAAGAAGTCTGCAGACAAAAGATAGTTATAAAGTAAGAAAAAAGTTTTCAGGATTGCTTTTTAGATAAGATTATTTGGAGTCTAAAAATCGGATATTAATACAGATTGTATCTTTTCCCGAATTGAATACTGATATAGAGTGTAAGAAAATAATTGGGGTATTTATTGAAAGCCATCATGGGTATTTCAGCAAAATAAAAATCTAAAATCCCACCCACTTCTATACTTCTTATTTTTTCGTCGTATTCACCAAATTCAAAATTAAAACCAAATTTTCCATAAATACCTGGATAGGGCTTTAAGCTTTCAAACCCTTTTAACAAAGGACCTCCACCATAAATATTCTCAACATAATGTTTGTCGGGATTGTATCTTTCTAATGTGAGATTGTATCCGTAAGGATTTGCATTATCAATATTTATAATGTAAAGTGATTTGGGTCTGGCTAGCCCAAGTGAAGCACCCCCAAAATAAATATAACTTACCTGAACGCCACCCCAATAAGGTTTATCATTCAGCATCCTGATGTAACCCAAACCACCTCTTAAAATATACAAGCTATTGAGTTGTCCATACACATAAGCATGTGCATCACCAAAATAAGGATTTTCAGTTTTAGTTTCCTTAGGATGGCTCATACCAACGATTTCGCCTTCGAACATACGGGTTTTATTGAAAGCAAGTCGGTTACCCTTCCGATATCCGATGCCCCAACCTTCGTTGTGCAAAACAAAATAAAAAGCTTTTTCTTTACGGTATAAAACCGCTTTATCGAGATTGGTAGGCGATTGACAAAATACTTCTTGACTTACAATAAGTTGAAGCAATAAAACAGCTAAAAATAATTTAAAACTATGCATTCTTTTATTGTCAATAAAAACCAAAAGAATATAAATTTATCAGCCTGTTTTTAAATTTTTATGCAAACAAGTTGATGTGAGCTTCAGATAAAAAAAATTAATATCCTACTTTTTCAACTTTGTCTCTGTGTACCGAGCTGTATGCGTCGCATTTATGATGGGCAGCACAGGAAGAAAAAATCACAACAGCAATTACAAAAGAGACCAATAAAATTCCAAGTTTTTTCATATTTTTACAAACTAATTTTTAAATTTCAAACAGCAAAATTACTGATAATTTTGAAAAGGTAATTAAATATTTTACTTATTTTCAACAAACAAATGTGTAAAACGTTTTTCAAAAATAAATATTGTTTAAAAAAATAAATTATTCAGATGAGTATAAAGATAAACGAAAGCTGGAAAGAGGAACTAATCAATGAATTTAAATCAGATTATTTTATTCAGTTAAAAAGTTTTTTGGTGGAAGAAAAAAAACATTATAATATTTATCCACCTGGATCACAAATATTTGCAGCCTTTGATTTATGTCCTTTCGATAAGGTAAAGATTGTAATCATAGGACAAGACCCTTACCATGGCGAAGGTCAGGCACATGGTTTATGTTTTTCGGTTCAGCAAGGCGTAAAATTGCCCCCATCTCTACAAAACATTTTCAAAGAAATTGAATCGGACCTTGGCATTAGCAATTCAGGAAAAGGCAATTTGGAAAAATGGGCCAAGCAAGGTATACTGATGCTGAATGCAACACTCACTGTGAGGGCCAATCAAGCAGGCTCTCATCAAAACAAAGGGTGGGAAATTTTTACCAATCATGTTATCAAAACATTATCTGATCAAAAGCAAGGATTGATCTTTATTTTATGGGGCAATTACGCCCAAGCAAAAGCATCCCTGATTGATGCTAAAAAACACCATGTGCTGACAGCGGCCCATCCTTCTCCTTTTTCGGTTTACAGAGGATTTTATGGATGTAAACATTTTTCAAAAGTCAACGATATTTTGCGTCAGATGGGTCAAACAGAAATTGATTGGAGTTTATAATTTGTTAATTTAGAGATTGAAAAGATCAAGTATTTTGAACCGTTAAGCAATTTTTAATCTTTAATCCTTCTTGCATAAGGCGATGCATCGAGTTTTGCAAAATCTTGTTTCAGAAATTTATAATATGCAGCAATGGCAATCATGGCAGCATTATCGGTGCTGTATTCAAATTTAGGAATAAAAGCCTGGCATCCCATTGCATCGCAGGTGGATTGTAATCGACTGCGCAATGCACTGTTGGCAGATACACCTCCTGCAATAGCCAATTGTTTCACTCCGGTTTGTTTAGTTGCTTTTATCATTTTTTTTATCAAAACATTGACGATAATATGCTGAATAGAAGCACATAAATCATTTTTATTTTCTTCGATGAAATTAAGATTCTTCCTCAAATGATCACGAATAAAATAAAGAAAAGATGTTTTTAGGCCACTGAAGCTAAAATCCAATCCGGCAATATTAGGTTCAGGAAAAGAAAATGCGTCAGGATTGCCTTCTCTGGCATATTTATCAACCATAGGACCACCAGGATAGGGTAAACTCATGATTTTGGCGGCTTTATCGAATGCTTCACCAGCAGCATCATCTAAGGTTTGACCAATGATTTCCATTTCAAAATAATCTTTCATTAAAATAATCTGAGTAT
The DNA here is from genome assembly GCA_037133555.1 of Bacteroidota bacterium. GTDB lineage: Bacteria > Bacteroidota > Bacteroidia > Bacteroidales > JACABE01 > JACABE01. The sequence goes on from JBAXNW010000032.1 coordinate 37,784, forward strand.
GTCCACCCGAAACCAGCAAACATAAAAAAGGAAAAGATGGTATCAACTGCGTTTCGGTATCTTTAATAAAATGAGATAAAATGTGGGCCTCCAAATGATCTACAGCTATCAATGGAATATTGAGCGACAAGGCAAAAGTTTTGGCAAAAGAACAACCCACTAATAAGGAACCTAACAAACCGGGTCCTCTTGTAAATGCAATTGCATCCAATTGCTCAGCACAGATGCCAGCTTGTTTGATAGCAGCATCCACCACAGGGATGATATGTTGCTGATGTGCCCTTGAAGCCAGCTCTGGCACCACACCCCCGAACTTTTCATGAATTTCCTGATTGGCTATTACATTTGAAAGAATGATGTTGTTATAAATTACTGCAGCCGATGTATCGTCGCAGGAAGATTCAATAGCAAGAATATAAGGCATTAATTTAAAATCGTTTGAAATCTTCTGCAAAACTATACTAAATTTAAACCCTAAAAAAGTTTTTTTACTGATAGTGGCGGATTTTGAGGTTTGAGAATTTTGAACCGAGAGATCATATTTTATTTCAAATTACTGAAATACAATGATAGATTTCAGATCCGCTCAACTTTTTTTACATTTATTCCGATTTAAAAAACATTGATTAAGATCAAATTTCAATGCAATTTTAATGAAAACAATTCGCGAAGTAGGATGTTAAAGTTATTGAAGAAATAAAGAAATTACAGGCATTTTTATTCAATTTCATAAAATATCAAAAAAAATTGCATAGATTTGCTAAAAACGATGAAATTCATTTAATTTTGTTTTTTATTGACAGCATATCCTTTAACAGCAATATATCAAACGGAAAATTCGTAAAATATTGATTTACTTCTTTTCGGTAATTATTATTTTGCCGATACTTTTGCTTGCTATTCTTTCAAATAGTGTAGTACAAACTTTTATTGCTCAAAAAATAGCCGCTCGCCTTTCTTCAGAATTGCATACCGAAATTTCGATTGCCAAGCTCAGCATCTCACCCAATCTGCACATTTTACTTCAGGAGATTTCTATCAACGATCAGTACCACAAGACCTTATTAAAATCAGAAGAAATTGACTGTAAAATACGAAGTTTTTCCTTTATTAAACACAAAATAGAATTCAGTAAAATTTTATTCAACAAAAATGAAATAGCCATTGTAAAATACAAAAATGATAGTGTGGCAAACTTTCAGTTTCTGGTTGACTATTTTAAATCCAATGATACTACAAAAACTAAAAATGACTGGAAAATATCAGGTCGTTCATTTGAAATTAAAAATACAAGTTTTAAATATCAGAATCAGGATAACAGAAATTTTATTGAAAAAGGCATTGATTTCAACAACCTGATGCTGACAGATATGAATTTTAAAATGGATACTCTTTTAATGAAAGGTGATACCATTAACATTGACATTAACAAACTTTCGTTCAAAGACAAATCGGGTTTTGTTTTGAACAATTTATCCACTCGTATTAAATACTATCCCGGTTACATTGGTTTACAATATTTATCTTTAGAAACGCCCAAAACCAATTTATCGCTCGATTTCAATTTTACTTATAAAGAAGAGAGTGATTTAAAGGATTTTATAAATAAAGTACAGATACAATCTAGCATTCGTCCTTCAAAATTAGACATGAAAGACCTATCGTATTTTGTAAGCAGTTTACAGGGTATGGATAATCTCCTTACTTTTTCAGGAAAAATTCAGGGAAAAGTTTCCAATATCAAATTTCGCGAATTCCGTTTTGGATATGGCAGGGCAACTAATTTCCAAGGTGCTATTTCACTGAATGGCTTACCTAATATTGAAGAAACTTTCATTCGTTTATCTGTAGACCGCTTTACTACTACCAAAGCTGATATTGAAGACTTCATAATTCCGGGAAAAATCAGCAAACACATTCAAATACCTGAACAATTGCTGAGCTTTGGTAATGTTATGATAAAAGGGGATTTTACAGGATTTTACAACGATTTCAATGCCTATGCCGATTTCGCTACCCAAAATGGAAATTTTGCAACTGACATAACCCTCAAGAAGAACAAAATCTCTAATATACTGGAATACAAAGGACATCTGGATGCAAAACAGTTTAATATAGGTTCTTTTTTAAATCTTCCTAATCTATTTGGGAAACTCAATCTGGATGCTGAAATTTTAGGTTCTGGCATCACTGCCAAAACAGCTAAAGTTAAAATGACAGGAGGTATCAATCGCTTAGAATTTAAAGGAAACGTATACGATAGTATTGCTATAAAAGGAGAGATTGCTAACAATCAATTCAATGGTTACCTTGGCGTTAAAGATGATAAAATTGATTTGAATTTCCTAGGTGTTGTAGATTATGCTGCCGACATTCCAGTTTTTGACTTTACAGCTAATATTCGAGATGCCAAGCTTTACCAATTAAAGCTTTTAGATGTTGATTCTACAGGATTACTTTCAACAAATCTTAACTTTAATTTTACAGGTAAAAAAATTGATGATATTGTGGGTACAATAAAAGTGGAGAATACCATATATCAGCGTAAAAAAGAACATTATAACATGAAGAAACTATCGCTGATTACATACAACGATACATTGGGCCAACGAAAAATTGACTTAACTTCTGATTATATTGACGCCAATTTATATGGAAAATTTCGATTTGAAGACTTAGCCATTGTATTTAAAAAATTCATCAACAATTACTTACCATCTGTCACCAAAGTCAAGCCAAAAGAAGAAATACTGTATTCCAATAAAGGAGAGCAAACCTTTGATTTTAATATCAATTTAAAAAATACAGAGATGCTTTCTCAACTGATAATGCCTGAACTTAGAATCAGTAAAAACACCAACTTTAATGGAAGCTATAATTCTATCTCTTCAAATATTAAATTACATGCATATGCAGATAGCATCATATTTAATAAACAGGTATTTGAAAAATTTTATTTAGAGGGAACTACAGATGAAAAACGATTGTATTTATTAAGTGGCTGCAAACGTTTACATTTTAACAAGAGCATGGGAATAGATAATTTTAAAATCAATTCCTTGGTTCAAAGTGATAGTATTTTTTATTCTATCTACTGGAAAGATACATTGAAACATACAAAAAACGCTGGAGACATTAGTGGATTTGCCAGTTTCGCCAAAGCACCATTAATTGACATGAAGCTTGTTCGTGCAGATATTATAGTTAATGATTCTGCTTGGCATTTATATGGAGAAAATTATTTGAGCATCAACAATAAAGAAATTAATATCCAACATCTAATGTTTGGAGATAAAAGAGAATCTATTAAAATTGATGGGAAAATTTCAGAGAATCCTTTAGAAAAGCTAATTATCACTTTTAACCGCTTTAACATTTCACAACTTGATTTTCTGATTGCTGATAATAATATTGATATTGACGGAATATTAGATGGCAACATCGAATTGGTTGATTTGTATAAATCTCCAAATTTCATAACAGATGTAAATATTTTAGGAATATGCTTTAATAGAGATAAGTTGGGCGATTTGAATATAGTTTCGACATGGGATAAAGAAAAAGACGGATTATTTGTTAAAACGAATCTTGTTTACACAGGGAATTACAGATCAGATACCACATTATTTGTAAAAGGGTGGTACTTACCTAACAATAAAGAACAAAACTTTGATTTCACAGCTAAGTTGAATCAACTGAAATTAAGAAGTTTAACCAATTATTTCAAAAGTTTCAGCTCTAAATTTGACGGACAGGCCATTGGTAATATCAGCCTGAAAGGGACATTAAAAAATCCTGAGATCAATGGAAAAATACTTCTGCTTAGATCATCCATTAAAATTGATTATACCGCTGTTGAATATACTATTTCTAATTCCGATTCTATTGAAATTAATACCAATTACTTTAAATTCACTAATTTAGGAATTGCAACCGAAACAGGAAGAGCGGTAATGGATGGAAAAATTACTCATCAAGGCTTTAGGAATATAATGGTTGATCTTACCTTAAAATATAAAAACCTGATGGTTTTAAATACTATTTCGACAGACAATGAACTCTTTTATGGAAAAGCCTATGCAAGTGGAATTATTAAAATCAATGGATCAACCAGAGATATTCACCTAGACATAAGAGCTAAAACAGATAAAGAAACCTCAATTTTTATTCCATTAACCAATAAAACAGAGACCCACGAAAATAATTTCATTACCTTTATTGAGAAACAAAAGGAATTTAGTATTTCAACCAAATCAAGCAATCGTTTTGATGGAGTATCAATGAAGTGCGAAATTGAGGTTACACCTGATGCCGAAATGGGCATCAACCTCGAAACACCTCAAACTGCAGGTAATATTAAAGCTTATGGTAGTGGGAACATACAATTAAGCATCAACAAAGAAGGTGAATTCAAAATGTTTGGCGATTATACCATCAGCGATGGTTTATATTATTTTTCTATTCAAAACATTGGCCTTAGCAAAAAATTCAACATCCAAAACGGAGCTAATATCAGTTGGAAAGGGGATCCTTATGATGCAACCATTCAAATGAAGGCCATCTATAATATCAGAGCTTCACTCTACCCTGTTTTAGTAGGAACTTCTGAAAATATCAGCAAAAAGAAAGTTCCTGTCCAAAGTATAATTAGTATTGATGGCAAACTTAATAACCCATCCATCGGTTTCGACATCAGCCTTCCCAGTGTAGATCAGGAAACAAAAGACAGGGTTTTCAGCATACTTGACCGGAACAATCAGGATCAAATGATACAACAAAACTTTTCGTTGTTGGTAACCAATAGTTTTATCTCTCAAAACCGAACTTCTTACAGTTCTTCAGTTGGAAGTGGTGTAGGAAATTCTTCTTTTGAAATGGTTTCTAACCAAATTAGCAACTGGTTATCTAAAATCAGTAAAGATTTTGATATTGGTGTTAATTATCGGCCTGGCGATCAGCTTACATCTCAGGAATTGCAACTGGCACTCTCTACACAGATGTTTAACGACAGGGTAAACATTGACGTAAACGGAGGTTTAGGTGGGAGTGTAAAAACCACTGAAGCAGCAAAACAAGGGAATAACATCGTAGGGGATGTAAATGTAGAATATAAAATTACCGAAGATGGAAGATTAAGAATGAAAGTTTTTAACCGTTCCAACACCAATGAATTTATGAATACCATTTCACCCTATACACAAGGCATTGGCTTCTTTTATCGAAGAGAATTTGATAATATTAAAGAATTATTTAGCAATCCTAAAAAATAATTCTATTACTTAAACCATTGAAATTCAAATCAAACATAATCATTAATAATTCCTACTAAAAAAGAAAATAGATTTTTTAAATAAAAAACATTGTTTTTCTCAAAAATAACTTATCTTTGCGTGTTAAATAAATAAAATTCACTTTTCATTTAAAAATCAGGAGGGCAGTTATCGAATAAATATTACTCTTTTTTTTCACTTAACAAAAGGAGGTTCGCATGGATGCTATTGTTCTAACTGACAACGAGCTAATTGCTAAATATTTAGACGGTAATCACCAGATGCTCGAATGTTTGATTTCCCGTCATCAGAAGAAAGTTTTTTCGTATATCCTTATGATAGTTAAGGATAAAGCTATTGCTGAAGATATCTTTCAGGATACTTTTATTAAAATTATCAATACCATTCGTTCGGGATATTACAAAGAAGAAGGTAAATTTATTCAGTGGGCAATGCGAATTGCTCATAATCTTACCATTGATCATTTCAGAAGAATCAAAAAAATCCCTATCATCGATAACAAAGACGATTTCAATATCTTTGATACCATCAAAGTATATGATGAATCTGTTGAAGAAAAGATGATTACAGAACAAATTCATGCTGATGTTAAATCTCTGCTAGAGATGTTGCCCGACGAACAAAAAGAAGTTATTATTTTGCGACATTATGCAGACATGAGTTTCAAGGACATTGCCGAACATACCAATGTAAGTATTAATACGGCACTTGGAAGGATGAGATACGCCCTTATCAATATGCGTAAAATAATGAAAGAAAAATCAATACAACTTTCTGCATAATTTCTTCTTTTTTTACAATATTCATCATTTTTTTTCGTTTGCTTAGTATAATGTTTAAAAATATTTACAAAAGCCTATGAAAAAAAGCTACACTTTCCATGCAGATAATTTGTCATTTACTCAAAAGTCCTTACCTGTGAATACTACCAAATTTGCTGAAGATCAGCTATTACCAGGAAAACACATTATACAAAATTTGATTAACTATTCAAAGTCATTGAATATTATCAAATTACAATCCATTGGCACTTTTGCTTATCTTTCAAATTAATCTATAAAAGTTCTGTTCAGCATGATTTACTGAGCAGAACTTTTTATTAATTCCAGCCACCTGTCCCACAACACTAAAATCATGCTCTCCACACAAGAAAGATTCCATTTGCTTATTGATTATTTCAGCGAAAAACAGCCCATAGCCGAAACAGAACTTCATTACGAAAGCCCTTATCAATTGCTCGTTGCTGTCATACTATCGGCACAATGTACTGATAAAAGAGTAAATATCATCACGCCCCCTTTTTATAAAAAATTCCCAGATGCCACTTCCCTCTCGTTGGCTTCGCAGGAAGAAATATATGAACTCATCAAATCCTGTTCTTATCCAAATAACAAAGCTAAAAATTTGCTAGGTATGGCCAAAGCACTGTTAGATCTTTTTGATGGAAATATGCCAGATGACGTGGATGAATTACAAAAATTACCTGGTGTAGGACGTAAGACTGCGAATGTAATTGCTTCGGTAGTTTTCAATAAACCTGCTATGGCTGTGGACACACATGTTTTCAGGGTTTCCGAAAGAATTGGCTTAACTACCCTTTCTAAAAACCCATTAGAAACAGAAAAGCAATTGGTAAAACACATCCCCCCTGAAAAAATTCCGATAGCCCATCATTGGTTAATTTTACACGGACGTTATGTTTGCATAGCCCGTAAGCCTAAATGCTCAGAATGCGGACTGAAAGCGTTTTGCAGGTATTATAAGAAGAATGAAAATTCTTTGATTTAGTTATTGTGTTTTTGCTTTGTAAACATTTTATATTACCTTTACCTCTTTGTATTACGACAAAAAATTAGGCAAATATCAAAACAATCAATAAAAGATTAAGTATGACAAGAACGGAGGCCTTAGAAATCCTAAAAAAATACGTCAAACAAGAGAATATGATCAGGCACAGCCTAGCATCTGAAGCAGTTATGAGAGCTTTAGCAATCAGGCTTAACAAGGATGCAGATAAATGGTCACTCGCAGGTTTACTGCATGATGTGGATGTAGAAATTACCAATGCTGATTCTTTGATACACGGCCAAAAAGCTATTGAAATTCTTAACCCATTCGGTATTGATGCCGAAGTAATTGATGCCATTAGTATGCACAATGAGTGTTCTGCAAAAGCGGAACGCACAACTGTTTTCCATCATGCATTGGCTGCCGGCGAAACCATTACCGGATTAATTACAGCTACCACTATGGTTTATCCTGAAAAAAAACTTGAATTCGTTAAGCCAAAATCAGTGGTTAAACGCATGAAAGAAAAAAACTTCGCAGCATCGGTAAAACGCGAAAGCATACTAGAATGTGAATTAATAGGTATCCCAATAGCAGAATTTGCTGAAATTTCGATTGCAGCCATGAAGACAATTAGCGATGAATTAGGTTTATAAAAATATGAAGAAAATGAATCATTCAAATAAATACAGCCATAAACAAGGGATGCCTCCGGGCTCTTTGGTTCATACCGGAAAAGTCTACGAGTCAAAAGTCAAAATTGAATACATCTGTTTTGATGAAAATGAATTTTTTATTACCGAAAAAAACAGTATCCAGGAAATAGCAGCATTGATGCAGCCCCAAAAAGTTAATTGGATAAAAATAACAGGTTTACACGATATTTCTACTTTTGAGGGTCTGGCTCAGCAATTTGGCATTCACCCATTGATGCTTGAAGATATATTAAACACCCATCATTTACCAAAATTTGAAGATTATGGAGAGCAACTGTTTTTTACTTTAAAAGATTTATCAATCGTAGATGTTGATAATTTAGTGGAGAAAAAACAACTGAGTTTTATCTTAGGGAATCATTATTTAATCAGTTTTGAAGAACAGAAAAGCGACTTATTCACACCCATTGTTGATCGTATTAAAAACTATAAAGGCAAAGTAAGGACAATGCAGAACGATTATCTTTTATATGCTTTAACAGATATAATTACAGATAACTACCTCAGATTAATTGACAACATGGATGATGATATGGAATTGATAGAAGAAGAGTTGCTCAATAACAGATCAAAATTAGTACTCAATAAAATTTTGTATAAACGGAAACAGCATTTATCTCTTAAAAAATCGGTAATACCTGTTTTAGAAGAAACCCGCAAACTACATCATTCCGAATCACCATTGATTAACGAAAAAACCTATATTTATTTTCAGGATGTAATTGACCATTTAACACAAGTAAGCCAACATCTGGATACTTTCCGCGAAATGGTTTCTAATCTCTCTGAATTATACCTGGCCAACAACGACATTCAAATGAATGATGTAATGAAACGATTAACGGTAGTTTCCACAATATTCATCCCCCTCACATTCATTGTTGGCTTATATGGAATGAATTTTAAATTAAATTTTCCGGAAATTGAATGGCAATACGGTTACCTTTCGGTATGGATTTTTATGATTATTCTCACTATTACCATGGTAATTTATTTAAAGAGAAGACAATGGTTTTAAAACAAAGTCAAACTATTACCAAATCACTAATTTAAAATGCCCTATCCCTGGAATCATCCCCGAAGATTTAATGCTTATGCCAATTATTTTCGTCAGCATTTTGGAGAAAGGGTTCAAAAACTTTCGATAGATGCAGGCTTTAGTTGTCCGAATCGTGATGGCAGTGCTGGAATCGGGGGCTGTACCTATTGCAACAACGATGCTTTTAATCCTTCCTATTGTCTACCTGAAAAATCAGTCCTACAACAAATAGATGAAGGTATAGAATTCCATGCTAAAAGATACCGTCGTGCTGAAAAATATCTGGCCTATTTTCAAGCATTTTCAAATACGTATGCACCATTGCATGAGTTGAAAAATATATATGATCAGGCGTTGAACCACCCTTCAATTGCTGGTTTAGTAATAGGTACACGACCCGATTGCATGGATATTGAAAAGCTTGACTACTTTGCCCAACTATCGAAAGAAAAATATTTAATCATTGAATATGGCATCGAAAGTTGCTATGACAAAACCTTAGTAAGCATTAACAGGGGCCATAATTTTGCATGTTTGCTTGAGATGCTTGAACTAACTTCAGCTAGAGGTATCAAAACTGGTGGACATATCATTTTTGGACTACCGGGAGAAAGTCGCGAAGAGATGTTGGCCGAAGCAGCAATATTATCCAAACTACCACTGAATAATATCAAATTTCATCAGTTGCAGATTATTAAAAATACGACAATGGAACAGCAATTCAAAAAACAGCCTGAAAGCTTTCGTTTTTTTGAACTGGACGATTACATTGAATTCATGGTAGATTTTCTTGAACGATTGAATCCTGCTTTTGTAGTTGAACGATTTGCAGGAGAAGTTCCACCCCGTTTTCTGGTTGGCCCGGGATGGGGTTTGATTCGCAATGACCAGATTTTGCAGAAAATTGAAAAAAGACTAGAAGAAAGAGATAGCTGGCAAGGTAAATTGTTTTAAATCCTCAACTTAAATTTCTGAAATTTTATTAGGAATTCTCATTTCATATCGTATATTTGTATTGAGATTAATGTTTTAATATTAATGACTTAGTACATGACAAAAAATAAATAGTGCTGAATATCAATAAAGTATGTTC
>JBAXNW010000033.1:0-46182 GCA_037133555.1 Bacteroidota bacterium
AAAGAACAAAATTATAACCAACTGTCAATCAGTTTGATTTAAGTGGACACTAGTGTTATTATTTAATGAATAAATGATATTACCTTCCTTTTCTTCACTGATATTGCTTCCAAAATGCAAACCAAGGCCGCCTCCTATCCATCTGCTGTCAAGTTTAATTGAAGGACTGAAATCGAATATTTGTATAGGATTATTGGTAGTTGTGTTTTTTTCAGTTTCGCGCCCTCCTGAAATTTCTGCAGCTATTGCAATTTTGTTAAATTTTCCAAAGGTTTCGGTATGTGTAAAACCTAAACCAATTGCATTTGAAATGTGTTGAATTTTTGGTCCTTTTGCTTGATAATCATAATGCGAAGGTGTTCCTGGTGAATAATAACAACCTGTGGTTGCAGGTACATATATTTGATCAGGAGCTTCATGATAATGCGAAAATTTAAAATTACCATAGCCTAAACTTACATCGTTAAAACTATTTCTTGAAACATCTTCCTTTGTTATTTTATTATAGGTTTTCTGAGCTGTAAGTATTCCTACTGATACAAGAATTAACAATAGTAAAGATAAAGATGTAAGTCTGAAGCTGAAACCCCTCAAATCTTGTCTGAGTATTTTGTTGAGTTGAAGTACAGTAGTAGGAATAAGTACAATAAGAATAAATATAAATTCAGTAACAGTAAACCAGTTTTTTATGCACATTAGCAAAAGGCTTATGATTATAAAACATCCTACAGGATTTCGGAGAGATGGAAGAGGGTTTGGTTTAGGGACAAACTTCTTTTCACGGATGTAAATAAAGATTGATATTAGTAAGATACTTCCAATTAATTCCCATTGCTGGTATTTGAGTCCTATCCATATCTTGCTTGCAATTTCGTTGAAATCGCTATTTTGCCAAAATTGAACGATAAATCGGGATGTACAGTACAAAACAATTGAGGTAAAAAACAAATTGCCCGGACGTTTTATTTTATTTCTTAATTTCCAAACGATACATGCAATGATTAAACAAAGCAAAGTCTGATACAACTGAATGGGATGAATTGTTAACGACATTTTTGAAGTTTCATCTATCAATCCATGAAACAGATGTGAATAGTAAGGTATTGCATGATAAGAGTAACTTACTGCCCAGGGAACATTGGATGGTGTTCCGTAGCAACAACCTGCCATAAAACAACCAATGCTCTGTATCGCCATTGCAACAGGCAAACTCACAGCAAAAGAATCTAAAATAGGATACGGAAAACGAATGAGTTTTTTAGCAATCGAGATGCCAAAAATGCTCCCTAGTATACCTCCAAATATTGTTTTTCTTTCGAAAGTAGGAAAACTTCCATTGCTAATAATTTCTTTCCATTCATCAATTGTATAGGTAAAAAGTTTGGTGCCGATGATAAAGAAGATAATCGCTGAAGCAAAAATAAGGGTCCATTCTGTTAGCGGATATTGCTTTCTCCTGCCATCGAGTATGAATAAAAAGCCGGCAAAAATAATGGCGAGAAAATAAAACAAATCGAAATAAAATTGCCCGTTTGCTGTGGTTATTTCAATGATTGCATTCATTGGAAATTTAATTAAACAAACTATTCTTTTTAGTTACTCGACAAATATACAATTTTAAAAAGCAATTCGATAATAATTTTTATTCTTCTAATTGAAGACTGAATCCTCCTGAATTTAAGCTATCATACACCAAAATAGAATATAAAATAAGTATTATAGATTCTTAAGCTGTTAATACTTTCCTATTAATGATAGAACATTCAAATATTTCCATTATTTTTGCAATCCGAAAATTCATATTTATCAATATCTTATATTTTTTAGCATGAAAAAAATAATTTTTGTATTTATAGCATTTTGTATGCTAAGCAGTCATTTTGCCAAAGCCGATGAAGGCATGTGGTTGCCAATGTTTGTATCGCGTCTCAATTATGTTGATATGCAAAAAGAGGGCTTGCACCTTACTGCAGAAGAAATATATAGTATTAACCATTCAAGTTTAAAAGATGCTATCATCCAGTTTGGCAATGGTTGTACCGGCGAAATTGTTTCGGCCGAAGGCTTGATTTTTACCAACCACCATTGCGGTTACGGATCCATTCAATCGCACTCTACTACCCAGAATGATTATTTAACCAACGGATTTTGGGCCTATCAAAAAAGCGAAGAATTACCGAATGAAGGTCTTACTGCTCGTTTTTTGGTGAGAATGGAAGACCTTACCCAGGAATTCCTGAACCAACTAAGAGGCGTAAAAACAGAAAAAGAAAGAGCCGATAAAATTGCAGAATTATCCAAAAAATACGAAGGTAATGTACCCAAAGAGAATGGTAACGAAGCAGTTGTGAAAAGCTTTTACAACGGCAATGAGTTTTACATGTTCGTTTACCAGGTTTTTAAAGATGTTAGGCTGGTAGGAGCACCTCCTTCTTCAATAGGGAAATTTGGTGCTGATACAGATAACTGGATGTGGCCACGTCATACCTGCGATTTTAGTGTTTTTAGGGTCTATATGTCACCAGAAGGAAAATCAGTGAGTTTTTCGAAAGACAATGTGCCTTTCAAGCCCAAACATTTTTTGCCGATATCTGGTAAAGGAGTTAAAAAAGGTGATTATGCCATGATTATGGGCTATCCAGGTACCACCGACCGCTATTTGACTTCTTATGGTGTGCAGTTAGCCATTGATGTTAAAAACCCTAACATTGTTAAAATACGTGAAGAAAAACTGGCCATTATGCGTCAATTTATGAATGCTGATCCAGCTGTTCGTATTCAATATGCCTCCAAATATGCTTCGACTGCAAATTATTGGAAATATTTTATTGGACAAACTAAAGGTCTGAAAAGATTAAAGGTTTACGATAAAAAGAAAGAAGCCGAAGATCAATTTGCTGTTTGGGTGAATTCGAACGATCAAAACAAACAAAAATACGGAACTGCATTACAGGATATTTCCAATGCTTATGCTGAATTGGCTAAGGTGGAATTACAACGCTGGTATTTCCAGGAAGCCATTGCAAGAGGACCAGAAATTATTGGTTTCTCGAGAAATTTTTCAGCCTTGCTTAAAGAAATGAAAGCAGAAAAGCCTGATAATGAAAAAATCAAAAAAGCGATAGATGTATTGAAAAAGTCAGCGGATAAATTTTATAAGGATTATAACCTGACTACTGATAAAAAATTGCTGGCTTCGATGTTGAATTTGTATGCTGTAAATGTTCCTAAAGATCAACAGCCCCCATTACTTTCAACGATTGCTTCCAAATACAAAAATAATTTTGCTGAATATACCGATGTTGCATTCAAGAAAACATTTTTTGCTGATAGCAATAAAATAAACAGCTTTTTGCAGAAACCCAATGCAAAAACGATAGAAAAGGATATGGTTTTCCAATTGATGAATGCATTTTATGATAACTATTTAAAATACAACGATCAGATGAAACAATACAACGAAATGCTCGAAAGAGGCAATCGTTTGTTAGTGGCAGGAATGAGGGAAATGCAACCAAATAAGAATTTTGCACCCAATGCCAATTCAACCATGCGAGTTACTTATGGACAGGTATTGGATTATTTTCCTGCGGATGCAGTGCATTACGATTATAAAACTACCCTTGATGGTGTTATGGAAAAAGAAGATCCAAATAACTGGGAATTTGTTGTACCTGCCAGATTGAAAGATCTTTTCATGAAAAAAGATTTTGGTGATTATGCCGAAAATGGGAAAATGCCAGTAGCTTTCCTAAGCAATACAGATATTACAGGTGGAAATTCTGGAAGTCCGGTTATTAACGGAGATGGTGAATTAATTGGTTTGGCTTTTGATGGCAACTGGGAAGCAATGAGTGGCGATATCGCTTTCGAACCTAACTTACAAAGGACCATTAGCGTTGATGTCAGATATGTACTTTTTATTATTGATAAATATGCAGGTGCAAAAAATCTTATTAACGAATTGGTAATTAAAAGATAATAATTACAGCAAAAATTACTTAAATTATTCTGTTCATTTTTTTATAAACAATATTCTACAGAAGTACCTATTTTTTATACTTTTGTCTTCTAATCATAAAAATCTAAAAAACAAACAATGGATTTATCAAAAATATTAGCTATTACCGGAAAACCAGGACTATACCTGGTGATTTCTCAAACAAAGTCAGGTGCATTGGTCGAATCAATTATAGATAAAAAACGAATTCCTGTTTTTGCTTCCGAAAAAATGAGCTCTTTAAAAGATATCAGTATTTTTACTTACGACGAAGATCTGCCTTTATTTACTGTTTTAAAAGCCATCTTCGACAAAGAAAATGGAGGGAAATGTATTGATCATAAATCAGATAACAATGCATTGAAAAAATACATGGAAGAAGTATTGCCTAATTACGATAAGGACAGGGTGTATGTTTCGGATATTAAAAAATTGTTTTCCTGGTACAACTTGCTTCAAAATGAAAATATGTTGGATTTTTCGGAAGAAACTGAAATTGAAGATAAAACAGAAGATACACTGGATAAGGTATAATTCCAATTCATTCTAAAGTCCGTCTTGCCATTGGCGAGACGGACTTTTTTTGTAAATTTAATACCACATACAACCTATTGAAATAATTTTACGTCTAACCTTGAAATATGCATAAAAATATTTCCGAAGAAAATCTTATTAAGGGATGTATAGAAGGAAATCGCTATGCACAAAAAATGCTTTTTGAGAAGTATCGTTCTTTGATGTTTGCAATATGTATGCGGTATGCTAAAAGTGTAGATGAGGCCGAAGATGTTATGATTGATGGCTTTATGAAAATCTATTCAAATTTGCATGATTTTCAAAAGAAAGGTTCTTTCGAAGGTTGGCTTAAGAAGATTATGGTAAATGCTGCCATTAATAATTACCGTTCTAATTTAAAACACTATTACAATACGCCCATTGATGGAGATAGTTTTTCGGAAATTGTTAATGAATCAGATGATTTTAAAACAAATTATTCGGCAGAGTACTTGATCAAACTTATTCAAGGATTGCCGGCAGGTTATCGAATGGTTTTCAACCTTTATGAAATCGAAGGTTATAGTCATAAAGAAATTGCTGAAATGATGAATATTTCTGTAAATACTGCCAAAACACAATTGTTTTATGCAAAAAAATCATTACAGAAAAAGCTGACAAAAATTAACCAGCAAGAAATGTATTAAGGAGTATATAGGATGATGAATAAACAGGAATTTTAAAACAAATAAAAAAATCATCATCTAATAAGGCAATAAAAAATTAAATTAAAAATGAGTAACAAAATCGATAACATAGGGGATTTGTTCAGAGAAACACTGGGAAACCATCGTATGGACAGTGGTGCTCATTTATGGGATAAATTGGAAACCCAGCTATCGGCTCAACCACCAGTTTCAGCTCCTCATACCTCTTTGATACATCATTTAAGCTGGGTTAAAGTAGCGGTAGCTGCGTCAGTTATTCTAAGTGCAGCATTGGCATTTAATTACATTTACTTACCTTTAAAAGATGCTGTAAAATTAAACCAAACAACTAATCCTGTTCAAAAAATAGATAACAGCAATTCATCAGCTATTATGGCTGATTCAACTGCTTCTGACAAGGATTTACAAACCCATGAAATTTATCAGCAGTCAACTCAAAACGATGTGAAAAATCATCCAAATTTACCACAAAGTTCATCGTTTGTAAAATTAAATGATCAATCACAAACACCCCTTTATTCATCAGCAAATAATACACCTTCTTCTCTGGTAACGAATGCCAATCCACCAATTACTCAGCCAAATAATACAATTGCAAATCCAGTCAACGCAGTTAATAACAATGTAAGTAAATCGGATACTCAAAAAGACAGCTTACGACAACCAATTACGAATAGCAATCCAATAATTACGCCTGTTAATACAACCATCAATCAGGTGTTGGCGAAAAAAGAGGAGGTAATAAGAGATGAAGATATTCCCAATGTCTTTACACCCAATAACGATGGATTTAATGATTATTTTGTAATTAGAAATATTGAAAAATGCAGCAATAATCACCTGGTAATTAAAGATAGAAATGGTAAGACCGTATTTGATAAAATAAATTATCAAAACGACTGGGATGGCAAGAATGTTGCCGATGGCGTTTATTTCTTCTTTTTAAAATGCAATTCGCCTGATAATAATTTTGGTAAAATGGGAAGTGTGAATATTAGAAGATAATTCTTTCTTATAGCCTGGAATTCATGACTTTAGAATTGAAAAATATACTAGGTTTTTAATTTAAAACTATATAGTATATTATAAATTGGCCCTTCTTTACGTAATACACTTTCAAATAAAAAGATTTCACTTACATTTACTGACTGTATAGCTGAAATATTATTCTTATCAATGAGCTGATTAAATCTTTTTTTATCTGTCAAATGATTTATTCTTCCAAGGCTAAGGTGAGGAACAAAATTCTGACGATCTCTTTCAAATCCTATCGTTTTTAATTCACTGAGAATTTTTTCAGCCAAAGTTTCCAGCTCACTACATTCATTGCATCCAAGCCAAATAACGCTTGGATTGTAATTGCTTCCAAAGATACCTATATTTGAAATATTGAACGAAAAAGCGCTTGTAGCTGAAGTGATATTCTCAATAAATTGACAGATTCCATCTATTTTAGCATCTTCGGTTTCGCCAAAGAATTTTAGAGTGAGATGTAAATTATTGAGATCAACCCATTTGATTTTCTCGTAGTATAAATTGTCGTGGAGATTCTGAAACAATTCATTCAATTTGAGATTGGGCGTGATTTTAATGGCTAGAAAAAGACGCTTCATCTGGTCATAATTTTATTATTTATTTGTCAGATAGCCTGCCCCGATTTATCGGGTAAACTCACCATTATTACGATTCTCGATAGAGATTGTTTTCATTTGGCTCGTTTCATTGTATCGTCATTAAAAACATTTGATTATGTTTTCGGTTTAATTGTGAACTCATCTTCCTCAATCTTAAAAGCCAACCAGTTTATAATTCGATAGGCCAAATCTTTAGAAAGTACATCAAAATCAAGTTCGTATAAAAAATGTGTATCTTTTGCAATGTATTTTTTATGATGTCCTTTGGGTAAGTATTTTTCTTTGTATTCAATGTTGACTTTTCCCATTTCTTTTGAAATAGAAAAATAAATTACTCGAATTTGTTTAAAGCGAAATTGCTCTTTACCAAAAAGGAAGAATCTCATTTTACGAATCGTAACCCTTTTGCTTGAAGAAAAAACAAACAATTTATTATCGAAGTCAGTTTCTTTGAATCGGGCATCAATTTCAATAAATTCTTTCCTTTCATCTTCGGGGAAGTTGTTAACTTTGCGAACAAGTTCTTTGGTTTCGGCTATAAATTGATCATATTTAAGGCCGTTCTGCTGGTAATTGGCTGCAGCTCTTTCTTTTTTTACTTGAATTCTCGCTTTTGCCTTTTCAGATAATGCTTCTTTTTTTTGTTCTTGCTCTTCAATTTCCTCTAACCAGTTTTTCATAAATCAAGCTAAATTTAACATCTAAAAATATTTGCAAATGTAAAAAAACAAAATTAAAAACTGAGTAAAACTTATTGTTTTTGGACTAAAAAGGGATAGACACTATATTAATTTCAAATTCTTAACTTTTAAATTGCTAAATTGCAATTATTATTATACTTTTGCACGTTCAAAAAAAAATTAACTAACATTAATGTAAAACAACATGCAGAACAAAGGAGCTATAAAAATTTTTGCAATTCTATTTGCTTTTGTTTGTTTATATCATTTATCTTTTACCTATAAGACTTACCGTATAGAGAAAGATGCCCGTGAATATGCAAACAACGAAGAAGTAGTGCGATTGGCTAAGCAAATGGCAAATGGAGATATTCTTAAAGAAAATTTCTATGTTGATTCAATTTCTAAGGCACGTGAAAAGTATTATTTAGATTCAGTCCAAAATGAAGTAATTTACAATCTTGGAATTAGAAAATATACCTACAAAGAATGTAAAGAAAGAGAAATCAATTTAGGTTTAGACTTAAAAGGAGGGATGAATGTAACTTTAGAAGTGTCGATGGTTGATATCCTTAAAACAATGTCGGGACATAGCAAAGACAGTACATTCAACAAAGCGATCAATATTGCTATTGAAAAACATAAAAACAGTAAGAGTGATTTTGTAAGTCTTTTTGCTGAATCTTTTAAAGAAGTAGACCCAAATGCTAAAATGGCCGCTATTTTCAGTTATGAATTAAAAGATAAGATCAAAGTTAACTCTACCAACGAAGAAGTAATTACTGCCATTCGTAAGGAAACCAAAGATGCTTACGAAAGAACGTACAATATTTTACGTCAACGTATTGATAAATTTGGAGTAGCCCAACCAAATATCCAGAAACTACAACAAACGGAAAGAATTCTGGTAGAATTACCTGGTGTTAAAGATCCGGATCGTGTAAGAAAATTACTACAAGGAACTGCTCAGCTTGAGTTTTGGGAAACTTTTGAATTTAAGGAGTTGGCTCAGACTTTTGTAGATGCTGATAAAATGCTTGTTTCTGCTCAGAATTTAGAAAAACTGGGTAAAAGTGATTCAACACTTGTAAATGACAGCAGTCTTTCTCCTGAAAAGAAAGACAACGCATTGTTAGCAAAAAATGCGAAAGATACTGCCAGTAAATCACTTTTGGATAAGTTAAAAACAGATACTTCCAAAGTTAAAAACAAAAATGAAAAATCCAGAGAAGATTGGGCAAAAGAACATCCATTGTTTTCGGTTTTGCAATTAAATTTAGACGAAAAGAATGTTCCTAGACAAGGACCTGTTGTAGGTTTAGCAAATTCAAAAGACATTCCTAAAGTTGAAAGATTGTTGGAAATGGCCAAAAAATCATTCCCACACAATCTTAAATTATTATGGTCAGCCAAGCCTGTTCAGGATGGTACCAATATTTACCAATTGATAGCGATAAAAATTTCTACAAGGGATGGCTCTCCTGCATTGGATGGTGATGTAATTACCGATGCCCGTCAGGATTTTAGCCAGAATGGTGGTAACGAAATTTCAATGTCGATGAATGCCGAAGGTGCTAAAACCTGGAAAAATATTACTGGAGCCAACATAGGAAAAAGTGTTGCCATTATCCTTGATAATTTAGTGTATTCTAATCCAACCGTAAATTCAGAAATTTCTGGTGGTCGTTCTTCTATTACAGGTAGATTTAGCCTGGAAGAAGCAAAAGATTTAGCCAATATTTTAAAAGCCGGTAAATTACCTGCTCCTGCAAAAATTGTAGAAGAAGCTATTGTAGGACCTACTTTAGGAAAAGAAGCTATTAGCGCCGGTTTATGGTCGTTTGTCGTTGCCTTTGCATTTACCCTGATGTTTATGATTTTATATTATAGCAAAGCAGGTTTGGTAGCTAATGTTGCACTATTTGCAAATATGTTCTTCGTATTTGGTATTCTTTCTTCTTTAGGTGCTGTACTTACACTGCCTGGTATTGCCGGTATTGTTTTGACAATCGGGATGGATGTTGATAAAAACGTTATTATTTACGAGAGAATCCGTGAAGAAATAAGAGCTGGAAAAGGGATCAGATTGGCCATCAACGATGGTTATAAACATGCACTTTCTGCTATTATCGATAGTAATATTACAACTCTATTAACGGCCATTGTTTTATTTATATTTGGTTCAGGTCCAGTTCAAGGCTTTGCTACTACCTTAATCATCGGTATTTTAAGTTCATTGTTCTGTGCAATTTTTATCACCAAACTTATTTTTGTATGGATGATGGATACAAACAAAGAAATTACAGTTTGGAATAAATATACGAAAGATGTTTTAACTAAAGTTAATTTTGATTTTGTTGGCTTGAGAAATAAATTCTATATTCTATCACTTGCCTTGGTTTTGGTTGGCATTGTTTCATTATCAATTAGAGGATTAAGTCGTGGTATTGATTTCCTTGGTGGAAGAAGTTATGTTGTCCGTTTTGATAAAGATGTCAAAACAGATGATTTACGTTTAAGCTTGGCTAAAGTTTTTGGTTCTGAACCTGAAGTAAAAACATTTGGACCTAATAATCAGGTTAAAATTACGACATCTTACTTAATAGATGATCAGTCTTCAAAAACCGATTCAATTGTTGAGGCTAAATTATTTGAAGGGCTTAATACATTTTATACCAAGCCATTAACCAAAGATGAATTTATGATTCATACTGATAATAAACTCATTGGAAAATTAAGTTCTCAAAAAATTGAACCTACCATTGCTTATGACTTATTAACGAAAGCCTATTACGCTGTCTTCTTTTCATTGTTGATCATTTTTGGTTACATTGCATTCAGATTCCGTAAATGGCAATGGGGATTGGGAGCTGTGATTTCATTGTTCCATGATTCATTTATTGTTATTACTATATTCTCGTTATTACATGGTATTTTGCCTTTCAGTATGGATGTCGGTCAAGATTTTATAGCTGCTATTTTAACAATTATTGGATATTCAATTATGGATACTGTAATTATTTTTGATAGAATCCGTGAATATACAGCTCTTTATCCAAAACGCGATCTAAAGACCAATATGAATGATGCTATTAATAGTACTTTAGGCAGAACGTTGATAACTTCTGGTATTACATTTATGATTTTATTGACCATGTTTATTTTTGGTGGAGAAGTCATCAGAGGTTTCACTTTCGCATTGTTAGTTGGTATTGCGATTGGTACTTATTCATCTGTATTTAATGCTACTCCTATTGCTTACGATTTAATCATGTTAAGATTACAAAAACAAGAAAAGAAAAAGCTTGCATTAAAGTAATTTCATTTAAATACTTAAAACTCCGACTATTAAATCTAATTTTAATAGTCGGAGTTTCTTTTTTTAGTATTTTTGAAATAATTTTATATTTTTTTTAAATTTTAAAAGAAAAAATCATTACTTTAGCGTCCTGTATTATAACATAAACAATCAAGTCTTATGAAAGCCTATAAAGCCATCATTTTTACCTTCATCATCTCGTCATTTATTTCTTTAACTGCCACAGCACAAAGAAATTATACTCAGGAAGCAGATGATGCTTTTAAATTAGAACAGTATAATCTTTCGGTTGACAAATACAAAAAAGCTTACACTAAAGTTAAACAAAACAGAGCTGAAAAAAATAGAATTCTTTTTCAAATAGCTGAAGCTTACAGAATGATGAACAATAGCAAGAATTCTGAAATAGCTTACAAAAGAACAATTAAAGCTAACTATTTTAAACAAGAACCAAAAGTATATTTGTATCTGGGAGATGCACTCAGAGTGAATCAAAAATATGATGAAGCCCTGGAATTTTATCAGAAATATTTAAAATTAGTTCCTGGTGACGAAAGAGGCGTTAATGGACTGGAATCCTGCAAAGTTGCTTCTGAATGGGTAAACAAACCAACCCGCTATGAAGTTACAAATATGAAACGCTGGAATACTCGTGACAATGAATGGGGACCCAATTTCAGTGATCGTAAAAAATACAATGAATTGGTTTATACTACCACAGGAAATGGCGTTACAGGAAAAGGTCAGGATGCATGGACTGGTATGGGGTTTTCCGATTTTTTTATAGTTAGTCAGGACAGAAAAGGCAACTGGAATGCACCTCAATTGCTCGAAAGTGAGATGATGATCAATACAGAAGTTAATGAAGGCGAAGCCTCATTTAACGACAATGGAAATTCAATTTATTTTACCCGTTGTGGGGTTGAAAAAAAGAAAAGATTGGGTTGCCAGATTTATACTTCAAAGAAAAAAGGTAAAGGTTGGGATGAAGCTGAAACAGTTGATTTAGGATCTGAAGATTATGATTATATTCATCCTGCTATTAGTGGAGATGAGCTTACCATATTTTTTTCTTCTAATAAACCCAATGGCTTAGGTGATTTTGATATCTGGGTTGCAAAACGTGACAAGAAGACCAAACCTTTTGGTACTCCTGTCAATTTAGGACCTAATGTTAATACTGTTGCCAAAGAAGAGTACCCTACGTTGAGATCTGATACAGCTTTGTATTTTTCTTCCAACGGTAGAATCGGTTTTGGTGGCTATGATATTTATAAAACTACCAAAATAAAAGATGAATGGACGCTGTCACAAAATATGGGTTCTCCTGTTAATTCTAACGGTGATGATATGAGTATGGTGTTTTACCCTGAAGGTGAAAAAGGTTTTTTCTCATCCAATCGTAAAGAAGGACGTGGTGGTGATGATATCTGGTCTTTCGTACTTCCTCCACTGTTATATACTTTGCAAGGAACAATACGAAATGACAATACCCTTCAGCTTCTTGACGGTGTAATTGTTAAAATGACAGGTTCTAATGGTACTTCCATTGAAGCCAAAACCAATAAAAAAGGTATTTATAAATTTGATGATAAACAATTTTTAACCAATGTTACCTATACGTTGTCCGTTAAAAGAGATAACTTTTTTGGTGAAGAAGGCAAAGAATCTACAGTTGGTTTAACTGCAAACAAAGATTTTGTTCACGATTTTAAGTTAAGACCTATTCCGAAAGAACCTATTTTATTACCTGAAATTTTGTATGATTTAGGTAGATGGGAACTTAAAGAACAATATCAGGATTCTCTGATTGATCTTATCAAAACATTGGAGAGAAATCCAACCATTGTCATCGAATTGCGTTCTCACACCGATTCACGTCGTATTCAAATGACCAACGATACTTTGTCGCAAAGAAGATCTCAAAGTGTAGTTGACTACTTAATATTAAGAGGGATTCCTTCAGGTCGTTTGGTAGCCAAAGGTTATGGAGAGAAAATTCCTCGTACTTTGACAACTGCTGTTTCTTCACAATTCAAAGGTAAGAGTTTCATCTTCCCTGCCGGAATTACTTTAACAGATGAATATGTGAAAGCTATCAAAAACGTTGATGAACGTGAAGCAGCTTTTCAATTAAACCGTAGAACTGAATTCAGTATTTTACGTGACGATTTTGTTCCTTTGCCCAAAAATGATACCTTACCTATTGGCGTTGTCTCTATTGTGAATAATCCATTAGAAAACAGTGTTGAATTTACGATCGGAACCAATGGCGTTCAGGAAATCCCTTGTATTATCAATAATGTATCATTCAAAATGGCGATTGATGAAAAAGCTAAAAATCTAACATTTGCCTATGATGATGCAATGACATTCTTACAAGCCGGACGTATTAACAAAAACGATTTTAAAGAAAACGAAAAAGCAATTGATAAAGAAGGTAATATTGTTGAAAAATCTACATTGATTATTAAGTCAATTAAACTTGGCAATTCTGAAATCAAAAACGTAGAAGCTATAATAATGAAAAATATGAAAATTACACTCATTATCGATAAATCCAATTTAGGCAAGTTCGGAGAAATTACGATAGATAAAGTTAAAAAGAAACTGACCATCAATTAACAACAGATATTTTAAACATCCCGATTTCTAGTCGGGATGTTTTGTTTACAGTCATGAGCAATCCATTAAAATACGATTTAAGAGGCGTTTCTGCATCAAAAGAGGATGTTCACAATGCCATAAAAAATATTGATAAAGGCTTATTTCCAAAAGCTTTTTGCAAAGTTGTTCCTGACTTATTAGGAGGGGATGCCGAATATTGCAATGTAATGCATGCCGATGGAGCAGGAACTAAATCCTCATTGGCATATATCTATTGGAAAGAAACCGGAGATCTTTCTGTATGGAATGGCATCGCACAAGATGCTATCGTTATGAACCTGGATGATTTATTATGTGTGGGGATTACCGATAATATTCTGGTTTCCTCTACTATTGGGCGCAATAAAAATCTGATCCCGGGTGAAGTGATTGCTGAAATTATTAATGGTACAGAAGAATTTTTAAAGGATTTGCGCGATCAGGGGATAGGTATTTATTCTACAGGTGGCGAAACTGCTGATGTTGGCGATTTGGTTAAAACCATTATTGTTGATTCTACGGTTACAGCCCGTGCCAAACGAAGTGAAATTATCACAAATCAAACCATTCAAGCTGGAGATGTTATCATTGGCTTAGCTTCCGATGGAAAAGCGAGCTACGAAAGTTTCTATAACTGTGGAATGGGAAGCAATGGATTAACCTCTGCCCGTCATGATGTTTTTCATAAAATTTACTCCGAAAAATATCCAGAAAGCTACGATTCTAACATAATACAAGAACTGGTGTATTCAGGAAATTTATTACTTACCGATACAACTGAAATTGATGGTATAGATGCTGGTAAAATGGTTTTGTCACCCACTCGTACCTTTGCTCCTGTAATCAGAGAAATGCTCGTAAAACACCGTAAAAACATACATGGCTTGATTCATTGCAGTGGGGGAGCGCAAACAAAAATTTTACATTTTGTTGAAAACCTTCATATCATTAAAGATAATCTTTTTGAAACACCTGCCCTTTTTAAAATGATTCAATCTCAATCTCAAACAAGCTGGGGCGAAATGTACAAAGTCTTCAACATGGGGCATCGTATGGAAATATACATCCATCCTGATTTTGCTGAAGAAATTATTGAAATTTCAAAATCTTTTGGCATTGATGCGAAGATTGTAGGCCGATGCGAAAAGGCAGATAAAAAATCAGTGAGTATTCGATCTGTTCATGGGGAATTTACTTACTAATTCTGAAGACATTTTAGTAAGTTGCAAAGCTTAAATTTTTGTTCAGGCTTATTCAATAAAAGTAACAATTCCTTTTCTTTCAAAGGATCTAAGCTGGCCACCGAACCTGACTTTTACATAATAAACATAAACGCCATACTGAACACGTTCCCCGTTATAACTTCCATCCCAGCCAATCTCAAAATTAGTGGTTTCAAAGATTAATTGACCCCACTTATTAAATATTGCAAAATAATACTCTGTATCAGATGGGAAAATCCCTATAGGCTTGAATGTTTGAGTTATTCCTTTGGTTGTAAAAGCATTGGGAATATATAATGTATTGCAATCTTCGGCATATACACTGTAATTTGAAGTGTTTGAGCAGATTGTGCCATTGATAGTATTGGAAACAGTACAAGAATAAGTAGTAGGCAAAGTAGGATACACTTTAATGGATGAAGTGTGTTCATTGTTGTTCCATCTGAAACTATTCCCTCCGCTTGCTGATAATACAATTGGATTTCCTACACAAACACTGTCAACATCTGCAGTAATGATTGCAATGGGGTTTGGAATAACTGATACAGAAGTTAAAGTATCGTTTTTGCAGCCATTGGTATCGGTAACTTCAACATTAAAAGAGGTATTGATGCTTGGATTCACATTGATAGTTGCTGTGCTTTTTCCGTTATCCCATAGATAGTAAATACCTCCGCTAGCTGTTAGAGTGGCAGCATTACCTTCACAAACAGTCTGAGGTGGTGTAATATCAATAATAGGTAACTGATGAACAAGGGCTGTTGCGAAAGAAGAATCTTTACAACCTGCATTGGAAGTTGCAATTACGTTATAATTTGTTGTAATTGTAGGATGCACACTTATGGTTTGAGACGTGAGTCCATTGCTCCATATATAGCTATTAGCTCCCGAAGCAAATAAATTTGCAGTATCTCCAATACAAATAGTGTCATTTTTAGTTGTAATTATTGGAAGTGGATTGATAGTCAGATGAACAGTGTCGGAAGCTTTGCAGCCACTTTGTGTAGTTACTTTCACCCAGTAATTTCCAGTAGTAGCAGCTTTTAAAGAAGTCAACGTTGAATTGTTTGACCAAAGATATTGAGCAAAACCCATACCAGGCGACAAGGTCAACGTATCACCCTTACATATTGAAGTGTCATTTCCAAGACTGATTACGGGTTTTTCTACAACTATTTTAGTAGAATCATAAATCTCAATCAATTCAGCAAAATACAAATCATCAATGGCAAAATCGTTACCACTTAATGCACTGTTTTGATTTTTAATAGCTATATTTGCTGTAGTTGCAGCTCCTGAAGGCCAGGTATTATAAAACATATTCCAGTTGCAATTGATAGGAGTTGCATTAAAAACAGCTCCAATCTGAACACCATTTACGAAAAACTGCAACTCTGCAGGAAATGTTGGTGTAACGCTGGTTAGCCAGCATGAAAAAACATAAATAGAATAGGGATTGACCGTTACATTTTTCTGCCATATATTTGTGTTGGTAACAGATGCTCCATTAACAATCATCATATTACCTGTACCCGTTGTATGGTCAGTACAGGGAGCAAAATTAGCATGATAGGTAAACGGATTGGTACCCACATAATAAGTGGCTTCCGGCCATAGATTGGTTGTATAGGTATAGCCTGATGTAAATCCGGTATTTCCCTGGCTGAAATCGCCATTTGGGATCAAATTATTGGTAATGCCATATATAGTAACGTGGTAAGTGGTTGTTTGATTCGGGTAGACTTTTGGATTCGGAATGGTTAAACTGGAAATATTATATCCCGGAGTCCATGAATAGCTTAAGGCAAATGGATTGCTAGCGCTTAATGTAACAGTATCTCCCTTGCAAATAGTATCGGTTGGACCGCAAAGAGGCGAAAAATTAAAACTGTTGTTGACACTATTTTCACTGAGATTTCTATTTGTTGAATTGGAATAAGCTGAAATTGAAAATAGTATTAAAAAACATTGCAGTAAGATTGAAAATGCAGTTTTTTTAATCAGATTTGCAGAAATTATCGGTTTAGCAATAGCTATAGTGTAGCATTGAGAAGAAAGCCCTTTTGGTAAATTTGATTTCGAATAGCAGAAAATTTTATACACGATTGCAAAATTAAAATTAAATGTATATGTAAAATCAGGTCTTTCGGTAACAAAAAGTGATTAAATCTGAATTTAAAACGATTTAGCAAATTTACAAATAAAAAAGTATAAAATCTTAAGCGCGCTAAAATAAATTAGCTATTTTAATAATAATTTAGTGGAAATATTTTAAAATATTGATTTTGTTTAATTTACATTTAAATCATTCTTAAAATGATTATCATAAAAATTCAAAGAAATAAAGTGTTCAGAAATTTTTATATTATATACGTTCCAACCAACGGGAGAAAAAACAATCATATACACTGTAATAACTTTTATCTTCTATTTGCATCTGATAAATCAGCTCTTTATCTATCAACGATTTTATGGCTCTTTGAGCATTAGCCTGGGACCCGAGCTTATATTTTTGAATAAACTTGGCAGAATTGGGCTGAAATACTTTTTCTTCTTTGGCAATTGCTTTTAAAAACTGCCATTGTATAGGCGTAAGAAAGTTTCTGAACTGGAAAAAAGCAGCTTCCTGTTCTTTTAATATATTGTTACATGCTTGCTTAACGGTATTCACTTCAATGTTTTTTGTTTTTTCAGCATAGATTCTGTTACACAAAGCTTGTGTATAATAGGTGTGCAGTCTGCTCCAATCAGCAATAAATTCAAGTGCTTCATTGCTGATAAAACGTTTTTTAACTTCCATTTTTTCTTTTATAAATTCAAGGTATTTTTCTTTAGGAATGTTCGAAAGACTTATCAGTTGAGTACTTGCAAAAAATGGGCGTTTACTATTGTTAAATAATTCATTCATAAGATGTTTGCTGCTTCCACTAAAAATAAAACGTATGTTTTTAATATTTTGAAACATACTTCTTAAAAGTGCTTCTGTGTTCGCTTCAGGGTAGTAAGCAATTTGTTGAAATTCATCCATTGCAAAAACAATGTTTTCTTCCTGGGTTTCTAAAAAATTGAATAAACCAGCTAAAGAATGTTCATATTGATTGTTTTGGCTAAATTCAAAATGAATTTCGGGATGCCCGGTAAGAGGGTCAAAACTAATTACAGGACTGAAACTTTTTAATAATTTTAAGAAACGCTTACCTGTACTTTTGTTCTCAGGAAAGGTTTTTAGAATAGTTAATGCTATTTGTTCTGTAAAATCTTTTAAATTTTGACTGGCATAGAGGTCAACATACAGTAATTTTATATCTTTATTTGATTTTAAAACATCAAAAAGATGAAAAATTGTTCCTGTTTTACCCATTCTTCTTATAGAAATAAGTGTAGTATTTATACCATTTTCTATGTTTCGTATCAGTGCTTTGGTTTCATCTTCTCGGTCACAAAACAATGATAATCCATAATAACCACTTACAGGAAAGGGATTTATATTTTCTTCCATGGCTTTAATTTTTTTAATACAAAGATAATACAATTATTTCTAATAAATAAAATATTATACATTATGTATTATACATAATGTATAATACATAATGTATAATAAAAATAACTCATATAATAGGAAAGTAATTACTTAATTATTTCAATCACAATATTTTGAATTTAATAAATACTTACGATTTGTAAATCTTTCCAAATTGAGTAGTTGTATACGTCTGATAAATTGTAAGATAGCTTGTTTTTATCTAGCTTTTGCATTAGAAAATCCAAACAGAGATGGCAAACGTATCGTATTTTATTGTAATTTTGCAAATTGTAATAAATTTAGAAATGTTAGAGAAATTAGAAGCCATTAATCAACGTTACCTGGAAATCGCTGAACAGATGAACGATCCTGAAATTACATCGGATATGAAGCGTTATATCAAGATGAGTAAGGATTTTAAAGACCTCCAGCCGGTTATTGAAGCATACAAAAGATACAGCAATATTGTTGCCAATATCGCGCATGCCAAAGAGGTGCTGAACAATGAAAAAGACGAAGATTTCAGGGCAATGGCAAAAGAAGAGCTCAATGCTTTGATTGAAGAAAAAGACAAGATGGAAGACGATGTTCGTCTGATGTTGGTCCCTGCCGATCCAAATGACGGTAAAAATGCCATTATCGAAATAAGAGCCGGAACCGGTGGTGACGAAGCCAGCATTTTTGCCGGTGATTTGTACAGAATGTATTTAAAATATTGTGAAGCCCGAAAATGGAAAGTTGAATTGGTAGATGTTACCGAAGGAACTGTAGGGGGTTATAAAGAAGTAATCATCAATGTGAGTGGCGAAAATGTATACAGCCAGATGAAGTACGAATCGGGTGTGCATCGTGTACAGCGTGTCCCTCAAACAGAAACTCAGGGTCGTGTTCATACTTCAGCTGCTTCAGTGGTGGTATTGCCCGAAGCAGAAGAATTTGATGTAGATTTAAAAGTTTCTGATATCCGTAAAGATACCTATTGTGCATCGGGTCCCGGTGGCCAATCTGTAAATACAACGTATTCTGCCATCAGGCTTACCCATATCCCGACCGGTATCGTAGTTACCTGTCAAGATCAAAAATCGCAATTAAAGAATTACGACAAAGCATTGATTGTATTAAGGTCTAGGATTTACGAATTGGAATACAAAAAGCACCTGGACGAAATGTCAAAGACACGTAAAACCATGGTTTCTACCGGTGACCGTTCTGCTAAAGTGCGCACATATAATTATCCACAAAGCCGTGTAACCGATCACCGTATCAATTTTACGATGTATAATTTGTCGACCTATATGGATGGTGATATCCAGGAATTGATAGATGCCTTACAACTGGCCGAAAATGCAGAAAGATTGAAAGAAGCCATTGGATAAATACACTCAAGTCACTCCGTGACTAAAAAAACAATGTAAGATGAAAAAACAAGAATTAATTGATATTATCAAACAAAAGAAATCCTTTTTGTGCGTAGGGCTTGACAGTGATATTACAAAAATCCCCAAACATTTAATGGAGGCTGAAGATCCTATTTTTGAATTCAACCGTCAAATCATCGATGCTACTATTGATGTGGCAGTTGCTTACAAACCCAATCTGGCTTTTTACGAATCCATGGGTCTCAATGGTTTGCTTTCGCTGGAACGTACCGTTAATTATCTGGAAGCATACAGAAATGAAGTCTTTTTGATAGCAGATGCCAAGCGGGGCGATATCGGAAATACTTCCCAACAATATGCCAAAGCTTTTCTTTCGAATGAAGGTTTTGATTTTGACGCCATTACTGTAGCGCCCTATATGGGTGAAGATTCTGTTAAACCATTTTTAAGTTATCCCGAAAAATGGGTGATTGTATTGGCCTTAACTTCCAATAAAGGTGCTTTTAATTTTCAGTTCCTTGAAACCGAAAATAAAAGGAAACTTTATGAAGAAGTTTTGATTAAAACCAAGGAATGGGGAAACTCCGAAAATATGATGTATGTGGTAGGAGCAACCCAGGCAAGCATGCTTGAAAATATACGGAAAATAGTTCCTGAACATTTCTTGTTAGTTCCCGGTGTTGGAGCACAAGGTGGAAGTTTAGCCGAAGTTTGTCATTATGGAATGACCAAAGACGGAGGATTGTTGATCAATGCTTCTCGCAGTATTTTGTATGCATCCGATCAACTCGATTTTGCTGCCAAAGCAGGAGAAGAAGCCATAGCCATGCAAGTTGAAATGGAAGTATTGATGAAAAAGATTTTATATTAAAATATTTAAATCTAACAGATTTTAGAAACCTGTTAGATTTCAGTAATATAAGAAAAAAGAGAAGCTAGATAGTATCTGTCTTCTCTTTTTTTTAGCCTTTATTTTACAACTCTTACCCTGATGCCTTCGGAATGCGCACTGAATTCAGGTGCATACATACATTGAATAGATGTAATGCCGTTGGAAAAATCACCTTCTTGCGTAGCTATCAATTGATATTCAAATACATAAATTCCTTTTTGTAAATAAGATATAAAGAAATTGGTGGAGGCATCTCTGGTACTTTCATAATAACCCAGGCCCGCCTGCCATTTATACGATGACAATACATTAACCGGCTCAAAAGCTGCTGCTCTCATGTCTTTTAAATGAATGTACTCCATATCACGGTCGGTACGTAATTCTATACGGACTTTTATTTTGTCGCCTATTTTGAGTTTCGAATCAAGGCTTATAGGCTCAATTACCGGACCATTGTCAGTATTCCGTTCTACGAAAAGTTTCTTCTCCAATTTTAAAGGAGTTACAGCCCCTGTAATTTTGTCGAGCTTTTCAAAATACTGCCAGTACATAGCTCCCCAGGCTACACCCTCATCGGTTTTAGTAACTGTAATATTGGCCATGTCGCTGGTAATTTCACCTCCGGTCCAGTTTGTTGTATAATAGCCGGTTCCGGCTTCAACAGGATTTTCGGCTTGAGTCGGATTTATTTTATTCCCTCCAACCGTAACTTCCACCAATTTGTCACTGGCCAGTAAATCAGTACCTTTGAGGAGTAATGCATAAATAGCTTCTGTAGTAGCCTTGGTAGTTTTCCAATCCTGACATTGCTTTTGTTTCAACAGCCAGATTTTTATTTTTTCTACTGACTGCTGATCATTGGCAACTTCATCAAAGCATTCGATCAATAAGGCCATAGACTCTATGGGTGCCTGGTACCAATAATAACCCTGAGAAATTTCTTTCCAGTACATACCCATTTCTTCGGAATACAATGCGTTTTCTTTCAATGAATTAAGAATAATAAGCGGCGTTTTTAGATCTTTATTTCTTTTCAACGAAAGTGCGATCATTCCTTGAAGGTATTTACTCTGGGAAATCCAGTATTTTTGCGCCTGCCCTATAAAATAATTATAAGCTTCTTTGTTAGCTGCAGCCAATTCAAATCCTTCTTTAAAATAACTTCTTGCATATAAATATTGAATATCGAAACTGCTCAGATGGTTCTTGTTAAGTTCCTTTGGATAGTATTTCTTAAGATTCTCATAATCTTCTTTCATTCGCATATCAAGGTAAGCAATGGCTTTTCGAAGCATATCGGTTGTCTGATAATCATTTTTAAAACTGTTTACACCCAGATGCTGTAAATGGCCCATGCCACTTACTATATACTGTGTAATGTATCTGTCGTCAATTCCGCCGGCAAACCAAGACCACCCACCATTGGGCGATTGATTCTTTTGGAGTTTTTGGCGGGCAGTTGCTGATTCGGAACTCATTTTATTCATATCAAACAATAAGCCCATGCGTTTTTTTCGCTCTGTTTCATCTTTTGCATTCAACAGCCAGGGTGTTTCTTCAATCAACAATGATTTGAGTTCCTGATTTTTCTCAAGGTTAGAAACCAGAGCATCTTTTGAAATGTTTTTCCAGCTTTCAAAAACATTTTTAATTTTTGGACTTGAATTGGCAATATAAGTTGCCAGACTGTTGGCATAGAATCTGCTGAACAACTGTTCGGAACATTCGTAAGGATATTCCATGATGTAAGGCAATGCTTGTACAGCATACCAGGCAGGATTTGAAGTAAATTCTAGGCTAAGTCTGTGATTTTTTAAGGTAGGGGAGGCTTTTGAGTTGAGTAATTTAGTGAATGTAAAATTTTTGCTTTCATTGCCATTCACAGGCAAGGGCAGGCTTTCTGTAACCAGCATACGATTTGTTAAAACCGGAATTGCCATTTCTTCACCATCACTGAATTTCCCTGCTTTTGCCTGTACTTTATAAGTTACAGCTCCCAAACCTTCGGGGATAAAAATATTCCAGCCATGCGACTGACTTTCTCCCGCTTTGAGGCTGAAGAATTGATCCGGATTTTCGCTAAGCATGCCTTCAATAGGCTGCATGGTAATGGCATTGAAGAACTGTAGTCGGACATTTCCATTTACATCATTTGCTGAAATATTCGAAATTTTTACATTGAAACGCATGCTATCTCCTTCACGGAAAAAACGAGGTGGGTTGGGGACCAGCATCAGATCTTTTTGAGTAAATAACTCTTTTTCAATTGCTCCGATTTTTAAATCTTTGGTGTAAGCCAAAGCCTGTATTTTCCATTTTGTAAGCGATTCGGGCACTGTAAATGAAACCACTACTTCACCACTGTCATTGGTGAGCAATTGAGGGTAAAAGAAGGCCGTTTCGTTGAAGTTGGAACGTAGTTTTACCTCCGAAAAATTGCCGGCAGTCTTGTCGTTGGCAGCAGTCTTGTCGTTATCGCCAGCCCATGAATTTTTAGATGCTTTGTCTAAGGTGTTTTTTTCTTCAAAATGAACACCCGCAATTGGTTTCGAATTCCCCATCACAACACTGGCTTCGGAAAGCATCATGCCTCCTTCATCAGCAGATATGGAGTTTCTATATTTGTTTCCTCCACCGTAATAATAGTTAAGACCAAACCAGTTTAATTGATCAAAGGATTTGTCTTGAGGGTAGACTAATTTGCTGTTGAAATCCCTGCAAAAAACGGATTGATTGATGGCAAATGAAGTATTGTCATCCCAATTTAAGCGAGCATAAAATGAGTTGAAGATATTAAAATTCCATTGATGTGCATGAAAGGCATCTAGCGAAGCATCGTACATTGAAGTCAGGAGTTCCGCTGCAAATTTCTCGCCTTTGCTGCCCTTGATATTGATTTTCCATTCTTCTTTTTCGCCCGGTAATAGCTTGTTTCTAAAAGTTTCAAAAGAAATATCCAGCTTTTTATTGGTATAAGGGACATGGATTACTTCGTTGTAACTGTAAGAACGGTTATCTTTTACAAAACTAAGATGTATTGAAAAATTACCTCTGTGTGATTCATCCACTGCAATGTCAATGCGCTTCTGTTCGTTCGAAAGTTGCAGCCATTGTTTGCTGATGATATGATTTTTAACTTCAATTTCATACAATACGTTGACATCTTTTTCATTGCTTCCAATCAGAAAGCTGGCTTTTTCTCCCACATCAGCAGTGCTTTTAAGCATTTGCATCCATGAGATGCTGTTGTCAGGCATTTTTAATTTCTCTGTTGAGAAAACAGTAAAATATTTTTGCTGGTTGACGATGCATCCATATTTGTCAGTGGATTTCATTTCAAGGAAATAGCAACCTTGTTCCCAGCTTTTTAAATCGTTGATCAGAAGCGTGGAATCAGCAGGTGTTTTGAAATGATAATTCATTACAACTCTCAGCTTTTCCCATTTATTCATCTCATTTTCATCATTGTAGGCGTCCTTCGGGAAATTTGTTTCAAACTCCGTTTTATTAATAGTGAAAATATCGGGTTTCGTCCAGTTTCTGGATCTGTATGATTTTTCGGGTTGTTTTAATTTATAAATAACGATCTCACCTTCGCTGGATTCGGCTTGGTCGTTCAGGTTGGTGGATGTGATTTTGAAAAAGTTTTTCCCCACTTGATTTATCTTTGAAGGAATATCTACATTGATAAGCAATGCGTTGTATCCTACCGAAATATTTCCTTCGGTGCTGTGCGTTTCACCATTGATATCGCTCACATCAGCAAAAAGGGTATAATTGAAAACCGGTAACAAGGTTTTATCGATACTTATATCTGGAATGGCTTTAAAATTTACTTTAAATTCACCTTTTTCGTTGGTCGTAGTATTTCCACTGGTGATTTCCATTTCGGCTGAGGTAGGAATAGCTCTCCACCACCAACCGTAAAAAGGAAAGGAAGCTGTGCGGACTACACGATACTTCACAGCTGCCTGATCAATGAAATTGCCGGCATAAGCCTTGGCATTTCCTGTTACGCTGATGTTTTCTCCCAATTTGTAACTACCTTTTACGGGCAGTATGCTTACTTCAAATTTAGGTCTTTTGTATTCTTCCACCGAAAAATAAGTTGAACCCCACTCATTCTGAATTCTCATATTACCTGTCAGTCCGCCAGAAGGAGCAGAAAAAGAACCACTTACAGATCCAAAATCGTTGGATGTTAGTTTCAATTCGCTTATTTTCTGTCCGTTTACATCAAAAAAACTGACGTTGGTCATATGATTGGGTTCAATCTTGGTGTTGCCTCCTTCGCTTCCCAATAAAATCCCTTTAAAATAAACAGTTTGTCCGGGTCTGTAAATGGAGCGGTCTGTAAAGAAATAGGTTCGGATTGTTTTTTGTGGATTGGGAATATAAGGTGCAGATTGTGAGAAGTAATTATCGCTGATGTAATGATCGTCTTGGGTGTCAAATTCTAGATAAAAGTATTTGTAATCTGATTTTTCGGGCAAAGCTGGAATCTCAAAATAACCTTCTTCATTGCTAATGTATGAAGCCCAGGGTTTGCTGATATAGGTTCTTGTTTTGTAATCGTAGTCCTGGGTGGAAGATTTAACATGAATGTCTTTTAAAGGTAAACCAGTTGTTCTGTTCAAAACATAATATTCTAATCCTCCATTGTCCCTGCTTCTGCATACATAGCTCAAGTTTGAAATCCAAAAGTTTTTAAAAGCTATCATATCTTCTTTGCAACTGAAATGTTTGTCAGTAGAAGCCATAATCACATAATAACCGTTGTTGAGCGATGGTATGTTGAATTCCATCCGATGTGACTGAAAATCGCCATCATTCACAAGCGAAATATTCCAGGAAGTTACCACCGTGGCTTTATTGTATTCGGCAAGCAATTGATTGGTGTTAAATCTGTTTTTAAAAGTCTTCTCTTGCTCAGGATCAACTTTTACAATCTTAAAAAATAAATTGTTTACGTTTTTATACTCAATGAGGCCCAAGCTGGGCTTGCCTGGAGGATTTACCTTATCGGTAGTTAAAGTTAAAGCTGGAGTAGTAATGCTTTCTCTAACTATTCTGCATTTTGCAGCACCCTCACTCTCCGGAAATTTTAGAATGGCAGCATCGCAATAGGACAATGCTGTTTTAATATCCCATTTATTGGCTGATGAAATCAAGGGATTGTATTTTTCTCCTTTTGTTTTGTAAAGATTGGCAATTATATAGCTGATTTCAGTTGATATTGTATGCGTATCATATTTTTTGCTGAGTTCCTTCAATGCCTGCATAAACAAACTGTCTTTGATAGGAAGAAGGGCTTTGTCTTCGACAAATTCCAGCCTTTTAAGTTCAATATCTATCAAGGCATCGGGTGTTTTGTCGTTGAGGTGAAAATTACTTAGATCTTGCAACAATCTGATTGCATAAAACAAAAAAGACAAACTGTCGCTGCTCGTTAATTTAAGGCTGGCAAAGGATTTGCTGTCACCGAACAACAGTGGATTCTTTAACTCAAAAGGATCTTTGGCCTGGATTAAACCGGATTCTTCCTCCATGAAAAAATCGTAGGCGCGATGGGCCAGAAAATCGTATAACGTTGGACGGAGATTGCGACTTTTGCTGCCTTTTTCAAGGATAGCATCTATGCTGTTGATTTCAGTATTTTTCAGTTCCTGGGCATTTTGCAGCGAAGCCTTGTAATGAGAAACAACAGCAGCGGTAATTTTTCTTAAATCCCAGGTTTGTAAATCAGTTTGTACGAAGTTGATGCTTTGCGAGCGTTCTAAAATTGCAAAACGGTTTGCATGGTAATATCCCCAATACAATTCAGCCAACGCAGAATGTAAAATGGAATTGATGGGAAACTTTGCAGTAAGGAGTTCTTTTTCAATATCCTGTATGCTGTTGGCAAGAGCGTTTTCTTCAAAATCAGATCCAAGCTTGGTTCTAAAAAGCAAGGCTTTCACAAATTGTGAAGCATTCATTGTTGCTTTCGATTTTTTGTAAACAGCATTTACTACAGACAAGGCTGATTTCGTCAAACCTATTTTTAGGTAAACATCTACACTGTCCCATTCTGCACGAAAATTCTCTTTTCCTGTTAAGGCTTTTTTTTGCGGTTTACTGGCTTGTCCAATAGCATTGTGTATGGAGATTACTGTGCATACAATAATCATCAGGGTGATAAGAATTTTTGACTTCATTTTGTAAAGTTTAAATTGTAAAAGGCTATAAAAAAGTAAAGTAACAATTTTTATACCAAGATTGTTTATTATTCGTCTGACAGAATTAGACGAATGATGTGTTCAATAAATTTTTATTTTTTTATGATTTTAAAGAATTTACTCGAAGATTGAGTGCTGAATTTAACAAAATAAATACCCTTTGCCAGACTTTGTAAATCCATACTGATTTTGCCTTCTTTTTGAGGTGCAACAGCCAATTGTTTAACTACTGTGCCCATGATATCATACACGCAAATGCTTTTATTGCTTGCATTAAGATCTTCAAATTCTATGTTTACAATGTTGTTAAACGGATTGGGGTAGATTTTTATTTTAGCATCTGCAAGGATAGTAGGAACGTATACATTGTTGCCGGCATAGATTTGCACATTGTCAATGTATATATTATTACCATTGTCGTTGGTTGATTCTATCTTAAAAATGATTTTTTTATTTTTAAGCTGACTGATGTCAATGCTTTCCTGGCGCCAGTCGGAAGCAGATGTGGGTATAAGTGCTGAAGGAGAAGTTGTAGTAACGAGTGCATTGCCTCCTTTTTTGTAAACCTGATAAGCATAGCTGCTTCCGCAATTATCAGAAGCCGTAATACTTAGGCTGTCTTTAGCATTGGCATAAAAATAGGCCAATTGAAATTTCATATGGACTATGGCCGAATCAGGAATAGCCATTAAAGGGCTGATGGCTTCATCTTTTTGAAAACTGGAGACAGAATAGTTAGCTAAATCGATAAACATCGATTGATTGCTTCCGGGAATTCCCCCGGTACTAATGGTATCCCAGCCTTTTTTCATATCCGGATTGTTCACCAGCCAGCCGGCTTGTCTGAGGGTTGTGGATTCAAAACCTTCAAAATAAGGCAGGTTGATTTCTTTGCGGATGTTAAACCTGTAAACCAGGTTGTTGTTGATTTTGTTGTATTCGGTATGATTGGAATCGTTGACGATTTTTACACAAAATTCATAGTCTCCGTCCGATAATGCCGTTATAAAAGGAAGATTAACTGAATCGCTCTGGTTTTTGGCTAGGTTACCGTTCCATTGATATTGCTGAACAACCTCGTGGTTGAGGCTGTAATAAATTTTAGCACTGTGGAGGCTGCTGTCACCCAGATTCGAAATATGGATCTTGGGTAAAAATGTTTTTGTACAATAAAATCCCAGGTTTGGGCTGCTGATATCTTTAATGGCAATATCATAGGTTTGGCCCATAGGAGGGGTAGGCGTGTGGGTTAGTGAAAGATAGTTGAATGCTGCCAGTACATCAATAATGCCTCTGCCGTAAGTATTGTCTTCGCCGGTGGTTCCCAGGTCATGAGCTGTCATGTATAGGGAATTTAAAATCTCATGCCCTGTAACATTCGGAAATGCTTCTTTTAATAAGAGTACCGAACCCGTTACATGAGGACCGGCCATAGAAGTGCCTGAATAAGTAGCATAAGCATTTTGCTCAACGCAGGATCTTACATTTTCGCCGGGAGCTACCACTTCGGGTTTAATTTTTAAGCTTCCCTGCAAATCGCAAATGGTGGGGCCTCTGCTAGAGAAACCGCTGATAGGATAGCTTGAGGTATTACCGTTGATGCTACCTACTGTAAACGGATTGACATCATTCAGCACAACATGTTGGGGAAAAGGAATGGTCTGAGGATTAGGACCTTCGTTGCCTGCCGAAAATACGCAGGCGATACCGGCAGTTTCCAAGGCATTAAACATCTGACTGATGAAACTTTTGCAAAGCAAAGTATCTGTTGCAACTGTATATCCCCATGAGTTGTTCAGTACATCCGGAACATCGTCCGTAGTAGCGGTGTCACCATCAGGATTCATCATCCATTGGAAACCATACAAAAAAGCTGAAAGGGGTTGTACGCTGGCTATACTGGTTGCTACTGGGTCGGTGACAATCACGAATGCATTGTAAGCCACGCCAATGGTGTCGTTGTTATTTCTGTCGAGACCCATTTCGGTACCCACCGTATGTGTGCCATGGCTGCCGGTTTTGTCGACCGGGACGTCGGATTGATAGCCAAACCAGGATTGTGCAAGCGGAAGATAGTTACCTAAGAAGTTTGTTTTAATAGCAGGATGCAGTGGCCAGATACCTGTATCGATGCTGCCGGCAATTCTTCCTCTGCCTGAATAACCTTTTGCCCATAAAGCCGGTGCATTGATGGCAACAAGGCCCTGTTCCTTGCCATTGAGCTGGGCTTTGGAAGTTGCGGATTTTATGGGAGGATCTACCGGATTGGTGATTCTGCTGTTGTCGAGATCCATCATCTCAATATCTGTTCGTTGGGCAAGCATTTCGATGAGTTCAGGCCTTGCGTCCATTACGATCATATTGATGATCCAGAACGATTGCAGGCTAATGGCTGCATCTTTATCGGAGGTTTTTATAAAATCCACTAATTCTTGTTGGCTTTTTGCAGCTTTTTGGCTTAAAAAATTCCTCACGATTTCGATACGTGATTGAGCGGCTATTTTGTTTTTGTTGAGTACATAGTTTAAGGAATCAATATCCGCCTGATTTTTCATCATTATATTGATTTTTAGATATTGATTTTCATTGCTTTTCACTTTGATGGCTTGCTCCAAAGCCTGGGAGCAGATTTTTTGCTGAGCGTAATTCGAATTGCTAAAAGCTAATAAGCAAAAAATCAATACGATGTGAGTTGTTTTCATAAAAGAAAAAGTTTTAGTTGTATTTATTTTGGATGTACAAAGCTATGAAAATTTAGGGGAAATGGTTAATTATTTTTTGGTTCTGTTTTAACATAATGTAAAAAATATAAAACCACAGAGACACAGATTACATGGAGATGCACTGAGAAAACTGTTTTATCTCTGTGTTCTCTGTATCTCAGTGGTTAAAAAAACTGCTTATAATTTCATGCTATGTGTGATTATCCACAATATTAGTAAACAGAACCTTTTTTTAATGAGATGCGCCAATTGTTCAGCATGAAAATTAAAAATGAGCCTTTCTCTCTTCTCTTCCCCGCTCTCTCAGTCCCCTTTTTATGAGTTACTTCAACCGTTCAGTATGACAAAAGAGAAGTCCTTTAATATTTTTCCAGTTATCTTGTCCAAACTTAGATCGATAAGAAATCCATCAATATCATCAAATAGTCGTACGTTTAAATGTAGTCCTTAACATTAAGTCGTAGGAATAATTGTATAATTGATGTAAATGTTGTATATTTGCAAATAAAAAAATGGAACGTTTTCAATTTGAGCAACTGCTAGCGTGGAAGAATTCATGCAACCGAAAGCCCTTAATAATCAAAGGTGCAAGGCAAGTCGGGAAAACCTGGCTGATGAAGGAATTTGGAAAAAGAGAATATCTTCAGACGGCTTACATCAATTTTGAAAGTTCAGCATCATTAAAGCATCTTTTTAGTACTGATTTTGATATTCAACGCATCATTAGTGCTATTCAAATAGAAACTGAAGTGCAAATCGATGCAAAAACCACCCTCATTATTTTTGATGAAATTCAGGCCTGCGAAGCTGCCATTACCTCTTTAAAATACTTTTTCGAAAATGCACCTCAATATCATATAATTGCAGCGGGTTCACTCTTAGGTGTTGCACTCCATTACAAGACTTCATTTCCAGTAGGAAAAATTGAATTTTTAGATCTTCATCCTTTGAGTTTTGGGGAATTTTTACTTGCTGTCCATAAAAAAGCTTTGTACAATCTTTTAACAACTAAGGATTGGTCGTTGGTTGCAGGTTTTAAATTGAAATTTGCAGAACTTTTAAGACAATATTTTTATATTGGTGGAATGCCGGAAGTAGTTTCTTCTTTTTCAATTGAAAATGATTTTAAGAAAGTAAGAACCATACAGTTACAGATACTTAATGCTTATGAACAAGATTTCTCAAAACATGCACCTAACGAGACTGTTCCTAGGATTAGAATGATCTGGCAAGCAATTCCGTCTCAATTGGCCAGGGAAAATAAAAAATTTGTTTACGGATTACTCAAGCAGGGAGCAAGAGCAAAAGAATATGAAATGGCAATAGCCTGGCTGGTCGATGCTGGGATGATTTACAAAGTAAACAGGGCCTCAAAACCGGCTTTGCCACTGATTGCCTATATGGATGTTGCTGCTTTTAAATTATTTTTTTTGGATGTAGGATTACTGGCTGCCATGGGTAATATCGATAGTAAGACATTGATTGAGGGACATCAGATTTTTCAGGAGTTTAAAGGTGGAATTACAGAACAATATGTTTTACAACAATTAAAAACAATTGAAGAACTGCCAGTTTATTATTGGTCTTCTGAAAAATCAACAGCAGAAATTGATTTTTTGATTCAATTTTCAGAAAACGTTATTCCTATCGAAGTTAAAGCAGAAGAAAACTTGCAGGCCAAAAGTTTAAAATCATTTCAGCTTCAGTATAAACCTGCAATTTCCATCAGAACTTCAATGTCTGATTACAGAATAGATCAATGGTTAACGAATCTGCCACTTTATGCGATTGAATTTTATTGGAAAACTAAATAAAGGCTAATTAGGGATTTAGGATGTAGGCATATCTAATAAAATTAGAAAATTTTTTAACTTCTGTATTGCAGTTTTTTTTGCCAAGAATTTCACTAATTTTCAATCATTGCATTTCGTAATTTGTAATTCGTGATTTTTATTATGAGATGCGCCAATTGTTCAGCATGAAAATTGAAAATGAGCCTTTCGCTCTTCTCCTCTTCGCTCACACTCTCTCTCAGTCCTCTTTTTATGAGCTGCATCGAGATAATTATCAATACTATTGTTAGTTATAACCAAAATTGCGCTTTCTTTATTGAAAACAAATCTATGACTTAAGTTGTAAAATAATTTTGAAAAAATAAACCACAGAGACACAGATTACATGGAGATGCACTGAGAAAACTGTTTTATCTCTGTGTTCTCTGTATCTCAGTGGTTAAAAAAACTGCTTATAATTTCATGCTATGTGTGATTATCCACAATATTAGTAAACAGAACCTTTTTTTAATGAGATGCGCCAATTGTTCAGTATGAAAATTGAAAATGAGCCTTTCACTCTTCTCCTCTTCTCCTCTTCGCTCCCTCGCTCTCTCAGTCCTCTTTTTATGAGCTGCATCGAGATAATTATCAATACTATTGTTAGTTATAACCAAAATTGCGCTTTCTTTATTGAAAACAAATCTGTGACTTAAGTTGTAAAATAATTTAGAAAAAATAAACCACAGAGACACAGAGAGCATAGAGAAGCACTGAGAAAAACTGTTTGATCTCTCTCTCAGTGTTAAAAATCAGCTAATAATTTCCCCTTTGTAATTGATTATGAATGATATGAATAAAAAGAAGTTTAAAAAATATTTTCTAAAAATTAAACGGATGCATAAATAGCGTATTTTTGCCGACTTATTTTCAATAGCCCCAACATACAAAATTAATGAATTTAAAAAACTTTAGCTTTGCTTTTTTAACGAAACTCTTGATACAGCTACTGCTTGTTGTTTTTAGCTTTTCTATATGTAATGCCCAGATTCCATCCGGCTATTACAACACAGCTACTGGAACAGGTGCAACATTAAAAACTGCCTTGTACAATATTATTAATAATCATACTGTGAGAACTTACGATAATTTGTGGACTGATTTTCAGACAACTGATATTAATGCTAATGGTAAGGTTTGGGATATGTATTCCAATTGTACTTTCACTTTTGTAAGTGATCAGGATAATGGAACAGGAGGTACTGCTGAATGCCAGAAATTTAACCGCGAACATTCTTTTCCTAAATCATGGTTTGGTGGTGCAGTGGCTCCAATGTACACCGATTTGTTTCATTTGATTCCCTCTGATAAATTTGTTAACAATGCAAGAGGTAATTATGCTTATGGTCAGGTTACTAATGCGTCACAGATATTTATAAATGGTGGAAAAATAGGACCAAATACCTATGGAGGTGTTTTTGCCGGCGATGTTTTTGAACCTGCAAATGAATATAAAGGTGATTTAGCACGAAATTATTTCTATATGGTTACTTGTTATGAAAATCAGGTTGCCTCGTGGGAAAGCAATGATCCAAATGGAAATGCCTTTCTTAATGGAACTTCTTATCCATGTTTTGAGACATGGGCATTGAACATGCTGTTAGCCTGGAATACTTTAGATCCAGTTAGTCAGAAAGAAATAAACCGCAACAATGCCGTTTATGCCATTCAAGGTAATCGGAATCCTTATATCGATCATCCGGAATATGTTGCAATGGTTTGGGCACCATCTTCTCTTTCTGCAGAACCCTCCAATTATCCTGCCAATTTCTCAGCCCATAACATTCATTTGCAATGGGCAGATGCCACAGGAACAGTGCTTCCCCAGCATTATCTTATTCGCATGAGTTCTGTTGGCTTTGCATCTATTGCTACGCCAGTGGATGGTATCAGCTATCCAGATGATGCCAGCAATAAGAATGTGAGTTCCGGCTTGCAAAGTGCCTGGTTTACCAATCTTACGCCTTCTACTACCTATTATTTTAAACTTTTTGGTTATTCTGGTAGCGGAGCAGGCTGCGATTATAAAACCGATGGCAGTGTACCTCAGATCAGCAAGGTAGCGAATTAGAGGGATGACTGAAATCAGTGAACATTACCGCCTAAAGCCCTAATTTTATATAACACACAGATGACGCGGATGCTACAGATTTACACAGATTCATAGCACTGCTTCAATGATAAGGAATTCGTACTATCAGTCTTAGTCTCTTCTTCTCTTTTACCACGGAGACACAGAGAACACTTAGATACACGGAGTTTTTTGTCTCTTCGCTCGGTATCGTCCTAAAAAAGTTGACAGTTTTAGATTATTTTGTCAACCTATGTTAGGAGAAAACAATTCAAGCAACCCGTCCCGGCATCCTCACGATGAAAAATCCGGACAACTATTCAAGCAACCCGTCCCGGCATCCTCACGATGAAAAATCCGGACAACTATTCATGCAACCCCTCCCTTCCTCCTCCCGATGAAAAATCGGGACAGGCTCTAATAGGTGAGGTGATTGGAAAGTGAAAGATATTATATGACGCAGTGATATACTAAGTTTAAGCGAAAAAGCATTTGAAAAAATTGATAAATGAACAACATATTTATTATGCACTGCCCAAGTTCCTCCCCTCTTAGGGGAGGTTAGGAGGGGTTGCCTAAATTCCGACCAAATCTTTCCAATAACCCAATCCCCAATAACCCAATAACTCAATAACCTAATAACTCAATAACCCAATAACCAATAACCCAATAACCAATAACCCAATAACCCAATAACTCAATAACTCAATAACCCAATAACCCAATAACCCAATAACCAATCCCCCAATAACCAATCCCTTATCAAAAATTATGAAATTTTAACAATTAAATAATATTAAAAAATCCCCGTCCTATTTAATTATTTCTATTTTTGTTTGCCTTTAAATTTTTTAGCATAATTAATT
This sequence comes from Bacteroidota bacterium, assembly GCA_037133555.1. Lineage (GTDB taxonomy): Bacteria > Bacteroidota > Bacteroidia > Bacteroidales > JACABE01 > JACABE01. Next base: position 34,230 of record JBAXNW010000033.1, read on the forward strand.
TAAAAGGAAGAATTAAAATTTAAAATAACTGCCTGAAAATCAATAATAAACTTGCTGTTATTCTATTTAGGTACTGAATTTATTAAATAAACCAATAACCTATGCCGATTTTTTCACTTTACTTATTTTATACAACTTTGCAATTGGAATGAATTTCAATCTCCAAACCCCTCATCGCAAATTTATTATAAAATATTGACTTAGCCTATTTTAGCAAGCTGCTGATTTGTTTTTAGCAAATCCATTTTATGCTTGCCCCCTAAGCTCCTTATCTTCTGATAAACGGAGTTTTTTTTATATACACCGAAAAAGCCCATGCAATGATTCAATTAAAAATTAAAAATTAAAAATTACGAATACCTCAATAACCCAATAACCTAATAACTTAATAACTTAATAACTTAATAACCATTAACTTAAATCAAAAATATTTCTTATGAAAAAAACAAATCCATTATTTAACAGCCTTAAAGGCCATGCTTTTATAGTTGTGCTCTTTGTTTTGATGCTTATCTGCGGTCAAAGTTGGGGGCAGACAACAAGATATTGGAAAGGTTCGGGGACATGGACTTCAGCTAATCAATGGGCGCTTACAAGTGGAGGAACATATACTACTACATGGATTAGTAATGATGTTGCAGTATTTGATGTTGCTTCTAGTACTGTTACTTTTGCTTCAACTGGAGTTACTGGTATTACAGCAAACCAAAATGTAACTTTTACAGCAGGCGGAACTTTGACAACAAATGCAACACAAATTCCTATTTCTGTGGCAAGTGGAATGACATTGGATTTAGCTGGCCAAAATATTTCCACAGTAGCTGGAACTGGGATTATTAAAAATGGAACTGGTACTTTGATAAGCTCAAATGGAAATGCTTATCCAGGTGGTTTTACTTTAAATGCAGGAACAATGATAATAGGAGGTGTGAATGCTTTGGGAAGTGGTGGTGCTCTAAATATTAATGGAGGTGTATTAGCTTCATCATCACCCAGGAATATTACAACTAGATATTCAGCTTTAAATATTGGTGGTGATTTTACATTTGGAGCTTCTAGCTATATAGCTAACATTACTTTTGCTGATAATGTTTCCTTAGGTTCAGCAACAAGAACAATTAATTTTGCTGGTACTGCAGGTACAAGCACATACACTTTTAGTGGGATTATTAGTGGTACTTCTAGTGCTGGAATATCGGTTGGCACAACCTCTGGAAATGGAATTCTTGTTCTTTCTGGTGTTAATACATATCCAGGCGCAACAACCATAACTAGTGGCGAATTAAGATTAAACCCTTCAGGAAATTTATCTTTGGGTGGGGCTTGCACTTTCAATGGAGGTAAATTATCAACCGCCGGTATTGCAAGTACAAGAACGATTACTTTCTCATCAATTAATATATCGGATAATTCAACCCTTGCATTATTAGCAAGCTCAGACCACAGAATTACTTTTACAAGTAAAGGGACATTTTCTTCAGGAAAAACATTGACTATAACAGGTTGGACAGGTAGCTATATATTAGGAACAACTGGTGCTGTTACAGCTGCAGGTAAAGTTTTTATTGGTAATAGTGCTACATTAACATCATCGGAATTAGCTCAGATAATATTTAATAATGGTACAAATAATTACGCTGCAACACAATTAAGTTCAGGCGAAATTATACCTACTACACAATTAATTGTTTCTACAATCGCAAACCAAACAACTGGTATAGGTTTTAGTGTTACTATTACAGCCAAAGATTTGGATGGAAATGCAAGAAACCTTACAAATACCACAGGTGTTATATTATCAACATTAACTGGTGGTACTATTAGTGGTACTATCACTGGCTCAATTGTTACAGGAACAAATTCTGTTACAATAAGTGGAGTTACATTAACTGCAGGAACATCTCAAAAAATAACTGCCACCCGTTCTTCTGGGGACATGCCAGTTGCTGGTATTAGTAATTCTTTTGATGTTTCAGCCATAGCACCCACCGTAACAACAGATGCAGCACCTAGTGTAATTGCTGCAACTGCAGCAACCATGGGAGGAAATGTTACAGCTACAGGAGGTGCTAACATTACAGGAAATGGTATTGTTTACTCATTAACAGGTGCTAATGCTACCCCAACTATAAGCGGGTCCAGTGTAACACAACTAGCCAATCCAAGTCCGGGTACATCAACCGGAACTTTCTCGCTTTCTAATGCTGTTGCATTGGCAGTAAATTCTCAATACAGTTACCGGGCTTATGCCACGAATAGTGGAGGAACATCTTATGGTGGAGGAACAGGAACAACATTTTATACTTTAGCCAATGTTCCCTCAGCGCCTACTGTCAACAATGCTTCATCTTCTACTTTAGATGTGGCAGTGAATGTAAACGGCAACCCGGCGGCTACTGAGTTTGCTATAAAGGAAACAGGAGGTTTATATGTTCAATCAAACGGAACGCTGTCAGCATCTGCTGTTTGGCAAACTGCAGCAACATGGAGCAGTACGATTACAGTTAACGGTTTAGCTGCCTTTACCACCTATACCTTTGAGGTAAAAGCCCGCAATGGTGCTGCTACAGAAACTGCCTTCGGTGCTACTGCCAGCCTGTCTACATTGTCTGGTTCTACCCCTGCCATTACGGTCGGAGCCCTTGCTGCTTTTGGTAGTCAATGTATCAACAGTACTTATGGGCCCAATAATTTTACAATTTCTGGTGTTAATCTTACTGCGGATGTCAGTATTGCTGCCCTGGATGGATATACTTACTCAATTACACCAGGAGGTAGTTATTCTACTACTTTAACGATTACACAAAGTGGGGGTAGTTTGAGTCAGACTGTTTCAGTAAAATTTACACCCACAGCTGTTCAGTCCTACAATGGAAGTATTTCAGTAGGAGGCGGAGGTGCAGCAACTGTTACTACTTCTGTAACTGCCAGTGGTGTAAATACAAGCCCAACTATTTCAACACCTACGAGCGCATCGGTAAGCAATACTTCTGCTGTTCTGGGTGGAAATATCTCATCCATTGGTTGTTCAAATGTAACTGAAAGAGGCATCTATTACAGCATTTCCAATGGTTTTGCAGATGGCGAAGGGACAAAAGTAGCTGAAACCGGCAGTTTTGCTACCGCAACATTTACTATTTCAGTATCAACATTAACACCCACAACAACCTATTATTACAAAGCTTTTGCAACCAACAGTGGCGGAATCGTTTATACCTCTCAGGCTAGTTTTTCAACATTAACACCTACAATTACAGTCGCTTCAGTTACAGCTTTTGGAAGTCAGACGGTAAATACAACCTCAACTGAAAAAAGCTATGCAGTTTCTGGAGCTAACCTGACCAACGATATTTTAATTACACCACCTTCAGGTTTTGAAATTTCAACCACCAGTGGTTCGGGCTTTGCTACATCTACGATTACACTTACACAAAGCGGAGGAAATGTAAGCTCAACTATTTATGTGATTTTTAAACCCACTGCAGTAACATCCTATTCAGCAAATATCACTCATACATCTGTCAATGCTTCTTCACAGAATGTTGCCCTGAGCGGAAGCGGAACAGCCCCTGCCAATCCGGCAACGTTCACTGCTACCACAACATCTTCTTCTCAGATAAATTTAGCTGCAACTGCCAACGCCAATTCCGATAATATCATTGCAGTTTATAGTTCTACAGCTTCTTTTACTCCTCCTATTCAAGGTGTCGCATCCGGAAATCCCGGAGATGCTTTTGCCGGAGGTGTCATCGTATATAAAGGAAATGCAGCTTCATTAAGCAATCATACTGCTTTATCAGCCAATACACTTTATTATTATAAAACTTTCTCTTATGATGCGTTGAATTATTATTCAAGTGGCTCAACAGCCAGTGCGACTACTTCCAAAATAGAACCCAGCAATCAGGTAACAAATTTTGCAAAAGGCGCTGTTACAACATCTGCTATTCCTTTAAGCTGGACATCTGCTGCAACCGGAAGCCAAGCTCCAGATGGGTATTTGCTTAAATTAAATACTGCTACAGTTACAGCTCCGGTTGATGGAACAGATCCAACTGATACAACTGTAATAACAAGCGGAGCAGCCAATAAAAAAATAGCTGGAGGCACTTCAACATCCACTGCATCTTTTACAACTATGACTGCAGGAACGATGTATCATTATAAAATTTATTCCTATACAAATACAGGAAGTCTAATTAATTTTAATACTATATCTCCCACTTCTTTAGATGTCGCTACCTTGCCGAATGCGGTTACTTCCCCAATCTTTACAGTGGGTGGAGCAACAACTTCCACTATCAGCTGGACAGCAGCAACTGGCTATGATAATACTAATCATTCTACCCTGGTTTTTGTAAAAGCTGGATCAGCTGTAACAATGGGAACGCCAACCAACGCCCCAACTAACTATGCTGAAAACGCAGTTTTTGGAAGTGGTACAGCTTTTCAAAATGACGCTTCTGCTTTTTGCGTTTACAAGGGTGATGGCAACACTGCTCCTATAAGCGGTTTAGCTCCCAATACAGCATATTATGTGTTGATTTATACAGTAGTAGACGCTAGTAATTCAGATTTAAGCAATTCTTATTCGGCAGGCGCAACAGTAAGTGCAACCACTTCAACTTTGCCGGCAACAACCGCAACTGCTGCAACTGCTGTAACTTCATCGGGCTTTACTGCCAACTGGAATGCTGAAGCTGGAGCAAGCAGTTATCGATTGGATGTGGGTACTACTTCTAGTTTTGTTGCAAACATTATTTCTGAAAATTTTGGAGGCTTTACTACTAATTTAGGATCAGCCGATCGAAGTGGAAGTTTAAATACTTACTTACAAACATTAGGGTGGACAGGTGCTGCTATTTATGAAATGGTTGGTTATTCAAAATTAGGATCTAGTTCTGCTCGTGGAATTATTACAACTCCGACTATTGATCTTTCAGCAAATTCAGGTAGTGCAACTTTATATTTTGATTTAGGATTATATGGTTCAGATAATACTTTAGTTCAAGTTTATCATGCAGCTGACGGAACTAACTTTTCGCAAGTTGGTGGTGATATTACTCCAACCGTTACTCTTACAACTCAAACAATTGCTATTACTGGTGGTACTAGTATTTCAAAAATAAGAATTCAAGCAAAAAATGCTTCTAATTATAGATTTTATTTAGATAATATTTTGATTCAGAATTCAGCTATATTATCTTCTTATAATAATATAACCGTAGGTTCAACCTCCACAGTAGTTACCACTCTTTCACCCAATACCAATTATTATTACCGTGTTAGGGCTTACAACGCAACTAGTACCAGTCCGAATTCCAATGTAATTACGGCTTTAACCACACCTGCTGCTGCAACAGCCACTGTTACAGTACAGCTAAGTTGTGTAACATCAACTGCTACTGTTGTAATTACAGCTCCTTTAGGCGCTTATGAATACAATATAGATGGAGGAAGCTATACTTCCACCACAACATTTACCGGCTTAGCGGCAGGCAATCATGATATTCTGGTTAGAAGCGCAACCGTAACTTCCAGTATTTCGGTGGCAACTACTGTTACCGTAAATGCTCAGCCAGTTTCTCCTGTTGCCGCATTAAGTAGCAGTGCTACCGACAATACAATTTGTGCAGGGTCAACTGTAAGTTTTACTGCCAGCGGAGGAAATTCCTACGAATTCTTTGTGGGAGCTGTCAGCCAGGGTGCAGCCAGTTCAACTACAACTTTTGTAACTCCATCGCTAACAAATTTACAGGTTGTAACGGTAAAGGTTGGCAATACTAGTGGATGTTATACCACCAGCTCAGGAATTACCACCACTGTTCATGCAATTCCAACTGTAAGCTCAGCTTCTGTAAGCCCGGCTTCAGTTTGTGTATCAGGAACCGTAAGTTTTACAGCTACTCCAAGCTCAGGCAGTATCGAATGGTATGATGCAGTCAGCGGCGGAAGCATTGTTGTTAGTCCACCTACAACGATTTCTTCCACTACCACCTTGTATGCAGAGGCAACGGCCAATGGTTGTGTTTCGCTAAGCCGTTCAACAGTTACAGCTACAGTTTACGATTTACCTGTGCCTGTCATTACAGGTGATGCTGCCGTCTGTGCAGGAACAACATCTTCGGTTTACAGTGTAACAGAAGTTGCAGGCCATACCTATTCTTGGACAGTTACTGGAGGTAGTATTACTTCCGGAGGAACTACAAATTCAATTACTGTTGATTGGGGAGTAGCAGCTGCAGCCACTGTGGATGTTATCGAAGGCATTGCAACTGTGAGCTGTACAGCTTCAGCTGTTCAAAAAGCTGTTACGATTACGGCTTTGCCAACAGCCAATATTTCTTATACAGGCTCACCCTATTGCCTTACCCTAAGTGCTCCGCAGTCAGTAAGTTTAAGCGGTAGTACCGGAGGCAGCTTCAGTGCGGTTTCTGGATTAAGTCTGGATGCTGTGAATGGTAGTTTTACGCCCAGCACCAGCACTGCAGCCACTTATACCATTACTTATACCATAGCAGCAACTGGCGGATGTAATGCTTTTACTGCTACAACATCTGTACAGATTACAACATGTTATACCCTTACGATATCCAAAACCGGTGCTGATGGTGTAGGCGGAAGGATTACTTCCAGCCCTGCCGGAATTGATTGCGGATCCACTTGTTCGTATTTATTCCCTGCAGGAACTACGGTTGTATTGACTTCTACTCCTATTGCAAGTGCAACTTTCAGTGGATGGAGCGGTGCTGCAACAGGTACATCTTCTACAGCATCTATTGACATGACAAATAATAAATCTGTTGCTGCACGTTTTACCTATAGTTTAACGGTATCCAAAACCGGTTCTGGAAGCGGTACTGTTACTTCAACTCCTGCAGGTATCAGCTGCGGAGCCACTTGTGCTGCTAGTTATGATGCAGGATCTTTAGTATCCCTTTCTGCTTCCGCAGCACCGGGTTCAGTTTTCAGTGGATGGAGTGGTGCAGCCACAGGAACTTCAACTTCCAATGCTATTTCCATGGAATCGAATCAAACGGCCTATGCAGAATTTACTTGTCTGCTTCCAGCCACACCGGGAACTATTTCGGGTACTGCCACTGTTTGTAGTGGGACTTCACAGACCTATAGTATAGAAGCAGTTCCCAATACTACTTCTTATACCTGGAGCCTTCCTTCGGGATGGATAGGCAGCAGTTCAAACAATTCTATTACAGCAACAGCAGGTTTAAACGGTAACATCAGTGTTGTGGCCAATAATGCCTGTGGTTCTGGGACAGCTCAAACCTTGAGTGTAACAGTGACCCAATTGCCAACGGCCGCTATCTCCTATACAGCTTCACCCTGGTGTACTTCTGCTTCAGTTCAAACCGTAAGTCTTACGGCTTCTGAAAGCGGAAGCTTTACGGCTAGCCCATCTGGTTTAACCATAGATGCTGTAAATGGTACTATCACACCTTCAACAACTACAGCCGGTACTTATACCGTTACTTATACCATTGCGGCAGCCGGTGCATGTTCGGCAGTAACAGCTTCTGATATTGTTACAATTACTGCTTTACCAACGGCAAGCATTAGTTACAGTGCATCACCTTGGTGTACTTCAGCCTCAGCTCAAACAGTTTCGTTGAACGGAACAACAGGTGGAAGCTATACTTCTACCTCCGGACTGAGCCTCAATACTTCTACAGGTGAAATCACCCCTGCATCAAGTTCAGCGGGCACCTATACGGTAACCTATACCATAGCAGCTGCCGGTGGATGTGATGCAGTAATCTCAACAGCCAATGTTCATATTACTGCTGCTCCTATTGCAACAATTGCATACACAGGAACTCCTTACTGCACATCAATTGCAACTGAACAGGCTGTTACACATACAGGAACCACAGGAGGCGCTTATACTGCAACCCCAGGTGGCTTGATTATTGATGCTTCTACCGGAGCAATCACTCCAAGTACAAGTTCAGCAACTACCTATACCGTTACCTATACGATTGCAGCCTCAGGTGGATGTGTTACCTTAACTGCAACAACAAACGTAACTATCACAACCTTGCCAACAGCAACAATCAGCTACAGCGGTTCACCATGGTGTGCTTCTTCGGGATCTCCATCCATTGCACTTCCGGGAACTTCCGGCGGGTCTTATGGTCCAAGCTATTATCCAGGCGGAACTAAAATCGTTTCATTTACAGGAACGCATGGTGGAGAATTTACTGCAACCCCAGGCGGTCTTAGCATTAATGCTTCTTCCGGAGCAATCACTCCTGCATCAAGTGCTGGTGGAACCTATACGGTTACCTACACTTTAGCAGCAGCTGGTGGATGTGCTACTGTTACGGCAACAACAAACGTTACCATCACAACTTTGCCTACAGCTGCTATCAGCTATAGCGGTTCGCCATTCTGTACTTCAGCTTCAGCACAAAGCGTTAGTTTTTCAGGAACAAGCGGTGGAACCTATACTTCCACATCAGGCCTTAGCCTCAATACTTCTGCCGGAGAAATTACCCCTACTTCAAGTACAGCTGGAACTTATACAGTAACCTATACCATTGCAGCCGCCGGCGGATGTGCAGCTGTAAATGCAATGGCAGGTCTAAGTATCACTGCTTTGCCAACGGCAAGCATTAGCTACAGCGGATCACCTATGTGTACTTCAGCCTCAGCACAAACCGTTTCATTTACCGGAACAGTTGGTGGAACTTTTACTTCCACATCAGGATTGAGCATCAATACGTCTACAGGTGAAATTACTCCGGCAACTTCTACTGCAGGAACCTATACGGTTACTTATACTATTGCAGCAGCCGGTGGATGTGAAGCCGTAATTGCATCAACAAGCGTTACTATCACAACTTTGCCAACAGCTGCTATCAGCTATAGCGGTTCTCCATACTGTACTTCAGCTTCAGCACAAAGCGTTAGTTTTTCAGGAACAAGTGGCGGAACCTATACTTCCACCTCAGGATTGAGCCTTGATACTTCCACTGGAGAAATTACGCCTGCATCAAGTTCTGCTGGAACCTATACGGTAACCTACACGATTGCAGCAGCCGGCGGATGTGCAGCTGTAAATGCAACAGCAGGTTTAATTATCAACACTTTGCCAACGGCAACCATCAGCTACAGCGGATCTCCTATGTGTACTTCAGCCTCAGCACAAACTGTTTCGTTTACCGGAACAACAGGTGGAACCTATACTTCCACATCAGGACTGAGCATCAATACTTCTACCGGTGAAATTACGCCGGCATCAAGTACTGCGGGCACTTATACAGTAACCTATACCATTGCAGCATCCGGCGGATGCTCCGCTGTAACAGCCTCTGTTTCAGTTAGTGTAATAGATTTGCCTTCTCAACCAAGCGTAAGCGTTATTCAACCCAGTTGTGTAACATCTACGGCAACGGTCAGCGTTACTTCATCTTTAACCGGCCTTCATTTTAGCAAAAATGCTGTTGATTATAGCAATACAACCGGCGTATTCAGTGGGTTATCGGCAGCCAGTACATACAGCATTACTGCCAGAAACGATTACGGATGTGTTTCACCGGCCGCAACAGGATCGATCAATATTCAGCCTCTTACGCCACCAGCACCCACAGCTAATGCAGCTTCTTCTATTTCGTCAACCGGCTTTACTGCGAATTGGTCAACTGTTTCTCCACCAGGATGGGCTGCAGGATCAGGAGTAAGTTATTTTATGGATGTTTCAACGAGCAATACATTTACCAGCTTTGTTACAGGATACAATAACCTGGCTATAGCTTCAGGAATAACAAAACTTGTAAGTGGTTTGACAGCAAATACAACCTATTATTACAGGATAAGATCTCAGTATTATTCATTGTGTGCCAGTGTAAATTCAAATGTAATTACGGTAACTACCTTAGGTCCTCCAACCCTAACAACCATAGCCATAAGTTCTGTGTTAACTGTTTCAGCCAGTAGTGGTGGAAATATCACCGCTGATGGAGGTTCCGCAGTAACCGCAAAAGGTGTTTGCTGGAGTACTTCTCCCGCACCAACTACGGCATCATCTACTTTAACAACCGATGGCAGCGGAACTGCTGGTTTTACTTCAAATATAACCGGATTAATTGCCTTAACAACTTATTATGTAAGGGCTTATGCAACCAATGGTATCGGAACTGCTTATGGCAATGAGGTGTCATTTATGACTGCTTCAGGAAGTGGTACGATTGTAACTAACTTAGCAAATTCAGGAGCCGGTAGTTTGAGAGATGCCATCGCCAATGTAGCGGAAGGAGGCATCATTACTTTTGCGGATGGCTTGAACGGTACTATAACTTTAGCTACCAGCCTTGTCATTAATTTGAATATTTTCTTCGACAACCATAACCTAGCAATAGGCACTATACTTGGCGGAAGCGGGGCTTGTATCACCATCAATGCTGGTAAAACACTCACCATCAAAACGGGCAGCAAATTAACCGTAACAGGAGGCGTTCTTAACAATGGAGGAAAAGGCATAGCAGGACTTGTAATTGCGTCAGGTGCTTCGTTTATCCATAATACTGTTGATTTGCAAGCTACTGTAAAAAGAGAACTGAATCCTGCATGGCATTTATTTGGTTCACCATTTAAACAAAATACGGGATCTTCATTGGCCGCACTGATACCTAGTGGTGGCAATGTTCAAATGATGCCTTATACCAATGGTGTCAATTGGGGAAGTGTAGTTAGTTCGCCATATTACTATTTCTTGCCTACGGTGGGCTATGCTGTAAAACCTAGTGCAGCTGTTACTGCCTCATTGACTGGTATGCTATATTACAGCCCTGTTGACTACACCATTCCGTTGATTTACAATGGAACGGCAGCCACCCAGAGCTGGAACCTGGTGGCCAATCCTTATACTTCCTATCTCAATTTTAATTTACTGGGAAAAACCAATCTGAATACCAGTTTGTATTTATGGGACAACAGCTTGTATCCATTGTACACGCCGGTTACCAATGCAGCTTACTTTAGAACCTATAACTCTTGTAACAATGTAGGCGTACCTGCTGGTACTACACCTTTTATTGCACCTTTACAAGGTTTCTTTGTAAGAGGGGTGTATACAGCACCAAAACTCAGCTTTATACCATCAGCCCGTGTTCATAGTGCTTCACCCTATTACAAAGAGCAGTCTAATACTGAAATCTTGGTGCGTTTGAAAACCGAAAGCGAACAAGGAATGGATGAGTTGGTTATCTGTAAAAATCCAGCTGCAAAACTTGATTTTGAACAATTTGACTCTGAAAAACTTTTTGGTGGATTGCCCATCGAATTTTATTCACAGTCAGCCAGCGGCGAAAAACTGGTCATCAACACCATCAATTCGACAGAGACGATTATCCCATTGGGTATCAATGGAAGTGCAGGTGCCAAAGGCAGGATTACAGCTTTTGCTCTCGAAAGCGGGGAACAGCTCTACCTGGAAGACAGGCTAAAAGCAAAAATCATCAGCTTGACCGAAAACACAAGCTACGATTTTGAATTCCCCGGCGACCAGATTGTTGGGAGGTTCTTTATCCGTTTTGGGGCTGTCAATTCTTCCTTAACAACGTCAGATGTAAAAGTCTTTGTAAACGAAAATCAGCTCAATGTTATGGCTCAAACCGGTGAGGAAATTCAAGCTGTTGAGGTATTTACAGTTACAGGAGCCCGTGTTTTTAAAGCTGAAGTTGGCAAAACCAATGTGTTTACTACTGACTTACAACTTTCGTCGGCAATGTACTTGGTGAGGGTAAAAACTTCATTGACTACGCAAAATGTGAAAATAAGGCTGTAGCATTTTAGGTCGTAGGAATTTAGACTATAGGCTTTTAGGTAAAAAATCAGTAACTAAGCATTCATTATAGTTTTTAAAAGAAACCTGTATCACATTGATCTGCCCCCAAAAAGTTGGACGGATTAATAAATAAATTTTAAATGGACT
>JBAXNW010000034.1:0-44116 GCA_037133555.1 Bacteroidota bacterium
TATAATTAATATTATGTTAAATAGAAAATGACAAACCTAAAAAAAGGAGTCGTATAACTCCTCTTTTTAAGTATATGTTATATTTATTTCTTAGGGGCTGCTTTCTTTAAATCAGCAAGCTTTTGAACAACAACTTTAAGTTTTTCAGGTAAATTTAATCTCACGTAAATATCTTTTAAAGCAGTTAAAATAATATCATCGTCAGGTTGCATTTCTGATGCTTTTTCAAGATAAGGCATTGCATTGTTCATTTGATCACTGGCTTGTTTTTTCAGAATATCATAATTTTTATCGCCCAATGGTAAGTTATCAGCTTTTTCAATTAAACTTTTAGCATTGTTAAATTTTAAAGCTCCTAAATTATAATTTGCATCCGAATAATCAGGTTTTAAAGCAATTGCTTTGGTGTATGCTTTTTCTGCATTTTGCATATCTCCTATTTTCTCGTAGTTAGTTCCTACAGCAAAAAATACAGTTGCATTTGTTGAGTCTTTTGCTATAGCTATATTTAAAGCGTTCTGGGCTTTAATTGCATCTCCTGTAAATAGATAGATATTGGCTTCATCAATAATTAATTGGAAATCATTTGGAAACTTCTTCCTGCCATTTTCAATGGTTTTTATGGCTTTAATTGTATCTTTATCATCTCTATATAAGCCTGATAATGAAGAGTATATTGAAGGTTGATTGAAATTACTTCTTACTAAAGATAAATAATGTTCTTTTGCCTTTACTCTGTTATTTGAGTATTCAGCACATAAAGCAGCATTAAAGGTAGCTAAAGTGTCTCTTTTACCAAATACATTATTGATTTTAATCGTTTTTTCAAAAGCCAATAATCCATTGTTAAAATCTTTTAAATTAAATAACTTTACCCCTTTATTGTAAAATTCTTCGGCGCAAGCAAATAAACCTATCATATTTTTTTGCTCAAACTCTTTATCAGCATCTAATTCTATTGATTTTTGATAAGAATCGTATGCAATCTGAACTGAATTGGGTGCAAGCTTTTGGATATTAGAATCAATTGAAGCTGAAATTTGAATATATATGGTCCCTCTATAATTCCATGTTTTGGGATCGTTCATGGTTTTTTCATGGGTTATTGCAGGTTCAATGTTTTCCATTGCCTTGTCCAATCTTCCACTTCTTAAATAGCTAAATGCACTTTGTACCTTAGTATTTTGTGCGGATAACATGATAAAAGATGTTACCATAAATAATAATAAAACGACTTTTTTCATCTTTTTAATTTTATTGTTTATAATTTTTATAATAATTACAAAAGTAATATGTTTTTTATTGAATTAACAAATTTAGTGCCAGTTTTTTAATCAGCATCTTCTTCCGTTGGTTTAATTTCATTGATATCGTCACTGATCTCAATATTATCACCTACAATATCTAATTCCGAATGTATCTTAACATGTCTTTCGCCGTGTTCAATTTCTTGGATATCATCATCTTCTATGATTTCTTCTCCATCAATCAGATTCTCATCTTCATCATCATTGATTACTTTTGCAACGGCTGCAATTGCATCGTCATCTCTCAGTTTAATAAGTCTGACACCTTGAGTTGCCCTTCCCATTACTCTTAATTCTGCAATAGCTAAACGAATGATCAAACCTGATTTGTTGATAATCATTAAATCATCATTGTCCAACACACTTTTGATCGCAATTAAACTACCTGTTTTTTCGGTAATATTAATTGTTTTTACACCTTTACCACCTCTATTGGTTTCGCGGTAATCTTCCAATTTTGAACGTTTACCGTAACCGTTTTCTGAAACTACCAAAATGTCATCGTCAGGACTTGTAACACATAGCATTCCAATGACTTCGTCTTTACTATTTTGTGGAGTAATCCCTTTTACACCAGCTGCATTCCGTCCCATTGGGCGAACTTTGGCTTCGTTAAATCGAATCGCTTTACCCGATTTTAATGCAAGCATCACCTCGTTGGTACCGTTGGTCAATTTTGCTTCCAGTAACTGATCACCTTCTCTGATGGTAATTGCATTTATACCATTTTGACGTGGACGTGAATAAGCTGCTACAGATGTCTTTTTTATAATACCGTTTTTAGTACAAAGGATAATGAAATTGTTATTGATATATTCTTCATCCTTAAGGTTTTTAATATTGATGTAAGCCCGAACTTTATCATCTCTTTCGATATTAATAAGGTTTTGGATGGCACGACCTTTAGAAACTTTAGTTCCTTCAGGAATTTCAAAAACTCTCATCCAGAAACATTTCCCTTTTTCGGTAAAGAACAACATATTATTGTGCATAGAAGCTATGAACAAGTGCTCCAGGAAGTCTTCATCTCTTGAATTTGAACCTTTTGAGCCACGTCCTCCCCTATTCTGTCTGCGATATTCTGTAAGTACCGTTCTTTTGATATAACCTAAATGTGAAATAGTTATAACTACATCATCATCTGCAATGGTATCTTCTATTTTGAAATCTGATGCAGCATATTCAATTTCGGTTTTTGCTTTATCACCATATTTATCTTTGATTTCAATCAGCTCATTTTTAATAATTTCCATTCTTAAACCTTCGTCTGACAACACCAATTGATAATATTCTATCATTTTTTGTAATTCATCGTATTCGTCTTTTAATTTATCTCTTTCGAGACCAACCAAACTACGTAAACGCATATCAACAATGGCCCTGGATTGTAAATCGGACAATCCGAATTTTTCCATCAGCCCTGTTCTTGCATCATCTACTGTTTTAGACCCTCTGATGATTGCAATTACTTCATCAATATGATCCAATGCAATTAGTAAGCCTTCTAAAATATGGGCTCTCTTTAATGCTTCACTTAATTCGTATTTTGTTCTTCTAACAACCACTTCATGGCGATGATCCACAAAATGGCGAATCATATCCTTAAGATTCAACATCACAGGTCTGCCTTTTACAAGAGCAATGTTGTTAACGCTAAACGAAGACTGTAAAGCAGTGTATTGATATAATTTATTGAGTACTACATTCGTTACAGCATCTTTTTTGATTTCGTAAACAATACGCATCCCGGTTCTGTCGGATTCGTCGCGAATATCACTGATGCCTTCAATTTTCTTTTCATTTACCAAGTCAGCTGTTTTTTTAATCATTTCAGCTTTATTAACCTGGTATGGGATAGAAGTTACAATTATTCTTTCTTTGCCATTTTCTTCGTTTTCAATGCTTGCTTCACCTCTGATGACAATCCTGCCTCTACCTGTCTCGAAAGCATCTCTAACACCCTCGTAGCCGTATATAATACCACCTGTTGGAAAATCAGGCGCTTTTATAAACTTCATCAATTCAGGAATGGTAATTTCATGATTTTCAATATACGCAATAATCCCTTCGATTACCTCTGTTAAATTATGAGGTGGCATATTGGTAGCCATACCTACAGCAATTCCTGAAGTACCGTTGATTAATAACTGAGGAATACGTGAAGGCAACACACAAGGTTCTTTTAGCGAATCATCAAAATTTAATTGAAAATCAACCGTGTCTTTATCTAAATCGCTCAATGTTTCTTCTGCAATTTTATGCAATCTTGCTTCAGTATAACGCATAGCCGCAGGTGGATCCTGGTCGATTGAACCAAAGTTTCCCTGGCCGTCAATCATAGGATAACGTAATGACCAATCCTGTGCCATTCTAACCATCGCATCATAAACTGAAGTATCACCGTGTGGATGATATTTACCCAATACTTCCCCAACTATTCTGGCTGATTTCTTATAAGGACGATTGGAAAGTATTCCCAGATCGTACATTGCAAATAATATCCTTCTATGAACGGGTTTTAATCCATCTCTAACATCTGGTAAAGCTCTCGAAACGATTACCGACATTGAATAATCAATGTAGGACGATTTCATTTGTGTCTCGATGTTTACTTTAATAATTTTTTCACCTTCTTGTATTTCCATATCTGTAATTTGTTCAAAAACAACTATTTATAAGCATAGTTAAAACTTTACGAAATTACTTAAATTAAAGGGATTAAACAAATCTTTTTTTCGTCTTATTACTAACATAATTCTGTTGATAAAAAAAACAGTATTTTTTGAGAAATTACATAATACTACCTAATTTTGAATAACTTATAAAATGAATACTGTAAATTAACTTAAAACACATTGTTTTAAACTTTTAGCAAACTTATTTGTTAATCTAATACAAACTATTATTTAAAAATGGAAGCAAATTTTTCACAAAGGGTCAAAGATGTTCTTACGTTTAGCAGAGAAGAAGCGATGCGTCTTGGTAATGATTATATTGGCATAGAACATCTTATGTTGGGAATTATTAGAGATGGTGAAGGGGTTGCAATACAAATTTTAGCCTATCTAGATATAAATATTCCTGCATTAAAACGCAGTATTGAACTAGCGATTGCAAAAGTTGCCAAGACAAGCTTAAAGGAAACAGAAAACTTACCTTTGGTTAAACAAGCCGAAAAAGCTCTGAAAATAACCTATTTAGAAGCCAAATTAAACAAAAGCGAATTGATAGGTACTGAACATTTATTATTGGCAATACTCAAAGACGAGAACAATATCGTTACTAAATTACTCAACGAATCAGGAGTATCCTATACTTCATTAAAAGAACAAATGCAAAATAACCAAAACAATAAATCAGAAGATATTAAATCAAGTCCTAAAGATGAATTACCTGAAGGGAATTCCGATTACGCTGACGATGACGATACAAAAAGTTATGGCGGTGCGCAAAAGAAAACAGGTGATGTGAAATCAAAAACTCCTGTTCTTGATAATTTTGGTAGAGATTTAACAAAAGCAGCTGAAGAAAATCGCTTAGATCCTATAGTTGGAAGAAATAAAGAATTAGAAAGAATTGCTCAAATATTGAGCCGTCGTAAGAAAAACAATCCGATATTAATTGGAGAACCTGGTGTAGGCAAGTCTGCCATTGCCGAAGGTTTAGCCTTACGAATTGTTCAACGAAAAGTTTCACGGGCCTTATTTAACAAACGACTGGTAACGCTTGATTTAGCTTCATTAGTGGCAGGAACTAAATACCGTGGTCAATTTGAAGAACGAATGAAAGCTGTTTTGAATGAGTTAGAGAAAAATCCGGATATCATTCTTTTTATTGACGAAATTCACACCATTGTTGGTGCAGGAAATGCTTCAGGTTCACTGGATGCTTCCAATATGTTTAAACCGGCTTTGGCAAGAGGTGAAATACAATGCATTGGAGCTACAACGCTTGATGAATACCGTCAATACATTGAGAAAGATGGAGCCCTGGAAAGAAGATTCCAAAAAGTATTGGTTGACGCAACTACTCCAGAAGAAACCGTCGAGATTTTGAACAATATCAAAATAAAATACGAAGATCATCATTTGGTTACCTACTCTGACGATGCTATCAAAGCATGTGTATATCTTACCAACCGATATATGAGCGATCGTTTTTTACCCGACAAAGCCATAGATGCTTTGGATGAAGCGGGCTCAAGGGTTCATATTACAAATATCAATGTTCCTTCCGAAATCATTGATGTTGAAACACAGATTGAGGAAACCAAACTTCAAAAAAACAAAGCCATAAAAAGCCAGAAGTATGAAGAAGCAGCTAAGTTCAGGGATATCGAAAGACAATTGGCCGAAAAGCTTGAAACGGCTAAACTACGCTGGGAAGAAGATGCTCAGCTTCATAGGGAAGTAGTATCAGAAGATAATGTTGCCGAAGTAGTTGCAATGATGACAGGCGTACCTGTTCAGCGCATTGCTCAAAATGAAGGCGAACGTTTAATCAAAATGGAAACTGAACTTGAAGGTGCAGTTATCGGTCAAAATGAAGCAATTAAAAAGGTAGTAAAAGCCATCAGACGAAATCGCGCTGGCCTTAAAGATCCCAACAAACCCATAGGAACTTTTATCTTTCTTGGACCTACCGGTGTTGGGAAAACTTATTTAGCCAAGGTCTTGTCAAAATACCTCTTCGATACTGAAAATGCCCTCATAAGAATTGATATGAGTGAATACATGGAAAAATTTGCCGTGTCAAGACTCATTGGTGCACCTCCGGGATATGTTGGTTACGAAGAAGGTGGCCAATTGACCGAAAAAGTCAGACGCCGCCCCTATTCAATTATCTTGTTGGACGAAATCGAAAAAGCACATCCCGATGTATTTCATTTGCTCTTGCAAGTTCTTGATGATGGAGTTCTTACTGATAGTTTGGGCAGAAAAGTAGATTTTAAAAATTCAATCGTAATTATGACCTCTAATATTGGTTCACGCCAATTGAAAGATTTTGGCCAAGGTGTTGGATTTAATACTTCTGCAAAAGAATCAGGAAAAGCAACCTATGCTCAAGGAGTCATTGAAAATGCGTTGAAAAAATCTTTTGCGCCTGAATTTTTAAACAGAATTGATGATATCATTATTTTTGAACCACTTGAAAGAGAATCAATTCACAAAATAATTGACATTGAACTTTCTTATCTATTAGATCGAATTGAAAAACTAGGCTTTAAACTTTCTATTACACCAAAAGCAAAAGATTTTATTGTTGAAAAAGGCTGGGATGCTCAGTTTGGTGCCCGTCCATTAAAACGAGCCATTCAAAGATATGTGGAAGACATTGTGGCTGAAGAAATAATAAAAACAAAACTGGTCCAGGATGATCTGATTACGGTTGATTTTGATGAAGAAAAACAAGAAGTATTTGTAGTTGTTTCAAAGCCTGAAATACTATTGAAAAGCTAATGCCTTGAATTCGTTTTTCTTACAGTTTGTTTTTATGAATCATTCTTGTATCTAGCTTAAAATGTATAATCTTGAAAAAAAACATCCATGCAAATTATCATCATCAACGGACCCAATTTGAATCTTTTAGGTAAACGCGAAACCAATATGTATGGAAATCAAAGCTTTGAAGACTATTTTGAAAGCTTATGTAATGAATTTAAGGATAGTAAAATAGAATACTTTCAAAGCAATATTGAAGGTGAAATCATCAATAAATTACATGAAACTGGATTTACTTACGATGGTATTATTCTTAATGCAGGAGGCTACACTCATACTTCTGTAGCTATTGCTGATGCAGTGAAAGCCATTAGTACTCCCGTTGTTGAAGTGCATATTTCAAACATATTTGCCCGTGAAGAATACCGTCATATTTCGTTGATTGCAGCAAACTGCAAAGGAAGCATAGTGGGATTTGGGTTTGAATCTTATCGTTTGGCAATGAAGAGTTTTGTATAATAAGCTATGATTAATACGCTGTCTTTTATATGCTAAAGTCTTCCTTTTTTAATTCACTAAAGTGTTTTTTCTTATTAATATAATGTTCCCAAACAATATTCCGATTGTATATTTTGCTCACAGCTTTGTGATGAATTTTCTTTCGTTTTTTGAGATTATTACTTAAGTATGCATAAAAGCTAAAATGAGCTCTTACAACAGCCCATAAGTCTTTAAAACCACCTTCTGATAAAAACTTAAGTCCGGCAATAGAATCAAGAAAAAGTCTGTAAACAAATACTTTTACTAATCTTTCACTCGGTAAATTTTTTAATAATAAAAAGAAGTTATTTCGAAAATTTAAATAAGTTTTGCGGGAATTATTTTTAGGTAAAGTTCCACCACCAACATGATAGACAACTGAATCAGGACAATACATAATTTTATATCCTTCGTTTTTAAGTCTCCAGCAAAAATCAATTTCTTCCATGTGAGCGAAGAAGTCATTATCCAAACCACCATGCTTGTGGTATAATTCAGCTCTTACAAACATAGCTGCTCCTGTAGCCCAAAATATTTCGCAAACATCGTCGTATTGACCATTGTCTCGCTCTATTGACTGGAACAAACGTCCACGACAAAAAGGATAACCGTATTTATCAATAAAACCACCGGCTCCACCAGCATATTCAAATTTTTCTTTTTCTGCATATGAAAGTAGCTTGGGTTGACAAACTGCAATGTTTTCATCGTTATCCATTAAGCTAATAATGGGTTGAATCCAATTTTCGGTAACTTCAATATCAGAGTTTAACAACACATAATACTGAGCTTCAATTTGTGAGAATGCTTCATTATATCCCTTTGAAAAACCTCCATTTTCAGGGTTAATGATAATTCTGATTTCAGGAAAATTTGTTTTCATAAAGGCCAATGAATCATCAGAGGAAGCATTATCTGCAATAATAATTTCAACATCACCCCTACTGTGTTCAATAACAGAGGGTAAAAACTTTTCTAAAAATTTCTTTCCATTCCAGTTTAAGATTACAATCGCAGTTTTAATCATATTCATTTTTTAATTTCGTTTATGCTTCCATCTTCTGTGAGACCAAAGCCAGTTTTCGGGGTGTTGACGAATCAATATTTCTAATGCATTCGCATACATTTCAGAGATTTCACCTGTTTTGGTCAGCTTGGGCTGATCGGTCAATAATTCAAATTCTAAGCTGTATTTTCCTCTTCCAGTGCGGATTATATTTAAAAACACTACAGCAAAATCAAGACTTTTAGCCATTTTTTCTAAACCTGTAAAAAATGCTGTTTCCTGATTCAAAAATTCTGTCCAATGGTGTTCCCCGTTTTTGGAAGGAGCCTGATCAGCGACTATAAAACTTAAAATAATTTCGTTTTTATGTTGAATAAATTGTTTGTAAGCCTGTTGCGAAGGTAATGGGATTACTCCAAAACTGCTCCTGACCTTTTTCATATAGGTGTCAAAATAAAAATTAGTTTGAGGCTGATAAATTCCAAAACATTTATATTTTGTAATTAAAGGTAAAATCATACCCGACATTTCCCAACTACCTGTATGACCACAAACAATAAAAACACTTTTGTTTTTGTTATAAAGTTGCTCCATTAAGTCAAGCTTACTGAATTTAAATCTTTTAAGTATAGCTTTTTCGCTCAAATGTGATGATTTAACTGATTCCAGTATCAAATCAGCCATGATTTTCATGTATTTCTTTCTCAGTAACTTAATTTCTTCCTCAGATTTATCAGGAAAAGCATTTGAAAGATTTTGAAGGATAATTGTTTTTCTGTATTTCAATACATAATTCAAGATAAAGTACACGAAATCAGATATAATATAGAGAAAACGAAAAGGCAATAAAGAAGCCAATTGTTCGAATAGTAAAAAGAAATAAAAACCTATTTTTCTCATTATCAGGAATAATTTTTTTTGAATTTTCGTTTACAAAAATAGCTCATTATTTGAATAACGAGCTATATTTGTAAAAAACAAAATAAAAAAAACGATTATCTAGGGTTTTTGAATAATTCACCTGCTTTCCCTTTTTGGTATTGTGAATCTTCTTCCTGCATAACATCAGTATTTCGGGATAATTTACGATTCCAATTAGGATTGCTGATTTCACCAATGGCATCAGAGTGGATCAATGCGTAATCATTTAATGCAAGATCTGGATTTGCAAATACAAATTTCCGGTTCGATTGATTATTTAATTTATAGTATTGCCATATCTGATAAGAAACAGAACCAAAACCTCCATCTTTTAAACTAGCACCAGCATCAAAAGGTCTATCCACAATTTCGCTGGGAGGCCCATATTGTAAATATACCCTTCCCCTGTCGGTATCATAACCCTTTCTAACCCTGGTGCTATAATTGTAATTTACCTTTTCAACTTCTTTCTGATAAACGATCCAATTACTTTCTGGATTGACGGCATTGCGTTGCAACCAAAAATTAAAAAAATACTGCTGCATCGTTTTTACGTCAATATTGAATAACTTTTCATTAATAAAGGTTTTTTCAACATCAGTTGAGATGGGGTACAAAGAGCGTATGTAGTCTTTTAAGCTGTCTTTATCTGTAAGTTTTCCTGCAAAAGTTTCTTCAACTTCCAGATTGGCAATGTCTTTTATTTCGAATCGAATACTTGGATTACTTCTTTGAAAAAACAATTTATTGATGCCTACTATTTTGTTTGATTTATCTCTTAGTTCAATGCATAAATTATAATTACCTGAAGGAAGAAGTGTTATGTCAAATTCTCCAAAAACTACGTTTACAGCTTTAGTCTTTTCCCTTTTCTTTTTCAACAAATTAGGCTTTAACTTAAGCGTTTCATAAGATTCAATAAAAGAAGTTAGTAAGAAAGCTTCTCCTTTCCCTAATATTTTTTCAGCATTGTAAATTTCGGTATAAAAAGTGAGCGTTTTAATATTTTCAGGATAAAAATCAGATACATAAGGTATTAAATCGTAACCACTTTTCGAAAGAATACTTGGCGCGAGTGATTTCTTAAAAGAGGCTATTAATTCGATACCTGAAATGCTCAGTTGATTTTCCGGATATTCAATTTGAATTTCCTGTGAAACTTTATAAGGAGGTAAATTGCTGTTTTTGTCAGCAATGATAAGTTCGAAGGAATAATTGCCATTTGGAAGTATAAATTGCTGTTGATCAATGAAATTAAAATTGACGTTTACGGAATCTAATGCCTCTGGACTGTTAAGATTGTATTTCTTGAAATTCTTAATGCTGTCATTTTGTTTAAAAAGCATCGTAATTTCAATTGTAGCCTGGTATTTTCCATTTTGATTTTTTAGAAATTGGACGCTTTTTCCATAAACAGAAAGGTAAGTCTCAAAATAAGGACCATGAACAGGTGAATAAAATGAAGAATAAGACAAATCAGCTTGTAGCTTTTTTGCCTGAGTTTCATTAGCATAGATGAATAATGCAAAACATAGTGCAAAAAATAAATGTTTTTTCATAGCTGTTGATTTTATAATACAAAGGTAATAATAAAGCCATGAATAAGAGAAAAAATCAGTTAAAGGTTGTTAAAAATCAGTTAACGGTAAAATCAGTTTATTTCTTGAAAAAAAAAGGAAAAAGGCAGTCCATAAATCAATTAATTACTAACTTTGCTTTTTTAAAAAAAAGCGTATAAACCTTAAAATAAATATAAAAATGAGCAAAGAAATTTTAAATCTGGAACCAAAGGCAATCTGGAGAAATTTTTACAGTCTTACACAAATCCCTCGTCCATCTCAACACGAAGCTGAATGTATTGCATTTATGAAAAAATTCGGAGAAGATCTTGGATTAGAAACCGTTGTGGATCCAGTTGGTAATGTTATTATCCGAAAACCAGCTACTCCTGGTATGGAAAATCGTAAAGGAGTTGTATTGCAAGGTCATCTAGATATGGTTCCTCAAAAAAACAGCGACAAAGCGCATGATTTTGTTAAAGATCCTATCGAAACTGTTATTGATGGCGAATGGGTAAAAGCCAATGGCACTACCCTTGGTGCTGATAATGGAATGGGTGTTGCTGCAGCAATGTCTATTCTGGAAGCAACCGATCTACAACATGGAATGGTTGAAGCTTTGTTTACCATAGATGAAGAAACAGGAATGACAGGTGCTTTTGGTTTACAACCTGGCTATTTGAAAGGTGATATTTTAATGAACCTTGATTCTGAAGATGAAGGTGAATTATACATTGGCTGCGCTGGTGGTACCAATGGAAATGTTTCCTTTAAATATAATGAAGTAGCTGTTTCGGCTGGAAGTATTGCTTTCAAATTAAACATTACAGGTTTAAAAGGCGGACATTCAGGCGTAGATATTCATCTTGGAAGAGGAAATGCCAACAAAATCATGAACCGCTTTTTGAAAGAAGCTGGTCTTGAATTTGGATTGCAAATAGCTGCATTAAATGGTGGAAGTTTACGCAATGCAATTCCCCGCGAATCATTCGCAATCGTTACAATCCAAGCTAGTCTTAAAGATGCTTTCTTAACCAAATTAAAAGAATTTGAAACCATCGTTAAAAAAGAACTTTCAGCTGTAGAACCCGATCTGAAAATGGAAGCAAGTTCAACAGATATGCCTGCTAAAGTTATGGAAGCAAAAAATCAAGCAACATTTGTAAATGCTGTTTATGCTTGTCCAAACGGAGTTGTCAGAATGAGCAATGCAATGGAAGGATTGGTTGAAACTTCCAATAACCTTGCAATTATTGAAATCAAAGCAGGAACTGCAACTGTACTTTGCTTGTTGCGCAGTTCTGTTGATTCTGCAAAAGCTGATCTGGAAAGTCAAATGGAATCTGTTTTTCATTTGGCTGGTGCTGATATAATTTTTGATGGACAATATCCAGGATGGAAACCTAATCCTGACTCTCCTATTTTGAAAAAAATGTTAGATATCTACAATAATAAGTTTGGAAAAATACCCAAAATTTATGCTATACATGCAGGTTTGGAATGTGGTTTGTTAGGTGGCGTTTACCCTAACTGGGATATGATTTCGTTTGGTCCTACCATTCGTTTTCCTCACTCTCCAGACGAAAAAGTTAATATAGCAAGTGTAACTAAATTCTGGGATTTTCTGGTAGAAACCTTGAAGAACGTTCCTGCTAAATAATATAAAATATTATGATGTTTTATAAATGCTATAAAGTAATTCACACAATTAATTAATATCCTACTTTAGGCTTTTAAAAATAACTCAATAGCTTAAACTTATTTCCTAAACATACTGAAAAGCGATTAAAAATTTTTTTTAATCGCTTTTCTATTTTCGCAAGTTTTAAACAACTTATTTGTCTTAATAAAGATTGAATCATAAATATTGTTAATATAGATTAAACAACACGCTTTTATTCATAAAACCAATACTTTTGCAAACTATTATTATTTATCAAAAATTAAAGAATTTATGCAGCTCACTAAAAAACTATTTTTCACTTTTTTAATGCTTTTATTTGTTTTAACTCAAATCGGATTATCGCAAAATCAATTTTCAAAAGCTCAAGGTCGCTCTGGCGATGCTTCCGGACGAAATGGTGAGGGTTCTCCTGGTATAGGAAGTATTTCAGGCGTTGTAGTAGACAAAACAACACTCCAGGCTGTGGAATATGCTAATTTAGTTGTTTTTCGCGCTAAAGACTCTGTAATGGTTGGTGGTGCAATTACAAATCAAAAAGGTGTATTTACGATAGATAAAGTTCCTTTTGGGAATTATTATTTGGTAGTGAGCTTTATAGGATATTCGAGCTTAAAGATTCCAAACATTATTGTAAATCCAAAAGAGCTTGTAAAAAAAATGGGACAGATAAAATTTTCGCCTTCTTCAAGTAATTTAGGTGAAGTTACGATTACTGCAGAAAAACGAATGATGGAGTATTCATTAGATAAAAAAATAGTGAATGTTGATAAAAATCTTGTAAGTGCAGGCGGTTCTGCTGTTGATGTTATGCAGAATATTCCTGCTGTTACCGTTGACATTGATGGAAATGTTAGTTTACGTGGTAGCACCAATGTAAATATATTGATAGATGGTCGTCCTTCCAGCCTTTCAGGAATGAGCCGTCAGGCAATACTGGAACAAATACCTGCAAGTTCTATTGAAGCTATTGAAATTATAACCAATCCATCGGCTAAATACAATCCAGAGGGCATGTCGGGGATAATTAATATAAGGTTAAAGAAAAAAACAGCTCAAGGATTGAACGGCATGGCTTCTTTAAGTGCAGGTACAAACAATAGATACAACAGTTCTTTGAATCTAAATTATAGTACAGAGAGGTTCAATGTTTTTGCATCATGGGATGGTAGATGGAACCAAGGTAAAGGCTATGGGAATACTTATAGAGTCGCAACACTGAGAGATACTTCTTCATATACCACTCAGCACTCAGATATGTTGCGTAATATGGACAACAATACAATTAAAGGTGGTTTCGACTGGTATATTAATCCAAGAAATACACTTACGTTAATGGGACAATACAATACCGGAGGAAGTGAACGTAATCAGGATTTATTTAGTTATACAGATGATTATATGTTTGTAAAACAAAGTGATTATAAGCAACATAATAAAGAAACTGAAAGTGATAACTCCAATATGTTTGCTTTGAATTATAAGAAAACCTTTGCACAACGAAATCGTGAATTGACCGCTGATTTTTCTTACAGCACTTCAAAAAGCACTGAAAATACGGATATGACCTTGACAAATTATATGTTGAATTATATAAACGTTTCAGCTAATATGCCCAGCTTGCAAAAACAATATGATAATGGCAACAATTGGGTTGGAAATGCGATGATAAACTATGTACATCCATTTAACGAAAAAATGAAATTGGAAGCTGGTTACCAGGGTATATTTAGAAATGTAGACAATGATTTTCATCTTGATAAAGCTGATAGTAATAATCTATACGTAAACGATATTAATGCAACTAACCATTTTAAATATATTGAAAATATCAATGCAATTTATGGAACTTTTTCAAAAGAATGGGAAAGTGTATCAATGCAAATTGGGATGAGGCTTGAACAAGCGAATACCAAGGCTGATCAGCTTACACAATTGCAATCTTATTCAAATAATTATTTCAGTATTTATCCAAGCTTACATATTTCAAAGAAATTAGCCAGTAGGAACGAAATACAACTTAGTTACAGTCGTAGGGTAAATCGTCCTGATATGCACGATTTGAACCCATTTAAAGATTATTCCAACCCATTAATGATTCGTTATGGCAATCCTTACTTAAAACCTGAATACATTAATTCTTTTGAACTAGGGCATTCTAAATACTGGAACAAAACTTCATTTTATACATCCGTATATTATCGTCAAATTAACGATGTCATTAAGCGAATAGCATTTTTAGATACCATAACCGGTGTTTCTAATATGACCAGCGAAAATCTATCGAAAGGAATCTCCTATGGCGTTGATTTTATTCTGGAACAGGAAATACTAAAATGGTGGCGTGTAAATGCTAGTTTTAGCTATTTTAGAAGCATTATTGAAGGAAATAGTATAGATGGTAATATTTCAACAGATAATTACAGCTGGACCTCAAAATTAAACTCTACTATGAATTTTGGTAAATCCTTTTCTGTTCAGATTTCTGCAAATTACCGAGCGCCGATTATTACACCTCAGGGCAAAATGTTTGAAACTTACTCTGCCGATATCGCAGTTAAAAAAGATTTATTTAAAGAAAAATTTTCAATCAGCTTAAGAATTAGCGATATTTTCAATACACAAATATGGAAAAATGAAGCATATGGGACTGGTTTTTATGCATCTATGAGTAATAAACGCCAATCTCAGGTTGTTTTTCTGACATTAAGCTATAAGATCAATGGTGGTTTGAAAATGAAAGCCCGTAAAAAAACAACAGAAAATGGAACTGGCGGAGGTGCAGACGAAGGAGATTTCTAAATTGATCAAGAATTGATCAAGCATTTTTATGATTTTTTAAAACTGAATTAATATTCTATTTTATTTTCTAAGGCTACCCAATCTTTAAATACAACCAATGCATCATTTTGCATAAGTTGAATGGCTGGAATACTTCTTTCAGTTAATGAAATATTGATTTCTTCATAAATAAAAGAATCGTCAAATCCTGCATTTGCTGCATCCTGTTTTGAACAGGCATAATATATTTTTTTGGGACGGGCCCAATAAATGGCACCTAAGCACATCGGACAAGGTTCGCAGCTCGTGTATATCTCACAATCGTCTAGCTGAAAAGCGTTTAAATTTTTACAAGCATCACGAATGGCATTAACTTCTGCATGTGCAGTGGGATCATTAGAAGAAGTTACACTATTTCCTCCACGTCCCACTATTTTTCCATCTTTAACCACAACTGCTCCAAAAGGACCACCTTTTCCTGTTTTTAAATTTTCAGTAGCCAATCGGATAGCTTCTGTCATAAATATATTTTTGTCAGGCTGCATTTTACTTAGTATATTTGTAAAGTTTTTTTTTGTAAAAATACAAAAATACTTTTATCAAATTTATGAAAAAACTTGAGTTAAAGGAAAAACTTTTGGATGCTTGCATGTTGCATCAAAATGAGGTGGTTGGAAATCTTAAAGAATTAATGCTCGATGCTCAGCAAAGTGCGAATGATTATGGGATGCCAAAAGATCGCTATGATTCGTATCGTATGCAACTACTTCGTAAACGTGATATGTACGGTCAGCAGCTTGAAAAGGCAATGGAAGAAATTGATATTCTTAAAAAAATCAATATCTCAAAAGAAAATAATGAAGTAAACTTTGGTTCGGTGGTAATTACTGACGAGCAAAAATTATTTATTTCTATCAGTATTGGGAAAATTGAGTTAGAGGGCGAAACGTATTATGCTGTTTCTGTTAAAGTTCCTTTTTATGAAGTTATTAAAGGGAAAAAGAAAGGAGATTCTTTTGATTTTAGAGGTAAACTAAATCATGTTATAGAAGTTTTTTAGTAAAGCTTTTATACTAAATATGTTAGATTTTGATTTACTAGCAGGATAAATTGTTTTACAATTATAAAAATATTAAATGAATGTAACAATAGATAACTATTCAGGATTTTGTTTTGGAGTTATTCATGCGATTGAAGTAGCAGAACGTAAACTCAAAGAACATGGACAGTTATATTGTCTTGGTGATATTGTTCACAATGGAATGGAAGTTAAGCGTCTTGTTGAAAAAGGCTTGCAAATTATCTCTCATGAAGAATTCAAGCAATTGCAAAATTGTAATGTTTTAATTCGGGCGCATGGTGAACCACCCGAAACTTATGCAATTGCTATCCAGAACAAGATAACCCTTATTGACGCCTCCTGCCCTATTGTATTGAGATTGCAAAGCAAAATCAAAAAAGGTTATGAGGAAATGTTGAAAAAAAACGGCCAAATCGTAATTTATGGAAAACTTGGTCATGCCGAAGTGAATGGGTTGGTAGGACAAACTGATAATACTGCATTAGTTGTTGATAACGATGAAGATATTGAAAAAATTGATTTTACCCGACCATTTCGTTTGTATTCTCAAACGACCAAAAGTATCGATGGATTGGCTAGGATTATCGAAATAATCAATACTAGAATAAAAAACAACAACGATGGAAATGAGATCGATTTTGTTTCGTATGATACAATTTGTAGACAGGTTTCCAATCGTTCGACTCAATTAAAAGAATTTTCAAATAAATTTGAAGTAATTATTTTTGTAAGTGGGAAAAAAAGCTCAAATGGTATGTTCCTATATGATTTATGTAAATCAGTAAATCCTCATACTTATTTGGTTGCTGAACCTGCAGAAATTAAAAAAGAATGGTTTTCTGGCATTCATAATGTGGGGGTCTGTGGAGCTACTTCAACACCAATGTGGCTCATGCAAGAAATAGAAAGTTTTATCAAAGAACTATAAAAATATGTATCTTAAAAGTCTGACAATTAGTAATTTTAAAAACTACACAGAATCAAGCCTTGAGTTTTCGGAGAAAATAAATTGTTTCGTGGGCGATAATGGTGAAGGAAAAACGAATTTGTTGGATGCTATTTATTATCTTTCATTTTGTAAAAGCTATTTTAACCAGGTTGACTCGCAAAATATAAAGCATGAAGCCGATTTTTTTGCCATTCATGGAGAATACTCTCGTAAAGATGAAAAGCATGATTTGATTAGTTGTATTCAAAAACGAAATCAACGCAAAGTTATTAAGATCAATAAGAAAGAATATGAACGTTTAGCCGATCATATTGGACTTTTCCCTTTGGTGATGATTTCGCCTTACGATAGGGATTTAATAAATGAAGGCAGTGAACTAAGACGAAAATACATCGACAGCGTAATTTCGCAATTCGATCGTATTTATCTGGACGATCTAATAAATTATAACAAGGCATTACAACAGCGCAATGCCTTACTCAAACAATTTGCCGAAGCTAATCGCTTTGATTTGGCTTCTATAGAAATCTGGAACATCCATCTTCAAAAACATGGGGAAAACATTTATCAAAAACGTAAATTTTTTCTAAAAGAATTTATGCCTTTGTTTCAACATTATTTTGCTTTTATTTCGGGGGCCAAAGAAAAAGTTGACATTACCTATCTGTCGCAATTGAACGATAATGATATGGAAGGCTTACTGAAAGATAATATTCAGCGTGATCGTTCGCTACAATTCACTTCTGTAGGTATACACAAAGATGATTTTGATTTTATCATGGATGGCTTTGCCGTTAAAAAATTTGGTTCTCAAGGACAACAGAAATCGTTTTTCATTGCCTTAAAATTGGCTCAGTTTGAATATATTAAAAATATAAAGGGATTTAAACCTATTTTGCTGTTCGATGACATTTTTGATAAACTCGATACTTCCAGAGTGGAACAGTTGATTAAATTAGTAGCTGATCATAATTTCAAACAAGTTTTTATTACGGATACTCAAACTGAGCGCATTGTCGATGTTTTCCAAAACATGGATATTTCTCATAAAATATTTATTGTAAAACAAGGGACTGTAAAAGAATTGGAAAAAGATGTTTAAGAAATCAAACGAATTTACTTTAAAGGAAGCTATAGAGCAAGTCCTCAATGCATATAGGATGAATGGGAAAATTAATGAAACCCGCATTATTCAAGCATGGGAACAGGTCTGTGGAGCTATGATTTCTAGACACACAGAAGATATGTATATCAAAAATAAAATACTATATATCAAAGTAGATTCTGCTGCCCTTCGCAACGAACTTAGTTACGCCAAAACAAAACTAATCATGACACTTAATCATACTGTTAAAGAAGAAGTGATCAATGAAATTGTTTTTCTATAAACATATTCTACTATATCAATCTTTTAACTCGAAATTTTAAATTCGCTTGATAAAAACAAACATGTAGCGAAAAGGAGTTTAAACTATTCGCTTTATAATAATGGCATAGTATTTAATCATCCTTTTATGCTTTATTTATCAAATCTATTACCCCTTAAAGATTTTTTTAAAAGCCTTATAATCCGAAATGCTTAAAAGCTTCATAAACAAGTATAGCTGGCCAGACAATAGCTTTAAAAAATCCAAGTACGCCGAACCAAAAACTTGTAGCGTGAGCAATTAAATAAACAGCTGCACCCAAAAAGCCTAAACCATAGACTACCCCAGAAGATGCATTTTTTTGAATATCGTTTTTCATTTTTTATAAGAATTTCAATTTGCAAATATATTGATTTATAAAATTCATATCTTAATTTCCAGCCTTTTTTTTCTTTCCCAATTTTAAATTTCCGTTTTATTCAACTGAGTAGAGGATATTACCTTAATTTTTTGCACGAAATAATATTCAATTAATTGATTATTATCTTATTAATTTAAATAAGATAGTTTTTTATTCAAGTGCTAATATTAATAAAAATAAATATTTCTTACTTTAAACTTTTTAAATAAAAATGAAAGTAAGACTAAGAATAAATTAAGCAATAAATATTTAAAACTGTGATTTAAGTTTGATTTATTTCAATTTTAAATGTATACATTACTAACCAAATATGAAATATTACAAATGTAAATGTGTAGAAATGTAAAATATATGTTGCATATTGTAAATTACATTTGTAATTAGCTGTGAAATTTGTAATATCATCATTTATCCTATAAATTATAATTATAATTGTTATAAAATTATAAAAATCAATATATTAAGTATTATATATAATCTATATATTTAAATTGATAGCAAATATATTGAATTAGTAATTCAAATGATATAAAAATATGTATTAATATATAAGTCAATATATTATATGATTTAAGTAACCATTTACTTTATTTAATAAGTTGATTTGGTTATATTACAAATGTAACCTTAAGATTGTTACACTTGTAATTCTTAAATTGTTTATCTTTGTAACCAGATTAAAACAATAACTTAAATTTGTAAATTATGATAGATCGTATATTATTAATATTAAAAACACAGAATTTAAGTTCGTCTCAATTTGCAGACGAAATCGGTGTTCAACGTTCAAGTATATCACATATTCTTTCTGGGAGAAATAACCCAAGCTTAGAATTCGTTACAAAGATTTTAAAACGCTATCCTGATATTAACTCAGATTGGATAATATTTGGAAAAGGGAGTATGTATAAAGGAAGTGATGCAATGAATGAAGCAGCACCCAAAGAAATTAAAAAAACAGGTCTTCAGCCTGACTTATTTAATTTTGCTGAAGTAGATCAAGTCGAAATAAAAGCAGTAGAAGCTGCTACATTGGATGAAAACCCGAAATATCAAGCCCAGAATGAGGAATCACCTATTGAAAAAGATAGTATTATTCCTGAAATACAAGCTGTTAAAGATGAAATTAAGCTTCAAAAAAAGAACATTAAAATAGAAGAAGAAAATGAAATTCCTGAAAAGGCCAAAGAATTACAAAATATAAAAAAAACAATTGAAAAAATTGTAATCTTTTATACGGATAGAACCTTTAGAGAATACTTCACTGAATAATATTAATACTAAAAAGATAAGCATTATTTTTATTTTATTTTCTGCATTTTTATTTACTCAAGCATGAAATGCTTTAAATTTCCAAAAGCATTATTTTTACAATGCAATAGCTAAACAATTCATATTTTGCTATTGCATTTTTTTATTAAAAAATTTATTAAAAAAAGATAGTTTTATCACTATATTTGTACTTCTAATTTCCTTTTTATTTAACCTTTAAATTACAAACAATTTATGAAAAAAAATGCACTTTTCTTAAGCAAGTTTATGCTTTTACTTGCTGCTGTATTATTGTTTGCATGTCAAAACAATAATAATAAAAAAGAAGCGAAAGATGAAATACTTGATTCTACGGCAATAACAAAAGCTGATCAGATTAAAGTAAATTATTACAAAATTCCTTGCCCTTCAGAGTTATTCTGGTTTATTAAAGATTTTGGAGCTACCTATTCACGTAAAATTTCAAATCCTGTTAACAATGCTTCAAATTACAACAACAATATTAAAAAAGCTTTGAATTTTGGCATTTATGCATCTGATTTATTTTATGCTTCTGTTTTTAAACAAAATCAGGAAACAATGAAATTTTACAAACAGGTAAAAAAGCTTGGGAATGAGTTAAATATTGTGGAAGGTTTTGATGATAAAATTTCAAAAAGAGTTGATAAAAACCTGAATAACAGTGACTCTCTTTTTACAATTACTTCTGAAGCCAACTCCAATGCCATTAGTTATTTGGAAGGATTAGGAAAAAGTAACATATTACCTTATATTACTTTAGGCGGTTGGATTGAAAGTGTATATATAGCTTCCAAACAAGTGAAGGTATTCAACCCTAAAGACCCTATTGTGTCAATTATTATTGATCAAAACTATCTGCTCGACAATATTATCGGCCTATATGGATCTGTAGAACAAGAAGAAAACATCAAAGAATATACAGTGAAACTTAAAGAGATTCAAAAAGTTTACGATGAAGCAGATGATATTATAACTAAAAAACAATATGAAAAAATTGTAGAAAAAATTTCAAGTTTACGTAACGAGTTTATTAAATAATTTGTTTAATTTTTAAAAATGCAATTACTATGAAAATAAATATATTAGCAAAAGGGATTTTACTTGTGGCAAGCATTTCTGTATTAAATGCTTTTTCTCAAAATTGTGGGAAGCAATCATTATGTAAACCCGACAAAACTGACGGTTTTGATTATAGTTCTCAATCTCGTTACGCTTCATTAACAACAGGCGAGAAATCCAGACTTTATATAGCTACTTATGCAAGTTGTGCCTATAAAATAAGTGTCTGTTCCGAAGCAAATTTAGGAAAAATTAATTTTAAACTTTTCGAAAAAGTTAGAGAAAAGAAAAAAATATTTAAAGATTTTGTAAAAGGAGAAGCTCCTTTAATTGTTGATGATCAGGGTAACCAATCTTATGGCGAAGCTCCTATTATTGACACTTTGTATGATGTTCAAGTGACGTTGAAAGAAGTTGAAATATATGACAGTTCAAAAGGTTCAATGTCCTACGAGATTAAAAAGGCAGATAAAACAAAAAATTTAGTTTTAGAACTTAACATCCCTAAAAGTGAACAACCCACAACCGGTTGTGTAAATTTATTGGTTGGAACAAAGCGATTTAAACACATCTCAGGGAAACTGGTTACAGAATAAGTATACTGTTTTACAATACGACTCCGATTGTTTTGACGGATGAAACTCAATCATTTTATCATTACAATCGGGGTCTTTTTTAATATGATTATCAAAAAAAAAATAGATTTTGAAACTATGAATGAATCTATATTAAAAGCTTTGATGCAACTATTTGCACTGGTTGTGAATGTTAAGGAAGATGAAGGAATTACAAAAGAAGAAAGAGAAATAGTAGCTGCTTATTTAAGAAATATTCTAAATAAAGAACTTACGCAGCAATATCTTGATTTTTTTGATAAATATATAGCTGAATTATATAGAAATTCAGAACAAGCAGACGAACGCAAGGCCAGAAAGAAGACTTCACTTAAAGCAATAAAAGTTCTAAAAATATGTGAACAAATAAATCTTGAATTGAATCAAGAACAAAAATTTATTGTTTTGATTCAATTACTTGAATTTGTGTGCAATGGAAAAGATGTTCAAGAAGTTGAATTGGAATTTCTTCAAATGGTAGCTGATGCTTTTAATATCAGTGAAGCCGAATATGAAAATTGCAAAGCATTTATTTTAAGCTCTTACGAAGCCATTCCTTATCACGAAGATGTATTGATTATAAACAATAAATCGATCAATAAAGACCTTGGGTTCAAACAGATTTATAGCCAGGATATTGATGGTGATATTATTGTTTTAAGACTTCAAAGTAGCAATTTGTATTTTTTTAGGTATTCGGGCATCGATAGTATTTATTTTAATAATCAGGCAGTAGAAAAAAACAAAACCTATTTACTGAGCAGCGGTTCTTCTGTCAGGAGTTCTAAAATGGCAACTGTTTATTACACAGATGTTGTCAGTCAATTTTTGAAATCAGGAAATAAATCAAAGTTAAGTTTTCAGGCAAAAGATGTGGAATTCTATTTTAAGAACAGTAATAATGGAATCCACCATTTTAATTTCTACGAAGATTCATGTCAATTGATAGGTGTAATGGGAGGTAGTGGTGTTGGAAAATCAACATTGCTTAACTTACTAAATGGGAATTTTAAACCCCAAAAAGGTGAAATTTTAATTAATGGTTACAATATCTATACTGAAAAAGATAAAATACAAGGCGTGATTGGTTTTGTGCCTCAGGATGATTTATTAATTGAGGAGTTAACAGTTTATCAAAACCTCTATTATAATACCAAATTAAGCTTTAAAAACTTCACAGAAGCAGAAATTAAGGCTGCTGTTAACAAAACGCTTGAAGAACTTGAATTAATTGAAATTAAAAATCTAAGTGTAGGGAATTCACTTAATAAGTATATTAGTGGAGGCCAAAGAAAAAGATTAAACATTGCTTTAGAGTTAATCAGACAACCTGCTGTTTTGTTTGTAGATGAGCCTACTTCGGGTTTATCTTCTATGGATTCGCAAATGGTGATGGATTTATTAAAGGAACTTACTTTATTGGGTAAATTGGTAATTGTAAATATTCATCAGCCTTCCTCTGAAATCTATAAAATGTTTGATAAATTATTGATATTAGACAAAGGTGGATATTTAGTTTATTATGGCAATCCAATAGATGCGATCGTTTATTTTAAAACTCAGACCAATTATGCCAATGTTCAGGAAAGCAGCTGTGATAAATGCGGAAATATCAACCCTGAGCAAGTGTTGGAAATACTTGAAGCAAAAGTCGTTAACGAGTATGGGAAATTAACCAAAACCAGAAAAATAAATTCGGAAGAATGGAATGAAAAATACGAAAAAAATCATGCTGAGCATAAAATAAAGCCTTCTGAAGAAAAATCCCAGCTTCTGGATAGTGATTTTAAAATACCTGGTTTATTTAGACAATTAAAGATTTTTATAAGTCGTGACATTTTTTCAAAACTTACAAACCGCCAGTATTTATTGATAAGTTTATTGGAAGCTCCCCTACTCGCCTTTATTCTAGGGTATTTCACAAAATATATTAGTGGAAATACTTATATTTTTAGTGAAAACGAAAACCTACCTTCGTATTTATTTATGAGTGTAGTAGTTGCATTGTTCCTCGGATTAACTTTAGCTGCCGAAGAAATTATTAAAGACAAAAGAATCAGAAAAAGGGAAGCTTTTTTAAATCTCAGCTATTTTAGTTATGTCAATTCTAAAGTATTGGTCATGTTCTTTATGTCTGCTATACAAACGCTCTCATTTGTTTTAGTCGGAAATACGATACTTGGCATTCATGGCATGACGTTGAGTTATTGGTTGGTGCTTTTTACGGCCTCCTGTTTTTCAAATATGCTAGGATTGCTTATTTCCTCAGCTTTAAATTCAGTTGTAACCATCTATATTTTAATTCCATTTATTCTGGTTCCGCAATTATTATTTAGTGGCGTAATTGTAAAATTTGACAAATTGCATAAAACGATTGCTTCAGATGAATATGTTTCAGTTATTGGTGATGTAATGATCTCTCGATGGGCCTACGAGGCAATAGCAGTTTATCAATATAAAAATAATGATTATCAGAAGCATATATTTCAAACTGAGATGAAAATGAGTAGATTTTCATACTTTTATTCCTATTTAATTCCAGAGTTAGAATCAAGATTAAACGATACGTATACCAATTTCAAAAATCCAATATTTCAAAACGAAAATCATGTCAATCTTTCTTTGATAAAAGAACAGATTAACATCCTCAGCAATTATAATAATCAAACTACTTTCTTACTATCAGATAGCTTAAGTTCATTATCATTTAACGAAAGTATTTATAACAAAACATCAGATTACCTGAGTAATATGTTGAACTACTTTAATGAAAAGTACAACAAAGAAGTTCTAAAAAGAGACAATGTTTTACAT
The DNA here is from genome assembly GCA_037133555.1 of Bacteroidota bacterium. Classification (GTDB taxonomy): domain Bacteria; phylum Bacteroidota; class Bacteroidia; order Bacteroidales; family JACABE01; genus JACABE01. The sequence goes on from JBAXNW010000034.1 coordinate 24,835, forward strand.
GAAATGGATCATCAATATGCGGCAATGGGGGGAGTAAAAACGATCAAAGAAAATTATTTTAATAGTAGTCTCGATGATTTAATGCGTAATAAATTAGAAGTTAATAAGATAATTGAAAAAAGCGGAAAGCTGATTCAAAATGTTGATCCAATTTTCAAGAAGCCTTCTTCTAACTGGGGTAGAGCTCAATTTTACGCTTCCAATAAAATATTTGCTGGATTTGAAATAGATACTTTTGTTTTCAATTTACTGGTAATATGGCTTGTAACTTTTGTGCTGTATATATTACTTTTGGCTGATTTTCTTAAAAAATGTTTTGAAAGCATTGGGAATCTCAAAATCTTTGGATTGAAGACTAATTTTCGATAGTACTATACTTTTACTAATTTTTTTGTAATATGATAAGAATGTTGTTTATTGTTGGGTCAGGTGGTTTTTTTGGAAGTTCTGCAAGGTATTTAACGCAAGTTATGATCAATAAGTACTTTCCATCCTCATTTCCTTATGGAACGTTTTCAATAAATGTATCCGGAAGTTTATTGATAGGTGTAATTTTTGCATTGAGCGAAAAAGGAAATATTTTAAGTCCTGAAGTCAGAATGTTTTTAGCAACTGGATTTTGCGGTGGATTTACTACTTTTTCTACTTTTTCATACGAAATCCTTCAACAGCTGAGGGATGGAGAAATTTTCCTGGCTTCAATTTATATTTTTTCAAGCATAATTTTCGGATTATTGGCGGCTTATGCCGGTTTTTACCTAATTAAAACTTTATAATTATGGAAATTCAAGAAAATACTTTGTTATTAAAAATTTTCACTGGTTCATTGGACAAAGTAAATGGCACACCACTCTATGAAGTAATTGTTTATGCTGCAAGAAAATACGGAATTGCTGGAGCAACTGTAACAAGAGGGATTATGTCGTACGGAGCCAAAAGTTTTGTACATACAGCTAAGATTCTGGCTATTTCTGATGACATGCCAATTATTATCGAAATGATTGATGAAAAAGAAAAAATCAATGGTTTTATTAAAATTATTGAAAAATATTTCGAAAATTCAAAATATGGTGGTTTGGTAACAACGCAAAAAGTAGAAGTTTTGCACTATAGCAAGGTGAAAAGTTAAGCAAACCATTAAGAATATTAAAACGAAATTTATTCTAAAGAAACAAGCCTTTTACAGTAACATTTAATTGTATAAGTAGAATTCTTCAGAATCAACTATGGCAGGTTTAAAAGCTTTTAAAAGTTTGATATTGTATGAATTAAGTAAGTTTTTATTTGTTATTTCATAAGAAGTAATTAGTAAAACTGGGGTTTTTGATTCTGCAATTTGAATGATTAAATGCATCAAATCTTCGTCTGTTACATTTTCATTTCTTTTGTTATTCCATACAATATGCGTAAAGTAATCTTTAGAAGTAGGATAATAAATTTTCTTATTTAACATGGCTGCTATAGTAGAAATGCTAAAATCAGAATGTCCAATTATTTGAAAATCAGTCATTTTATTTTCTTTCAAATAGCTGGCTACTTCTTTTGCTTTTGAGAAAGAATAGCGGTATTCATAAGAATAAGCCAGTAATCCACTAAAAACATGCATCAGAAGTAAAGTATTCAGTAAATAATCTTTGTTGATTTTATGATATAATTGAGCAATTATTCCTTTGGTTTTATCGAATGCAGTTATTTCAGAGGTTTTATTGGGAAATATTTCTTTTATCCACAACGCAATTATAAATGAAATAAATATATGCCCATTGTGTCTTAAATACCCATCAAATTTAATCGCAGAAAACAGTATGATAGTAATAGTAGAAATTAAAAAAAATATTACAGCCTTATTTGATTTTCTGAGATAGAACAAGCAGAAAAAAGCAATGAAGCCAGAGCCAATGCGCATTATTAACAAAGCATTGGTTTCAGATAAGGAATCTAGAATGCTTGAATTCCAAAAATGAACATCCAATTTTGGAATGACAATAAATGATTTCCAAATATTGATAGCGTTGGATAAAATTGGAAGAAATTTTAATTGATAACCTGCAGCATAACCAGCATCCTGAAGTGGTAAAACTGTAAAGAAAAAGAGTAAAATTCCAGCTACCACAATAATGGATGCCAGTATCGTTTTCCAGGCAGATACTTTATAAAATGAAAAAAAACATATCATCCAAATGGAAGTCCCCAAAAATAAAGAATAAACATTCGATTGGAATACAAAAAAGAGTAAAATTCCAGATAAAATAATTTTTTTCCTTTCAATTAATACACAAGCTATAAAGAGAAGACTTATTCCTATTGCATAACATCTAAACAATAAGGAATATTCATAAATGAAATAATAGCCGAAAATAATTATTATTTTCTGAATCATTTTAATGGGAGCGTATTTTAAAAACACAAAAACACCAGTACTCATTATTGCTAGGTGAATAAGCTGAATAAGAAGGATAGAAGAAGTAAAACGAGTAATGAAAAACAAAATAATAAACCAAAGGCTTGGGTGGCCTTCGTATCGGGTAGCATTTATTAATTCTGCTAATGAATTGCTGGTATTTGCAATAGAAAAAGCTTGCATTTCGTCACGCCAGGGTTCGTGAAAAAAGAGCATGATGCAATTTATTAGAATGTAGACTAAAAACGGTAATTTCCAATTAATCTCATTAAACTTTATTTTCATCATCTAACTACCTAGTAAAGAATTCTATCTGACCGAAAACCACACTGCTTTTAATCGTCAAACAAGGAAGTGAAGAATTAATATTAAAAGGTGTATAAGATTGATTCCCAAATCCATCGGTGCTGATGTCTACCATTGTTGTTTTACCAAACACTGTATTCGAAACAATTTTATAATTCAGGCTTTCCGATAATTTGATTTTAAAATCTCCAAAAATGCAATTGATTTCAATTAATTTGTCTTCTTTTAAAATTACAGAACTTAAATCTAATTTTGATTCGCCAAATATATTGGAATAATCATTTAGTTCTTCCCTATATACAAGAATATGGCTTCCAAAAACATTCAAATTTTCCATTTTTTTAGCATGCGTTTTTCCTTTTATCATCCTGATTCCCCAATATATAAATAATCCTGAAATAAATATTGTAAAAAACGGGATGTCAATTTTCAAAAATTCCTTGACCAGAAATAAAGAACCCATTACAATGAGGATAATACCCCAGAAACTTGTACTGAATAAAACTTTTGTTTTCATAAAGAAATGAATTAATGGTAAATTATTAAATTATCTAAACTTATATTAATGATTATAAAGCACTTGATTTTTTATTTAATTTAGTCCTCTTTGTTTTTTAACTTGCTCATAAGCAGTATTTAACTGTTGGAATTTTTCTTTAGCTGCATTTTGAATATCCTCACCCAAATGGCTCACTTTATCAGGGTGATATTTCACTGCCATTTTGCGGTAAGCTTTTTTAAGTTCTTCATCTGTTGCATCTTGAGTAATTTCGAGAATATTGTAAGCACTTGCAGTATCTTTTACAAACATTGCTTTTATTGAAGAAATGTCATTTATCTGAATATTCAGGTAACGGGCTATGTTTTCAACTACTGCAATTTCATCAGGATGAAGTTGTCCATCTATAGCAGCTAATCCAAAAAGGAAATGAATTAATTGCAAACGAGCCGAATATTCCATATTTTGCTTAATCTGCAAACAAACATCTCTGACGGGAATATCCTGTTTAAGAATTTCACGAAGCAGTAACATCTTTTGATCGGTTACATCGCTTCCAAACTGCTTATTGAAGAATTGTTTAACGTAATCTAACTCTGATTTTAATACTTTATTATCCGCTTTCATCACAGCAGCAGTCAAAATAAGTAAGCTTGCAATAAAATCACCAGATTGAGTCTGTTGATGCTTGTTATCATTTACTGTTACGCCATCCAGCATTGATCCAAACGTAAAACCCAGCAACGCTCCTATTGGTCCTCCAAAAGCCCAACCCAGCGTCCCTCCTATCCATTTTCCATATTTTCCCATTTGTTTTTAGGTAATTAATTTATAATTCTATTTCTTCTTCAATAAACTTAATGCCATAAGATTCCAACTCGGCAAGAATAGGTTCGTATAATTCTTTTTTTACCGGAATATGAACCCCTGTAACGTTCATTTGACCCGTTAATAACAATTTGGTCGCTATTGCCAATGGGGTTCCCACAGTGATCGCCATTGCGGTGTGAACGGTATCTATACCTATAACGACCAATGAGGAAGTAATCCTGAATTTTTTTCCTAATTTTTCGTATTCAAATTGGTGTTGCATTACAATCAGATCTTTGTCATTTTTTGCTAACACCCATTTATCAACCAAAATCTTCTGTAAGATCTGAGCTGGAGTTGCATTTTTTATTCCTATCAATGTATTCCCGAACAAGCCCAACCAATTTAAACGATACATTATATCAGAATCTTTAGTGATGTTAAATTTGCTGGTAATTTTTTCTTCTACACTTAAATTCTTATCATAATTGAGAAAAAGATTGATAAACTGACGGTATGTCATGTTTTCGGAATTTTCAACAATATAAGTATCATCTGTCATTCCTAACTGTACAAATACATTCCAGGCTTTGCAATAACCAGGACGACGCATCGTTCCCCTAAACATGGTCGGGATATCAAGCAAATCATATGTTTCGCGATACTTCAACGAATCGCGGTTTGGATAAACTTCAAATTCGCCTAAACCAGGTACAGAAGTAGTTTCTACTCTGTCGAATAGTTGATGGTAAGGAAGATATTTATAATCTCCATTGATTATATATTGAGAGACACCTTGTCCGGCTACTACTACATTACGAGGATTCCAAGTAAATTTATAATTCCAGGGATTGTTGTCATATTCGGGAGCAATCAAACCACCTGTTGAAGATTTGAATGATAAAATGTGGCCACCTTCAGCTTTAATTTTATCTATTACTTTCATAGCCGACATATGATCGATACCCGGATCAACACCTAATTCGTTCAGCATAGCAATGCCCAATTTCTGAGCTTCTTCATTCATTGCTTTTATTTCGTTTGAAACATAAGAAGCCGTGAGCATGTGAACTTTATATTTCAGGCAACAATTAGCTACTAAAGGATGAAAACTAGCCGGAAGCATAGAAATAACGACATCAGCATTTTTAATTTCTTCTTCTTTTTGAATTTCATTAGAAATATCAAATTCTATTGCTTCAGCATTTGGATGTTGATTAATCTTCTCCAAAGCAGCTGCAAGGGATACATCTGCTAATTTAATTTTCCAGTTATGAGTTGTTGAATGCTCTAGTAAATATTTTATTAAGCTAGAAGAGGATAAACCAGCCCCTATTATCAGTATTTTTTTCATCCGTTTATATTTTATTTTTATTAAAGGTCAGCTATATTGTATGCATAGTAATAATACTGCGAAATTATAATTATTTTAAAAGCAAAAGCTTTATTAATTGAAAAAAATTACGAATTGGCAAAAAAAAACCCAAACGTTTATAGTTCGGGTTTTTTTTACTTTTTATAAAAGATTTTAATTAGGCATATCAAATGTAATGCTGGAACCATCATCCATCGTTACCTGGACTTGCTTGGTACATCCTGGGAGAAAATCAATTTGAACTGTTGTTAGTTTTGGATTATTACTGGCATCTAATGTATGCATTTGAGCAGAAATAATACCACTTTGTATCCATTGGCATGCAGGAGTTACAAGAACTTTATTTGTAGGACTAACATCGGCCTGAAACCATTTATTAGGATTGCTATATCCATTAATACTTCCACTAAACAAATATTGATCATCCAAAACAGTAGAAGTATCTCCAAGAGACCAGTCAACATTATAATTTGCAGTAACATGAATAGTATCAGCACCTTTAATTATCGTTGCAAAAACACTGTCAGTATAAGTAATAATTGTGCCTGTTGTTTTTTTGCCACCTATTTTACCTCTGTTGGTAATATCATTAGAACCTTGTACTGAATTTCCATTTACTTTATAATCATTAAAACTTATATGAGCAACAGTTCCAACTTCCTGAAAATCTCCATTTCCATCTAAATCAGCTGTAAACTCACCAGCTTTACCATTAGTGGATTTTGTAGGAAAAGTAAAAATAAATTTATTTGTAATTGAGTCGAAAACAACAGTTGCACCTGCAATTGTTCCCGTATGTGAAGCCATTAAAGCAGAATCACCAGAAGCCTGGCATACCAAATCAAAAATATCACCATATACATCCTGTATAAATGCGTAATTTTGAGCTAAAGCAGATTGTTGATTGAAATTTAAAGGATTAGTAGTGTCAGTGTTTTTATTGCATGATGTGAAAACGAATGTAATAGCAATAAAAACAAATAAAGTTAAAAGCATTTTTTTCATGTGAAATTGTTTTTAATGAATAATTTTTTATTAATGATAATCACAAAGGTACAACAAAAAAAAATAAAATGTTCATTATTATCATTAATTTATAAAATATTCATTAAATTTACAGCCAATTATGTGATAAAAATCAATCTTTTTAAAATGAGATTAAAACATAAATATTCTATTTTCCTATTGTCTATCAGTCTGATAAGCAATTTGTTTTTCATGCTTCCGGCTTCCATATTTGCTCAAAATCTTGATAGTCTTGAACAACAAATTTTAACAAAAAAAGGAGAGGAAAAAGCAAAGGCCTTCAACGATTTAGCATCTGCTTATAAGGATATTTCATTTTCAAAAAGCTATCAGTTTGCAAATCAAGCATTAATACTTTCTTTAAACCTTAACATCAAATTAGAACAAGCGAATGCATTGCATACGCTAGGCGTTTTGTATTATTTTAAAGGTGAATTCGACAAAACACTGGACTATTGGCAAAAAGCATTGTATTTGCGTCAAGCCTTAAACGACCAGAAAGGGGTTGCAAACTCATTGAATAATATAGGTTTGGTATATTTGAATAAAGGGAAATACGATAAAGCCATCGAATATTATAATAAATCATTGTCGTTGCAAACCCAGCTTAAAAACAAAAAGGGGATTGCTAATTCCATGGAAAATATTGGCATTGTATACCAATACTGGGGAAATTACGAAAAAGCAATAGAATTTTACCAACAATCATTAAAAATTGAGGAAGAGCTTGAAAATAAGCTGGGTGTTAGCCAATCACTAAATAGTATAGCTGGAGTGTATTTCCAAATGAGTAATTTTGATAAAGCATTGGAATACTATAAAAACTCACTTTCCATCAAAGAGAAATTAGGCAACAAGCAAGAAATTGCAATTACGTTGAACAATATCGGGAATATTTATGATAATACCAATAATTTTGTGAAAGCCATTGAATATTACGAAAAATCCCTAATCCTTGCTAAAGAAGCCGACAACAAACAAAGTATTGCAAACACACTTAATAATCTTGGGAATATATACATCAAGCAGAACAAATATCAGAAAGCTTTGGTCTTATTTCAAAATGCTTTATTAATTCATCAAAAGAGTGGCAACAAACAAGGTGTTTCTTCATGCTATTTTCATTTTGCCGATATTTATAATCATGAGGATAACAGTGTTTTAGCACTTGAGTATTCATTAAAAAGTCTATTGATAGCCTCAGAGATAGGTATAAAAGATCAGATAAAACGAAACTATTTATTGCAGGCTGAGATTTATGCAAAACAAAAGAATTTTGAAAAAGCTTACGAAGCCCATCAAAAATATGTTGCTATCAAAGATTCATTGATCAACGAAGAAAGTCATAAACAAATTACAGAAATTGAAACTAAATATCAAACTGAGAAAAAAGAAAAAGAGATTGCATTTTTAAATCAACAAAGTGAACTCAACTCGCTTAAAATCAAAAAGAATGAAAAAGATATAGAGTTTCAACGAATTATAAATTACATCATTCTTATTGGCTTTGTGTTGATATTATTGTTTGCATTATTGCTTTACAAACAATATGTTACTAAAAAATTAATCAATTTAAAACTAGAAGTACAAAATAAAGAAATTGAAATTCAGCGAAATATTGCTGTCCTACAAAGAGATCAAATTACCGAACAAAAAAAGCATATTACGGATAGTATTCAATATGCGAAAAAAATCCAATCTGCTATTTTGCCTCATGCAAATTTTATTCAGCATTTAATTCCTGAAACATTTGTAATTTTTGAGCCCAAAGATATCGTGAGTGGTGATTTCTATTGGATGTCAGTTGCTTCTGAACATGATGAAACAATCTTTATTGCTGCTATTGATTGCACCGGACATGGAGTTCCCGGAGCTTTTATGAGCATTGTTGGCTACAATATTTTAAATCACGTAATTAATCAGCAAAAAATACACAAACCTTCAGAAATCTTAGATGCTATGAGCAAAGGTTTATATGAAACCTTACAGCTTTCTGACAATGAAAATATTGTAAAAGATAGTATGGATATTTCGTTGTGCACAATAAATACACATAACTTAAAATTGGAATATGCAGGTGCAAATAATCCAGTATACATCATTAGGAACAAAGAAGTAATTGAATTAAAAGCAAATAAGTATTCAATTGGAGAACCCTTTAATAACTTATTCAAGGGGTATGACAATAAAGAATTTCAATTGGAACAGCAAGATACTATCTATTTATTTTCAGATGGATTCATCGATCAGTTTGGTGGAGCCAAACGTAAAAAGTTTTTAAGTCGTCAATTTAAAAAAGTTTTAGCAGAGATCCAGGGTTTTGCTATGGCTCAACAAAAAGAAAAATTAGAAGAGATTTTTTATGCATGGAAAGGTGATATTGAACAATATGATGATATAATGATAATTGGGTTAAAAATTCAACATAATAATACTATGGAAGAAAAAGTATTACTAAACTATAAGGGGATCTATCATTTTGAAACTATCGAAACATTGATCAATCAGGCAAAAGATGCAATCAGTTCGATAGAAGTCAAAAATGTAGTGAAAAAGAAAATTATCAATGTATTGATAGAATGTCTTGAAAATATTCACAAATATGCAATTATCGACAATGAAAACGCTGAAATTTTACCTGAAATTAAGCTATTGCAAAAAGAAAAACAGTTTATTATAACTACCAGAAATCTGATTGGAATTGAACAATCTACTGAACTTACTAGGCATCTAAATATTGTTAATCAATTAGATAAAGATGGATTAAAAAAAATATACGAGGAAGTAATTAACAATGGAAATGTTTCTGATAAAGGTGGAGCAGGCCTGGGTATTATTGATATGGCTTTGAAATCAGGAAACCCATTGAATTATAATTTTATTGCAAACAATGAGCAATCAATATTTTTTGAGTTAAAAATAATTATAAATGATATAACCGCATAAAACCATGGAAAATTTATTGATACCAGCAACAGACATAACACCTAAAATCAGTTTTAATATTGAGCAAAAAGTATTTGAACTATCCGGTGAATCCAGACCAGAAAATGTAAGAGATTTTTTTGATCCCATTTTATTGTGGGTCAATGAGTACTTTAGCAATCTTCAATCAAAGGACTTACAAACTTTTAATATTAAATTAGAATACTTTAATTCTTCTTCAGCAAAGTATTTACTCACTTTGTTGAAAAGCATCGGCTTATTCTACAAGGAAGGTGTCAATATTGAAATAGACTGGTATTTTGAAGAAGGTGACGATGATATGAAAGAAGTTGGCGAGCAAATGTCGGAAATGGCCAAAATTCCCTTCAAATTCATTGCAACAGAAGAATTATAGTTAGAAAATTTCTATTTGGATTATTATGTTATCAGTTTAATCTGCTTATAGTATTTTCCTCGAAGTTTATTAGATTCAATTAGGTTGTTAGACGTTGCTTGATAGCTTCGTAAAGAATTACGCCACAAGCCACTGATACATTCAGAGAAGCTATTTCACCTAAAATCGGAATTTTAACGATATTATCGGAAAGCTTTAAATATTCAGGTGATACACCATCTTCTTCTGAGCCCATAATAATTGCTGTTGGTATGGTATAATCAACTTTGTTATGATAATCACCCCCTTTTTCGGATGCGGCAATAATCTGCAATCCACTTTTTCTTAAAAAATCAATGGTAATTTTGAGATTTTCGCTCCTGCAAACAGGAATAATGTGTAATGCCCCTGCTGATGTTTTTAAAGCATCAGCATTGATTTGTGCACCTCCTTTTGAAGGTAAGATGATGGCATCAACTCCGGCACATTCAGCAGTCCTTGCAATGGCTCCAAAATTACGTACATCTGTTATTCTGTCAAGTATCAATACGAGTGGAGTTTTTCCCTCTTCCCATATCATAGGAATTAAATTCTCAATTTGAGTGTAGGAAACAACTGAAGTAAAACAAGCAACACCCTGATGGTTTTTCATTGTAAGCTTATTCAGTTTTTCCAATGGAACATATTGAAAAGGAAGGTTGTTTAACTTGATTTCGTTCATTAATTCAAGGTAAATTTCACCACGTAAACCGTTTTGAATAAAAATTTTGTCGATTTCTTTTCCCGATTTTATCGCTTCTATTACCGGTCGTATTCCATATAAAAAATTATCTGTACTCATGATTGTTTGATGGTTAATTGCTTTTTCGTTTATTGCTTTATCAGTAAGAATTTGGGAGTTGTGCTTTTTTAAAAAGGGCTACAAAATTACAAAATTTTTACATCAGTTTACAGATTTCTTTCAGATTGATTATCTTTGCTTATTGTAAAAAAATATTCTTATTCTTAAAATCCATTGAAAATGTCAATTCCAACCTCAAGAACCAAAGAAAAAGCAGATATTTTTATTGATACTTCAAAATGTATTGGCTGTGGTAACTGTGTTGCAGTTTGTAAAGATTTCAGCCTCGAAATAAGAGATTCAAAATGCTGCCTTTCAGAGCATCCTTTCTTCGGATGTATCGCCTGTGGACATTGCATGTGTATTTGCCAGCAAGATGCCATCAACATTGAAGGCAGATTCACATCACGTGATCAATTGTTTGCTTTGCCCAAAAAGGAAAATGCAGCTGATTATTCCGCTTTGCTTCAACTACTTCAACGTAGAAGAAGTTTGCGAGAATTTAAAGATAAAGCAGTTGAGAAAGAAATGATAGAAAAAATAATTTCTGCTGCCAGCCAATCCCCCATGGGTATTCCCCCTTCAGATGTAAATATATTGGTATTTGACAGCAAAGAAAAAGTAAATCGCTTCAGCATTGATTATTGTTTCTACCTTGCAAATTATAAATGGATGGTTTCGAATTGGTTTCTAGTATTTATGCGTCCTTTCTGGGGTAAAAGCAACGACCAACTCTTTAGAAAGTTCGTTAAACCGCTGATATATGGACTGAGCAAATCTGCAGAGAATGGTGAAAACTTTTTTACCTACGATGCTCCATTGGCAATGTATTTCTATGGATCTCCATTTACCGATCCGGCTGATCCATTGATAGCAGCTACTTATGCGATGATAGCTGCCGAATCACTTGGCTTAGGGACATGTATGATAGGCAGTTTCCACCCTATGGTACAATTTGGAAATAAAGGGAAAAAATTCAGAGAAAAATACAACATTCGCTTTAAGAGTCGCGAAGGATTAATTGTAATTTTTGGATATCCTGGTGTAAAGTATAAATACGGTATCAATCGGGATTTTGCGAATATAGACTGGAACTAATTGATTATTAACAGAAGTAAGTAGTTTGAAGAAAGAAAAGGATAACAAAATGAGATTTAAAATATAAACATCCTACACATCATAAAAATGAGAAAAAAGACTTCAATTATTAAAATTATCATACTTATTATGATGCTGATTGGCATTGAAAACAATACAAAAGCTCAAACTCAGCAAGCTTTCCTTATTGGTAACTGGATTGGAAACATTGAATTTCAAGGGAAACAATTGGCCTTGTATTTTCGGATTATTTATCTATCAAAGGATAGTGTTCAAGCATATATGGACAGCCCTGACCAAGGTGCGAAAGATATAAAAGTCAGCAAATTAACCATAAAAGGCGATTCCGTTTTTATTAGGGTTAAATCTTTGGGTGTAGGCATTTCGGGGAGTTTAAACATGAACGATTCAAGCATTACTGCTATTTTCAGACAAAGCATTTTCAACTGTCCGATTATCCTTAAAAAAGTAGAGAAACTTCCTCAAATCAATCGTCCTCAAGAACCCAAACCACCATACCCTTATTTAACGACTGAAGTTAGTTTTGAAAATACAGCTGCCAAAATAGAATTTTCGGCTACCCTTACTACTCCTGAAGGTAATGGTAAATTTCCTGCAGTTGTGATGATTACAGGCTCAGGACCTCAAAACCGAGATGAAGAGCTGCTGGGACATAAACCATTTTTAGTAATTGCAGATTACTTAACAAGAAATGGCATTGCTGTTTTAAGGTATGATGATCGTGGGATTGGTAAATCAAAAGGGAATTTCAGTTCCGCTACCTCATTCGACTTTGCCTCTGATGCCAATGCTGCAGTAAATTATCTAAAAACATTAAACAATATCGACAGCAATAGAATTGGATTAATCGGTCATAGCGAAGGTGGTTTAATAGCTCCTATCATTGCTTCATCCAATCCATCTGTTCATTTTATTGTTTTGCTTGCAGGGCCTGGACTGAATGGAGCAGAAATCCTCTTATTACAAAGTGCATTGATAGCTAAAGCTGATGGTGAAACAAGTGAAAATATTAAAAATGCAAGGGAAATGAATAAGAAAACCTATCGCATTGTAAACAAAGAAAAAGACAATAGCATTGCTGCTCTGAAAATCAGAAAAGCTTTTGACATTTACTTGAAAAAACTTCCTAAAGAGGATGTGATAAAGCTTGAAAGTCAAAAAGATATCATGATAAAACAAATATTAACTCCCTGGTTTAGAACTTTTCTGAGTTTGGATCCTAAAACCTACCTCCTTAAAACGCATTGCGCTGTATTGGCATTAAATGGTGCAAAAGATTTACAGGTTCCAGCTGATGAAAACCTTGCTGCTATTGAAAAATACTTAACAAAAGCAGGAAACAAAAACCATCAGCTTCATAAATTACCTAATCTCAATCATTTATTTCAAAATTGCCAAAGTGGTTCTCCTGACGAATACAGTAAAATTGAAGAAACATTCTCACCAGCTGCCTTATTGATTATAAAGGATTGGATATGGGAGATTATTAAATAATCTAATTAGCAGAGAACAATTAGACTTTTGTTTGAGGCGTTGATTTTTTTATAATTGAATCTGAATTAATGCTTTGAATGCAAACCACATTCTTTGGTTTCGGGGTTTTCCCACCACCATCTGCCGGATCTTACATCTTCACCAGGCTTCACTGCTCGGGTACAAGGCTGACAACCAATGCTCGGAAAACCTTGATCATGTAGTTTATTATAGGGTATCCCATTTTTACGTATAAAATCCCAGACTTCTTTTTCTGTCCAATTGATCAAGGGATTGATTTTGATTAATTGATTTTGTTCATCCCATTCAACCATTTGCATCTCCTCACGGGTGATTGCCTGTTCTTTTCTTAATCCACATATCCATACTTCAAGACCTTTAAATGCACGGTGTAAGGGCTCCATCTTACGAATACTACAACATTGCTTCCGGTTTTCAACACTTTCGTAAAAAAGATTAACACCCTTTTGGTTGACCATTTCTTCAACTGCTTTGTTATTAGGGAAATATATTGAAATATTTATATCATATTGCATTTTAGTTCTTTCGATAGTAGCATAAGTTTCAGGAAAAACACGCCCAGTATCTAACGTGAAAATTGCTGTTGTGGGATCAATATTGGCAATAAAATGCGTAATTACCTGGTCTTCGGCACTCAAACTGGAACCAAGTGCTATTTTATTTTTAAATGCAGCTAAAAAATATTGCAACAGTTTCTCTGGACTTGCGTTCCTGAATTCTTCGTTGATTTCGTTAATTCTTGTAATTTGCATTGTGTGAAATTTGGAGTTTGATATTTTTAAAAAAGTTTGTCAAATTTAGTAATTAATTTGACAAACTTCTAAGGACTGTTTCAGATATTCTTTAACTTCAGTTAATGAAGAATTTATAAAATATTAATAAAGCCTTCATTCAAATTAATTTTAGCTTATCTTTTTAATTTTTCGATGTTTTTTATTCTTCTACCTTCCGCAAATTTGTTTAAACGCACAATACATGCAATTTTCTTCAGTTTCGGTTTGTTTAAAAGGCAAGCTTGTATCAAATATCTCCTGAATCAAGCTAGAGAGTATTTCTTCGAATTCTTGTAAGTGATTGCTGGTCAATACATCACTTTCATTAAAATTTACATTCATAAAACCTTTTGACTGGTTCCTCAATGAGAGTATGCCAGCCTGTAAAGGTTTAGTATTTTCTGGATGTTCTTTTGCAAATAACAATGCATACACCAATAGCTGAAGACTTTTGGCAAATTTTGTTTCTGTTAGCAATACTTCTGTATCTGTCAGATTCAGTTCGTTTTGAAAAACATTGCCTGTTTTATAGTCAATAATCCGGATAATTTCTGAAGTACTGTCTACCCTATCTACATATCCTTTGAGTTTAACAAAGGGAACATCATCACTTATAAAACAATCCAACAAACATTCCAGTTTCTGCTCAAGCATATTTATGGTAAGCAAGCTATTGTCCTTCGCCATTTTTTCGATATGAAGAGCTTCAGTTTTTAGTAAATTGATAATAAAAACCTTAGCCATTTTTACACTTAGCAAATTAATTCCAAAACTAACATCCCCATCGATGTACCATTTTTTAAAATACTTTTCAGTCAAGGCATCCACTTGAGGCAACATTGCTCTAACATCCTCAGCTGTAATAATCCTGGAGATAAATGGCCGATACAATTCAGCCAAGACGTCATGCACAGTGGAACCCAGTGTATTGGCTGCAATGGTTTCTTCGGTTTCTTCCAATTCATCGAGGCCAGCCACATTTTTAAAATAAAATTGCAAACTGCAATTAACATAGGTATTCAGTCCACTAGCCGAAAAACCCTTCATGGCCATTTCATTCAGCCGTTTCAATATATTTTCGTGTTTATAAATTAAGATAGGTTTTTGTTGAAGCGTGTCTGCAGCACTGATATTCAGCAACTGTTCCTTAATGATGATTTGAGGGTTGTATTTTGGCAATTCATTCACAATCTGATAGATAAAACGACTCATATCACCACCTGAAAATTCATCTGCTTCTGTATTGTACAAAATAGAAACTTTTTTGGCACGCTGCAGCAGGCGATAAAAATGATAAGCAAAAATGGCATCCTTATCTGCATAATCGGGCAAACCAAACTGACGTTTAATATCAAGGGGTACAAAAGAATTAAAGCTTCTTGAAGCTGGTAAAATACCTTCATTTACCGATAACATGATTATATTTTCAAAATCCAGGGTTCTGGTTTCCAACATCCCCATGATTTGCAATCCTTCCAAGGGTTCACCATAGAAAGGAATACTAGTGAGTGCTGCCAGACGGGTAAATATTTTACGAAAGGTCCTTACAGTGATAAAAGATTGATGTATTTCTGGTAAGCTATCCAATTGAAATAGTAATCTGGCAAAATGATAAAGGTATTCGTCTTCCAGAAATCTATCTTTCTCATCTTTAAAACGGAAATGCAATCTGTCAATTAAGCCTTTTAAATGTAAAATGGCATCTTTGGGTGTTTCCCATACTAAAAATACGTTGCTGATATTCACATCATCTTTAGGTATGATAGTTTGTATCCGTTTGATCAATTCAGATGAATCATAAAAAATACGATTGGAAATTCCAATACTTTTTATAATTCCTTCAAAATCAAATTCACTCATCAGATAGGGATGGCTCAATACCTTGCTAATGTCTTTAAAATAAAAACCATTTTGCCCTTTATCAGGATTGGCGAGTCGAATTCTGTTTTCGTGCATCAGCAGTATTGCATCCACTAAATTAAACAATACAGCATGTTTAAAAGGCAAGCCCATGGTTACATTGAAAGCTTTTGCTTCTTCTGGAACTGTATGCAAAACAGGAATCAGGAGATTTTCGTCATTCAGCACCAATGCAGTCTGTTCTAAATTTCCTTTTTCGTTGTAGATATCCTTCAATAAATTGCCGGCATACTTCACCTGCCCTATTTTCATGGGAACACCTATGATATTGATTTCTTTTGTATCTGTTTTTAAATCATTGCCTATCCATTCAAAGTCCGCATTTAACCAATGTTCAGCATATTTTCGTAAAAACTTACCTGCTTCCTGTTGAGGATTGTGAAGATAATATTCATCGGCATCCCACAATGTTTTCGCAATGCCTTCTTTGCAGAGGTATTTGATAATATGTTCTTCGGAAGTTGTTAAGGCATTAAAACCTGCAAATACGAGATGTTTCCATTGAACATTCACGATCTTATCGGCTATATTCTCGGCCACATAACGGTAGAGATGTCCCTGATAAGACTGATTACGAGCCAACAAACGTTCATTCAATAATTGATAATAAGTAAATAGAGAATTATAAAACTTAAGGTACTTTTGCTGAAAAGGAGTAAGTTCCTTACCATCCAGATTCCAGAGACTGATTGCTTTGGTTTCACTTAGGAAACTGAATAAACTTTTGGCATCCACGAGGTATAAATCAATTTCATTAAAATCGTGGAGCATCATTTCGCCCATGCTCATAAACTCATCAAAACTGCGGGCTTCTGTTTTCTCAAGTTCAAGATGAATGTTGTATAAATCAAATATAAGACTCACATTATCCGTAATTACTTTATCAGATATAGTGGCAATAAAGTCTTCAACTGCAAATATTTGCGGTGACCAGATATGCTTTTGTGCCCTCTCAGAAATAAATTTCTTTAAATAAAGGCTTGCCCTGCGGTTGGGTAAAATGATACAAACAGCTTCCAGTTCATTCTGGTAGTTATCAAAAATGTAATCTGCTGTTTTTTGAAGGAATGTAGTCATCTGTTATTTTAATTTTATTATTTTATCACTGACAGGGTTTAAAACCCTGTCAGTGATTTAAATCAGTAATAGATTTAAGCCTTTCAAAGATTTTTTTAATTAATCTCCAATAATTTTTCAATCGCAGTAATTTCTATTTTTTGATTATGAATTGTTTTAAAATTTGATAAATCATCAAACCATCCAATAACTGTATTTCTTTCTAACTTAGTTGTTTTTAATGTAATGCAACTTAAATAGCTACTCCATGCATATTCCATTGGATGCTCACAAAAACCATGATGCACAGGATTATTATGGATATACAAAACTACTTGTTTTAAATAGGATTCGTTGTTTATTAACTTTCGTTTAAAGGGACGTTCGAATAAACTGCCATGACGATGAAATCGCTTGTTGAAAGCCTGAGCATAAGAATTAAAGAGTCTGGAAAATTGTTTAGAAGGTAATCCAACATCACCCCTGACAGGGTTTGAAAGCCTGTCAGGGGTATCATCTGCAAAAACCACCTCTCTTTCTTCTTTTATTCTCACCAAGAAATGAAAATGATTGGGCATCAAAACCCAGGCATACGTATCGGCAATAGGTGATATATATTTATCGTACAAATTTAAAAAATACTCATAATTATCAGCATCTCTGAACAAATCGCAGCTATTGATACCACGATTAAAGATGTGATAATATTTACCATAAGTAAATGCTTCTATTTGCTGCATATTATGATTTCATTTTTGATTATTTAATCCTTAAACCTGACAGCGTCGATAGACCTGTCAGCGTTTTTTCTAATATACTTCAATTTTTATTTTTTTTGACGATAGCTTTTTTATTTTTCTAGACGCTGTCAGGTGCTGCGCACGCTGACAGGTCTTTAATTAGCAAACATGATAGCATTAAAAATTAAATATCTTAAAATTATTTTTTTATTTTTTTAAAGTAGTTTCCTGCTAAGATTTCAATTTCATACCTTTTGATATGGAATTTTAAACTGCGCAATTGCCATTTACTGACATTATTCATTGAATCCAGACGATTATAATGTTGCAAAAAACTGATGTGTTTTTTTAAGCCGGAGATTTCCGGATCTAATTCATAGGTCTTTTCATAACTTTGCTGTGCATCTTTGTATTTTTGCATGTTCGACAATATAATGCCTTTCAGATAGAAAGCATTTGCAGTTTGTTTTAAATTGAGTGATTGTGTACAATAGATCATGGCTTCTTTTAGTTTATCAATCTCCATAAAACAACTGGCCAGCATAAAACATGCATAATAATGGGTTGGATCCAGCCTGACCGTTTCAATAAAATCTTCACATCCACCATTAAAATCCAATTGATTATATTTCAAATATCCTCTGCTGAAATAAGAGGCAAAATGATTTGGATTGAGTTGAATAGCTTTATCAAAATCTGCCATTGCTTCCTCATAACGGTTTAGTTTTTGCAACGCCCATGCCCGATAATAATAATTGATGGCATCATTTGGTACTTCTTCAATTTTTTGCGAACTCAATACAATTGCTTGCTCAAAATCTAATATTCCTTCTTCTTTTCTGTCAAGACTAAAATAGGTGCGTCCTCTGTTGTTATAAGCACTGATATAATCCGGTTTAAATTCTAATGCCTTGGTATATTCAATTAATGCTTTTTCTTCATCGTAGTCTGCCAGGCAATTGGCTCTATTTAAATACGCAATGGCATTATCTGGTTGCAGTTTTATCCAGCTATTGTAATCAGCTGTGGCTTCTTTATATTTTTCTAATGATTCGTAAGCTTTCGCCCTGTATTTGTATGCCAATGCATAATTAGGAAACTCATGAATGGCTAAACTAAATTTTTCAATGGCTTTTTCGTAGCCATAAGTGTATAACTTTATCGCACCTATTAAACCATTTTCTATATCGTACTTTGGATTGTCCGTTAAAGCTTTGCTAAAGTTAATGGTTTTGTCTTTAATTGTATGGCTGTTAAGGAAGCAAAAGCCTTTGTTGAAACAGGATACTGAGAGGGTGGATGGGGTCATAGTTTATTGTATTTTAGGAATAGATTTTCTTAATAAAGAATAATATTTTTCTCTATTTTCATTATCAATGATGCTATATGGTAATCCCTTTAAATCAGATAAAATAAAATCTAAATCTCTTAAAACATGATCATTATTTTCAATATTATTTCTACTTTTAAAATCTTTAATTATGTTTTCAGTAAGTTTAATAGCTTCATCTTTTAATTTAACCTTCTTTTATGATACTCCCCAAAATTAGGACACAAAGTTAAGATAAAAGTAGTACTTTTA
>JBAXNW010000035.1:0-43804 GCA_037133555.1 Bacteroidota bacterium
GTTGCTCCGGCATCAGACCATAGGTAAGATACGCCTCCTGTGGCGGTTAGTGTTGCGCTTGTATGGGTACAATTAATCGCTAAACCATTATCCACTATTTCTACTATAGGTGTACTTATATCCTTTGTCGTTGTTGCAGTCGCTGTATTGGTACATCCGTTGGCGCCTGTCACTGTTACTGTCCAGGTTCCTGCAGTGGTTACATTTAAGGTAGACGAAGCTGTTGCTCCGGCATCAGACCATAGGTAAGATACGCCTCCTGTGGCGGTTAGTGTTGTGGTCGGGGTCGTACAACTTAAGGCAAGACCTACAGAGCTTGAAATACCATTGCTTGGAGCTACCACCACACTTACATCGGCCTGGCTACAATTGCCCGGATTCAGCACTTCGCAAATCTGGTAAGTTAATGTATAGGTACCTGCAGGTGTTCCTGTTGCTACCAATACATCTGTGCCACTTAAGGTAATTCCTGTAAGAGTAGAACTGACAAAGCTTGTTGTTACACTCGCTGTGTTTACAGCAACACCATTTAATAAATCATTTTCTAAAACATTGGTAAAACTGGTACCGCCAGTAAAACCGTTCACACAGCTGCCAATATTGTCAACTGCTAAAATTGTTGCTGCAGTCACAGGGACGCTTACATCGGCCTGATCGCAATTTGAAGGATTCAATACTTCGCAGATCTGATAAGTTAAAGTATAAGTGCCTGCTGGTGTGCCTGGAGCTACCATAACATTGTTGCCACTTAATGTAATACCTGCATTGCTTGAACTTATAAACGTTGTCGTAACACTTGCTGTGTTTACAGCAACACCATTTAATAAATCATTTCCCAAAACATTGGTAAAGCTGGTGCCTCCTATTAAACCGTTCACACTACTACCTGCATCGTCAACAGCTAAAATTACATAATTTATAGGTTGTGGAGTACTACTTGATATATTATTTTCAGGAAAAGGATCTAACTCGTTGCCGGTAATTGTAGCAGTATTGGTATAAGTACCTGCAAGTTTTACTGTACATTCTATCGTCATTGTAACAGTTGCACCACTGGCCAGATTACCTATTGTCCAGGTAGAAGTTGTAAATGTGCCTGTAAATGGAACAACACTAACTACAGTATAACCATCAGGGATATTGTCAGTTACAACAACCCCCGTAGCAGCACTGGGCCCGTTATTAGTGGCAGTAATAGTAAATATAATATTATTGCCTTTAAAAGGGCTTGAGTTATTAACAGTCTTGTTAATTTCCAAATCAGTTCCCAGACTACTTACGTCAATCTCGGTAGCTGAATTATTACTTTGAATTGGGTCAGAAATACCAGTCGGGGTAGTTATCGTTGCTGTATTACTGAGAACTCCAGTAAAACTTAAAGGAACTGTAGCTATAACTGTATATACAATGCTATTTCCGGCTCCTGCAGGAATATTAACCATTTCGTTCACAAGATCAATTGTTCCCGAAGTAGTAGATAAACTTGCAGTTCCTGTAGCAGATGCTGTCCAGCTTATGTTGGTCAACAAATCATTGATATTATCATTCACCTTAGCTCCTATCACATCGTTCGGGCCATTATTAGTAACCGTAATTGTCCAACTTACCGCCTGACCTGCGACATAAAAATCAGACAAACTGGTCTTTGTTATTGCTAAATCGGTTGAAAGCAAGAAATTAACCGGTGTTGGCACGCTTTCATTTGGATTGTTATCATTATTGCTGCCATCCGGATCTAAACCATCCGTTGAAGTATCTGTCACGGTCGTGCCTCCGGCACTAACACCTTCAACAACCGCATTGTTAACAAGTGATGTTATCGTTCCGGGAGTAACTTTAAAACTAATATAAACAGTTTCAACCCCTCCTACTCCAATGGATTGACCGCTTGCCAGAATATTTGAAGAGGATGTACCACTCCAGGTTCCACTGGCAAACAGAGTTCCTTCAGAAGCTGTAAAATTGGTCGGGCTCACTGTTGCAAACTGTGTAAGAATATCATCGTAAATCTTAAGATCGTTAATGGCAATATCTCCGAAATTTTCTATCTTCAGCAAAAAAGTGACTGTATTTGTAAAATCAAGGTTATCATGTACACTGAACAGACTTTTCGACAATCCAATTTTAGGATTGTTAGAAAATATAACAGGTGTAGGTTCATTGTCGTCGGTAGCCAGACCATTGTTATTTGGATCTACACTTACGCCATTCTGGGAGTTATCCAGCACAAAACTTCCCTTAGGGCTATTCCCAAATGCAACCGCAGTATTGTAATAAGGCCCCCCAATACTACCGGGGTTTACGGTAAGTGTTAATGAAACTGTTGCAAATTCGAGGTAATTTAAGGAAGCTAAACCGTCTAATAGATTTGTGTTCGTCTTTCCATTGAAGTTTGTATTAGTAGTTATAGTTGTAGTTGCTGGTTGTAGGCTTATACTGAATGCGGTAACTGTAAAAGTTGCTGGCGAAGGGAAAGTAGTTGCTAAATTTTCAACCAGTTGAACATTGCTTAATGGCACATCTCCCATATTCTGCAACCTAATTTCGTAAGTTATATCGTATGTACCATTTCCATTATTGATAGCTGCTGCAGTGAGCCTTTTTGCTACGCCAATTTGAGGATTTTCAGTAAAACTTAAAGGTGTAGCCAATGTATTATTGGTTGGATTGCCATCACCATCTGGATCTACATTTGTTCCGTTGTAGGAATTATCACTTACAATATTGCCTCCTATACTTGTTCCATTTCCAATCGCTAAATTGTAATAAACACCCAGTTTACTACCTGGGGTTACTGTAACAGTGATTAGAATTTCACCACTAGCTCCCACTGCAAGGATGTCTGTTCCTGCGAGTAAATTAATATCTGAACTCCCATTGTATCCGTTATTTTTTGCAAACGATGTACTGCTTACCGTATTTACCATAAATCCGACTGAAGATGTAGAAGTGAAGCAAGCACTGAGATTATCGGTTACCTGAATGTTTTTTAAAGGCACATCTCCTGTATTTTCAACTTTTATGGTATAGCTGAGGGTATAAGTTCCATTATGATTATTCACTGCCGAATTACTGATTGTTTTTGCCAGCCCGATTACAGGATGTTCAGTAAAAGTCACGGGAGTGGGTGAAGTATTGTTGGTAGGATTTCCATCACCATCAGGATCCACTACACTGCCATTATAAGAATCATCAGTTACTGTAATTCCTCCGATGCCTTTTGCAGTAGCTTGAGCCGGATTGTTAAAGGGGCCCAGCGCAGTTGTAAGTTGAACTGTCAAATCCACTTCTAAAATTCCATATTCATTTACATTCAGAATATTGGTTCCACTTAAAAGATTGGTATTGCTACTGCCATTATAACTTCCATTGGCAGTTAATGTGGTAGAAAGCGGTTGAGAAATTACACTTACACTAACCGCTGATAAAGTAAGACCTGGAAAACTTGTACTTAAATTATCTGTTGCCTGAACCGTATTTAATGGAATATTTCCTGAATTCTGAACTCTGATTCGATATTTCAGCGAATAACTCCCATTTCCATTGTTTACAGGAGTTCCATACAGCATCTTTGCTATTCCAATTAATGGATTTTCAGTAAACAAAACCGGAGTTGGATCACTGTTATCTGCAGGACCATTATCGTTGGGATCCACTATGCTCCCATTTTGCGAAATATCACTAATACTGCTTCCTCCAGGGCTTGTGGCGGTAGCAGTAGCAGTGTTGGAAAAAACACCCAGACTGCTTGTCAAAGCAACTGTCAGCGTTATTCTTACTACTGCTGATTCACCTGTTTTCAGAGAATTTGAACCACTGAGGAGGTTAGTATTAGAACTGCCATTGTATGTTACACTGGCTGTAAGCGTTGTTGTGGATGGCTGAGTGGCTATACTGGCACTCACATTGGATAAAGTCAAGCCTGGAAAAGTAGCAGTCAGATTATCTGACACTTGCAAACTATTGACTATGATATTTCCAGTGTTTTCAACTTTAAGATCATAACTGAGGGTGTAAGTGCCATTATTATTGTTAACTGGTCCATTACTAATGGTTTTTGCAAGACCTATCTGAGGCGTTTCAGTAAATGTTATAGTAGTGGCAACATTATTATTTCCGGGGTTGCCATCACTGTCAGGATCAACAGAACTTCCATCCTGAGAATTATCAGTAGTGGCTTTCCCTGCAGCACTTTGGCCGCTGCCAACTGCTGTATTAGAATACACACCAAGGGTAGTTTTGGGTACTACAGTTACTACCATACGGATGAGGGCAAATTCATTTACCAGCAAAGTGGGTGTTCCACTTAAAAGCATAATATCAGTCGCTGAACCAATAGTGGCATCTCCATCAAAACCTGAATTTTTCACCCAGGTATTACTGCCAGGTTGTGCTGTAATATTTACACTGTTAACCGCGAAACTATTAGCCAGCGCAAAAGTAGTTTTAAGATTTTCAACAACTTGTATCCCGGTCAGACTTACACTTCCTTTGTTTTCAACTTTAATATCATAGGTTACAGTATAACTTCCATCACCATTGTTTACAGTTGCTGTAGCAACAGTTTTAGCCACACCAATACAGGCAGATTCAATTTCATAAGTAGCAATTTTTTTACACCCATTGGCATCCATAATACTTACCGAATAGCTCCCTCTGGTTAGGCTAGTAATATCCTGAGTGGTAGCAGCATTCGACCATAAATAAGTATAGCTAGGACTTCCTCCACCGGGAGATATATCAATGGATCCGGTATTACCGGGATTGCAACTGGTTTCAATAACTGAAGCAGTTACAGTGAGTGCTGATGGCTGGCTGATGGTTTTTGAAAGAGTAGTGCTACAGTTGTTGGCATCCGTTACAGTAACTGTATAGGTTCCAATTACAAGACTACTTAGATCTTGAGTGGTTTGTCCGTTCGACCAAACATAAGTGTAGGGAGGAGTTCCTCCAAGAGGGGTAAGGTCAATAGAAGCTGAGCTGCCTCCATAACATAAATTATTTATTGTAGTAGCGCTGGCTGATAAAGCAAGAGAAGGTTGGGTAATGGTTGCACTGGAAGAAATGGTTGGATTCACACCATCATTAATCGTTACAGTATAAGTTCCGGCAGTAAGCCCGCTAATATCCTGAGTAGTGGCACCTCCGGGACTCCAGTTATATGTATAACTACCACTTCCTCCTGTGACCTCCAGATTAATGCTACCAGTACTGCTACCATTACAAAGGACAGCGGTAGCAGCAATATATGATACAGTGAGTGGACTCCCAATACTGTTTACAGTGAAAAGCTTCATAGTTGTACAGGCATTATTATCGGTTACAGTCACGGTGTAAGTACCACCGTGGATATTGATCAGATCCTGGGTAGTTGCTGAATTTGACCAGAGATAAGCATATCCCGGACTACCCCCGGAAGGTGTGATATCAATACTTCCGTTAGAAAACCCATAAGGATTTTCATTGTTAACAATACTGCTAACACTAATGGCAGAAGCAGGTTGCGTAATTGCGGCAGTTGAAGTTGCTAAACATCCATAATTATCAGTCACCGTTACATTGTAGGTAGCTGCAGCAAGACCAGAAATATCTTCAATATTGGCTGAATAGCCACCACCTGAGCGGGTCCAGTTATAATGATAAGGAGAAACACCGCTGTGTACAGTGAGATTGATGCTGCCGGTATTGCTACCATAGCATAAAATATCTGTTGAAACAGCTGTTAAAGTTATCTGATTAACCACAACTTTGACACATTGTTCTGTAACAGGTCCACAATCATTGCTTGGTTTAACACACACATTGTAAGTACCAGGAGTTACACCTGTCCAGTTTACGGTTATAGTATTGGTAGTGCTGCTTCCACTGGCTCCCACAGGCAAAGTCCATACATAACCGGTTGCACCGCTAACTGCAGGGACTGACAATGTGTTGCTGCCTTCTTTACATACATATTCGGCATAGATTACCGAAAAAGTTATGGTTGCAGTTGAACACGCTATGGGTGAAGGACAGCCATTATCACAAATTCTGTAGACCAGATGATCCGTTCCTATAAAACCGGGATTTGGAACATAGGTTATGGTTCCATTTGCATTGATGCTGGCTGTTCCATACACAGGGGGAGTGGAAATGCTTAGGGTCGTATTATCAAGGCTGCCATCCAGATCATAATCATTGCTTAATTCAGCAACAGTTACAGGTAAATCAACAGTTGTTTGAACTGCATCATTGAGTAAAACTGGTGGATTATTGGTATTGGAATAAAAAACTGTTACTGTAGAAGTGGCACAATAGGGTGTAGGACTGGCATTGTCACAAATCTGATAAGTAAAACTTACTGTCTGGTTATCGACTAAACTTCCACCTGGGACAAAGTGTATTGTTTTGTCAGGATTAATCGTTACGGTTGCTGTTCCAGCTAATGGTGCGCTTAAAATAGTCAGGGTTGTCATATCACCGTCAGGATCTGAGTCATTGGCCAGTACAGCAAGATCTGAAATAGTACTCACACAATATTGGTCTGCTACTGCAACAGGTGGTTGATCTATTGTAACAGAGACTGTGCTCGAAACGGTAGGTGCTGCATAAGCATTTGCATTCAATGCACCCTCCACTTTAGCGGTATTGCTGGCTGGATTACAGTTACCAATCACTTTAAAATTAACAGTGACATTGGTGGTAGATGAAGCTGAGAGGGTCCCCAGGTTGGTCCAGCTGATGTTGCCACCGGCAATACTGCTTTGAGTAGGAGAAGCACTGCTGAATTGTAAACAACTACTGTTGAATAAATCCTGTAAGGGTAAACTGCTGATACTGGATGTACCTGTATTGGTAATGGCAATATTGTAAGTAAGATTATCGTTGATGGTATAAGGTCCGACAGCCGGTGTAACAGCATTTTTATGGGTAAGCGTTTTGGCAACACTCACCGAAGGTGGCGTTACGGTAAAAGTTTGAGTGCTGACACTCGTAACCAATCCTTCCGATCCTTCTTTGGCAGTATATTGTAGATTATAGACCCCTCCTATTGTTGGCAACCAGGTATATTGATAAGTGGTAGCGCAACTGGTGTTGGTAGCTGTAGAAGCTGTTACGGTAGTTACATTGCTGTTGGGATCAGTTATTCTAAGGTCGAGACCGGTGATGTCCGCATAGCCGAAAGGATCTGTTACGACTGCTCTGGGATAAAGTGTAGCCCCAAGAAGGCTTGAAGTAACTATGCTTCCACCTGAATAAGCTACATTGTATACTGCCGATGTTGTTGTATTAATATAAGTAGTTGTAGGAAGCGTAATTAATGAAGGTTTGGTTTGACTGTCGTAATCCAGTTGAAACTGTACTGCAGTCATATCATTTTCAACATGAAGCGCAATATATTGACCTGAAGTTAAGGTCACAGGCGAAGCCAAAGTACCCGTCCAGGTAAAATAGCCATCTGAACCTGAAACCAAGGTCCATGTTGGAGCCGTAAGTAGTTTTATACTTGTGATTCCATTAATAAGTAGTTCTGCCTTTACAGCTGGAGTTGCGGGCATAGTCCCTGTAGTAATATGAGCATAGGTTTTAATGGTATAGCTTTGTGCAGCCGGAATGGTAAAATTACTACAGAAAGTAGGCGATTGGGTAAACTGAGCTTCTGAAGCATTTCCTTTGATGGCAACACCTAAATGGGCAAAACTACCTGAGGCAAATGTCCAAGACATAGTCGTTGAAACTGTAGTTCCTGCCATACTACTTGATGCGACTTCAGTTGCATTTGAAGAAGAAGTAAAAACTGATGTCTGATTGGCATTTTTTGTTGGTGTTTTTTTATCGGTAGCAACTACATCCAAAACAAAATCCCCAACATTTGAAGGTACTGAAATACTGCTACCTGTGCCAATTCCAGAATTTTTTGCAGTAATACCAAAAGGAGCACTTAAATTAACACCTGTAAATGTGGTAACACCTGCTCCAATCTGAAGAGTTGAAGCAGTGGTAAAATTAATTGTAATATTTAAGGGTCCATTTGCAGGCGATAACAAATACCATAATTCAACTCTTACATAATTGGCAGTAAGCGCAGTATCTAATTTAGTCAAAGAAGCTGTATTCGTACCAGTTCCATAAGTAATACTAGTTACATGAGCACTAGCATCTGCTGCTAAATTATACCCCACTCCTACAACTATCATTCGATTACTTCCAACGGTTGGAGTATAATTTGAAATTGTAAGTGGCGTAGTACCACCATTTCCATTATGCTGAGCAGTACCTGTTGCACCTAAAACAGCTGTAGACTTTGTCAAAGTAATAGAACTTGAAGTTGTATTGTCCACAGGCGATGCAGCCGGATTAATCCTATCCAGAGCATTCACATCGCTAAGGTAGAGTTGTTTATTCACTACCGTTTGCGCCACGGTAAACAATGAGGTTGTAAATAATAAGAGTATGCTGACACTCGGAGTTATTATATATCGGGTAATTTTTTTCATGTTGAATCTTTTGATTGTAAATTTTGAAGTGAACTTCTTTGCAGGTATACTATTTTTCAAAAAAGTATTAAGGTGTTTTAATAATTGAAGATGGTTGCGGTGGAACCTCTTTCACAATAACAGTCAAACAACTTTGATTTGTACTGATACATCCTGAAGAATTTTCTGCATTTACACAAACCTGACCAGCAATATTGCTGATCCAGCTAACAGTTATCTGATGGCTTCCACTTCCGGATGTAATGCTTGCGCCGGCAGGAACGGTCCAGTTATAGGTATATCCAACAGTATTCGGAACGGTATAAGTTACACCCATAGCTCCTATACAAACAGGATTTGCACTGGCTACAATAGTACCGGGTGTAGGAGGCTGGCAATGGGGATCATAACAATCGGTGAGGCCGTTTCCATCGTTATCAATACCATCACTACAAATTTCAGGCTCATAAATGGTAGTTGAAATATTGGCTGTACATCCATTGGCATCGGTTACAATCACAGTATATACACCAGCAACAAGATTCGATAAATCCTGAGGATCTGTATCTGGATTCTGTAAACCATTGTTACTCCAGTCGTAAGTGTAAGAAGCAGTTCCTCCACTAACGCTCAGGTCAATACTTCCGTTACCAACTAAAAGATTTGGGTCTGTATCATCAACCTTACTTAATGAAAGTGCAATCAAACTGGCCTGGCTTAAGGTGATGGAAGCAGATTGTGTACATCTGTCAGCATCTGTGGTAGTAAGTGTGTAAGTAGCAGCATTCAGACCGACAATATCTTTCGATGTTGCGGCATTCGACCACAGGTAAGTGAAAGGTGACTGACCTGTAACTGTAGCATTGATGGAACCATTGCTATATCCATAGCAACTAATTTCAGTTGGAATTAAAGAAATCAATGTTGGGATACGGCTTCCTACTACTACATTGCTCAGAGCTTTCATACATCCGGTATAATCTGTAACCGTTACCGAATATGTTCCGGGTGTAAGACCAGTCGGATCTTCAAGAGTAGATCCATTAGACCATAGATATGTATAAGGAGAAGTACCACCTGTAACGTTTAAATTAATACTCCCATTGGATCCAGAACATGCTACGTTGGAAGTGGCGGTCAGATCATTAAATAAAGGATGTAATGGATCATATCCAACTGTTACCGAAGCATCAGAAATTGTAGAACAACCGGTAGCCAAAACCGTATGTAAAACATAAGTGCCTGGTTAATCTGCAGTAATAGATGAAAGTGTGGGATCTCCCATAATGTGTCCGTCAATGGTAGACCATAAATAGGTAACATCTAAACGAACAGGATTAGCTGTAAGAGTAACAACAGGATTGTTACAGGACATCAATGGATTTCCAATAATTTCAGATGTAATTACGGCCTGTCCCCACGAAAAAGGACCGGCAAAATCTTTGAGCTGAGCTGTAAAAGCATTGGAGGATCTTGTTTTCACAATAAAGGTATGAACAGGATAGTAACAAACATCAGAACCTAAGAGTGAGGCATGATCAATGCCAAAATGGGTCATGTTGATGCCCAATTCCATCACTGAATATTCTGGATAGGTAGTTCCCCAGCTATTGTATTTTGTGTTTTTAGTTCCCCAGGGTGGAGCCAATGGAATTTGTCCCGTTTGATTTATATTACCACATATTTGGGGTGTAGTAGGAACGATACTGGCATAACCGTAGGGTGAACCCGTAAAAGCTCCGTCAAATTCTGTACCCCAGCTAAAACCGGCAGGATGAAGGTGGGCATCGTAGTCCGCACGACTTACCCATAGTCTTACTTCAATGTTTGGGGTTACGCCACCTCCTGTTAACATCACATTAAACAAAAAATCTCCAACCTTGGTTATATTTCCAGAGGGGTCAAAAGTATAAGCAGTATGGCCTAATTGAGGTCCCC
Organism: Bacteroidota bacterium; assembly: GCA_037133555.1. Taxonomy (GTDB): domain Bacteria; phylum Bacteroidota; class Bacteroidia; order Bacteroidales; family JACABE01; genus JACABE01. The sequence continues at coordinate 10,395 of JBAXNW010000035.1, forward strand.
CTGAAGTAAAACCTGAAGAAGCATTATAGCTAACATCTTCAACAAAAAACTCAAAGTCCATATAAGCATCTCCTCCGGGTTCTGCGCGGTTGATCAAACCAACAAACCAAAGATCATCAGTAAGAGAAGTGCCATTTCTGAACAAATAACCACCAACATCAATTAAATCATTTTTACCCAATACATTCTGAGGACCCGGATCCCAGGTTGCAGGATCTTCACCATTTTTACTGGCAGTATTGAATGATGTTAAATCTGTACCACCAGTACCTCCAAAGTTATCACGAGCCCATACAGCATCAATATGTAACTGACCATTCACAAGACTGCTGATACCGGTATTCATCCTTCTTACATAAAGAGGATTACCAGGAGCCTGTAGGATGGATTGGATAGCAGATGGATTGGATTGATCGATAACTCCAAGACCAGTTCCACTGGAAAAAAACCAGTCATTAGATCCAGCAGCTGGTGATGCAGTACCAAACTCTATTTGATTGGAATATAAACCAGCATCAATACCAAAATTCCCACCTAGGCATCCAGAATTGTTAATCTGAGCGATTAATGATGATGCATTAATTAAGAGGATAAAGAGTATTAGTATGCCAATCCCTTTTTTTTCCTTTAAGCAAAAGTTTATGTTTTGGACTGATTTGGAGAGTAATTTCTTATTCATAAAAGCTTTATTAAAATATTTTAAATTAAAATCAATTTTGATTTTTAGGTGTATTATAAGACCGAAATGTAAAGTTGTTCAAATTAATTGACAATCTGTGTTTAAAGTGTAAAATTTTTAGATTCATTTTATAAAATTCATTGCAAAAAACAATCAATATGAAGCTGCTTAATTTTATAAAAAAATAATAAGGATAGATTCATGTAGATTAGGTTCTGTATCAATTTTTATGCTAATAATTACATAACTATGTATATCTGCACTTTAGTATATTAAAATTCATTCCTTTAAACTTAAAAATCTTCGTAATTGAAGATGCAATTTATTTTCAAAGATTGCTGAATGTTTAAAAGAATGCTTTCTTATTAATTACGAGTATGCAAAAATTTAGCATCAGCTAAAAGATGCTTGTTATTGGATTGATTAAAAAATCATACGCTTATTAAAAAATAAAAATAAAAAAAGCCCTGTAAATGTTTAGTTTACAAGGCTTTAATTTTATATTATGTGTGGCTCTATCTAATCAATCAATTTCAAAATAATTAGTATTTTTGCAGTAATAAAAAAAGGGCTGAAAACTTATCATCTTCATCCCTTTTAATATTATAAGAGTTAGTTAATTTTTTAAATTACTGAAAATCAACTACTTAAGTGGTCCCACCTGGACTTGAACCAGGGGCCTACTGATTATGAGTCAGTTGCTCTAACCAACTGAGCTATAGGACCGATAGCATTTGCTATTTTTGAGCTTGCAAAATTACAAAAATGTACATGAATACCAAATTTTAATTAAAAAAAATGCAAAACCTTGGAAAGATAAAAAATATCATCTTTGATTTGGGTGGGGTGATACTCAATATTGATTACCAACTTACGGTAGCTGCCTTTAAAGAAATAAGATTTGATGGGTTTGAAAATGCCTATTCACAGTCGGCACAACATCAATTGTTCGACAATCTGGAAACAGGATTCATCAGCCCTCAGGAATTCAGAGATGGTATTCGCAAGGTTGCTCAAAAAGATCTAAGCGACGTTGAAATTGATTATGCCTGGAATAAAATCATACTCGATTTACCAGCAGACCGTATTTCATTGTTGAAACAATTGAAAACCAGGTACAGAAGTTTTCTATTAAGCAATACCAATAAAATTCATTACGACGTTTATGCAGCAGATTTACTAAAACTTGCTGCTAATGGGTTTAACGATATTTTTGAAAAAGCATATTTCTCACACGAAATACACCTTCGGAAACCCGACCTAAAAGTTTTTGAAATGGTATTGCAGGAAAAACAGCTTATTCCGGCAGAAACTTTGTTTATTGATGATTCCATTCAGCATATTGAAGCAGCCAAACAGCTGGGTATTTGCTGCCACCTTTTACAACCACCCCAAGACATTACTGAATTATTTGACAAAAATTTCAGACTCCTGATATAAGCCTTGCAAAAAACTAGAGCAGTATCAATAAAAAAGGGCTGGAAAATTTCCAACCCTTTAGCGGTGGCATCGACTGGAATTGAACCAGTGACACAAGGATTTTCAGTCCTCTGCTCTACCAACTGAGCTACGACGCCTCCTATTTTGAGCCTGCAAAATTACATTTTTTTTTGAAATTCGCAAAAATTATTTCTTTTTTATGGAAAATTTAGTTTTTGATTACCTTTATTGTTGCAAATGAAGTTGTTGCAGAATTTTTTCGCTGGCCCCTTTTTGTTTATTTATATAATCCGTATTGATTTTTCGGCAATTTTCCACCGCAGCTGTATGTTCTATAAGATATTGAACCTTGTTTTTAAAATCCTTACTGTCAGAAAATTCAAAAGCACCTCCCGCTTTAATCAGCTGAACCGCTTCAGAAAATTTATGATAATTCGGACCAAAAAGAACAGGATTTCCAAAACAAGCCGCTTCAAGTATATTGTGTATTCCCTTACCAAAACCACCTCCAATCATAGTAATACTGGCATATTGATACAAATTCGAAAGTAATCCTATACTGTCAATAATCAATACCTGGGCATCCACGATATTGATTTCGTCGGCTTGAGAGAATAAGAGAGAGCTTAGCGGTAAAATTTGCTGTAATTGCTGAATACGTTCCTTGTGAATTTCGTGAGGAGCTATAATATAGCGCAATGTAGTTGTTGCCGATTTCATGAAATCAATCAAAATTGCTTCGTCAGCTTCCCAGCTGCTTCCGGCTATAAGTATGGGATGGGCCGCAATAAATTTTTCGATGAGAGGGAAAGCTCTTTTGTTCGCAGCTATTTCGACCACTCTATCGAAACGTGTATCACCACTTATTGTAACATTTTGAAGGCCTACAGAAAAAAGCAATTGACGGCTCGCATCATTTTGCACAAAAAAATGAGTGAAGTGCTTTAACTGTTTTCGAAACCATCCACCGTAGGATTTAAAAAAATGTTGTTGCGGTCTAAAAATAACAGAAATCAGGTAAACTGGGATTTTTTTATCGTTCAGTATTTTTAAATAATTAAACCAAAACTCATATTTAATAAAGAAAACGATATCAGGATGGATTAAATCAATAAATTTTTTAGCATGCTGAGGGGTATCAATCGGCAAATACAATACCGCATCGACGCCACTATAATTTTTGCGTACTTCATAGCCCGAAGGTGAAAAAAATGTCAATAGAATTTTAAAATTTGGGTATTGAAGCCTGAATTTTTCAATTACAGTCCGTCCTTGTTCAAATTCTCCCAATGAAGCAGCATGAAACCAGGCTAGCTTATCTGTTTCATTGAATAAATCCGCTGTTTTTTTCAAAAGGCCGTTACGCCCTTGCCTCCATTTTTTAGCCTTTACATTAAAAAAAGAAAAGACAAAAATACCAGTATAATAGAGATAAATGCCCAGATTGTAAAGAATCCTCATAATTTAATTATAGTAAAATTTATCGGGTGAGCGCTTGTACAAAGGGAAAATCCAGCCAACTTTAATACCAAAAAAGCGATCCGATTTTTGGCTTTGATCTTTTTGCATGGTATCAAAATTAAGGTCCCGTATCGATGTCGTCCAGGCTTGTGTAAATTCGATTCCGGCATAAAAATTTGTCAGTCTTTTGTCACTTAAATAAATATAACCCAGAAATTCAGAGATGGCTAATCCTCTCGACAAACGATCATAACCGCGGGCATAATCACCCATTAATTGAGGCGTATTGTTGTTATCAACTTCTATACGAATATTATGTTGCATATAACCTCCACTTACCATCACCAAAACACCAGAATTGGGGTTGGATTTGAAAACAGGAATAATTTTTCCTAGCTTTAGCATGGTAGAGAATCCTCTTTCAAACATTTTAACATCAGTAATTGTGCCATCTTTAGCTATCACATAACCATCAGGTGGAGCTACACTTTTTACAATCTGATCGTACAACTTTACATCATTGCCAAAAAGAAAATTGAAATCAGCACCCAATATCCAGTTTTTTCGGGTTTTTATTGAAAATGAAGGTCCTATAGTAGAATTGTTGCCATAAGTTTTAAGCAAATCGCCACCCGGAAACTGAAAAGAGTAGGAAAAAGAGATTAAACCTGCAAAAGCCGATGAATCTTTTAAACTAATTTGAGCTTTTAGAATAGAGGAATTGTTCAACAATAAGAGAATAAAAATAAAAACACAAATTTTCTTCATAGCATCATTTTTAATGAATGATAACGCAAAATTAAGAAAATCATTATACCTGCCTTCATAATATTAATTATATTTCAGAATTTAGCCTAAGCGTTCAAAATATTAATTATTTTTGCAGCATTAATAGTTAAGCAATCCAGTTTTTCAATACTGACCGATTAAATTAAATTGAATTGGGCTAAAGCCCTTTTTAATTATGTTATTCAATAACCCCAGCCTTAAGGCTGGGGTTATTGAAGACTACTAACAGATGGACTTTAGTCCAATAGATTTGTCGGTCAATATTGACAATTATTATTAAATTTATATACTCAATATGAAAAAAATTCAAATGGTTGACTTAAAAAGTCAATACGAAAAGATTAAACCCGAAATCGACAAAGGGATACAGGAAGTAATTGATAATTGTGCTTTTATCAATGGGCCTGCTGTTCAGGGATTTCAGGCTGAAATGGAAAAATATTTAGGTGCCAAACATGTCATCCCTTGTGCCAATGGCACAGATGCATTGCAGGTTGCAATGATGGCTTTAGACCTGAAACCCGGTGACGAAATCATAACGGTTTCATTTACTTTTATTGCAACGGCAGAAGTAATTGCTTTATTAGGATTTACACCTGTTTTGGTAGATGTTGACCCCGACACTTTCAATATGTCAATCGCCTCCCTCAAAAAAGCGATTACGCCCAAAACAAAAGCCATCGTGCCTGTTCACTTGTTCGGACAATGTGCCGATATGGAAGCCATCATGGAAATTGCCAAAGAGCATAATTTATTTGTAATTGAAGATACCTGCCAGGCCATTGGTGCCGATTATATCTTTAAAGACGGAAGTAAGAAAAAAGCCGGAACCATCGGACACATTGGATGTACTTCATTTTTCCCTTCAAAAAACTTGGGTTGTTACGGGGATGGTGGTGCAATATTTACCAACGATGATGAACTGGATAAACAAATGAGAATTGTAGTGAACCATGGTATGGTTGTTCGCTATTATCATGATCATATTGGCGTTAATTCAAGACTCGACAGTATACAAGCTGCCATTTTAAGGGTTAAATTGCAACACCTCGATGAATATGCCCAGGCTCGCAATTATGCTGCCAATTATTACAATACCGCTTTTGCCAATCATCCTCAATTGACAACTCCCGTAACTGCAAAAAATTCTACCCACGTTTTTCATCAATATACCCTGGTATTGAAAGATGTCGACAGAGTCGGATTACAAAATCATTTGGCTGCAAAAGACATCCCAGCCATGATTTATTATCCAGTGCCTTTACATTTACAAAAAGCTTATATTGATTCTCGTTATAAAGCCGGTGATTTCCCATGCACTGAAGCCCTTTGTGCTTCTGTAGTTTCCTTACCCATGCATTCAGAATTAAATGATGAACAGTTGAAATTTATAACTGAAAGCGTATTGGAATTTCTAAACAAATAATTCATTGGCATGCAGCAAGAATATTTTGCCCACGAAACAGCCATCATCGACGAAGGTTGTACCATAGGAAAAGGAACTAAAATATGGCATTTTACTCATATTATGGCCAATTGCAGCATTGGAGAAAACTGCAATTTCGGACAAAATGTGGTGGTTTCACCCGAAGTAATACTGGGTAAGAATGTAAAAGTACAAAACAATGTATCTATTTATACGGGTGTTATTTGCGAAGACGATGTATTTTTAGGACCTTCTATGGTATTTACCAATGTTATCAATCCGAGGAGTGCTGTAAACCGTAAAAGCGAGTATGCCAGAACGATTGTAAAACATGGAGCAACCATTGGTGCTAATGCGACTATCGTTTGTGGACATGATATCGGCGAATTTGCTTTTATTGGAGCAGGTGCTGTCGTTACTAAAGACGTTGCTGCGTATGCATTAATAGTCGGCAATCCTGCACGACAAATAGGCTGGATGAGCGAATATGGTCAACGCCTGAAGTTTGACAATGCAGGCAATGCCGTTTGCCCCGAAAGCAAGGAAAACTACAAACTGGAAAACGGTAAAGTTTTTAAAATCGATTAAAAATAGGACTATGCAAAAACCCATAAATTTTGGCTTAATCGGAGCAGCAGGTTATATTGCGCCCCGCCACATGAAGGCGATTAAAGAAACCGGAAATGTATTGGTAGCTGCTTTAGATAAATTCGACAGTGTAGGCATTATCGACAGTCATTTCCCCGATGCAGCTTTCTTTATGGAAGCTGAACGTTTCGACCGTCACCTGGATAAACTCAGACGAAAAGGCGAAAATAAAATTGACTATGTAAGTATTTGCTCACCCAATTATTTACACGATGCCCATATCAGGCTGGCACTCCGCAACGATGCCCATGCAATCTGTGAAAAGCCTTTGGTACTGAATCCATGGAATATCGATACTTTAGAAACCCTAGAAAACGAAACAGGAAAACGAATTTATAATATTCTGCAGTTGCGTTTACACCCTTCTATCATTGCGTTAAAGCAACAAATAGATGCTGACAAATCAGGTAAAATTTACGATGTAAATCTTGCCTATATTACCAGTCGTGGAAGCTGGTATCATTATTCCTGGAAAGGTGATAATGCCAAGTCGGGAGGTATTGCTACCAATATTGGCGTTCATTTCTTTGATATGTTGTGCTGGATTTTTGGTGAGGTTAAAGAGAACATTGTTCATTCTTACGAAACCCAAAAAGCCGGAGGCTATCTGGAACTCGAAAAAGCCCGTGTTCGCTGGTTTTTAAGTATTGATTTCAATGATATACCTGAAAATATTAAAGCCAGTGGACAACGCACTTATCGCTCGATTACTGTTGAAAACCAGGAAGTTGAATTTAGCGGAGGATTTACAGATTTACATACCCAATCTTATCAGCAAATATTAAGCGGAAATGGGTTTGGCTTGTCAGAAGCCCGAAATTCAATACAGATTGTACATGATATCAGGCACAAGGAAGCCATCGGATTAAAAGGAGATTATCATCCTTTTTTGAAAAAGTAAAAAATTCTTTAATCAAAAATCCTTGTTCTTTGTTTTACTATCAAATTAATTTGCAATTAGCAAATGAAGATGTAAGTAGCATTTCTTATCAAGCATCAACTTTATGAATGATAAAATCAATACATTATGAAAATACTTGTTACAGGCGGCATTGGATATATTGGTTCTCACACTGTGGTAGAATTAATGAAACAAGGGCATACCCCTATTATTATTGATAATTTGGTTAATTCAGATATTGAGGTCCTCAACCGTATCGAAAAAATTACGGCAAAGCGTCCTGTTTTCGAAAAAGTTGAAATGTGTAATTTCGATGAAATGCACCGTTTTTTTACCAAATATCCTGACATTGAAGCAGTCATTCATTTTGCCGGAATTTTACTGGTAGACGAATCGGTAAAAGAGCCTTTGATGTATTACCACAACAACCTTGCTTCTACGGTAAATTTACTAAAATGCATGAAGGAATTCAAAATTGACAATATTGTATTTTCTTCGTCTTGTACAGTTTATGGAGAACCAGATGCATTGCCAGTAGATGAATATGCGCCTATTAAACCCGCCATGTCACCTTATGGGAATACCAAGAAAATTTGCGAAGATATTTTGGTTGACACCTGCAAATCTACAGATCTCCGCTGTATTGCTTTGCGCTATTTTAATCCGATAGGCGCACACGAAACTGCTTTAATAGGTGAATTTCAGGATGGCCCTCCCCATCATCTGGTTCCTTATATTACCGAAACTGCTTTTGGCAAACGCGAAAAATTAAGGGTTTTCGGAAACGATTACAATACACCCGACGGAACTTGTCTGCGTGATTATATTCATGTGGTGGATGTGGCTATAGCTCATATTTCAGCTATCGAAAGATTACATAATAAAATGAGCGATAAGGATTTCGAAGTCTTTAACCTGGGAGTTGGAGTTGGAATTTCGGTACTTGACATGATAAAAGCCTTTGAAACTTCTACCGGTATTGCTATTAACTATGAGATAGTCCCTCGTCGCCCGGGTGATGTGGAAGCAGTGTATGCCGATACCCGCCTTGCCAACAAGGAACTCAACTGGAAAGCTGAGCGCCCACTGGAAGAAATGATGCGTTCTGCCTGGGAATGGGAAAAAGCCTTGGGAAGTGAACAGTAAAAGGAAATAAATCCTCTTTTTCAAATTTTACACCTTCCCCTACGACCAATTATTCCGAAAAAATAATTACGTTTGCATAATAAAAACAAATGTATGATAGATAACAAGCGTTTAAACAGCAAATCCGATTATATTTTCTCCATTTCATTGATTGGAATCCTCTTTTTCCTTTTTGGTTTTGTTACCTGGCTCAACGGAACCCTCATCCCCTACCTTAAATTAGCTTGTCAGCTCAACAACAGCGAATCGATGCTGGTAGCTTTTGCTTTTTACATTTCCTATTTTGTAATGGCATTACCATCTTCCTATATTTTAAAATTCATTGGATTTAAAAAAGGAATGATGTTGGGAATCTGGGTGATGGCTTTAGGAACATTAATGTTTATTCCTGCTGCCCATACAAGGATTTACGGACTATTTCTGGCGGGTTTGTTTGTAATAGGTACCGGTTTATCTATCCTTCAAACAGCTTCCAACCCTTATGTTACAATACTGGGTCCTATAGAAAGTGCTGCCAAAAGAATCAGTATAATGGGTATTTGCAATAAAGTTGCAGGAGTGATAGCTCCACTGATTCTGGGATTTTTCCTTTTTAAAGATTTTGATAAACTAGAAGCCAGTTTACCTGCAATGAACGAAGTAAGCAAAACAGCCGTTTTAAACGAACTGGCAGCAAGGGTAATTCTTCCTTATATTGTACTTACTGTATTTTTATTTATTTTAGGATTATTGGTCAGATATTCAGGCTTACCCGAAATTGACACTGAACATGAAGATGAAACAGTTGCAGCGTTGAATGCCAACAAGACAAGTATTTTTCAGTTTCCCAATTTATGGATGGGGGTAATTGCTTTGTTTTTTTATGTAGGTGTTGAAGTAATTGCCGGCGACACCATCATACTGTATGGCAAATCATTAGGGATAGAAATGGCTATTGCAAAAGCTTTTACTTCCTTAACACTTGCAAGTATGATTATCGGATATTTTATCGGAATCTTCTTCATACCTAAATATATTTCACAGGCGAATGCTTTAAAATTGTCAGCAATACTGGGTATTATCTTAACTATTCTGGCAATATTTACCAGCGGATTTTTATCCATTGCTTTTATAGCTTTATTGGGCCTGGCAAATGCCTTAGTATGGCCTGCAATCTGGCCACTTGCACTGAATGGGTTAGGCAGATTCACCAAAACCGCATCTGCATTATTAATAATGGCCATTGCCGGTGGCGCTACCTTACCATTGGTATACGGATGGCTGGCAGATGTTTTCAATCGTCAACAAGCATACTGGATTGCAATTCCTTGTTATCTGGTAATTTTGTATTACGCTATCCGTGGACATAAAATAAAAACAAAATAGATAAATTTATACTAATTTATTCCTCAATTGCGTTTTATGAAACAAAATACACCCACTTATAATGAAAAAAAAGAAATGGATCATCATTGTTACGGCCATCGTACTGTTTTTAGTAATTTGGTTTTTTACAGGAAACAATGATAAAGCCAACAATATCGTAATTGTTGCTGTTAAAAAAGGGAATTTTGATATAAAAGTAACCACCACCGGCGAACTGGATGCCAAAAGTTCTCAGGAAATCTATGGCCCCGATGGTTTGCGTAACATTGGAATCTGGCAGGTAAAAATCAGCGAAATGATACCTGAAGGAACAGTGGTTGATTCGGGGCAATATGTTGCCAGCCTCGACAAAACTGAAATCAGCACCAAGTTGAAAGATATTCAAACCGAATTGGAAAAACTTGAATCGCAACTTACCCGCACCAGATTAGATACAAGCCTTGAATTAAGAGCTTCCCGCGACGAATTGATCAATCTGAAATTTGCAGTGGAAGAAAAACAAATTACCCTCGATCAGTCAAAATACGAACCACCTGCCAGCATCAGGCAGGCAGAAATTGATTATCAAAAATCGCAACGCAACTACGAACAAGCCGTACAGAATTACAAACTAAAATACAGCAAAGCCAAAGCTACCATAGGTGAAACCACAGCCTCTTACGATCAGTCGAAACGTAAATTCGAAACCTTGATGAAAGTACTGGAGGAATTTACGGTGAAAGCACCTAAAACCGGAATGCTGATTTACAAAAGAGATTGGGATGGCAAAAAACAAGGTGTAGGGGCCACAGTAAATGCATGGAACAATGTAGTTGCTACTTTGCCCAATTTAACCAAAATGATTTCTAAAACTTATATCAACGAGATAGATATCAGCAAAGTTAAAGTGGGGCAGAAAGTTGAAATTGGAGTAGATGCCTTTCCTGAAAAGAAATTTACCGGCGAAGTTACCGAAGTTGCCAATATCGGCGAACAAATGCGGGGAACCAATGCCAAGGTGTTTGAAGTAAAAATACTGGTTCATGAATTTGATTCAATATTGAGACCAGCCATGACCACTAAAAATACTATCATTACGGCAGTAGTTCCCAACGTAATTTATGTTCCCATCGAATGTGTTCATACCAGTGATACTATTACTTATGTTTTCATAGCTGATGGTTCTCAAATTATTAAACAACAGGTGAGAGCAGGTCTTAGCAACGAAAACGAGATTATTATTTCAAAAGGACTTAACGAAAAAGACAAAGTTTATCTATTGGCTCCTGAAAATGCCGATAAACTTAAACTCGTAAAATTACCATGAACTACCGCAACATCTTTATAAGAAAAGAGACCAACCGCTTCTCCTATATTCTCAATATTGCATTTGAAGCGGTACTTGCCAATAAATTCCGTTCGATGCTTACGGCCTTGGGTATCATTTTTGGAGTGGCTGCCGTTATAGCGATGATGGCCATCGGCAACGGTGCCCAGCAGGAAATACTTGAACAAATCAAACTGGTAGGCGTTAACAACATTATTATTTCGCCAAAGCTGGAAAAAAAAGGAGGGGATAAACAAGATGCTGAATCAACAGATAGCAAAGCGACCAGCGATAAAAACAAAAATAAATTTTCACCCGGATTGACCTTGAAAGATGCTCAAAGTATCAAAGCAATGATTCCTACGGTCAAATTAGTAAGTCCTGAAGTCATCTACGAAACCAGTATTATCAAAGATGGCAACAGCAGTTCAGCGAAACTTTCTGGAGTTACGCCTGATTTCTTTGCTGTTTTTAATCTTGAAATTTCTCAGGGTCAAATGTTTAACGAAGAACAGTTGAAAGAAGGCAAACAGGTATGTATTATCGGGCAAGGTGTTAAATCTAAATTGTTCCCGAAAGAAGATCCCATTGGAAAATACATCAAATGCGACAATGTCTGGCTGAAAGTCATAGGTGTCATCCAAAGCAAAAATGTAAGTCAAACCGCTTCCGAAAATCTGGGAATCAGCGAATACAATAAATATATTTACGCTCCATTGCAAACATTGTTGTTAAGGTACAAAGACCGTTCCCTCATAACGGCAGCTTCACTGAATGGCAGTAATGACAATTCATCTGAAACCGATGATGAAGACAATCACAACCAGATTGATAAAATTGTAATTCAGGTGGATGATTCCAAAAACATCAAAGCAACTACCGGAATATTGACACAAATGATGAAACGCCGGCATGCCGGTATAGAGGATTACGAAATAAAAGTTCCCGAATTATTGCTGAAACAGGAACAAAAAACCAAAGATATTTTCAATATTGTGTTGGGTGCCATTGCCAGTATATCATTGATAGTTGGCGGCATTGGGATTATGAACATTATGCTTGCATCGGTAATGGAACGTATCAAAGAAATAGGGGTTCGCCTGGCAATGGGAGCTACGCAAAGAGATGTAATTATGCAGTTTTTGTCGGAAGCTACCATCATCAGTTTAAGTGGAGGAATTGCAGGAATTTTCTTAGGTATTGGGCTGGCTAAACTCATTACGAAATTAGCCGGCATTTTAACCATTATTTCTCCTTTATCTATCGTTGTATCTTTCTTTGTTTCAGCCTCTGTGGGCATATTATTTGGATATATGCCAGCCCGAAAAGCCGCCATGCAAGACCCGGTTACATCTTTACGACACGAATAAGTAAATAGCAAATATTAATATGAAACTATTTTTTTCAATCATTGCATTCGTTTTAGGAGTCAGCTTTTTAGCAAAAGCTCAGGAGAACACTAAAATTCTCAGCTTTGAAAACGTTATCAACATTGCCAGTCAACAATCGCCGGATGGTCTGGTTGCTAAAAATAAATATTTAGGTAGCTATTGGAAATTCAGGACATACAAGGCGTCCTATATGCCTATGCTTACTTTAGACGGTACGTTGCCGAATATCAACCGCAGTATCTCAAAAATTCCCTTATCGGACGGAACCCAGATATTTCAGCTCCAACGTTCAACCGACTATTCCCTGCAAATGAGTCTTTCAAAAATTGTGGGGATTACTGGCGGGCAATTGTTTGTCAACTCTGGCATCGAACGCCTGGACATGTACAATGAAGCAGGCACCGTAAATACTTCTTATCTCTCGGTTCCTGTAACAATTGGTTTTCGCCAGCCTATTTTTAATTACAATCCTTATCGCTGGGAACGTAAGATAGAACCTATACTTTACGACGAAGCCAGACAGGTTTATATTGAAGATAGGGAACAATTATCCATCAAAGCAGCTAATTTGTTTTTCGATTTGTTGGACGCTCAAATCAGGGCTAATATTGCAAAAATAAATCAGGCCAATAATGATACCTTGTACAAAATTGCACAGGGCCGCTACAATTTAGGTAAAATTGCAGAAAATGAATTGCTCCAACTTGAATTAAGTTTACTCAATTCAAATTTACAGGTTGAACAAACACGCAATGATGTGGAAGTAACCCATTTTAAGTTGAAGTCTTTTCTGGGCATGAAAGGAGACGAAAAAATTGAGTTGCAAATACCCAAGCAAATGCCCGAATATAAAGTAGATGCTACAAAAGCTATAGCCGAAGCCCGCAGCAATAGTTCAGAAGCCATCTCCTATCAACGCAGGCTACTGGAAGCCCAAAGCTCGGTGAATAAAGCAAAAATGGAAAATAGATTTAATGCCAATATATACGCTATGTATGGTTTAACACAAAGGGCAGTCGAACTTCCAGATGCTTACAAAAGCCCACAGGATCAACAGCAAGTTTCATTAGGTATTCAAATTCCGGTCCTCGATTGGGGGCTGGCGCGAGCCAAAATAAAAATGGCACAATCGAATGAAGAGCTGATCAATACACAGGTTGCGCAACAAAAAATTGATTTCGACCAACAGATAGTCATCAAAGTAATGCAATTCAATATGCAGTACCATCAGCTAAAAATAGCTGCCAAAGCCGATACCATTGGCGGAAAACGTTTTGAAGTTACCAAGGCCCGCTATATGATTGGCAAGGTAGATATTACCGAACTAAATATTGCGATGACAGAGAAAGACAGAGCTACTCAGGAATACATCGCTGCATTGCGCTCGTTCTGGAATTCCTATTACGAAATACGCAAACTTACCCTCTTCGACTTTGTTGAAAATAAAGTTTTAGGAGTTGACTTTGATAGTTTAAGATAAATTTAATACAAATGCAAAAAACAGTTTTTATCACAGGATGCTCTTCAGGAATTGGAAAAGCAACGACGAAGTATTTTGCAGCAAAAGGCTGGAATGTTGCAGCCACCATGCGAAATCCTTCCAAAGAAACAGAATTGAACAATCTCAGTAATGTAAAATTATTTGCTGTGGATGTTACCGACAGCGAGAGTATTAAAAAAGCCATTACCGATACCCTGGAAGCGTTTGGCAACATTGATGTAATTGTGAACAATGCTGGTTATGGAACCGTTGGTGTATTTGAAGCTGCCGAAAAACAACAAATCCAGCGACAATTCGATACCAATGTTTTCGGGGTTATGAATGTAATCCGCGAAATTTTACCTTATTTCAGAGAAAAGAAACAAGGATGCATCATCAATGTTACTTCAGTGGCAGGTTTTATTACGTTTCCTTGTTACAGCATTTACCATGCAACCAAATTTGCCTTAGAGGGTTTTACCGAATCCTTGCAATTTGAACTTCGCCCTTTTAATATCAAAGTAAAAAACATAGCACCAGGTGCTATCAAAACTGATTTTTACACACGTTCACAAGATGTATTTAAAAAAGAAGGACTTACAGCTTATGATAAATACACGGATATAACATATAAGACTACTCAGAATGTAGGGATGAAAGCACCTGGGCCTGAAATAATTGCTAAAACAATCTATAAAGCCGCAACAGCTATGAATTATCGCTTGCGTTACCCTGCAGGAACACAAGCCCAGATTGTTTTAACACTTAAAAAAATTATCCCATATTCATGGATACAAGGAATTGTAAGAAAAATCGTTGAAAGCGGATTCAAAGCATAAGTAAAAGGCTGACTTTTTTTCGGTAAAATATTTTTTATTTTTAGCAAACATCAAATATACAACAATATATAAAATATTTTGTACCATTAGATGTTGCATTGACGAAAACAGGGAATAACGCAATTTTCATATTTTAAAAAGATCCAGCCTGCAAATTGCCGGGAAAAAATTTAAAATTGGTGTTAGTGACGGGGTGACTTGGAGTCACCCCGTCACTTCATGCAAATCCACGTTTAAGGAAAGCAGTCCTGATTGCAATAACTATTAGCAGAGGCATACTTTCCTTTTTTAAACAAAAAAAATATTTTTACAAATATTTCATATTCAACTATATATAAAATTATTTTCTAATTTTGGGTGTTGCATTAACAAAAACAGAAAAAGCGGTTCCGTTATTCAAGGTTCCAAGCAATTGTAAGAAGAGTCGTTGAAAGCGGATTCAAAGCATAAACAAAGCATAGCAAAAAGGCTGTCTGAATTCAAATCAGACAGCCTTTTTTAATGTTAAAAAAATCCAAGAGGGTTACTTTAAGTCAGCCCATCCGTAATTTTTTATTTAATCCCCAAGGCTTCTACACCTTGTTCGAAAATAATATCTTGTGGAATATTGGCCGTTTTAAGTTTTGCAATATCTTGCTTTAATTCTTCACGGATATTACTGTTTGCTTCCAGGTATTTTGTTGCACCATCATAATCCCCATCGCCTTCAAATTGTATTACTTTGGCAGCCCATTCATTCATGGCTTTTTTGGTTTTTGGCATATCAACTTTATACGAACCGTCGGCATTACGGCTAAAAGCACCTGCATCTTCAAAATAATTGAAGCACATCATATTGGCTTTCCCATGAGAATCGGCAGCTCCAAAACGAACCGAACGGATGATACCTGCCATAAAAGTTACATAACTATCTTCAACGCTCACATCTTTTAATTCGCCCATTTCAATCAATTTGGTTACGATAAACAATCCAAGAATATCGGCTTTGGCTTCTTCAAAACTGGCATATTTTTCTTTCAATGCAGCTTTTACGGTTCCTTTTTTGGTAAGTGTATTTTTAATCCCCAAACCATGGGCTACTTCATGGAACATCACATTGGAGAAAAAAGCTGAGAAAGTTATATTTTTTTGTTGCGATTTATCTATCAATGCATTGGCAATGGGTGTCAGAATTTTGTCAAACTTTGCCTGCATGGTATTTTTTAATTGCAAACGTCGGCTCCCTTTTTTTAACTGAACTTTTTCGTCGTTGGGTAAGTTGATGGCTATGGTTTTACCCCCTGCATTGGAATGTCCTGCATAATAAACAATTTCATAGGCATTTAAGTCGCTGTTAGAGCCAGGAATTTCTTTTTTGTATTTAGCATCGCAAGGCAATTGTTTCTGTAATTCGGGCAACATGGCTGAGAATTTTTCCAGCTTTTTGCTCCATTCTTTGTCTTTTACCAAAACTGCAGCTTCATAAGCTGTTTTGTAACCAAACAATTCATCCTCGTAGTTTTCTATTGGACCGACAACGAAATCAATTCCATTGGTTTTCATATCCATCCAGGCCATATCGCTGGCAAAATAATCGTCGGTCAACAAAGCTTTTGAACGCAATTCAAAATATTTTTTCAAACCCGGATCTTCGGCTAATTCAGCCGCTTTGACCAATAAACCGGAAGCTTTGGTTAGTAAATCTTTGTAGGCATCGTGAAACCAGACTACTTTCAGTGATTTGTCTTCGTTACGCTGAATAAGGGTATATTGATTCGTTTTATTCTTGTCCTTGAACTGATCAAACTCTTCTTTGCTCATGTCTTTCGGATAGAAATTGGCACCCTTGGGTTTTTCGCCAAAAGCAGGCATAAAAGATTTATTGTCGCCCAAACGTTCCCATGGACCATAATTAATCAATGCAAACTGTTTCAAATCAGCATCTTTAATGGTGTCGAGAAAAGATTTTTTCTCTCCTATGGTCTGCATCCAGTACAAATCGTCCATTATCTGAGCAATGTCGATGAGTACAGGCAATAATTGTTTTTCCTTTTCACTTAATTTTGTGAGGTCGGTGGTAAGTTTAACAGTAGCAAACTGTGCTAATTTTTCTTTCATATAATTTGTTGAATCGCCATTTGTAACAACAGCAGGTTTTGATTTCGGATTGCATGCGGTTACTGCTACAATAAGCAAAACGATTGCAATCGGACTGATTAATTTTTTCATCATTGTTTTTTGTTTTAAGTTACAGTCTATTAATTTATTAAAATGGTATTTTGGGTTTAGTAATCTTAATCTCTACTTATTCATTGCTTTTGACAAAATCTTAATAATTTTAGGTGGAAAACTTTTACTGGAAATTACGCTTTCTTTAAAAATAATTTCACCAGTATTACTATTGGTTATCGTCATTGTAAGATAGGTTGCAAAATCCCAGGTCAAATATATGCTCGCATAATACAGGGTTTCATCGGACTCCATAATACGATTATTCAAATCTGTTGTTGAAATAAGCTCATACTTTCCCGGATAATCTTTAAATATTTCTTTGGGGTCATAGATTGTATTAATTTTGTTTTTATCCTTTGATTCGCTGTCTTTTTTATAATCAATCATTAGTAATTCAGGCATATACAATGTACTTTTTTTTAATTTATCTATTTCATTGTAATTGTAAATTTTTTCTCTCTCTTGATAGAAGAGTTTTTGTTGCAAAGATTTTTGCAAAAACTGCAGGTAATTTTTTAACATCCCTGGTCCTGTATAAAGTAAATAAGGGTATCCCATAAAATCGCCTTTTGATAATTCCATTGGATAAAACTTGCGAGAATCATCTGCTTTTAATTTTATTCGGGCAACGCTGGTTGAATTTTCAGCTAAATTAATTTCCTCCAAATGAAATCTCTTTTTGTCAATCTTTTTAAGGTAAGCAGGTGTTATGGTCCATATTGTTAATTCATAAACCTGAAAAAACTTCCATGCAGGAGTATGTTCATATTTGTTCTCATAAATAGTGGTAAAAATGTTCATAAAAAAAGCATCCGGTCCCAAATGATCAAACACTTCAGATGACTTAATTATTTCATAAGGACAATATTTCCATACTTCTTTAAAAACATCCATATATTTTTCGTTAAGTTCATTTTTTGTATCATTATCAGCATCCATAATAACATACAAGGTTGCATTCTTGAGCTTTGGCAGTTCATCATTTTTAAAAAGATAAGGCTGTGCTTTTAATGAGATAACTAAGAAAAGGAAAAAAATAGCCAAAATAAACTTTGTAAGATAATTCTTCATTGAGTGCTTATTAAATTGAAAAGATTATGAGTATACGATTTCCTCGTAATTATATTATTGATGAAGATGCGAAGTTAATCATTATTTTTTGGATGAATTACAATTGGCAAATGAATTTTATGATGAAAAATGAATTACGGATTAAGTGAAATTATTTCAGAGCAGTCGCTGGATAAATGATATATTTGCAGTATAAAAAATTTAAAACCCAACGTTTATGCTTTTTGAGAACAACAATATAGCCATCAATCAATTACCGAATCAGGAAAGCCTTGTTTTTGTAACATTAAAGCCGGCATATAAAACAGTAGTTTATATAAACTGGTCTTTATTTTTCTTACTGCTTTCGGTAATTCCCTATACGATAGAACCTATTTTTGAATTTCATCTGCTCAGATGGTGGCTCATTGTTTACTATGTGCTGTGTTTAATTGCCTACTTCTTTTTCATAAGCATTGCGCATTATGGTTTCCCGATGAAAGGCTATGCTTTGCGCGAACATGACATCGTTTACCGAACAGGTTTTATCAATCGCAAAACCATTACGGTGCCATTTAACCGCATTCAACACAGTGAAATCCGCCAAAGCATGATTGCCAGAATGTTGAATATATCAAAACTCAGGATATTTACGGCAGGTGGTCAGGGTAGCGGCCTTTTTATTCATGGTTTATCGCCCGAAACTGCACAGCAATTAAAAGATTTTTTAAGCAAAAAGGTAAGCCAATATGAGTAATATAGACTTCAGCATCCCTCAGCGACAATCGCCCAAAGGTATTATCTTCTTTTTAGCATTAAGCCTTAAAAAATTATTTAAAGCGTTCTGGCCTATATTTATTATAATCCTTTTAAAATCAGGTTCTATCCATAATCAAAAGCAGCTTATTTTTTATGCTGTCATCATCCTTCTCTTGCTTATCTTTATTGCCAATACCATATTATCCTACCTGAATTTCTATTTCTACATCAAAGACGATGAGTTTGTAGTAGAAAAAGGGTATTTAAAGAAAATCAAGATGAGCATTCCGCTCGATAGGATACAAACGATGAATACCCAGCAAAATTTCATACAACAGTTCTTAAATGTAGTGGCCCTCGAAATAGATACAGCCGGAACGTCACATCAGGAATTGAAATTTCATGCCCTTACAAAAGAAACAGCTGAAGCATTGCAGTTTAAACTTTCAACTTTTGCAGCCAGTCATACTAAAACTGAGCATACTGTTATTTCAGATGAGCATAAAATAGAGATTGAATCAAAATCAATCATACAACTCAGCACAACTGATTTAATTAAAGTAGGCATCAGCGAAAACCATCTAAAAAGTATGTTACTCATCTATTTGTTTGTAAATGGCATTTATCAACAGTTGCATGATTTATTCAAAACAACGCTGGATGCTGCTTCCGATCAGGCAGGTGGATTTTTTGAACACTCAGGCGTTTTGATAATCACCCTTATTGCGATTTTCTTTTTGATGATGCTCTTGTTATTTTCTATTCTGTTGGTAATCCTTCAGTATTTCGATTTGAATTTTTCACGCCAGCAAGGTGCTTTTATGCTAAAATCGGGCTTGCTCAACAAAAAAGACATCGTAATTCCTTACTCAAAAATTCAGATTATTTCCTGGGAAACCAATCCCATCCGTAAATGGATGAATTTTGTATCGGTTCATATTACCCAAGCTTCCAATACGCATGTTAAGAAAAAACAGGCCATCATTATTCCGGGATGCAACAACGATCATCTTCAAAAAATTCAAAACGAAATTTTCCCGCCAAACGATAGCATTGAATGGACAAGGCATATATCGCACCCAATGTATTTTATCCGCTTATGGATCTTCAGAATATTTTTGGTTACTGTACCTTTATTGCTGTTTTCTTATAAAGATTGGGAGATTTATGTTGTTATAGGAAGCTGGATAGTTATAAGTGCTTTTTTAAGTTATCTGTCTTATAAGAAACGCTATTTAAAAATCAGTGCTCAAATTCTGCACACGGCCAAAGGTACCATAGAGCAGGAGTTCTCTCAGTTTTATAATTACAAGCTTCAAACCATACAATTTAAACAAAACTTTTTTCAAAGACGTAGAAAATTAGCTTCCATTGCTATCTTTATTTCAGGGGGTAAAAGAATCAGGATTCCGTATTTACAAGAGGAAGTGGCCTCTGCATTGTATAATTATCTTTTATATTGCACCGAATCCAGCAGCAAAAAATGGATGTAAGCAAAAATTCCATGATCCAAAACATCCGAAATATTGCAATCCTGGCAGCTGCTGATGCCGGAAAAACTACGCTGACTGAAAATTTTCTGTTTAAGGCTGGAAGTATCAAAAAGCCTGGAAGTGTAAATAATGGAACTACACAAACTGATTCTCTCAATGTTGAAAAAGAAAGAGGCATATCAGTACGCTCAGCCAACACTTCTTTTGAATGGGAAAATGTGCAGATCAACCTGATTGATACCCCCGGCCATGTGGATTTCTCGGCCGATGTCGAAAGAATATTAAGAGCTATTGACGCTGCCATTTTGGTAGTTTCGGCAGTGGAAGGCATACAGGCTCATACTGAGACTTTATGGATGGCTTTAAAGGCAAATAAAATCCCCTGCATCCTATTCATCAATAAAATTGACAGAATGGGAGCCAATACTGAAAAACTCCTTCATGAAATTCACAAAGAATTTACACCCAACACTATCATTTTACAGCAGCCCATCAATGCTGGAGAAAATAATGCATATATTCAAACTTGCTGGAATGCATATTTAGAAAATGAAAAAATAACAGAAGCCATAGCTTCAACAGACGATGACTTACTCGAAAAATACATCAACGGTGAAAAGATTTGTTTTGAAGAAGCGAATCAATCATTGGCAAAAGCTGTTCATCAATGCAAATTGTACCCGGTACTGATGGGTTCTGCTAAAAACGGAATTGGTATTGAAGAACTCTTAACGGCTGTAAATCTTTATTTTCCAAGGCCTGAAGGGAAAGCGGAAAATGAACTCTCTGCTTTGGTATACCGTATTGAATACGATCAAACGATAGGGAAAATTTCTCATGTCAGGATTTTTGAAGGAAGCATAGCCAACAGAGCATTTGTAAACAATGCCAGCCGGAATCTAAAGGAAAAAGTTACCCGAATCCGAAAACAAATCAAGGGGAAATATGAAGATGTTGCCCAGGCGAATGCTGGAGATGTAGTTGGTATTTCTGGGTTTAACGAAGCTCAGACAGGCGATGTGTTGGGAAAATTTACTGAATTTATATCCCCTGGCATCAGCTTACGAACACCGCTTTTGACGGTTCAGTTAAAAGCAATAAACGATAAGGATTATGCAGCATTGGCCGCTGCTTTACAGGAATTGTGTACCGAAGATCCTTCCCTCGATTTTCAATGGCTTAAAGAGGAGAAAGAATTGCATGTAAAAATCATGGGTTGGATACAGATCGAAGTCCTGGAGCGCATTATCGAAGACCGCTTTCAGATAAAAGCTAAGTTTGAAAATCCAACTGTAATTTATAAAGAAACACCCTCCGCAACTGCAGAAGGCTATGTCAGATACTGGATGCCCAAACCCTGCTGGGCCATTATGAAATTCAGCATAGCACCCGGCGTAAGTGGAAGTGGCGTGCAATACATCAGTAAGCTCGGGGTGAATGATGTGCTGCAAAAATACCAGAATGAAGTGGAAAGAACCATTCCAATCGCATTGCAACAAGGAATCAAAGGATGGGAAGTGACGGATATTAAAATTACACTCATAGAAGGAGAAGACCATGCAATGCATACCCATCCGGGCGATTTTGTAGTTGCAACCCCAATGGGTATAATGGATGGACTTGTTAACAGTGGCACTACATTACTCGAACCTATGCTTTCATTCAGAATTTCTGCCACGGAAGATCTATTGGGTGCTATTACCAGCGACATTACACAAATGCGGGGTAATTTTGAAAGCCCGGATATGGAAAATGGAAAATTTCTACTTTCAGGCATTTTGCCTTTGGCTACATCCCTCGATTATCCTGTAAAACTCAGTTCCCGTTCAGGAGGCAAGGCAAAAATATCCACCCAATTTCACAGTTACCGGGAATGCACCGACGAACAAGGCGTTATCAGAGCATTTAAAGGAATCAGTCCTTTGGATACCGCTAAATATATTTTGAAAGCACGTAAAGCTTTGCAGTAGACTTAAAAATAATTGAAACAATCCTGAATGTTATTTTGAGCAAAACTTCCTTTTCAACACAACTTTAAAAAGAAATTATCTCTTTGAAAAGGCTTCTGTTTTATTGTCATAATTGACAAAATACTTCCCTTTTGTAAGAGATGAAGTATCGACATATTTATCATTTCCTTGCAATAAAAGATTACCGCTTTCGTCAATAATTTCATACATCGTAACAAAGCTAAAGGCTATTCTGTCCTTTATTTTTTCGGAAACAATCATTATTTCTTTGCCGGGAAGTGTATATTTTATTTCTTTTGAAATGGTTTCTTTGCCTTTTTTGTCTGTAAATTTAATCCTGAAAAGATTTTGAGCAGTATTTGGACTGATTTCCTGTGCATAATTATTTAAACTCACAGTATCCTGAGGCTTAAGCACAGCTGCTTTAACCCATTTTTCCCAACGAAATTGTTCAACTGTAAATTCGCCATCGCTTAACATCCCTTGGATATCCCAGCATAAAAAGCCTTTTCGGTTTACCTTGGCATTCAAAAAATTAAATTTCAGATTTTCCTGAATTACTTCAGGATTGATAATGCTTGGCTTGCAGTTGATCTTGTGAAAAATCTGAACATGAACATGCTGTCCGGTTTCAATTTTAAGTAGCGAAAAATCAATTTCAAAACTGTTGGAATTCAATTCATCCTTTGTTTTTTGGCCATTTACTTTCACTTCTGATACGCAAAATCCACTGCTTTCGGTTGGGTTCAGCACAAACAAATTCCTTCCGTTATAAGTACCGTCAATACTCACTTCCTGAGAATAAATACATGTGATAAAAAAAACGAGGATGATTGACAATAAGGTTTTTAATTTCATTCCTATAATTGAATTTTCAGCTGCAATATTATATAAATTTCAGCAATTATTATGCTAATCTAAACAACAAAAACAGATTAAAATTTGTTAATACCTAGCTATAATCTCTAAAATAAAAGATAAATTTGTAATTAAGCTGTTTTGAATTAAAAAATATTGTATTTTTGTAACTTACATTATTACATTTACTGTTTTAAAAATCAATCAACTAGCTTCTTTTTCCCGATAAAATAAACCTATAAATATGAGAAAAATATCAGTTTTAAGTATTTTACTTTTTTCAGTTTCTTTTTACTTTGCACAAGCACAAGTACTTAAAACAGGGATATCCGGTAATACAGCACTTATTGTAAAAGAAAATTCAGCAACCAGGTTTACTGTAAAGAACACCTTGGCCGAATTAAATTTTGCCACTGAAATAACCGATAAAGGAATGTTTACGCGTATCGAATTACCAGAATATACTGCAGGAAATGAGATTGGTAGTCCTCAACTCCCGGTATTACGCAATCTGATTGAAGTTCCTTATGGAGCTAACGTAAAAATAAATATTAAAAATTCGACCTTTAAAACATACAATCTTAATTCCCTTGGTTATATTGGCAAACTTCTTCCGGTTCAACCTGCTGTTTCGAAAAATGATGACAGTAAAAAGCAATTGGTTTATAATCAAAGTGTTTATGGTAAAAATCAACTCTTAGCTTTGCCATTGGTGAGCGTTGAACAATTAGGTATTATGAGAGGTGTTAGAATTGCCCGTTTGAACATTTCCCCTATTCAATACAATCCTGTAAGCAATACCATCAAAGTTTTTACCAATATCGAAACCGAAGTTAGTTTCGAAAATGCTGATTTGGTGGCAACTAAAGCTGCTAAAGCAAAAAATTATTCTCCTTATTTCAGCAACGTTGAATCAAAGTTAATCAATACACAATCAATTGGAGGGACCAAAGATGCACTTTCAAAGTATCCCATAAAATACGTAATTGTTTCGGATCCAATGTTTCAAACAATCTTGCAACCTTTTATCCAATGGAAAACAAAAAAAGGATTTAAAGTAATTGAGGCTTATACCAATAATGCTGCTGTTGGAACAACCACAACATCGATAAAAGCTTACCTTCAAGCCTTATACAATGCAGGAACAGCCAATGACCCTGCTCCTACTTTTGTTCTTTTTGTCGGCGATGTTGCTCAGGTTCCATCGTTTTCAGGAACTACAGGAACCCATGTAACCGATTTATACTATTGCGAATATACAGGCGATTTCTTACCCGAAATGTATTATGGTAGATTTTCAGCTACCAACCTTGCTCAGTTACAACCACAAATTGATAAAACGCTGGAATATGAGCAATACCTGATGCCAAGCAAAACTTTCTTAAACAATGTAGTGATGGTTGCCGGAGTAGACGCAAGCAATGCCCCAACTTATGGAAACGGACAGGTAAATTATGCTACCTCAACTTATTTTAATACTACCAATGGCTTTAACTGTTCAAGCTATTTGTATCCTGCTTCAATCAGCAGTGCAGCTCAAATCATACTGAATGTGAGCGAAGGAGTTGGCTTTGCAAATTATTCAGCGCATGGAAGTTCTAGTGGCTGGGCAGATCCTAGTTTTAATGTGACTGATGTTCCTTCTCTTCAAAATCTTGGGAAATATCCTTTAATGATAGGCAACTGTTGTGTTACCAATAAATTCGATGACGCCGTTTGCTTTGGCGAAGCTTTATTAAGAGCCAGCAACAAAGGTGCAATCGGATACATCGGGGCTTCCAACAATTCTTACTGGGACGAAGATTATTGGTGGGCATGTGGGGTTGGGACCATTTCGGCCAATCCTACTTATGCTACAACAGGTCTGGGTGCTTTGGATAGAATAATGCATACGAATAATGAACCATTTTCAAAATGGTATGTTTCTCAAGGTCAAATGGTGAATGCTGGCAACCTTGCAGTTACGCAAGGTTCTCCTTCAAATTATAGTTATTACTGGGAAATTTATCATTTAATGGGCGATCCTTCTTTAATGCCTTATTTTAAAATCCCACTCGTACTCACAGCAAATTATATGCCCTTAATTCCTTTAGGGAATACCTCGTTTACCGTTAATACGGAAGCTTATGCCTATGTTGGTATTTCGATGAATGGTGTTTTACATGGAGCCGCCCTGGCCGATTCTAATGGTTTAGCAACAGTGAGCATCAACCCCTTTACAAGTGCAGGAACAGCTGATTTAGTCATTACCAAACAAAACCGTCAGCCATTCATAACAAGTATTCCTACTGCTACGCCTACAGGACCCTTTATTTCTCTTAACAACTATCAAATCATCGACAATAGCGGGAATAATAATTCAATGGCGGATAATGGCGAAACCATACAGTTCAACATTATGCTTAAAAATATTGGAGTTGCCAATGACAGTAGCGTGACCGCTAAGTTATCATGTAACAATCAATACATTAGCATTACTGACAGTACCGAAACCTTTGGAATTATTACTGCAGGAAATACAAAAAATATCAACAATGCCTTTACTTTTACAATTGCAAATAACATCCCCGATCAAAACGCAGCAAGTTTTACGCTAAAAGTAACGGATGTGAACAACAATGTATGGAATTACAACATTATGCTCGCATTAAATGCACCAGTGTTAAATATTGTAAGCATGAGTATTGAAGACGTCGCTCCCGCCAACAACAACGGCAGACTGGATCCTGGCGAAACTGCCAATGTACGTTTTAAAGTTCAGAATACTGGACATAACAATACCATCGCTACCATTGTAAACCTCACATCAGCCAACCCATTTATCAGTATTCCCACTTCAACTGCCAATCTCACAACTTTGGTTAAAGGGAGCACAACGGATGTAGTCTTTGCTGTTTCGGCAAATTCCACTTCGTCTATTGGTGCTAATTTCGGTTTGAATTTGAATGTAACTGCCAATCCTTATTCTGCTCAGAAAACTTTCAACAGCATGTTAGGTATGATGGTTGAAGATTTTGAAACCAATAACTTTTGTAAATATCACTGGGACACAACTACAACTAATTCATGGAAGACAATAAATACAGGTCCTTACGAAGGAGCATACTGTGCAAAATCAGCTGCAATTGCCGATAACCAGTCTTCAGCTTTTTCAATTTCATTGAATGTATTGGGGGATGATAGCATTTCATTTTACAGGAAAGTTTCTTCTGAATTGTCTTATGACTATTTAAACTTTAACATAGATGGAAGTCTGATTGATAAATGGTCAGGAAATGTCGCATGGGCAAGAGCCAGCTACCCGGTTACAGCAGGAACCCATTTGTTTTCTTGGGTATATGAAAAGGATTATTCTACCATTGGTGGTAGCGATTGTGCCTGGGTTGATTTTATTGTACTTCCTGCCGTTTACACAACAATTGGTGTTGGAATCGCTGAAATACCCGTAAGTAATAATCAATTATTTATAGCTCCCAATCCCACCAATGAGCAATTCAATATTTCTTACAGATTGTCTGAAAAAACGGATGTAAGTCTTAAAATATTCAGTGCAAACGGACAACTAGTCTATAGTAATGAAACAGCTAATCAGTTAGCAGCTTTGTATACTGTAAATTTAAATGCGGCTTCGTTCAGCAGAGGTATTTATTTTATCAGTTTAAAAACCAATCACCAGCAAATAACGCAGAAGCTTATCATTACTAAATAAACCAAAAAATGCATAAACTAATTTTATCATGTTTTCTGTTTTTTTGTATCATTCATCTAAATGCCGCTAACAATAAAAAGGACCTAACTCCTGATCAAGCATCAGCAAAAATCGAGTTAATTTCTTCTGATATTCAAACTTCAGTTGTTCGCTTTTCGTTCGATGACTTCATAACTTCCGATGTTCAAACTTCAAAGGGAAGCTTAAAAAACATCCTTTTAAACGGTGCATTCCCACTGCAAATTGCAGGGGCTCCTGATTTATTAAAAATTTCGACTTCCCTTATTATTCCGGATGATGCAGAAATGCAGGCGGAAGTAATCAGTAAATCTTTTACTGATTATCCTAATATCAATATTGCTCCCTCAAAGGGGAATTTATACAGGAATTTTGACCCTTCACAATTGCCTTATATTTTTGGTAAAAAATATACTGAGAATCGTTTCTTTCCTGGACAGTTGGCTGAACTTCAAACGCCTTATATTTTAAGAGATTACAGGGGCCAAACCCTAGCTGTTTATCCTTTTCAATACAATCCAGTTACCAAGGTATTAAGAGTTTACAAAGACCTAATGGTTAAAATTTCCCGCATTGGAAAAAGTAAAGTGAATGTTTTCAGCCGCACTCCATCTACACTAAAAATCGACAATGAATATTGCCAAATTTACAAAAATCAATTTTTAAACAGTGCATCCGTAAACGCTAAATATACCCCTGTAAATGAGCAAGGTAAAATGTTGATTATCTGTTATGAGACATTCATGCCAGCCATGCAAGCTTTGGTAAACTGGAAAAATATTTCGGGCATTCCTACAGAGATGGTAAGCTTTACCAACGCAGGAAGTACAAGTGCTGCTATTAAAACATATATTTCTAATTATTATACCGTACATGGTTTAACTTATGTTATTTTGGTAGGGGATGTAGCACAAATTCCAACATTTACAGTTTCGGGTGGTGGTTCCGACAACACTTACAGTTACCTTACCGGTAGTGATCATTATCCTGAAATATTTGTAGGCCGTATTTCTGCTGAAAATATTAGCCAGGTTCAAACCCAGGTTCAAAAGATACTTGCCTACGAAAAAAACCCATCAACATCAAGTAATTGGCTTAACAAGGGTATCGGAATAGCATCCGATCAAGGACCCGGCGACAACAACGAATACGACTATCAACACATTCGTGCCATACGTACAAAACTATTAAATTACCAATACACCAACTGCGCTGAACTATATGACGGAACACAAGGTGGTCTGGATGCCTCAGGAAATCCCACTGCCACAATGGTTGTCAATGAAATAAATAATGGAGCCGGAATTATATATTATACGGGTCACGGTTCTGACAATTCTTGGGGAACTACTGGTTTTTCAAACACAAATATAGCTTCATTAACCAATACTTCCTCTTGGCCTTTCATTTTTTCAGTAGCTTGTGTAAATGGAAATTTTACAGCAGGAACTTGTTTTGCCGAAACCTGGATGAGAGCAACTTACAATACTCAGCCTGCAGGAGCCATTGCCACTTTAATGTCAACCATCAACCAAAGCTGGAACCCTCCCATGTGCGGACAAGATGCTATGATTGACCTTTTAACTGAAAGCCTGGCAGGGAACAGCAAGCATAGTTTTGGGGGAATTACCATGAATGGTTGTATGAAAATGAACGATAACTATACAACTGCCGGCGACGAAATGACGGATACCTGGAATATTTTCGGAGACCCTTCATTGATTGTGCGCTCTGATACAGCAAAAACAATGGCGGTTACTCACAATTCAGTAATTTATATCGGTGCTACTTCATTTACTGTTAATTGCAATGTTGAAGGTGCAAGAATTACATTAAGTACGAATAATCTATCCTTTGCATCTGCTTTGGTTAGCAATGGAATTGCAACTTTTAATTTCAACGCATTGACTAGTCAGGATAGCATTACCGTGGTTGCAACAGCTTATAATTGCATCCCTTATACCGGCCATGTAAACGTTATCATTCCAAGCGGTCCGTTTATTCAAATCAATACTACGCAAATAGTAGATGCAACGGCTAATAATAATTCCCTTGCTGACTACAATGAAAATATTTCACTGAATGTTGATTTAAAAAATGCTGGTGTCAACAATGCCTCTAATGTTGTTGCAACGCTCTCAACTTCAGATACCAATGTAATAATTACCAGCAATCAACACAGTTGGGGAAACATCGCTGCAAATACAGTTTCAACACAAAACAATGCCTTTGCCCTGACTGTAAAAAACAATGTTCCCGATCAGCACGTTGTCCATTTTAATCTTTCGATAGCTGATGGAGCTTCCAATACCTGGAATACAGGATTTGACATCGTTTTATATGCACCGGTTTTGAACATTGTAAGCATGAGCATCGAAGACAATGCTCCTGGCAATCAAAACGGCAGACTTGACCTGGGAGAAACGGCCAGCCTACGTTTTATAGTTCAAAATTCAGGGCATAGTAATTCCACAGCTACAATAGCAAATCTTACAACTCCAAATAGTTTTATCAACATCGGCAATCCTACTCTAAATTTAAGCGCTTTACCAAAAGCAACGACTACAGATTTGGTCTATACGCTAACAGCCAATTCTTCAGCAGCCATAGGAGCAAATTATAGCCTTAACCTGATGGTGAATACATTTCCCTATACAGTTCAACGAACTTTTAATAGTATGATTGGATGGATGGTAGAAGATTTTGAAACCCATAACTTTTGTAAATACGAATGGGATACAACAACGACAAACTCCTGGGTAACAACAAATATTGGGGCTTATGAAGGAAGTTATTGTGCGAAATCAGCTGTTATTGCTGATAACCAAACCTCTTCCTTTTCAATTTCTTTAAATGTTTTATGCGACGACAGCATTTCATTTTTTAAAAAAGTCTCTTCGGAATTGGATTATGATTTTTTAAACTTTACCATCGACGGAAATCTGATGGATAAATGGTCAGGAAATCAAGCCTGGGCCAGGGTGAGTTTTCCAATTGCAGCAGGCATGCATTTGCTATCCTGGGATTATGTAAAAGACTATACTACTATTTCAGGGAGCGATTGTGCCTGGGTTGATTTTATCGTATTACCTGCCGTTCATACTTTTGTCAACATTCAACAAAACAAGGAGATCAATGAAAATTGGATGGAAGTATATCCCAATCCTTTCAGCAAAGAACTTACGGTTGAATACAGCACTAAAGAAAATGCTAAATTATTTATCTACAATGCTATAGGCCAAATAATAACACCAATAGTTACTGCTACTTCATCAATCAACGAAAAACAAAGAATTTGTTTGAATCTTGCTAGTTTAGAAAAAGGCATCTATTTTATTCAATTAAAAACAGCAAGCGCAACATCATACAGGAAATTAATTAAAGTTGATTAATCGCATAAATTAGATTTTATCTTATTGGTCGTCGCCTTCAATTTTAGGATCGATGGCAACACCATCATATTTTAGCTCTCTTCCATTGTGGTAATAGGTTTTCAGGAACAAATTTCCTTCATATTCATATTTTAACCACTCCCCTTCTCGTATACCCATTACATAATTCCCATTTTCTTCCATTTTGCCATTGTCCCAATAATAGCAGTGTTTTCCATTGGGATTGTCTTCAATATAGCTACCGGAAAACTTTAACTTGCCATCGCCATAGTATTCTTTCCAAAGTCCATCCCTTTTGCCATCAATATATTTGCCTTCTAACACACAATTGTTGATATTGTAATACCAAGCTCCGGTTTCTTGACCTTCAATGTATTCACCTTTGGTAACTACCTTTCCTGTATCATCATATTCTATCATGCTGCCTTCTTCTATACCATCCTGAAAATTTTGGACCAATAATTCATTGCCTTTTACGAAATACCATTTCCACTCACCTTCAGCATTTCCTTTGCTGTTATATATTCCTTCCTGTTCGATGTTACCGTTTTTAAAATAGAATTTCCAGTAGCCGGTTTTTTTATTGTCTTTGTATCTCCCATCCCCTTTTTTTGCCCCATTGTCATAAAATTCAGCCCAAATCCCTTGTTTGAGTCCATTTTCATCCACTATACCTTTCCCAATAATCACACCTTTCTTTAAAATATAGCTTTGTTCGATAATACCCTCTTTATTGTATTCACGGCGCACACCTTCGGCCACTCCATTGTCGTAGCTTGCTTGAATTTTTACTTTTCCATCAGGATAATAATCGGTCCTCACTTCCAGGTTGCGCAACTCTGGAACATCTGTTTGCTTTTCGTCGTTGATATATTTTTCAATCAGCAATAAATTTCCTTCGCGTGTAAATGTTTTAAAGAAGCCGTTTTTCTTATCGTTGATATAATTCCCTTCCGATTTTGTTTTATCATTGTCCCAAAATGTTTTCCACAAACCCTGCTTCAAGCCATTCTTATCTTTACGGTTGATTTTTTCGCGAAGGATTACCATACCTCTGCGGTATTCTGTAATTGAAATAATGGTGGAATCTTCGTCAAATTCTTTGGCGATGCCATGTTCGAGCCCATTGTCAAATGGAATGAGGCGCATCATTTTACCATCAGGGTAATAATAAGTGGTAAAGCCCTGTTTGACATCTTCTTTAAAATTTTCTACGATAGTTTCTTTTTCTAAAAAACTTTTGCGATAGCCCTGCTTTTTCCCTTTCAGGTAATTGATTTCCATCGTAAGTTTGGCTTTTTCGTTGTAGAATTTCCACACACTGTCCAACTCAAAATTCTTACGATTTCCTTCAGAAATTAAAACAGATTGCTCATTATAGGTTTTCCAATAGCCATCAGGTTTGCCGTTCTTTATAAACCCTTCGCTCGAAACCACACCATTCTCATGATAAAAACGGGTATAGGCCGAAGTATCCTGAGTTTTCGACAAGAAAGGAAGAAGCAGCAATAAAAAGCCAATGCAATAGTGCTTAATCATATTATTTTAAAATAAGAAAAAACAAAAGTAAGAAAAATCAAATCAATATTTCTCAAAAACTAAAAACTAATTAATGGTGAGGACATAAAAAACGACCCGCCATTACTGACGAGTCGTTTTTTTATCTAATACATTGCTCTTTTACTAGGGCGTAGTCTGAATATATATATTCTTACGGGCAGTTACAGAACAGCCTGTAGTAGGATCTGTTTCTGACACACTTATCGTATACGTACCATAGGCACCACAAGGATTACATAAATAATCATCAATACAATTCCTGTTTACCGAAGGATAAGTGATGCTACCAAAGGCGCTCCAGGAGTATAAATGGCCAGTTACCAATGGCGTACAATAGGTTATGTGATCCAATGCATGTACATAATAAGTGTTATTAGGAGAGCCTGTAATGACGGGTGTGGGAGCAGATTTAACTGTTACATCAAAAGTAGTAGCAGTAGCTGCACTACATCCACTAGCATTCGAATAGTTTACACTTACAGTTTGCGATCCTTCTGTATTCCAGGTGACAGTGATAGCATTCGTAGCTGAACCTGCTGTGATAGTTCCTCCATTTACAGTCCAAATATAAGAAGTCATACCTGATTCTGTCGTATAAACATTTGTTGTAGAATGCTTACATATTGAAGTTGGACCACTTATGCTTGCTGATGGCAAAGAACCTACAGTAACCGTCCATTCACCTGTTGATAATTCAAAGTAGGTGTTACAACTTCCATCATGTGCATAACGACGGTAAGAAGTCGTCTGAGTTAGACCAGATGGAGGGTAATAAGTAGCTGTATTAGATGCAATTAATATAGAATTAATAAAACCATCGGTACTGCTATACCATTCATAGGTAATAACATTGTTACCACCACTGGCAGCTGTTACACTTCCTATTTGGTTTGGATTTTGATTATAACACATAGTTTCACCTGTCGTATTGATATTTCCTGCTGTAAATAAAGTATTTACAGTGATGGTAAGTGTTGCTGTATTTGAGCAGGCATTATTATCTGTTCCTGTTACGGTATAAGTTGCAGTAGAAGTAGCAGTAAATGGAGTGGCATTCGCCAGGCCTCCATTCCAGCTGTAAGATGTAGCTCCTGTACCGCCTACTGTTACGGATGTTCCATAACAAACCGTTGCAGTAGGTGAAACCGTTGTTCCCACTGTTGGCAAGGCATTTGTAATAAAAGCATTCGAAACCGTACTTGTCACGGTTCCACAGCTGCCGCTTACCACGCAATAATAATACAATGTTCCTGCTGCGCCTGATTGCGGGGTATAGCTATGGGTATTTGCACCATTTGCTGAATGAAGAGTTAAGCCAGTAGTATTGTTACTGCTTGTGTTGTAGAACCATTGATAGCTTATTCCATCACCAGTAGCTGTTACTGAAATGGAAGAAAAAGCTGAATTTATACAGGTCGATTGTGAAGCAATAGATTGGCTGTTGATAAAAGGGGAAGTACATGTGATAAATGTAAAGCCTGTAGATGTCGCTGTGCCGCCTACTGTAGTTACCAAAATA
>JBAXNW010000036.1:0-43698 GCA_037133555.1 Bacteroidota bacterium
GAACAGAAGTAACAGTAACAACTTATCCCAATGCAAGTGTAGCATCAGTATCAGGAACAAGCCCAATATGTGTGGGTGGAACAGCAACTTATACTACCATTTCTACAGTATTAAGTGGCGGAACAGGCGCATGGAGCAGCAGCAACACAAATATTGCAACCGTAAATTCTTCAGGAAAGGTAACAGCAGTTTCAGGTGGCAACTGTACGATTGTATATACGATAACAAGCGGCTGTGGAGGCACAGCTTCATCATCCCAACTGCTAACCGTAAATTCACTTCCTGATTTGGCAGGCATTGCAGGCTCAGCATCTGTATGTTTAGGTAATACTATAAGTTTGACCAATTCAACTTCAGGTGGAAGCTGGAGCAGCAGTGCCAGTGGCGTTGCAAGTGTAAATTCCAGCGGTGTGGTAACAGGCGTAACAGCCTCTACTGCTATTATTACGTATGCTTACACGAATTCAAACTCATGTAGTAATACAGTAACTAAAACGATAACGGTATCAGCATTACCTGCAACACCCAGTTCAGTGACAGCGACACCTTCTACAATATGTGGCAGTGCCACTACGAATTTAAATGCTATTTCCTCAGGCAATGTAATCAACTGGTATACAGCTGAAACTGGTGGAAGTTTGTTGGGTACAAGTGGCAGTGGCGTTAATTTTACAATAACACCCACAATCACTACGACCTATTATGCAGAAGCGAGCACTGTTGTGAACAGTTCACAAACTTTTAATTATACAGGTGGTATTGTCAACTTTACCGTACCTTACGGAGTAAGCAGTCTGGTGATAGAGGCAAAGGGAGCACAAGGTGGAACAGGCACTGTAGCAGGTGGTTTGGGTGCCTATATCAAAGGCACGCTAGCCGTAACACCCGGTGAAACGATCAAAGTTTTGGTTGGTGGTCAAGGCGGCTCAGGTACCAATGGCGGCGGCGGTGGCGGAAGTTTCGTTACCTCTAACAGCAATAGTCCTTATATCGTTGCCGGTGGAGGTGGCGGTGGCTATTATAGCACTTATTCTTACGGCTCTTCAAATGCGAATGCTACGACATCAAATACAGCTATGGCTGGTATCAATGGAAATGCAAATTCAACTGGCGGTGCCGGTGGCAGCAGTGGTTACGGCGGAGGTTGTTCTCCATCATATAGTCAGGAAGGTGCCGGCGGCGGCGGTTTGCTGGGCAATGGATCTACTTGTAATGTTGTAGGAGGCGGAAAAGCCTTTATCAATGGCGGTGCCGGAGGAGTTCAGGCAGGATCAGGCGGTGTTGGCGGCTTTGGTGGCGGTGGAGGCGGTGAATGGGCCTCAATGACAGGTGCCGGCGGTGGCGGCGGTTATTCCGGCGGTGGCGGTGGTACCTTTTATGGCGTTGGCGGCGGCGGCGGATCCTATAATGCTGGGACCAGTCAAACCAATACTGGCGCATCTCAATCGGGCAATGGCCAGGTGCTGATCAGCTGGAATACCAGCAGTACAGCCTGTCCATCAACAAGCAGAACAGAAGTAACAGTAACAACTTATACCAATGCAAGTGTAGCATCAGTATCAGGCACAAGCCCAATATGTGTGGGTGGAACAGCAACTTATACAGCGAAT
The DNA here is from genome assembly GCA_037133555.1 of Bacteroidota bacterium. Lineage (GTDB taxonomy): Bacteria > Bacteroidota > Bacteroidia > Bacteroidales > JACABE01 > JACABE01. The sequence goes on from JBAXNW010000036.1 coordinate 1,611, forward strand.
ACCGTATTTTTAAGCGGAGGTACAGGCGCATGGAGCAGCAATAATACTTCAATAGCAACCGTAAATGCCACAACAGGCGTAGTAACGGCAGTAGCAGGAGGTAGTTGCAGTATCGTATATACGATTACAGGAGGCTGTGGTGGTACAAAAACTGCCAGTCAATCTATAACAGTAAATCCACTTCCAATATTAACAGCAATTACGGGATCTTTAAACGTATGTGTCGGATTTACAACATCATTAAGCAATCCAGTAACTGGTGGAAACCCAAGTTGGGACAGTGATGCTATTGGAATAGCAACTGTTAATGCATCAGGAGTTGTAAGTGGAGTGTCAGCTGGGACATCATTAATTACTTTTAATTACACAATCAGTGGATGTACTAACTCTATAACTACAACGGTTTCTGTATCAGGATTACCAGCTGCACCTTCATCTATCAGTGCAACACCTTCTATCCTTCTAAGCGGATCAGGTGCTTCGACTAACTTAAATGCAACGGCTTCTTCTAATACAATTAGTTGGTATACTCTTACCTCTGGAGGTACATCCTTTGGTAGTAGTGCGAGTGGGGCTAATTATACAATTACACCAACTGTTACGACTACCTATTATGCGGAAGCTCTTTCGGCAGTTGGAACCTCAGGTTCTCAGATATTTAATTATACAGGAGGCGTTCAGACTCTTACAATTCCTTCAGGCGTAAATTTAGTTAGCATTGAAGCTTACGGTGCACAAGGTGGCAAACTTGTTACAGGTAATGCAAATATCGGTGGAAAAGGGGGTTATGCAAAAGGAAACTTAAGTGTAACACCTGGTCAAGTCCTTACTATATATGTGGGTGGACAAGGCAACGGTGTTAATAATTCTACACTTGGCGGCGGTGGCTATAATGGCGGCGGTCATGCCCAAGGTAGTGGTGATGGCGGTGGCGGTGCCACTGACGTCAGAGTGGGAGGTACTTCACTTTCAAACAGAGTGATTGTTGCCGGCGGTGGTGGCGGTAATGGTTATTACTCCGGTGCTGGTGGCATTGGAGGAGGAACCACTGGAGGTTCAGGTGGGAATGCAACCAATGGAAGCGCAGCTTATGGCGGTGGCGGTGGATCTCAATCTGGAGGTGGAAGCGGAAGCGGAAGCTATCCGGGATATTCAGGCAGTCTGGGCCTTGGTGGCAATGGTAATTTAGGTGTTTCTACCATCGGATACTCCGGTGGTGGTGGTGGTGGTTATTATGGAGGAGCTGGAGGAGCCGGTGATGTTGCTTCTGGTGACGGATACGGCGCAGCCGGTGGCGGAGGATCTTCCTATATTGGTGGAGTTAACAACGCTATTACAACAGCTGGTGTAAATACAGGTAATGGTCAGTTAGTGGTTTCATGGATTTCAAATAATATCAGTTGTCCTTCAGAAATAAGAACAGCAGTTACAGTTACCGTGAACGCTAAACCTACCGTATCAACAGCTTCAGTTACATCTATATCTGCTAACACAGCTAGTGGAGGTGGAAACGTTAGCTCCGACGGCGGTGCTTCCATCAGTGCACGTGGTATTTGTTTGAGCGTTTCTCAGAATCCTACGATAGCCAATACAATGGACGGGACAGGTACAGGTAGTTTTGCTTCTGCACTTTCTTCTTTAACTCCAACAACTACTTATTATGTAAGGGCTTATGCCAGCAACGTAATGGGAACTTCCTATGGAAATCAGGTAAGTTTTGCTCCATTCCAGCTGGGTAGTTTCCCTGCTATCAATAAAACTTATGGAGCCCCTGATTTTGTGATTCTTAATCCAAGTTCACCCAGTAATGGTGCATTTACCTATATCAGCAGCAATACAGCTGTTGCAACTATTGTTGGAAACACTGTTACGATTATCGGTGTGGGAACTTCAACAATTACAGTATCGCAGGCTGCAGATGGTGCTTATACAAGTGCTACTACGTCAGCAACACTAACTGTCGCTAAGGCCAATCAGGTATTAACATTGACCATTCCTACAACAGCTCCACTCAATACTTTTGTAGGCAATTCATTGTTAATTACGGCTACAGCTTCATCTGGTTTGCCAACAACGATTGATTTAGGATTAACGAGTCCTGCGACACTTACTTATACAGCTTCAAATTATTATCTTAGTAATGTAAGTGCTGTTGGTACGGTTGTATTTAATACCTACCAAGCAGGTGATGATAATTATAATCCTGCTCAAATAAGCGAGAGTTTTGATGTAACCAAAATCAATCAAATAATTGATTTCGGAACATTGACGGCAACCACGTATGCTCTAGGTTTAAGTATGGATCTAACTGCAACTAGTTCTTCTGCATCTTTAACTGTAAATTATACTGTAGTGAGCGGTGCAGCTAGTTTAAGTTCAGTCAATCAACTGAGTATTTCAGGTGCTGGGCAAATTGTGATAAAAGCCTCTCAGCCTGGAGATGCTACTACCAATCCTGCTCCGGATGTGGTTCGCAACTTAACTGTTAACAAGGCGACTCCTGTTATCACTAATTTTGATGATCTCACTAAAGTTTATGGATCTACTCCTTTTACTTTAAATCCAAGCTCGGCAAGTACAGGTGCATATAGTTTTAGCAGTGCTAACACTGGCGTAGCTTCTGTTTCAGGAAATACTGTTAGTACAACAGGCACTGGAACTTCAGTTTTAACTGCTATTCAGGCTGCAGATGCAAACTATATATCAGCAACAGCAACTTCAACTCTTACGGTGACGATTGCAGACCAGACCCTTGTTTTCTCTCCATTACCAGATATTTCCGTAATTGATTTTGAGAATACACCCATACCGTTGACAGCAACTTCTACATCAGGTTTACCGGTGTCAATTTCACTGGATCCAAATAGTGTAGCTACATTGAGTGGAGGTCATTTGTCAAGTACAACTCTAATCGGAACAGTTACGCTAACTGCAACTCAGGCTGGAAATGCCAATTACAACCCAGCTCAACTTACGCAGGCATTTAATGTAATCAAAGCCAATCAATCTATCAATTTCAACACACTGGCCAATCATCATCAGGGTGATGCTGATTTTGATCTAACTGCTACTGCTACTTCGAGTTTAACTGTAACTTATGCAAGTAGTAATACTGCTGTTGCAACTGTGAGTGGAAATACGGTATCTATTACAGGAATCGGGACATGCTCTATTACAGCCAGTCAATCCGGTGATGCATCCTATAATCCTGCTTCAGATGTAATACAGTCATTGCAAGTCTTGGAAGAAATTTCTCCGACTGAACAATCATATAATATAGTATTTACTGGTATCGAAACCGATCAAATGACCATCGGATGGACCAATGGAAATGGTGCAAAAAGAGCTGTATTTGTAAAAGAAGGTACGGGAAGCATCACCAACCCAACTGAAAATACAATTTATACAGCTAGTACAGACTGGACTTCTAAAGGAAGTCAGCTTGCTTCTTCAGAATATTATTGTGTTTACAACAACAACGGAAACTCATTTACGTTGACGGGTCTACTGCCAGCTACAACCTATACGGTACAGGTATTTGAATACAATGGTAACCAAGGATTTGAAAAGTACAATACCGTTACTGCAACCAATAATCCAAATACGCAGGCCACATTAACGCCTTGTATCAATCCTACAGTTGCTGGAACTATTACTTCAGATCAAACAGGTTGTTATCCGTTTAATCCGTTTGAAATAACAAGTTCAACATCGCCTTCTGGTGAATGGGGTAGCCTGGAATATAAGTGGCTGTATTCAACAGATAATATAACTTTCAATACAATATCAGCTACAAATTCTGCTTCTTACGATCCTACTTCGATTACGCTTAGTACCTGGTACAAAAGACTGTCAAGGGTAAGTTGTAAGTCAGACTGGATTGGTGCTGCCGAATCGAATGTTGTTGAAATGACAGTGAATCCGGTGAGTGTTGGTGGAAATGTTTCGGGCGGAACTACCGTTTGCGAGATAGCCAATAGTACAACGCTTACGTTAAGTGGCAATACTGGTGATGTTCAGAAATGGCAATCAAGCATCAATGGCAGCGATTGGACTGATATTTCCAATACAACATCTGCTTATTCAGCTATGAGTGTTACACAGACTACTCAATTCCGTGCAGTGGTTCAAAGTGGTGTTTGTAATTCTGAAAATTCTGCAACTTCAACCATTACAGTTAATCCTGTAAGTATCGGTGGAAGTGTAAGTGGTACTACAACCGTTTGTTCGGGAAGTAATTCCACAAGTTTATCTTTAATAGATTATACAGGCAGTATTGTTAAATGGCAATCCTCCATCAATGATGGCATTGATTGGACTGATATTTCCAATACGACAACTGCTTATACTGCAACCAATCTAACTGCTAGCACACAATACCGTGCAGTAGTTCAGAGTGGTGTTTGTAATCCTGCCAATTCAGCAGTTGCTACCATTACGGTTGACCCAGTGAGTGTGGGCGGAAGTATTTCTGGCACTACAACGGTTTGTTCAGGAACTAATACTACAGACTTAAGCTTGTTTGCTTATACCGGCAGCATCCTAAGATGGGAATATTCAACCAATGGCAGTACATGGACTTCTATATCCACATCATCTGATATTTATACTGTAACTGATATAACTGCAACTACTCAATACCGTGCTGTTGTTCAGAACGGAGTGTGTAGTACTGCTAATTCAGCTACAGCAACCATTACGGTTGATCCAGTTAGTGTTGGCGGAAGTGTTACGGGTTCGGCCACTGTTTGTTCGGCCACGAATTCCTCGATACTAACTTTAAGTGGAAATACCGGCAATGTTCTGACCTGGCAATTCTCTGCCAATAATGGAAGCACCTGGAATGATATTTCGGGAACTACATCGCTTACTTATACAGCAACTAATTTAACTTCAACTTTACTTTATCGTGCAGTGATACAAAATGGTGTTTGTAGTCCTGCTAATTCAGCTACAGCAACTATAACAGTTGACCCTGTAAGTGATGGTGGTAGTATTTCTGGTGGAGCTACAGTTTGTAGTGGAACCAATTCCACAACATTGACTTTAAGCGGCTTTACCGGTGAAATTCAGATGTGGCAATCTTCTGTGAACGACGGAAGCAGTTGGTCGAACATCACCAATACATCTACAACATTAACTGCAACAGATTTAAGTACAACAACTGTATACAGAGTTGTTGTTAAAAATGGGGTTTGTATTCAGGCTTATTCTACTATAGCAAGCATTACGGTTGATCCTATAAGTGTTGGAGGAATTATATCCGGTACAACTACGGTTTGTTCGGGAAGCAATACGACAACATTGACCTTAAATAATTATACTGGGGATGTTCAAAAGTGGGAATCTTCAATCGATGATGGAAGCAATTGGTCTGATATTTCCAATACAACTTCTGCTTATGCTGCATCGAATCTAACACAAACCACTCAATACCGTGCTTTAGTGCAAAGTGGTGTATGTACACCTGCTTATTCAGCTACTGCAACCATTACGGTGGATGCTATCAGTGTAGGAGGTGATATTTTAGGAACTAGCAGTGTATGTGGCGGAACAAATTCCACTACATTGACATTAAGTGGCTATAGCGGTGATATTCAGATGTGGCAATCTTCTGTCACTGATGGAAGCAGCTGGACGAATATTACAAATACAACGACAACATTAACTGCAACTAATCTAAGTGCAACAAACTTGTACAGGGCCGTTATTAAAAATGGAGTCTGTATTTCAGCAAATTCATCAACTGCAACTATAACAGTGAATCCACAAACAGTTGGAGGGAGTGTTACTGGAGGAACTACCGTTTGTGTATATACCAACAACACATCGCTTAGCTTAAGCGGCTATACCGGTGATGTTCAATATTGGCAATCGTCAACAGACGGAAGTGCATGGACGACTATTTCTGGAACAGCCACTGCTTCTTATACCGTCTCAGTTTTAACAGAAACGACCCAATTCCGTGCAGTGGTTCAAAGTGGTGTTTGTAGTATTGAAAATTCTGCAACTTCAACCATTACTGTTAATCCGCAAAGTGTAGGAGGAAGTGTAAGTGGCACTACAACGGTTTGCTCAGGAAGTAATTCCACTAGTTTATATCTAACTGATTATATAGGCAGTATTGTTAAATGGCAATCCTCTATCAATGATGGCATTGATTGGAGCGATATTTCCAATACGACTTCTGCTTATGCTGCAACAAATATAACTGCTACTTCACAATACCGTGCAGTGGTTCAGAGTGGTATTTGTAATCCAATCAATTCAGCAGCTGCTACCATCACGGTTGACCCCGTGAGTGTAGGTGGAAGTATTTCAGGTACAACAACTGTTTGTTCTGGAACTAATTCTACTGACTTAAGCTTGTCTGCTTATACAGGTAGCATCATAAGATGGGAATATTCAACCAATGGCAGTACATGGACTTCTGTGTCCACAACATCGGCAACTTATACTGTGACAGACTTAACAGAAACGACACAATATCGTGCTGTTGTTCAGAACGGAGTATGTAGTACTGCAAATTCAGCTACAGCAAGCATTACGGTTGATCCAGTAAGTGTTGGAGGAAGTGTTACGGGTTCTGCCACTGTTTGTTCGGGTACGAATTCATCAATACTGACATTAAGTGGAAACAACGGTAGTGTTCTGACCTGGCAATTCTCTACAAATAGCGGAGGAAGCTGGGATGATATTTCTGGAACTACATCGCTTACTTATACAGCTAGTAATTTAACTTCTACAACTCAATACCGAGCAATGGTTCAAAGTGGTGTTTGTAGCCCTGAGTATTCTGCTGCAGCAACCATAACAGTTGATCCTATGAGTTTAGGAGGTCTTATTTCTGGTGGAGCATCAGTTTGTAGTGGAACGAACACTACAACTTTAAGTCTCAATGCGAATACTGGCAGCATTTTGAGATGGGAGTCTTCTACAGATGGAAATACATGGACAACAATATCCACAACATCTTCTACTTACACTGTTAGCAATTTGACAACGACTACATTCTATCGTGCTGTTATTCAAAGTGGTATATGTGCTCCTGCAAATTCATTTACAGCAACCATTACGGTTGATCCTGTAAGTATTGGAGGAAGTATATCCGGTACAACTACGGTTTGTTCGGGAAGCAATACAACAACTTTAACTTTAAATACCTATACAGGAGATGTTCAAAAGTGGCAATCTTCAATCGATGATGGAAGCAATTGGTCTGATATTTCCAATACAACTTCTGCTTATGCTGCATCGAATCTAACACAAACCACTCAATACCGTGCATTGATACAAAGTGGTGTTTGTACACCAGCTTATTCATCTACTGCAACCATTGCGGTGGATGCTATCAGTGTGGGTGGCGATATTTCGGGCACTACCAGTGTATGTAGCGGGACAAATTCCACTACATTGACATTAAGTGGCTATAGCGGTGATATTCAGATGTGGCAATCTTCTGTCACAGATGGAAGTAGCTGGACGAATATTACAAATACAACGACAACATTAACTGCAACTAATCTAAGCACATCAACCTTGTACAGGGTAGTTATTAAAAATGGAGTTTGTATTTCAGCCAATTCAGCTACTGCAACTATAACAGTGAATCCACAAACAGTTGGAGGAAGTGTTACTGGTGGAACTACTGTTTGCGTGTATACCAATAGCACATCGCTAAGCTTAAGTGGCTATACCGGTGATGTTCAATATTGGCAATCGTCAACAGACGGAAGTACCTGGACGGCTATTTCTGGAACAGCAACTGCTTCTTATACAGCCTCAGTTTTAACAGAAACGACCCAATTCCGTGCAGTGGTTCAAAGTGGTGTTTGTAGTATTGAAAATTCTGCAACTTCAACCATTACTGTTAATCCGCAAAGTGTCGGAGGAAGTGTAAGTGGAACAACTACGGTTTGTTCGGGAAGCAATTCTACTAGTTTGTCTTTAACTGATTATACAGGCAGTATCATTAAATGGCAATCTTCCATCAATGATGGCATTGATTGGACTGATATTTCCAATACGACTTCTGCTTATGTTGCAACAAATCTAACTGCTACTACACAATATCGTGCAGTAGTTCAAAATGGTGTATGTAATCCAATCAATTCAGCAGTTGCAACTATTACAGTTAACCCAGTGAGTGTAGGTGGAAGTATTTCGGGTACAACAACTGTTTGTTCTGGAAGTAATTCTACAGACTTAAGCTTGTCTGCTTATACCGGCAGCATCCTAAGATGGGAGTATTCAAGCAATGGCAATACATGGACTTCTGTGTCCACAACATCTGCTACTTATACTGTAACTGACTTAACGGCAACTACTCAATACCGTGCTGTTGTTCAGAACGGTGTTTGTGCAGAAGCTAATTCAGCTACAGCAACTATTACGGTTGATCCTGTAAGTGTTGGCGGAAGTGTTACAGGTTCTACCACTGTTTGTTCGGGTGTGAATTCATCAATACTGACATTAAGTGGAAACAACGCTAGTGTTCTGACCTGGCAATTCTCTACAAATAGCGGAGGAAGCTGGGATGATATTTCTGGAACTACATCGCTTACTTATACAGCTAGTAATTTAACTTCTACAACTCAATACCGAGCAATGGTTCAAAGTGGTGTTTGTAGCCCTGAGTATTCTGCTGCAGCAACCATAACAGTTGATCCTATGAGTTTAGGAGGTCTTATTTCTGGTGGAGCATCAGTTTGTAGTGGAACGAACACTACAACTTTAAGTCTCAATGCGAATACTGGCAGCATTTTGAGATGGGAGTCTTCTACAGATGGAAATACATGGACAACAATATCCACAACATCTTCTACTTACACTGTTAGCAATTTGACAACGACTACATTCTATCGTGCTGTTATTCAAAGTGGTATATGTGCTCCTGCAAATTCATTTACAGCAACCATTACGGTTGATCCTGTAAGTATTGGAGGAAGTATATCCGGTACAACTACGGTTTGTTCGGGAAGCAATACAACAACTTTAACTTTAAATACCTATACAGGAGATGTTCAAAAGTGGCAATCTTCAATCGATGATGGAAGCAATTGGTCTGATATTTCCAATACAACTTCTGCTTATGCTGCATCGAATCTAACACAAACCACTCAATACCGTGCATTGATACAAAGTGGTGTTTGTACACCAGCTTATTCATCTACTGCAACCATTACGGTGGATGCTATCAGTGTGGGGGGAGATATTTCGGGAACTACCACTGTATGTACCGGTACTAATTCCACAATCCTGACATTAAGCGGATACGTCGGTGATATTCAGATGTGGCAATCTTCTGTCGACGATGGAAGCAGCTGGACGAATATTACAAATACAACGACAACATTAACTGCAACTAATCTAAGTGCTACAAACTTGTACAGGGTAGTTATTAAAAATGGAGTCTGTACGTCAGCCAATTCAGCTACTGCAACTATAACAGTGAATCCTCAAACGGTTGGAGGAAGTGTTGCTGGTGGAACTACCGTATGCGTAATTGCCAACAGTACATCGCTAAGTTTAAGTGGCTATACAGGTGATGTTCAAAAATGGCAATCAAGCACCAATGGAATCGATTGGACGGATATTTCCAATACAACATCTGCTTATTCAGCATCAAGTGTAACACAGACGACTCAATATCAAGCAGTGGTTCAAAGCGGTGTTTGCAGTACTGAAAATTCAACAACTTCAACCATTACTGTTAATCCAGTAAGTGTCGGAGGAAGTGTAAGTGGAACAACTACGGTTTGTTCGGGAAGCAATTCTACTAGTTTGTCTTTAACTGATTATACAGGCAGTATCATTAAATGGCAATCTTCCATCAATGATGGCATTGATTGGACTGATATTTCCAATACGACTTCTGCTTATGCTGCAACAAATCTAACTGCTACTACAGAATACCGTGCAGTGCTTCAGAGTGGTGTATGTAATCCTGCCAATTCAGCAGCTGCAACCATAACGGTTGACCCAGTGAGTGTGGGCGGAAGTATTTCGGGTACAACTACTGTTTGTTCAGGAAGTAATTCTACAGACTTAAGCTTGTCTGCCTATACCGGTAGCATCTTAAGATGGGAGTATTCAACCAATGGAAGTACATGGACTCCTACATCCACGACATCGGCAACTTTTACCGTAACTGACTTAACAGAAACGACTCAATACCGTGCTGTTGTTCAGAATGGAGTGTGCAGTACTGCTAATTCTGCTACAGCTACCATTACGGTTGATCCAATAAGTGTTGGAGGAAGTGTTTCGGGTTCGGCCACCGTTTGTTCGGCCACGAATTCATCAATACTGACATTAAGTGGAAACATTGGTAGTGTTCTAACCTGGCAGTTCTCTGCCAATAATGGAGGTACCTGGAATGATATTTCGGGAACTACATCGCTTACATATACTGCTACTGATTTAACAGCTACCACACTTTACCGAGCAGTGATACAAAGTGGTATTTGCAGTCCTGATTATTCTGCTACTGCAACTATTACTGTTGATCCTATCAGTGAGGGTGGGGATATTGCTGGAGGTAATTCAGTATGTACCGGAACGAATTCTACTACATTGACTTTAAGTGCTTATACTGGTGACATACAGATGTGGCAAACTTCTGTGAACGACGGAAGTAGTTGGTCGGACATCAGCAATACCACAACTACGTTAATAGCAACAGATTTAAATACTACAACTTTGTACAGGGCTGTTGTTAAAAATGGAGTTTGTATTCAGGCTTATTCAGCTACAGCAACCATTACAGTGAATCCTTTGAGCGTTGGAGGAAGTATTTTAGGTGCTAGCAGTGTTTGTTCTGGCACAAATACTACAATACTGTCTATCAATGGAAATACAGGCAATGTTCAAAATTGGCAATATTCTATTGATGGAGGAAGCAGTTGGACGGAAATTACAGGAAGTGCATCTGCAACCTATACTGTTACTGATTTGACAACTACAACTGCATATTATGCAGAGGTACAAAGCGGTGTTTGTAGCTCAGCTAATTCAGCTTCTACGACAATTACGGTGGATCCTGTTAGTGTTGGAGGTAGTCTTGCTGGATCTGCGACTGTATGTTACGGAAGCAACAGCACAACTTTGACTTTAAGTGGAGAAAATGGCAATGTTCAAAAATGGCAATCATCCATCAATGATGGTGTTAACTGGTCGGATATTTCAAATACAACCACAACTTTAACTGCTTCTAATTTAAGTGAAACAACATTGTACAGAGCTGTTGTTAAAAATGGGGTTTGTATTTCAGCCAATTCAGCAACTGTAACCGTTACCGTCAACCCATTGAGTGTAGGAGGAACGATATCGGGAGGAACTACAGTTTGTATTATTGCCAATAGTACAAATCTGACTTTAAATGGTTCTACTGGTGATGTTCTAAACTGGCAATCATCTACGGATGGAAGCGCGTGGACAACTATTTCTGGTACGGCATCTCCTTCTTATACTGCCAATGATTTAATTGCTACTACTTATTACCGTACAGAAGTACAAAGTGGTGTTTGTAGTTCAGCTTATTCTGCTTCTACAACTATCACTGTAAATTCTGCCAGCGTGGGAGGTAGCGTGTCTGGTACAACTACCGTATGTTACGGAAGTAATAGCAGCCCACTCACAGTAACTGATTACACAGGGACTGTTCAGAAATGGCAATTCTCTATCAATGATGGAACGGATTGGACAGATATATCCAATTCAACTTCTGCTTATACTGCAAATAATCTGACAACAACTACTCAATACCGTGCAGTAATTAAGAACGGAATTTGCAGTGAGGACTATTCCGCTGCAGCCAGCATTACAGTCAATCCTTTAAGTGTAGGCGGAAGCGTTACAGGCGGAGCAGCTGCTTGTATCGGAACCAATAGTACAACCTTAAGCTTAAGTGCTCAGACCGGAGATGTTCAAAAATGGCAATATTCAACAAACGGCACATTATGGTCGGATATATCCAATACAGCAACTACTTATACGGCAACTGATCTAATCGTAACTACTCAATTCCGAGCAGTTGTAAAAAGCGGTGTTTGTAGTACTGCCAGTTCAGCAACTTCAACCATTACAGTAATTTCAGCGAGTGTTGGTGGAAGTGCTACTGCCGGACAAATTGTTTGTGTTGGTAGCAATACGACAACGATTACTGTAAGTGCTTATACCGGCATTGTTCAAAACTGGCAATTCTCTGCCAATAATGGAGGCACCTGGAATGATATTTCGGGAACTACATCGATTACTTATACTGCTACAAATTTATCTTCTACAACTCAATACCGTGCTGTTGTTCAAAACAGTGTTTGTAGTGCTGCGTATTCAACTGCAGCTACCGTTACTGTTGATCCATTCAGTGTTGGTGGCAATGTGTTGGGTGGAACAACCGTTTGTACAGGAAGCAATTCCACTACGTTGACAATAAGTGACCAGACCGGTGATGTTCAGAAATGGCAATACTCCATCAACAATGGAAGCAGCTGGGCTGATATCTCAGGTTCAGCCTCTTCAACCTATACTGCAACTAACTTAACTGCAACAACTCAATACCGTGCCGTTGTTAAAAGTGGAGTCTGTCTTGCTGAAAATTCAGCTACAACTACGATTTCTGTTGATCCAGCAAGTGTTGGTGGAAGTGTAGCTGGAGGAAGTGTTATCTGTACTGGAAATACAAGTGATGTATTAACACTTAGTGGCTATACTGGAAATATTTCCAAATGGCAATCTTCAACAGATGGCAGTAACTGGACAGATATAGCAAATACAGCAACTACTTATACTTCTGATGTTTTAACAGTAACTACTTATTTCAGGGCAGTGATTACAAATGGAGTATGTAGTTCGGCTAATTCTGCTGCTACAACAGTTACGATTATTCCAGCTGTTGGAGGAAGTGTCTCGGGAACTACCACCGTTTGTGCAGTAAGCAATACTACAATACTGACTTTAAATTCATATATCGGAACAGTTCAGATGTGGCAATCTACTGTCAATAGTGGAATTACCTGGATTGATATTGTCTCGGCTACGACTTCTACCTATACTGTTACGGATATCACTGCTACTACCCAATACCGTGCTGTTGTTCAAAGTGGTGTTTGTAGTTTAGCCAATTCCACAGCAGCCACAATTACAGTTGACCCTGTGAGCGTTGGCGGAAGCGTTACTGGTACTGCAACTGTTTGTTCAGGAAGCAATTCAACAGATTTAACGTTGACAGATTATACTGGCAATATATTGAGATGGGAATCTTCTATCAATAATGGAAGCAGCTGGACCAATATTTCCAATACAACAGATGCTTATACAGCTTCGAATATTACGGCTACAACCCAATACCGTGCTGTTGTTCAAAGCGGTATATGTATAGCAGCCAACTCGGCTACTGTTACGATAACTGTTGATGCTATTACAATTCCAGGAAGCGTTACCGGAGGAACTACGGTTTGTACCGGAAGTGCTGTTGGTAATTTAACTTTAACTGGCCATAATGGTGCAATTAACAATTGGCAATCATCAATAGACGGAACGCTATGGACCGATATCACAAACAATACAACAACTTATACTACAGGAAGTTTAGCAGCTACAACCATCTATAGAGCTGTGGTCCAAAGTGGTGTTTGCAGTTCAGATTATTCAGCTGCATCATCGGTAACAGTTTATTCTGCCTTTACATCTGGTGGTGTTCAGTCAACCGGAGAATCAGTCTGTTATGACGGCGATCCTTCTGAAATACCAACTGCAACCGATGCAAGCGGTGGTGATGAAAGTATTACCTATCAATGGCAGAGCAGTACCGATAATTTTGCTACAAATTCATCCACTATCAGTAATAGTAATTCAGCTTCCTATAATCCACCGTCTAATTTAATACTTACTACTTGGTACCGACGTCAGGCAAAGGATGCTACATGCAACACCAACTGGTCAAATTCTACCAATGTATGGAAGGTATTGGTTAACTCGGTAAGTGTTGGTGGAACAATTACAGGAACGGCTTCTATTAATTATGGTACTTCTACAGGAGATATGACTTTAAGTGGCAACACAGGAAGTATTCAACGCTGGGAAAAGAAGTACAATACAGGAAGTTGGACGAGTATTTCAAATACAACTGCAACGTATAGCGAAACGCCTTCTTCTGCCGGAAATTGGCACTACAGAGCTTTTTCTAAAAACGGAAGTTGTCCTGAAATTACTTCTTCTGAATTTACAGTGAATGTAAATAAAGAGTCCTTAACAATTACGGCAACGAATAAATCAAAAGTTTATGGAGGCGCTGATCCATTCCTGGAATATTCAGTTACAGGTACATTGTATACTGGAGACACCTACAATGTTGTGAGTGGAGTGAGTTTGAGTACGGCTAGCGGAAATGCTGCAACTTATGGAACGCATACCATAACTGCTTCTGCTGCTACTGCACCTAATTATGATGTAATATATGTGGATGGAACGCTTACGGTAAGTAAAGCTGCTGCATTGACTGTTACGGCCAATGATAAAACCAAGGTGTATGGAGCAACTGAACCAACATTGGATTACACTCCATCAGGAACACTTTATTATACAGATGCTTATGATGTAATTACTGGTGTGAATTTGGGTACTGCTACTGCATCTTCGGCAACTTATGGAACGCACACCATTACAGCTGCTGCTGGAACCGCTGCTAATTATGAAGTTGTTTTTGTTGACGGTACACTTACAGTAAGTAAAGCTGCTGCATTGACTGTTACAGCCAATAATAAAACCAAGGTGTATGGAGCAGTTGAACCAACATTGGATTATACTCCATCCGGAACACTTTATTATACGGATGCTTATGATGTCATCAATGGTGTGAGTTTGAGTACTGCAACTGGAACGGCTGCTACATATGGAACACATTCAATAACGGCATCTGGTGGTACAGCCAGCAATTATAATGTTACACATCAAGCTGGTACGCTCACTGTGACAAAAGCTATGATAACTGTAATCAATGCGGTGGCTCAGCCTAAGATTTATGATTCTTATACTACTGCCGTTGTTACCGGAGCTCAAATTTATGGTGTGTTTTATTCTGGAACTGTAATTCTTGGAAATACTTCAACAGGCACATTTTCTCAGTCTGCTGTTGGTACTAATATTGCTGTTTCATCTGCAATGACTATTTCTGGTACCGATGCTTTCAATTATAATATTACCCAGCCAGCTGGTTTGAATGCCAATATTACACTTAAAAGCTTAAGTATAACAGCAGATAACAAATCAAAATTATATAATGGATTGATTTACAGCCCATTTACTGTAACTTATGTTGGATTAGTAGGCGCCGAAACTTCTGCTAACTTGGGTGGTAGTCTTGCGTTTAGTGGAAATGCGGTTACTGCAACAATTAATGGTAGCTATACAATTGTTCCAAGTGGTCAGACTTCTAGCAATTATGCGATAACTTATTCGAATGGAACGCTCACTATCTATAGGGCTCCTGCTGTAAATGTTATTAATATACAAAATAATGGTTATGGTTCTTTGCGCGAAGCCATTGACAATGCTGCTGAAAATGGTGTCATTACTTTTGCTACTGGTCTCAATGCTTTAACTATTTATCTAACAACAGGTACACTAATTATTGATAAAAATGTAATTTTTGACAACAGCAACCATTTATTCGGAATTTCTATAGGTGGTAGTGGTGATAATATCACCATCATGCCTGGTAAATCGCTTACACTCACAACCAGTAGTCGTTTTACAATTTTAGGGAATATCAAAAACAATGGAGGAAAGGGGAATGCCGGATTAATATTGAATTCAGGTTCTTCGTTTATCCACAATACGGTTGATTTACCTGCTACTGTTAAAAGATTGCTGAATCCGGGCTGGCATTTGTTTGGTTCTCCGTTTAAGCAAAATACGGGATCCTCTTTGGCTGGGCTGATACCTCTTGGCGGCAATGTTCAAATGCTTCCCTATACCAATGGTGTCAATTGGGGAAGTGCTGTTAGCTCACCTTACTATTATTTCCAGCCTACTGTGGGTTATGCAGTGAAGCCAAGTATTGCTGTTACCGCCTTATTAACTGGGAATTTGTATTACAGTCCTATAGATTATACCATTCCTTTGATTTACAATGGAACGGCAGCTACGCAAAGCTGGAACCTGGTGGCAAATCCATACACTTCCTATCTTAATTGGAATTTGTTGGGAAAAACCAATCTGAATACCAGTTTATACTTATGGGACAATGCATTGTATCCTTTGTATACACCTGTAACCAATGCTGCTTATTTCAGGACCTACAACTCCTGCAACAATGTGGGTGTTCCTGCTGGTACAACGCCTTATATAGCCCCTTTACAAGGCTTCTTTGTAAGAGCAGTGTATACAGGACCTAAGTTGAGTTTCCTGCCATCTGCTCGTTTGCATTCTACCTTAGGTTTTTACAAAGGCTATACCAATACTGAAATTCTGCTCCGATTGAAAACAGAAACGGATAGGGGAGTGGATGAATTGGTAATTTGTAAAAACCCAAATTCAGCCCTTGATTTTGAACAATTTGACTCCGAAAAACTGTTTGGCGGTATGCCAGTGGAATTTTACTCACTGTCAGCCAGCGGCGAAAAACTGGTCATCAATAGCATCAATACGACGCAGACCGTTATCCCATTGGGTATCAACGGAAATGCAGGAGCCAAAGGCAAAATTACCGCCTTTGCATTGGAAACTGCCGAGCAGTTGTACCTGGAAGATAGGTTGAAAGCTAAATTTATCAGTTTGTCCGAAAATACCACCTATGATTTTGATTTCTCAACGGATCAGATTACAGGAAGATTCTTTATCCATTTTGGAGCTGTCAATCCGTCGGCTATGACATCTGATGTAAAAGTTTTTGTAGTCGATCATCAACTCAATGTAATTGCCCAGACCGGCGAGGAATTGCAGCAGATAGAGGTATTTACACCTACAGGAGCCCGTGTTTTCAAAACTGATGCAAGCAAAACAAATGTCTTTGCCACAGAATTACAATTGGCACCGGCTATTTACCTGGTGAGGGTGAAAACTACATTGGGTACGCAAAATGTGAAAATTAGGCTGTAGGTATTTAGGTTGTAGGTTTTAAGAATAATGAATGAGTAAAAAAAATTAATCTAAGAACTTCCCTTCTCCTTTTAGAGCCTGTTCCGATTTATCGGAAAGAAGGGCTGAGGATGAGGTAATCTGGAATTTAGGCTATAGGCTTTTAGGTAAAAATCAGTAAATTGCATTAATAATCGTTTGTAAATTAAAAAAACCTGTATCGAGCGTGATACAGGTTTTTTAATACCATAATGTTTTTAAAAATGGGCAAAAAAAAAGCAGGAATAAATCCTGCATTTTTTTTAGTATCTGCTGCTAGATCTTGAGCGATCTCCGCCACGATCTCCGCCTCTGTCGTTACCACCACCACGGTTGTAACCACCGCCGCCGCCGCCACGGTTGAAGCCACCGCCACCGCCACCGCGGTTGCCGTTTGCTTCTTTAGGTTTAGCTTTGTTAACAGTTAAGTTTTTACCATCAAGTTCAGCATTGTTCAATTGATCAATAGCTTCCTGACCTTCAGCATCGTTTGCCATTTCAACAAATGCAAATCCTCTAGATTTACCAGTTGTATGGTCAATAATAACTTTGGCTGAATTAACTGCTCCGTACTCTTCGAAGATTTCTTTTAAATCTTCGTCTTGAATCTTATAGCTAAGATTCGCTACATAAATGTTCATAAAATGAATATAATTAAAAATAAATGAAAGGGGAATAGTGTAGCGAATTAAAGGATTGAATAAATCGTAAAATAAATAAGCATTTTCTCTGCTATACTAAAACCTGTTTTTAAAACTGATGCAAAGGTAATACTTTAATTGGCTGCTATTACATTTTAATAAAATTAAATATTCATTGAACATTCACAATGATTTGTTTATAAATATGTGAAGTAAGGAGAAAAGATTTTTAACGCCTTAACTTAATTAATGGGATGCAACAGCTATACTTGCAATATTTATACTTACTCCTTCTATAGTGTTCAGAAGATTGGCACAGGCCTCAATGGTGGCTCCTGTAGTAATTACATCGTCCACCAAGAGTATATGTTTGTTTTTAAGCTGATCAGCGTTTTGTAAGCTAAAAATCTCTTTCACGTTTTCCCATCTTTTAAAACGTGTTTTCCGGGTTTGGGTTTCCGAAGCAAAACATCGTAACAGTGTTTTTGTATCAACGGGCGCATTCATTGCAGCGGATAAACCCATTGCAAATACTTCACTTTGGTTATAGCCTCTTTTTTTTTCTTTTTTTGGATGTAAAGGGACTGGAATGATAACATCCGTCTGAACAAAATCAGGTGATTTTAAAAGCTCTTTTCCATATATTTCTCCTATAAAAACGCCTATTTCTTTTTTACCTTTGTATTTTAACTGATGTACCAGATGCTGGACTTTTCCCGATTTAGTAAAGAAATAATAAGCTGCAGCTGTTTGAATATTACATCTGCCCCAGAAAATCTGGCTGATAGGATTCGCCATTTCAAGATGATAATTGGTTTTAGGAAGATGAAACAAGCAGGAGGTGCAGATTAAATGTTCATTTTTAAACAGATTATTGCCACAAGCCATGCAATTGTTGGGAAAAATCAATGAAAAGAAATCCTGAAAAACTGTCATTTCGAATAAAATTAAGTTTTATTTTTTAATACCATTTTAAGAATTAATTTTGCAGTAAATTTAATCATAAAACATAATAAATCCCTCTTTTTATAGTTATTATTAAAAAATAAAATATGTCAGAAAACAATCAGCAAGAAAAGAAATATAAAAGAATAATAGCCCTTTTATTGTTCGTAATAGTGCTATTAATAATTGGCCTTATCTATGAAAAGAGTAAGATTCAAACGATTTTTCTGGAGAAAAATGCGAGCGTGGCTCATAATACCGAATTACAGTCAGAGTTAGATTCATTGCTAACAGAACATAAAAAAATTAAAACAGAGTATGGTGAACTTTCTGGTCAACTTGCCGAAAAAGACAGTCTGATTCTTGCAAATGCAGGTGAGATTCAAAAATTAATTGCCATGCAGGGCGATTACAGAAGAACCAAAAAGAAATTAGAACTCTTAAGAAATATCGCTCAGGGATATGTTTCTCAACTGGATTCGTTGTATAAAGTGAACCAGGCATTAACCGATGAAAACGTAAAAATCAAAAAAGATTTCAGCAAAGAAAGACAAATCAATACTGAATTATCCAAAGACAAACAAGCTTTGAACGAGAAAGTAAGTTTGGCTTCGATGTTAAAAGCATACAACATCAGGTCATCGACTGTAAAATTGCGCTCAAGTGGCAGCAAAGAAGTAGCATCGGACAAGGCCAAAAAAATCGGACGCGTAAATATTTGTTTTACGATCAGCGAAAACAAGATAGCTTCTTCTGGCCCTAAAACAGTCTATGTGAGGATAGCACGTCCCGATAATGTGATTGTTTGCGAGGGGAAAGAAGATGTTTATACCTTTGAATACCAGGGTCAAAAACTTCAATATTCGATGAAAAAGGAAATTAATTACGATAATAAATCCCAGGAAATTTGTTTGTCCTGGACTAAAAAAGACGAAAAAACGCCTGCCATGGTCGGGAAATACAATGTAGCTCTCTTTGTGGATGGCTACGAAATAGGCCAATCGCAATTTGAATTAAAATAAGCGAATGAATTCCAACAAATACAAAAAAACCGACAACTCAATTGTCGGTTTTTTTTATTGAGGTAAATGGAAGATTTTAAACCTAGATGCTTTCCGATTAAAAATCAATTGGTATTGTGTTAAAGCCCAAGCTAATTATATTATTCAATAGCTCCAGCCTTAAAGCTGCGGCTAATTAATTTAACTAAAAGAGGGGTTGTTGCCCAAGTAGATTTGTTGCTTAAAAGTGAAACTTTAAGCTTACTTGAGAAGAATTGCATTGTAAATTAAATACAAGCCACAAATGATGAGGATTATACCGACAATATGATTGATCAATTTCAGTACCTTATCATTCAAATAGATTTTGATTCTGAAAGCGATGAAACATTTCAACAAATCAGTTAAAAAAACTGTTAACAAAGCAGCTCCAAAAAAAGTGAAGAAGGAACGCAAATCATTACTTTCAGCAGTGCCTAAATTTAAAGTTACCACACTCACCCAAAACAGCCATACCGATGGGTTCGCCATGTTTAAAAAATAGCCTTTTAATACAAAAGTAAAGGCACCGGTTTTTTTAACGTTTAACACACCATCAACCGAAAGTTTCATTCTATGTCGGAATGTATATATTCCGAATGCAATCAGCATTAAGCCACCAATAATTCCAACCCAGAATTGATTTTGAGGGGCATTGAAAATTTGAGAGATGCCAATGTAAGAAAGAAAGATTAAAGAGAAATCGCTGAAAAATATACCAATTGCAAGAAACATTCCTGATTTAAACCCTTTGTGTATACTGGTTTGTACCAATGAGAAAAATGCAGGTCCTAATAAACCAGCCAGTGTCAATCCAAGTAATAAACCTTTTAATATTGTATGAAGCATTGATTATATTTTAATTCTGATAGCTATTGAGTTGACTTGAGCTGGTTCAAGTATTCTGACCAGTCGTTTAATTTTTCATTTTTTAATACCCGAGGAAACTTATTTTGCCCGCCTTCTTTACCATGAATTTTCATCCAATCGTAAAAAGTATGTGAAGGAAGTACTTCTGCAAAAACTTCTTTAATGGCAGCAATTCTTTCGACACGATAATCGTCGTTTAATTTTTTAAGGTATTGGTCAATTTTTTCTTTCGCAGTTGCTTCATCAATATTATCGTCGGTTCCGATATACCATTTATGGGCAAACATGCCATCGTGTTTTATACCGGCAACTGTAAATTCTTTGATTTCAACATTTAGTTCATCACCCAACATTTTGATGGCCATGTTCATGTTTTCCTGCGAAAGATGTTCTCCGCAGATATTTAAAAAGTGTTTTGTCCTTCCAGTAATTACAATTTCACTTAATTTCTTATTGGTAAACTTAATGGTATCTCCAATTAAATACCGCCAAGCACCCGCAGATGAAGATATTAACAAAGCGTATTCTTTATTTTCTTCAACTTCGCCTATCGTAAGGGTATTTGGTTTACACGAAAGATTGCCTTCTTCATCAAAATTTTCGCCATTAAACGGGACAAATTCAAAGAATAAACCATTGTCGAGTACCAACTGCATGGCGTGGGTGTTAGGATGACTCTGATAGGCTAAAAAGCCTTCAGATGCCAGGTAAGTTTCCATATAGGTAATAGGGTGGGCCAGTAATTTCTCAAAACCTTTTTTATAGGGTTCAAACGAAACACCTCCATGCACATAAATAGATAAATTAGGCCATATATCATGAATGGTTTCTACATTATAATAAGAAGTGATTTTTTCCATCAGTATCTGCAACCATGCAGGAACACCTACGATTACTCCAATGTCCCAGTTTCTTGCATTTTTAACGATTTCGTCGAGTTTGGTAGTCCAATCTCTTTCTTTAGAAATTCTTTTTCCGGGTTTGTAGAAATGCTCAAACCAGAATGGAATATTTCCTGCAGTGATACCCGATAAATCACCTTCGTAATAAGTACCATTGTATTGTAGATGCGTACTTCCACCCAACATTAGTATGCCTTTCTGGTAGAATTCGTTAGGAAAATCATATTTTGCCAATGAAATCAACTGGCGGATGCTCGTCTTTTTAATGGCTCTGAGCATGTCATTGGTAACAGGAATGTATTTGCTGGACGATTCTGAGGTCCCAGAACTAAGGGCAAAGTATTTCACTTTACCCGGCCAGCAAACATAAGCTTCACCGTTGAGTGTACGATACCACCACTTGCTGAAGATAGAATTGTAATTATGTACCGGTACTTTTTCTTTAAAAGCTGCAACAATATCTTTTTCCTTGAGGATATCTATAAATTGATAATGCTCGCCAAATGTAGTATAATAGGCTTTTTTTAATAATTTCTTTAATTCTTTTCGCTGAGCTTTCGCTGCATTGATGCCTTTTTTGCTCTCAATGGGAATTTTACTTCTTAATTCAATTGCTCTTTTAATGATAGAACCTAAAATTGGCATATAGCTATTTTTTTAAAGCGTAAAATTAAGAAAAATAATTAAGTTTTAATTCTTTAGTGAAGGAATTTCATATTTTTGTATTTTTATTTACTCAAAAATGCTTACAATGAAGGATAAGGCTAAAAAGATTTTGAATATATTTACCATTGTATTGATTTCTCTCTTCTATTTAGCAGCTATTTTTCTGCTTTTTTCTACAATTACGGAATATAAACCGCAGAAGGTCGAAAATATTGCCTTAGATACCAAACTTTCAAACAATCCTATGAATTCCGAGGAAATCAGCATTTTTATGTGGAACATCGGGCATGCAGGTTTAAGTAAAGAAATGGATGATTATACGGAGGGAGGCTATAAACATAAACCTGGTATTGACATCTATCAGAAAACATTGAATGCCCTTTTGAACAAGCTCTCAGCATTTTCATATGTTGATTTTATCATGCTTCAGGAAGTGGATGTTTTTTCAAACCGTAGTTATTATATTAATCAAAAGAATATCATTGCTGACTTTTTACCCGATTTTATAAATACGTTTGCTCTCACTGATGATGTTCAGTTTAAATTATTTCCACTATATTCACCTTTGGGCAGACTCAAATCAGGTTTGCAAACACTGACTAAATTTACTCCCATCGAAATACAAAGGCGTGCTTATCCAAGCCAAACGAATTGGCCAGCTCATCTTTTATTACCTCATTCTTGTTTTTTGATCAATAGGTTTGCCCTTGATAATGGGAAACAATTTCTTGTTATAAACACTCAGTATACTCCTTTAGGCCTTGGTTTTCCTGGAAATATGGACATGGAAGCATTGAAGTTATTCGTTACTAACGAATACAATAAAGGTAATTATGTAATCGTTGGTGGCGATTGGAATATGAATCCTCCTGGATTTAAGAAAATGCTTTCCATCAACAAAAGCAAAAAGAGTAAACAAAACAATGAGATGCTTGGTCAGCTATTGCCTTCAAACTGGCAATGGGTATTTGACAATAATATTCCTAGCAAACGAAAGCTAAACGCTGCTTTCAATGCCCAATCTACACTTACCACCGTAACTGATTTCTTTCTGCTTTCACCCAATATCCAATCCCTTAACATCAGTTGTCTGGATATGAACTTTGAGTATTCCGCTCACAATCCGCTTTTGATTACTATTAAGTTGAAATAAAAAAAGCGAGTTGAATCAATCAGCTCGCTTTTTTAAAATTATAGAGGTTTTGGATTATACCAATTTTTTAGCTTCAGCAATGGCTTTATCGTAATCGGGATGTTCGGTATTTTCTTTTACGTATTCAACGTAAGTGATAATACCTTTTTGATCAACGATGACAATGCCACGATTCAACAAACGGAGTTCTTCAATCAGAAAGCCGTAGTTCAAACCAAAATCAGTCGTTTTATGGTCAGATAAAGTAATTACCTTGTCAATACCTTCAGCAGCACAAAAGCGACCTAAAGCAAAGGGTAAATCACATGATATGGTCAAAATAACGATGTCACCCAGATTGGCAGCTTCTACATTGAATTTGCGGGTTTGTGCAGCACATACACCGGTGTCAACTGAAGGAACCAAAGAAAGAATTCTTACTTTTCCATCATAATCACTTAGTTTTACGGGTTTCAAGCCTTCGCCGATAACGGTAAAATCATAAGCTGTATCGCCTATTTTTGCCATGTTGCCAAGCAAAGTCAATGGGTTGCCCATGAATGTTGTGATACCTGTATTTTTTGTCATTTTTCTTTGTATTATGCGCCTAACATTAATCTGTTGAAAGCTGTAACTTTTAAGTCTTTATCAATTTCTTTGATATGTTGTTCAACACTTTTCTTGCCTTCTTTGATAAAATCCTGGTTTAACAAGGTTGAGTCTTTGAAGAATTTATTTAATTTTCCTTGTGCAATTTGTTCAACCATTGATTCTGGTTTACCTTCTTGACGAATCAAATCTCTGTAGATTTCCAATTCTTTTTCAATAGTTTCAGCTGAAACTAAATCTTTGTCAATAGCTACAGGAGCCATAGAAGCGATTTGCATGGCAATATCTTTACCCAATGTTTCGTCACAAGCTTTGTTGAAACCAACAATGGTAGCTAAACGTGAACCCTGGTGATTGTATGCAAAATTCATAGGACCTTCGATGAAGTTATAATGTGCCAATTCAACTTTTTCGCCGGTTTTGCCGGTTTGTTCAATCAATAAATCAGCCACTGTAGTTCCGTTGATGAGTAAGCCTTTTAATTCATCTTCTGTTTTTGGCATTTTTTCGATGGCCAAATCCAATACAGATTTACAAAAGTTTACGAATAAATCAGTTTTAGCTACAAAATCAGTTTCGCAATTGATCATGATACAAGCGGCAAAGCTTTTGTTTTCGTTCGTTTTAGCGATTACAACACCTTCGTTTGCATCTCTGTCGGCTCTTTTGCTTGCTAATTTCTGTCCTTTTTTTCTTAGGAAATCAATTGCTTTGTCAAAATCACCATCATTTTCAACCAGCGCGTTTTTGCAATCCATCATGCCGGCACCCGTCATTTGTCTTAGTTTGTTTACTTCTGCTGCAGTAATAGCCATTTTATAATGAGTTATAAAAGTTTTAAAATTTATTTAGTTGTAGGTTTTTTCTTTAAAGTAGTAGGTTTTGCAATTGGTTTACGTGGTCTTTTGGTAGGATCACTTCCCATGGTTGCACCTTCTTCTTCTTTCATCTTTTTTGCAAGATTTCTTTTTGCTTCAGCAGCACTTTCGTCTTCGTCAATATCTGCCAAAGAACTAATGCTAGGTGCATCAAATGAATCTTCAGTAGAAGCATCATCCGTTTCGTCACTAGCTTTTTTGTCTTTATCGAATTTTCTTTCGTTCAAACCTTCTTCGATGGCATTTACGATAGCTTCCAGAATTACGTTGATAGATTTTGAAGCATCATCATTTGCAGGAATTGGGAAGTCAATCAAATCAGGATTTGTATTGGTATCTACCATTGCAAAAGTAGGAATGTTTAATCTTTTGGCTTCAGAAACAGCAATGTGTTCTTTGTTGATATCGATAATGAAAAGTGCAGATGGCAAACGGTTCAAATCAGAAATACTCCCTAAGTTTTTTTCTAATTTAGCTCTTTCGCGACTGATTTGTAATCTTTCTCTTTTTGAAATATCGGTAAAAGATTTATCTGTCATCAAACGGTCGATAGACGACATTTTTTTAACTGCTTTACGGATAGTAGCAAAATTGGTTAACATACCTCCTGGCCAACGTTCAGTTACGTAAGGCATGTTTACTCTTTTTACCTGTTCAGCAACGATTTCTTTCGCTTGTTTTTTGGTGGCAACAAAAAGTATTTTTTTACCTGATTTTGCTATTTGCTTTAATGCATTAGCTGCTTCGTCAACTTTAGCTACGGTTTTATGTAAATCGATGATGTGGATTCCATTGCGTTCCATAAAAATATATGGTGCCATTTTAGGATTCCATTTTCTTTTCAGGTGACCAAAATGTACACCTGCATCTAATAACTGGTCGAAATTTGTTCTTGACATTTAATTAATTTTTTTATTGTTTACATTCATAAAAGACAATTATCAAGTAGTCCTTATAAAGGGAGTCTTAATAATTTAGATACTAAACGGTTCTATACAAGTCTTAACGTTTACTGAATTGGAATTTCTTACGGGCTTTTTTCTGGCCTGGTTTTTTACGTTCAACCATTCTTGGATCTCTTTTCATTAATCCTTTTGCTTTAAGAGGTGGACGGTTTTCAGCATCAACAACGCATAAAGCACGGGAAATGGCTAAACGGATGGCTTCAGCCTGACCTGTAATACCTCCACCATCAAGATTAGCTTTGATGTCAAAACTTCCTTGGTTTCCTAAAACTTCAAATGGTTGAGTTACGATATATTGTAAGGTACCTGTATTGAAATATTCTTTATAATCTCTATCGTTGATAGTAATGATACCACTTCCAGCTTTCATATAAATACGAGCAACAGCAGTTTTCCTTCTTCCGATTGTATTGATAATTTCCATCTTACTTTAATGTATTTAATTTGGTTACTGTTGGATTTTGAGCTTGATGTGGATGTTCTGCTCCTGCATAAACATGCAAATTTCTGAAAAGAGCACTACCTAATGTGTTTTTAGGTAACATGCCTTTTACGGCTTTTTCGATTACCGATATTGGCTTACGGGCAAGTAATTCTTTAGGAGATGCAAATCTCTGACCACCAGGATATCCGGTATGGCGAACATAAACCTTATCGGTCATTTTGTTGCCGGTCAATTTGATTTTTTCTGCATTCACGATTACTACATTATCACCACAGTCAACATGAGGTGTAAAGCTGGGCTTGTTTTTGCCTCTTAAAACATTGGCAACTTTTGATGCCAGGCGTCCCAAAACTTCATTTTCAGCATCTATCAGAATCCATTCTTTTATTACGGTTTCCTTGTTTGCTGACACTGTTTTATAACTTAATGTGTCCATTTGTTTGATTAAAGATTTCTTTTTCGCTTATATACCTTTTTTTAAAAAGGGAGTGCAAAATTAGTATTTATTTTTTATATAACAAAATTTACCAACATATATTTGTTGATAATTTTAAATTTAGATCAAAAACAGCTGTTGTGCAATACAAAGAAACGTTTTTTTTTCTTGAAATCCTACTAACCATTTATTATTGTCAATGATTAAGAATGATTTTAGAGGATGTATAGATTAATAGCATGTTTCTCAAGGAAACTCGATTCAATAACAAGACTGTCGGCAAAAGTGCCTCCACTGTTAGCATTTGTTCCAATTGAGAGAATAATTTTTAGAAATGTTTATTTTATGCAATGTGTATATTGCATTATTAAATATATAATGATATGCGGATATTGCAAATATGTCGTATATTTGCATAATAAAAATATCATAAATGGAATCATTGTATCAAAGCTCAAGCCAAAAAATAAGTTCAGTTAATTTAGATTTTTCGAGGTATGCCTTATCCGAATTTGATTGGAGTCAGCGATTGATTGGCGTTACAGGAGCAAGAGGTGTAGGAAAAACGACACTTCTGTTACAATTGTCAGCTACTAAATATCCTTTATCAGATACTGTTTTATACGTAAGTTTAGACGAGTTGTATTTTTCAGCAAATACATTGAGTAATTTGGTAGACTCTTTTATGAAAACTGGAGGCAAATGCATTGTATTGGACGAAGTTCATAAATATATTACATGGTCGCAGGAAATAAAAAACATCTATGACAGATACAGTGATTTGCAAATTATTTTTACAGCTTCTGCTGCCTTAGAAATATATAAAGGCAATGCTGATTTAAGCAGAAGAGCTTTGCATTATCGATTACATGGAATGTCTTTTCGTGAATTTGTTGAATTAAATTATAGTATTAATATTCGTAAATTTTCACTCAATGATATCATTTATAAAACAAATGAAGTTACAAATGAAATAGTTGCAAAACTAAAAATTCCAATAAAATATTTTAAAGAGTATTTAGTAAATGGCGTGTATCCATTTTCAAAATCCGATAAAGTATATTATCACCAACGATTAATTAATATTTTCAATCAAGTATTGGAAACTGACTTGCCATCAGTCTATGGTATTGATTATAAATCTATTGTAAGTTTAAAAAAATTAATATATATATTATCGGATTTGGTTCCATATAAACCAAATATTTCAGGATTAAGTCAAAAAGTTGGCGTCTCCAGAGAAACAATAATTAGGTATTTGTATTTTCTTCAAAAAGCAGATATTCTTCTATTGCTTTATTCTGATAAACAAGGAATTACTTTGATGAATAAACCTGAAAAAATATATTTGAACAATACAAATTTATCATACGCTCTATCGACAAACAATTCAAATATTGGAGCAATAAGAGAAACCTTTTTTATGAATCAGATTTCATGCATTCATAATGTTGAATATACTAATAATGGAGATTTTTTTGTAGATGGTAAATATACTTTTGAAATCGGAGGTAAAAATAAGACTCAAAAACAAATCAAAGCCATTGATAATGCTTTTATTGTAAAAGATGATATTGAATATGGACACAACAATATTATACCTTTATACTTATTTGGATTTTTGTATTAAAATCACTTTTTTCTAGTCAAATCCAGCAAGCCGTTGATGATTGTTAATGGATGAGCTGGATTCCCAGGTATATAAAGATCTACAAAATGTTTCTCAAGAAAACTCCGGTCAATAGCGGGACTGTCAACAAAAATACCACCACTGATGGCATCGGTACCAACGAGTACAATAATTTTTGGATCGGGAATGGCATCATAACAAATCTGAACTGCTTCAGCCATGTTTTGAGTAATGGGCCCTGTAATTACGATGCCATCGGCATGACGGGGAGAAGCCACAAACTCTATACCGAAACGTCCCATATCAAATTGTACATTATTGGCTGCATTAAGTTCCCATTCACAACTATTGTCTCCACCGGCACAGACTTGTCTGAGCTTTAAAGACTTCCCTAAAACGCTGTGAATTTCTTTACGGACGCTCTCTGGATTTATGCTGATGGCTTTGTCTTCGCCTTCCTTCACTATCAATCCTTGTCTTTCATTGCAGGCAATTTTATAATCTAAAGTAAACTTTATTTTTTCAGGAAATTGCAGGGCACACTCACCACAAAAACTACATTTACCTAAATCTATTGTTACAGGATTGGCTGTTATTGCTTGCATTGGACATAATTCCACCAATTGCGCTTCATCCACCTTTTCGTTACTAATGACAGGTCTACCCCTGAAAATGCCGGGAAGTTTTGCGCATGTTACATCAGGTATAAATTGTTTACCCTGATGGTATAAAATTTTTAGATTATCAAGCATAATATTTCCTTATGTATTTTATAAATCATGTCCGCAGTAGGACAAATTAAAACTCTTGTTACAAATCGGGAAATCTGATATTTCATTATTCCTTACTGCCAACGCCAGCGCCATCCAGTTGTGAAACGAAGGATCTTTGATTTTATAGATTAATAATTCACCCTTGCTATCTGTAATTGCACTATGGCAAATTTCACCCCGCCAGCCTTCAACCAATGAAATTGTAAAAGCATCGGGTTGAGGAATGTTTAAAGGAATATTATTCTCAACGTATTCAGGAAGATTTTCTATCAACTTCCTAAGGTATTGTATCGATTGTTGCACTTCCGATTTGCGGATTTGTACGCGGGAATATACATCACCATGGTGCTTGATAATAGCTTGGTGTTCCAGCTCAGGATAACTTAAAGAAGGATGAGAAGTTCGAATATCCCGCATCAGTCCACTCATACGTGCCGACATCCCGACAGTTCCTATTGACAAAACATCCTCATTAGAAACGACGCCGGTTCTTTCGAAACGGGAAGAAGCACTGGGCAATTTAAAGAGTTGTGCACACATTTCGTTAAAATCGGGTTCAAATGTATTTAAAATCAATTTCAGTCGATCGGCCAATGCCTGCGTAAAAGGATATTGATTGTGTCCTGGTCTAATCAAACCTTTTGACAATCGATTACCTCCCCATTCCTGCATAAAATTAATAATAGGTGTTCGTAGCCTCCCGAAAACAGCGTTCCCTAATTGATATGCCACATCAGCACAAACAGCACTTAAGTCGCCGGTATGGATAGCAATTCTTTCCAGTTCCAGTGCCAACGTTCGGACAAATTCAATATCTGCAGTGGCTTTGAAACCGCATAAGCTTTCCCATAAATGCGAAAAGGCGGTAGTATGCCCCACAACGGTATCACCTGCAATATTTTCGGACAATGCACATCTTTGGAGCATTTTTTTCTTTTCAAGGAATAATTGTTCTAATCCTCGGTGTTGATAGCCCAATTGTATTTCTAAATGTAAAATCTGTTCACCATTGCAGATAAACCTGAAATGTCCAGGTTCAATCACACCGGCATGTATCGGTCCAACACCAACTTCGTGTAATTCTTCACTTTCGATACTGTAAAATGGATAATTGGCTATGGTTTCAGCTTGATTATATCGGTTCAAGGGATATCTGAGCGGTTTTAACCAAGGATGATCGCTATAGGGAATGCCAAAGTTTTCGTGAATTTCTCTTTCAAATTTCTCAAAACATAAATGAATGGCTGTAAAAGAAGGCAAACTTGCTGATATATCTACAATAGAAGAAGAGACATAGATTTCGTGTTTTTCGTCATCTGCAATGCAGCAAATCAGTTTTATTTGATGCCCTGTTTTGTATCCGAAATAAGTAACACAATGTCTTTCCGGATGTCCGGTGATGAATCCGGTATTCAGTTCAAAAAAGGAAGTGTAACTAATGAGCGGAATTTTCGCAAGTGCTATGGTTTGATTGTTTATTACGGTGGTATACATCATGGTTAATATATTGGAAGTTGCATTACACTTTCTTTAATTAATTGAACAAATACTAACGGTGGATTTAATCCTAAATAAACCGCTCCTGCTAATAGAATAAACTGAGTTGCAGATTCCCAAGGACTGATTTTCGTTACTGTTTTTTCGTCGAAGTCTATAGCTGGAATGAAAAGGATTTTTAAAATGTTTTTTCCAAAAGCCCATATTATCAATGTTAGTAATAACAAGACTGTTATCAGTAAAATAATTTGATTGGCTTCAAACAAGGCTTTAAATATCAGAAATTCGCTCACAAACAAGCCTGATGGAGGCATAGCAACTGCGCTAATAAATCCTAGTAATAAAACCATGGCTCCAGTAGTGTTGTATTTGAAATAATTACCGATTCTATATATGTTTTTTGTTTGAAATACTTTGTACAACTGATTGTACTGAAAGAAAAGGCTTGATTTTACAAAAGCATGCAATACTATATGAAGTATAGCAGCATAATATCCAATGCCTCCTGCAACAAGACCAAGCATGACCAATCCTGTATGTTCGATGCTGGAATAAGCAAACATTCGTTTGATATTCTTTACTTTTACCATGTATACGGTAGCAACAAATATCGATAAAAAAGCAGCAATACCGATGACTAAATTCGCCCAATGATGCAGAGGTGTATTGGCGATGATAACATAGAAACGGAATATACCAACAAAGCCTAGGTTCATCAAAACACTCGAAAGCAATGCCGAGGCAGGGCCGGGTGCTTTGTCCTTGGCATCGATGCCCGCAGTGTACATGGGAACTAAGCCTAATTTAGCGGTAAAACCTGTGAAAATAAACAGGAAAGATAAACGCAACCAAAATGGGTCTAGTTTATTGCTGTTTGCAATTAGATTATTAAATGAGAGATCCGATGAGCCTGTGTGAATAAGCGACATACTGAGGAATAAGATGCCGATAAAAATAAAGGTGATACTGATGGCACAGATAAAAATGTATTTCCAGGTGCCTTCCAATGCGAGTTTATTGCGGTGATGATAGATCAATGCAGATGCACATAGAGTGGTTAGTTCTGTGAAGATCCAGGTAACTGCAATATGATTTGAAAGATAGCCGGCTCCAATAGCTGTAATTAAACCGACGATGGCTCCAAAGTAAATACCTCTCGATTGTGCACTGTCTTTATTGTCTTTAACATAAATTAAACTGTGAATGGCTGCCGGAATGGTTATAATACTCAAAGTCATCAAAAGTAGTAAGCCTAAAGCATCGAAAGTAAAATATTCAAGTTCAGTTGATCGGAAATGAAAACAGGCATAGATTGTAAATCCCCATTGAAGGAGGATGAACAAACCCAATAGCGTGAAATTGAGGATTTTATTCCGGTTGAAAAAAAGAGCGATGGCAATTGAAAAAGCCAGTATCAGATAGAGTAAAGTCATATTGTATTCAATTAGTCCGTTTAATAATCTTTCAAATTACTGAGTTGGTTGACGTCGATATTCTTAAAGACATCTCCGATTTTATTTAAGAAAATGCCTAAAATCAGTACTGATGCAAATATATCAAGCATAATACCCAAGTTTACCAGCATGGGCATTTCGTTTCCTACTGCCAGTGACAATACAAAAACACCATTTTCGATAATCAGATAACCCATTACGTGGGTGATGATCTTTCGTCTTGTTGCAATAAAGTAAAGTCCTGTAAAAAGAGTGGACAGCGCCACTACAAAAAATATCTTGTTCAGATGTGTATCCTGTATGCTATTGGCTAATAATATAGTAGCAACCACAATAATGGTTGTGATAATCAAGGATACAAAATTTGGCAAAAAAGGTTCTGCTTCCCGGGTGATATGGTTCCTTTTTAGGATGTAGGCCAGAAAAACCGGAACCGCTATCGACTTAAAGATAATGGTTTCCAAAAGTATTAAAACCAGATTTAAAGTACTTATCTCGTTCAGCTGGAGAAATACTACAAAGAAAAGCAATACGCCCTGCAATGCCAATACTTTCACATAGGTAAGCATTCTATTGGCAATGGCTATGTAAAAAAGTGTGATTAAAAATGTGATCAACAATACATTTATCATATTTTAATGTTTTAAAGGATTAAATAAATTTTCCAAGGATGAGCAACGCCCCGAAAAAAATCAACAAACTTACCGAAGTCAATGCAAAAATAAACTGAGCATTGTGTCCCATCCTGAAACGAGCCATAAAAGATTCTATCAATCCGATGAAGACTGCCATGGAAAATTGCAGGATGAAGAACAAGGGAATGGTATATTCATAAGGGATAACGCCAATATAAAGGTTCACTATCAATGCCCCGTAAATAGCAAACTTTAGGTAGCCGGCAGTAAGTATCAATCCTAAATCGAAGCCACTGTTGTCTAATATCATCACTTCGTGAATCATGGTTAATTCAAGATGGGTTTTTGGATCGTCAATCGGCATACGGCTGTTCTCTATCATGGCAATCATCAGGAGTACAAAGCTAGCCAGTATTGCCAGAGCATAAGTAATATAAGAACCTATGTGTAAAGCAGAAAAAATTTCCTGAAAAGAAGTATGCCCTGTTAGCAAAGCCAAAGAGCCCATTAAGATAAAAAAAGCAGGCTCGGCAAACATCGAATAAAGTGCTTCGCGGCTGGCTCCCATGCCTTCAAAACTACTTCCTGTATCCATGGCCGAAATAATACTGAAAAACTTGCCCAATGTCAACACATAAGCAAAGAAAATAAAATCACCGTTAAAACTGATAAAACCCTTGGATTGGCCGAATGGAACCACCATCATCGCCATTAGTACCGACGAAAAGTAGATGGTAGGTGCAATCTGAAAGACAAAACTAGTGGTATGGCTATAAACAGCACCTTTTTTAAAAAGTCTGATTACGTCCTGAATGGGTTGTAATATTCCGGGTCCTTTTCGTCCCGAAGCCAGGCTTTTCGTACGGACAATGATACCCGTAAAAAAGACAGCTGCTATTAAAATTAAGATGAAGCTCAGCATTTTAAAGTTGTTTTAAAAACTCAATAAATTGATTAATTTTTTCATAAAACAATGGAATACAAATTACAGCAACAATAAAAATGATTCCATATAATATATAAAATTGTAATTTCCCATTCTGTAAGAACAAAAAACGACTCAAAAAAGTCTTAATAGCCCTGATAGGATGGTCGATCAACCATTTTTCAATTTTGTCGTAAGCATGGGTTTGATAATGTGCATTAGTGGGAAAAATTCCATAAATCTCCTTTTTGCTTTTAAAAAGCAATAAAAAAGGTTGAAATAGTTTGCGATAAGGTCTAACAAAAGAATTGGCAGTATATTGCATTTTTGCCGTTGGGGCATTGTAGGCACATCCCCAAGTTGCATCAATACTTATTGTTCGCTGTTTTAATATGAAATTTCTTAGTAAAAAGAGGCTGAAAATAAGAAGAATTAAACCCCACATTGCTAAACTGATAGGTTGTAGTACTTCAAAGTTGATAATTTGCAGATCCTGAACATTCGTATATGGAAAGGCTGTTAACAACGATACAGGTTTAATAAGCAAATTGAGGAAATATACAGGAAACAATCCAATAGAAATAATAAAAAAAACAATAAAGTAAAGCGGAAGCAATTGAAAAAAAGGAGGTTCTTTGATTTCGAGTTGAAATTCCTTTCTTGGGTTTCCTAAAAAGACCACTCCAAAAGCTTTGGTGAAACATAACAATGCCAATCCTCCAACCATAACCAAGGCCAACAATGTAAATACAATGGCAATCAACGAAAGCAGACTTGCATTCAGCATCCAATAGTACAATCCATTGTAAATCAAAAACTCTGAGATAAATCCATTAAAAGGAGGAATTCCACAGATAGCAATGGCAGCTATGAGAAATAAAAATGCCGTTTGAGGCATTTTCTTAATCAAACCACCCAATTGCTCGATATTCAATGTATGCGTTGCCTGGTAGACATTGCCGGCAGTATAAAACAACAAGGATTTAAACAATGCATGGTTCAACGTATGTAAGAGGGCCGCTGCGAATCCAAGTTGTGCAAGGGTTTGATTTGCCGTTCCCATTCCGATACAGCCAATCCCGATGCCCATTCCGATGATGCCAATATTTTCAATGCTATGGTAAGCAAGTAGTTTCTTGAGATTGTGCTGTATTATGGCCAGCATCACACCATAAAGTCCTGAAATAACAGAGATAAACAGTATGAGATAACCAACTGTTGTATAATCGGGTTTTATCAATAACAACATTCTCAATATTCCCAATATTCCCATTTTTATCAAAACGCCTGACATGATACCCGAAATATGTGCAGGTGCAACCGGATGGGCATAAGGCAACCAGGTGTGAAAAGGGACAAAGCCAGCTTTAATAGCAAATGCAATGAGGAAACATAAAAATAATAAAATGGATACCCTTGGATTTTCGTGGCTGTAAGTGGCAATGGCATTGAAATCATAACTGCCTTTTTTAAAAGCAACCCATATAAAACCTATCATCAGAAAGATAATGGAAATGTGAGATTGAATCAGGTAATTCAGCCCTGCCTTGATGGTAGCTGTTTTATTGTGTTCAAAAATAATGAGTAAAAATGCAGTAAGTGACATTATCTCCCAGAAAATTAAAAATACCAAACTATTTTGAATGACACAAATTCCAATGAGAGAAGCATGTAAAACAACGAAAGCTAAAGAATACAAACTGTTATTGTTTTTCTCAACGGTATAGGTCTTCATGTAAAAGAGCCCATAGAAGCTTCCACTTAAAAATACAAAATTGATGATGAGCAAAAACCAAGCAGACAAGGCGTCTATTCTGATTGGGATGTATCCAGTTATTAAACTCCCTGGCAATAGAACTTCAAAAATTTCACCCGAGAGTGCCAGAATTGCATAATAAGAAGAAATGAATGCAAATACCAAAATCGTAGAAAATACAAGCATTCCCTTCCATTTATCATTTAATAGACTTAGAAGAAGTGTGCTGATTATCAGTATGATTACAAATGATATTGTTACAATCATTGAATTATATTTAAAACTGTCAACGCAAAAATAGCAATAATAAATACAATACCGTATATTACATAAGATTGTATCCTGCCATTTTGTATAAATTTAAAATAGTTTCCGCAATATACCAATCGTCTGGTAAATGGCTTGATGATAAGCTGCTCAAATAAATCAAAATAAGAGGAAGCATATTTTCTTTTTGCAGGAAAAATTTCATTAACTTGCAATTCAGTATATTGCTTTTTTTCAATGAGCAAGAAATTAAGCGTTTTACTCAGTGGTTTCGAAAATGATTTGCCGGTATATTGCATTTTCTGAGAAGTCCCAACATAGGCACAACCCCAGCTGGGTTCTCTGCTATCTGTATTTTGTTTAACTATCATAGAACGAATACCCCAACTAATGGCAGCTACACCAATAAATACAGCAGAATAGATACTGATGTTTGAAATGATAGTTGTGTATTTCATAAAACCAGACGGTTCAAAACCTGAACGGGAAGCAATCAACTGTTGTAAAATACTGCTGATGGCATTCATATATAGCTGTGGGAAAAAGGCAATACTTAACATAGCAGCTATGATGAGGTATTGTGGCCACAACATGCGTTTTGAAACTTCCTGAGGCGGATGAGCTAAGTTTTGTCTTTCGTTGCCTAAGAATATAATACCAAAAGTTTTGGTAAACGTAAGTATAGAAATACCTCCGATGATACTGAGGCCAGCAAAACTAAGTATGAGTAGGCTTAACTGGCTTAAGCTGCTCGATTTCATACCTTCAAGTAATCCACTGTAAATTACAAATTCCGACACAAAACCATTGAAAGGAGGAATGCCTCCAATGGCAATACCACCTATTAAGAAAATGATGGCTGTTTTAGGCATGTATTTGATCAAGCCACCCAGCTTTTCCATATTCCGGGTATGGGTTTGCTGGTAAACCGAACCTGCAGCATAAAAAAGTAAGGATTTAAAAAGGGAATGGTTCAAAACATGGAGTAAAGCACCGCCAAATCCTAGATAATAGAGTAGGGGAGCGTTATTGCCTATTCCCATCAAGCCAATGCCAATGCCTATTCCAATGATGCCGATATTTTCAATAGTGCAATAAGCAAGCATCCTTTTAAAATCGCGATGAATGGCTGCATTTAATATTCCAAATAATCCTGTTAATACTGAAACACTTACAATAATTTCGCCCAGCAGTAAAAAATCAGATTTAAGGTAAGAAATCATTCGAATAATGCCATAAATACCCAGTTTTACAATAACACCCGACATCACTCCTGATACATGCGAAGGTGCTGCCGGATGAGCATGGGGCAACCAGGTATGAAAAGGAATAAAACCAGCCTTAAACCCAAAACCGCAAAAGAAAATTAAAAACAGCCAGATATTTGAGTTTGCACCAAAATAAGTATGAAAAGCATCGAAACTAAAACTACCCGTCTGAAAATAAACCCAGATAAAACCTATCGTAAGGAATACCACACTGATGTGCATCTGAACCAGGTAATTAAGACCTGCTTTGATGGTTGCCGGCTTATGGTGATCGAAAATCACCAGCAGCATGGATGAAAGCGACATTACTTCCCAGGCAATCAGAAAAGCCAGACCGTGTTGCAGCATACAAACCCATAGCATCGAAAGATGGAAAATAATAAATAAAATCCAGTGTAGGTTTGTTTTGGAATCAGAAGCCGTATAGGCTTTTAAATAGCCACCCCCATAGATAATGCCGCTTATGGAAGTAAAATTAATAATCAGTATAAACCAGGCAGATAAACCATCGATTTTGAGCGGGATATTTCCCATCAATGCCCCGGTATAAAAGGAATATTCTACAATTGTTCCGTAAAGGGCAGGAAAAGCAAGCCAGGAAGTGAGGATGGCATTGCCCAATATTGCAGCTGCCGCCAGATTTGCTTTGTATTTCAATGGGA
This sequence comes from Bacteroidota bacterium, assembly GCA_037133555.1. Classification (GTDB taxonomy): domain Bacteria; phylum Bacteroidota; class Bacteroidia; order Bacteroidales; family JACABE01; genus JACABE01. Next base: position 39,125 of record JBAXNW010000036.1, read on the forward strand.
AGTAGCAGATCGCAATCGTTGCCAGCAACATAATTCCTATCGTAAAAATTATCATCAATCCGAATTCGATCATAGTCTTTATCAATTAATGCGAATCAAGGGGGATGTAAGTACTTAGCGTGTCTTAAGTGCCTATAATACTTAGCGTGTCTTAAGTGCTTAAAGTTCTTAACGTACTTTTAAGTAGAGATGAATAATCATCAGTAATTTTGGCTAAACTTAATTTTATGTCTCTCAGAGCCTTGATACAGCTGCTATTTTCAATTTGTATTTTTTTGCGATTCAAAATATTTTGATGCAAGTCTAAGATTGCAAATTTACGAATAATAACAGTCTGTTTTGAATTTAGTCTGGGAAAATTTGAAAATGCTTACATCTGGATCAATATTCCTGCTCAACTATTGAAAAGAGATGAAGAAAGTAAACAGTTTAAATATGTTAATATTACTTTTACCAGTAAAGCCTTATTTGAGAATTTATGATAATTTCCAACAGTGAGCAGGTGATTCCCAATCACCCGCTCACTTAATTCATTCTATTTATTTAAAAATGAAATTTATAGGAGAACTTAAAAAAATATTTTGTTAAAATAGCTTGTTTTTTTACTTTTGTAAAAAAACAATTGCTATGAATAAGAAAACGATTCTTGAAATTATTTTTCATATTGGATTCTGGATACTTACTTTTTTTTATTTTACACAAAATTCTGTGTTGCGTTTTCCTTCTATAGATATTAATGAAGAATATATTTCTCTTTTGCTTATCATTATCGTTATTTACCTCAATTATTTCTGGCTGATTCCAAGATTTTTTACCCGTCAAAAATTCCTATATTATTTCCTATACTTAATATTAATCCTTTTAATGATAACCAGCATTGAATTTCAGATGCTTAAGAATGATATTCTTTTGTTTGTAAAAGTAAAGCAAGATGTTTTTTTATACTGGAACTATTTTGGGATATTCTTTCGGAATACATTGTTTGTCGGTTTTTTTACCATGTTCAGGATCTATCAAGATGCAATTCGAGCCAATAAACTATTGCAGGCTAATATTTTATTAGAAAGACAGCAGTTTATTACCCGGATAGAGCTGATTAAATCCAAGATCAATACCCATTTCTTTTTCAACAGCCTCAACAGTATTTATTCGCTGGTACTCGAAAAGTCGGATGAAGCACCGGGTATTTTAATAAACCTTTCCGATCTGATGGAATACGTGGTAAAAGACAGCGAAAATGAATGGGTTCCGCTGGATGATGAAATCAGCTTCTTGCAAAATTATATCGCACTTGAAAAAATCGTCAACCAAAACATAGCGTTACAAATTGAAATAACAGGAAACCCCAAACTTTATGTGGTGCCTCCCATGATTTTTGAAGCCTTTTTCAACAATGCCTTTAAATATACCGATTTTGACAACAAGGGGTATATTCATATCAACGTTCATTGTAATGCCGGAGAAATTATTTTTTATTGTGAAAATACAGTATTTACTAACGATAACAACACTGTTAAATCTACTGCCAAAGGCCTGAAAAACACCAATAACCGTTTAGATTTATTGTATAAAGATCGTTACAAACTGGATATCACGAATGAAGAAGGTAAATTCAAAGTGCTGTTAGTACTTAAAAATAATTAACTGCAACTCTGTAGTCCTTCAGGTCTACGTCCCCGACTGACTAATATTCATAAGTTTATGAAAAATGTTTTTTTTAGCAATCTGATTTTTTATTTCTTTACTTTACTTTTGTCTTGACACAAAACAAAAAGTCAAGACTGCAAATCATCCCGATGTATCGGGACTACGCATTTAAAATCTCTGCGCAATACATTTATAGCGAAATAAGCATTTTAGCTTTGATTTTATTACTAAACTTCGCTATACTGTATTGCTTTCCAGACCCACCGCTATTTTAAATGCTTGTTTTGTTACGTAAATGATTTGATGTCGGTCTTCTTCGTGGATAAATTGGTGGAAATCAATTGATAAAAACTGAATATAATTGAATTGTTGCCGGCAAACTTATTGCCGTCAGGCAAAGGACGCGCCTTCGGGAATTTTGCGTAAAAAATCAAGACGGATTGAATGAGCGATGGCCTGCGCAGCGCTCCCGAAGTCACGAAAGGAAGTTTGTCTGTTCAAAGAGAGAATGTTTATATCGTGACGGCTGGGGGCGCGGCAGGTATTCAATCCGGCTTGATTTTAGCAAAATTACCGTAAGCGCTGATTTTTTTGTTACTTTTTTTATCAGAAAAAAAGTAAAGGAAATTTGTTTTCAGTATCTTATGGATTAATTGAAAATAAGAATAATAGCTTTTAAATTTATGTATTGCGAGAAGTGTAATTTCCAACGCTATTCTTAACTACAGCCAAAATAAATAAAATTCTATTTCATAAGCTTTTTAAAATTGGCCTGGTAGTCAGCTGCAATTTTTAAAAATTTTCCGTTTTTAAGCAGTATTGTTTTGCCATCCTGCGTAAACGCTTTCTTCAAATTTATAATATAACGGTTGTTTACAAATGAGAAATTATCCGGAGATAATTTATCCATTAAATCATGTAAGGTAGAATATTGATAATATTTACTCCCGTCATCTACCGTAATTTCAGTTGTATTTGCCACTTTATTAATTAAATAGATATCTTTTTTTTTAATCCCCAGTATTTCTTTTTGTCTTAATCTGGTAACCATCAGAAAATCGAGCTTTCTGCTGCTTTTCTGATTTGCCGTAAGATTGTTTTTCGCCTTATCTTCCATATCAAGAACGCTGTTTACGCGCAGGAGGGTATCAAGCAAACGGGCAGGATTCACAGGCTTGGAAAGAAAATCCAATGCACCATAATCAAAACTATCGCCGGCAAAATCACGGTGAGAAGTTGTAATGACTACTTTTGCCGATGTATCTAGATGTCTGATCAGTTCAAATCCACTCAGATGCGGCATTTCGATGTCTAAGAAAATAAATTGCGGACTTTTATCCTGTAAGGCAGACAAAGCCGTAATTACACTGTAATATTGGCCTATACATTCATAATCTGTGTGGCTTTTCATCAAGGTTAAAAGTGCTTTTTGCGCCAGTTGATTATCATCAACGATCATATATTTTTTCTTTTCCATATTTTGAATGATACCTTAGTTAGCAATATTTATTAAATCCCAATAAGATGGAATATTGACCAATGATCCTTGTTTTTTGATTTTTCATCACAAAACCATCACACAAAAAAAATTATTTTTATTTTGTAAAATGCTTGTATGCTATTATTTACATCCATTAAAATTCCATAGCGTCACATAAATAGTTGAAATCCAAAAGTATGCTTTTTTATTCCAATGAAGTAGTCTAGCTTTGCAGTCTTTAGCTAAAGAATTATTTAAAAATTTACCAAATATGCGATTCCGATAAAAATGCCGCTGCAAAGCCTCCTTTAAGTTTGCAGCGGCGGTTAAAACACTTAAAAATTGCCTGTGGAGACATGTATTTAAGTTGATAAAGGAGTTATTGCAAAATTACATAAATATTGGAGATTCTATCCCCTAAATTGAATAAGTATTTTCGGTTTCATAAATACCAGATTAGAAAATTTATGCGATCTTACTGCAATGTTCAGTAATTCCAGCGTCAGTGGTCAATTGATAAAAATTATCTTATAAATATTAAATAAATGAATAAAAAAATAAAATTACTTTTAGCAAGTTTTCTAATAATATCAGGTGTTACAATATATTCTTGTTCAAAAGATGAAACAGTTTTATCAAAAAATGTCGATAAACCCAAAATACTAAAGTTTGATTTCTCGCAATTTGGTAAAAAAGAAACAATCTATGACCCCAAAGTAAATCCAATTAAAGATGAAGATTCTTTACCTAAAGAAAGCCCCGAAATTGGAGTTGATCCGGGTACTTTAATTAAAGTTATTTTAACTGTTGAAGATAGTGTTCCTAAAATTATAAAAAGTACTGGGGATTGTGGGTATGTCGGTGTTTTCAAAATGGGTAATTGCCATAACAGTATTACTGGTACAGATTATCAAGAAGTATCAATATATTTTGATTCTGAAGACCATAATAATCAAAACAGAAAAGATGGTCAAACAGGGTCTTCTTCTGCATACAACAATATAGAAATGCATTTTTGCCTTGTTCCTTCAGATCTATTTGGGAGTACAGGTGAAGATTATGCTGTGCTAAGATGGGAGCCAATAGCTTGTGGGACTGAGTTTGAAGGCAGTTGCAGATTGTCAATGGTTAGGTTTCTTGATTGTGAAGATAAAGGGAATAATACTAAGGTTTATGAGAACAATCAAGAATTAGTTAATCTAGATAATGATCAATATCATTTAACACATGCAGATGCAATGGGAAATGTGAGAATGGAGTTTGTTTATTTTACTAAAAATTGCAATCAGAGTAATTTTCCCGATTTAGGAATGGAATATGGTGTATTAGGGACATTTTCAGGAATAGCTAATGGGCATATTTATTCTGATGATGAAGATGATCAAAATATAAATTATCACAACTATCCGAAAGTTAAAAAATAACAAATGCTTGAGAATCGCATAAA